>NZ_CP107921.1:0-600000 GCF_036014215.1 Streptomyces sp. NBC_00440
ACATCGCTGCGCGATGTGCAAGCGAACACCCGGGCTGCGCCCGGGTGTTGCGCTCACGCTCCGCGTGAGCGCCAACGAGTGGCTGCGCCACTCGTGCAACCATCCCGCTGCGCGGGATGGTTGACGGCCCGTCCGCTGCGCTCCCGAGCCTCCTTGGGCTGCGCCCAAGTGGCCAGGTTTCCGCTGCGCTCCAACCTGGCCAAGCGGGTCCGCTGCGCTCCCCCGCCCAACGGCCCCTCCGGCTTCGCCTCCAGGGCCTCAAGGCCCGCTGACGCGGGCCGGGCTGGCTGCAAGGAGGAGGGGTCGCTCGTTCGTGTGGGTTCTAGTGTATCGCTGCATCAAATTGATGCAGCATGTACCGTTGGCGAAAATATAGGACACCCAACAGTCGCCCAGAGACCCCTTAATATTCGAGAGGAACGGCCCGTCGATGACTGGTCACAGCGAATCTATCGGAACGGGCCCCGCGCTGAGCAGCGATTCTGTGCGCAGGGTGAGCCAGTATCAGACGGCGGGCACCAACGCCCGGTTGAAGCTGTTCGCGCTCCTGGAGGCGCAGGGCGTGCCCGCGGCTGAGGCGGACGACCTGCTGGCCTCCCTGGAGGCCGGAGCGGTCGCCGGGGCCGCCGGCGAGGTGGTCGAGTTGGACGGCATGGCGCCGGCCTGCCGGGGCCCGGTCTTCGAGAACGGCTGGGACGAAGGCGTAACGGCCGTGAGCGAGGCCCTGGTGGGCATCGCGGACCGTGACTGGTCCCGGCGTGCCGGCAGGTCGGCCGGGGCCGCTGAGCTGGCCGTGCATCTGGCGGGCGTGAGGCGGCGTGAGCGGTCGGACCTTGTTCGGCTGGAGAGGTTCGTCCGGGGGACTGTGCTGCCGCGCACGCATCCGAACACCACGCAGTGGCGCCGGGTGCTGGCGGCGCTGGGCGAGGCCGGCGCTCTGTGCACCGCGCGAACCGTGAACAGCGACGGGGACTACGTCGTCTGCACACTCAATGCCGGCCACTACGACCCGGACGACAAGCCTCCCTTCAAAGACGGAAAGCCCGGCGGCTGGCACAAGGCGGATGCGTCGATCTGGAATGACTCGGGCGCGGCCTGCACTCCGCACGCGGCCCTCTGAAAGACATCAGGGACAAGTATTAGGGAGGGCTTGAAAATGCTTTTGGTTCCGCTCAAGGAACACCAGGTCGACCAGAAGTTGAGTTTTCGTAACTGGGTTGGATTTCCTGCAAGATCGCCTGTTCCTCCGGAAGGGGCGCGTGCGATGGGGGTGTCTGCGACCGGGTCCGGCAAGACGATCACCACCGCTGCATGCGCTCTGGAGTACTTCCCGGGCGGGCGGATTCTGGTGATGGTGCCCACGCTGGACCTGATCGTGCAGAGTGCCCAGTCCTGGCGGCGGGTCGGGCACCGGGCGCCGATGGTCGCAGTCTGCTCGGTGGACAAGGACGAGGTCCTGGAGCAGCTCGGAGTGCGCACCACCACCAACCCGATCCAGCTCGCCCTGTGGGCCGGGACCGGGCCGGTGGTCGTGTTCGCCACCTACGCCTCCCTCGTGGACCGCGAGGACCCCGCCGACGTCACTGGTCGCCGGACTGTCCCTGGGCCGTTGGAATCGGCTCTGGCCGGCGGGGAGCGGCTGTACGGGCAGCGGATGGCTCCGTTTGACCTGGCCATTCTGGACGAGGGGCACATGACGGCCGGAGACATGGGGCGGCCGTGGGCGGCGATCCACGACAACAGTCGGATCCCTGTCGACTTCCGGCTCTACCTGACCGCCACCCCGCGGATCCTCGCCGCGCCCCGGCCGCAGCGCGGGCGGGACGGCCGGGAGGTGGTGATCGCGTCGATGGAGGATGACTCCAGCACCTACGGCACCCGGATTTTTGATCTCGGTCTGGCGGAGGCAGTGGAACGCTCGATCCTTGCGGGGTTCGAGATCGACGTGCTGGAGATCCGCGACCCGGACCCGGTCCTGGGCCTGTCCGGGGACACCCTGCGTGGCCGGCGCATGGCCCTGCTCCAAGCGGCGCTGCTGGAGCACGCGGCGCAGCAGAATCTGCACACCACCATGGTGTTCCACCAGCGGGTGGAGGAGGCGGCCGCGTTCGCCGAGCAGATGCCGCGCACGGCCGCCGAACTGTATACCGCCGAGGCCTCCGCGGCGGCGCTGGCCGGGGCGGAGGAACTGCCCGCGTCGTCGATCGATGCTGAGCTGTACGAGCTGGAGGAGGCCCGTCACGTGCCTCCGGACCGGGTATGGGCGGACTGGCTGTGCGGGGACCATCCCATCGCGCACCGGCGTGCGGTGATCCACCGGTTCGCCAACGGCATCAACGCCCAGAACCGACGCGTACACCGGGCGTTCCTCTCCTCGGTACGGGCGCTCGGGGTCGGGGTCGATATCACCGGACTGCGCGGGGTCGAGGCCGTGTGCATCGTCGGCTCGCGCAGCTCCCAGGTCGACGTCGTTCAGAACATCGGACGCGCCCTGCGCCCCAACCCGGACGGCACGACCAAGACCGCCCGGATCATCATCCCTGTCTTCCTCCAGCCCGAGGAGGACCCGAAGGACATGATCGCCTCGGCCAGCTACCAACCCCTGGTCGACATCCTCCAAGCCCTGCGCTCGCACTCGGAACGCATGGTCGACCAGCTCGCCTCCCACGCCCTGACCCGCGGCGCCGAGCGGCGGCGCATCCACGTCCGCCCCACCCCCGCGACCGGGGCGCAGAACGGAGACGGGCAAGAGGCGAGCGACGAGGCGCAGCAGGAGGTCGACCGGGTCACCTCGGTCGTGGTCAACTTTGCTTCTCCCCGGGACGCCGCCAACATCGCTGCTCTGACCCGCTGCCGCGTCATCCGGCCCGAATCCCTCGTCTGGCTGGAGGGCTACCAAGCCCTCATCCGCTGGCGTACCGAGAACGAGATCACCGGCCTGTACGCCGTGCCGTACGACACCGAGACCGCAGTCGGCGTGACGAAGGACTACCCCCTGGGCCGGTGGGTGCACCAGCAACGCCGCGCCCAGCGCACAGGCGAACTCGACCCCCACCGCAAGGAGCTCCTCGACGACGCCGGGATGGTGTGGGAACCCGGCGACGAAGCGTGGGAGAACAAACTCGCCGCGTTCCGGTCCTACCGGCGAGCCACCGGACACCTCGCACCCCGGCAGGACGCCGTCTGGGGCGAGGGCGAGGCGATGGTGCCCATCGGGCAGCACCTGGCGAACCTCCGGCGGAAGGGGCAGAAGAACGGCCTGGGCAAGGACCCGGAGCGAGCGGCGGTGCGTGCCGCGCAGCTGGCGGCGATCGACCCGGACTGGAACTGCCCCTGGCCGCTCGACTGGCAGCGGCACTACCGCGTCCTCTCCGACCTCGCCGACGCCGACGGCCACCTGCCCGACATCCAACCCGGCGTGCTCTTCGAGGGCGACGACATCGGACGATGGCTCATGCGGCAAAGAGAAGCGAGCACCTGGACACAGTTCTCCGCCGAACAGCAGGAACGGCTGACAACGCTGGGGGTGCAGCCCACTGAGACCCCGTCTCCTGCCCCGGCGGCAACGCCTGCGGCGAAGGGGCCGGGCAAAGCGCAGCAGGCGTTCCAGCGTGGACTGGCAGCCCTCACCCAGTGGGTAGAGCGGGAGGGTGCCCACCGGCCGGTACCCCGCAGCCACGCTGAGGAGATCGCGGTTGACGGCGAGACGGAGCCGGTGGTCGTCAAGCTAGGCGTGTGGGTATCGAACACCCGCGCGAGGCGCGACAAGCTCACCCCGGAGCAGCTGGACGCGCTACGGGGGCTCGGCATGGAATGGGCGGCGTAGAGGCAGTGGGAGCCCTATGCCGGTCGCGCACGCCGGTGAAGCTGTGGAGTGTCAAGTGACGGATTCGTTTTCCTCGTGGCCTGTGTCCGGTGTCGTCCGGCTGGCCCCGGTGGCAGGTGAAACGACGATGTCATTCGTGAATCGGCTGGCCTCTCGCTACAACGTCACTGTGACGGGCCTGTTGTCTGCGATGGCGGGCCCTGGCGTGCGTGGTGTCTGGGGAGAGGGCTGTCTCGTCGGCGAGTTGTTCCTGGCGTCCGCGGTGCGGCGCCGGCTGGCTTCCTTCTGCCAGGTGCCGGAGTCGCATCTGTCCCGCGCGCTGCCTTCCTGGGATGGGGGCGCTGACGCGAAGGCGAACGGTGACCAGCCGAACGTGCGCTTCGCCTCCGGCAGCACAGTTCCTGCCGTCATGCTGGGATGCCGTCTGTGTACGGCGGCCCGGACAGGCGCTCCCTGGTCTGTCCGTCTGTACTGCGACCTGCGTTCAAGGATCTGCATCAGGCACCAGTGCTGGTCCCTCGACTCACTGGCGCTGGACAGAGCCACGCTGGTCGAAGGCCAGGTGAGCCTCTCCGGGCTACCGGAGGTGATACGTGCGCACGAGCGCCTTCTGCCGATGCTGCGCCGTAGGGGCTCGTGCGAGAGCGCTTTTGCCGTGGCCCAGGCGGTCGTTGCCTCCTGGTGGGACGCGGGCCGGCGGGACGAAGTGATCTGGCCGGCGCGTCTTGGTCGTGTCTGTGCCGATCTCCCCGAGGGTGAGGTGGCGGTGCTCGCCCGGGACGTGGTGACGTATCCCGAGGCTGTCGCGGTCACGACGGTTCTATGTGACCGGTTGTGGCGACAACGCGTATTAGAGGACACGCACGGTCAGATGCCGCACACGTTGGCCGAGGTTCCCCGTCTGCTGACCGAGCTGGCTCGCCGTCTGGGCCGCCCGTGGCTGGTGGAACAGCTTGCCTCCTCCAGTGCAGGAGCCTTGTTCGCCTGGGTGCGGGCGTGTGTGCGGCGGGAGCGCGGAGCAGTGTCCGAGGAAGAGGTGTGGGCGGTTCCGGTCGCGCACCGGCCTCGTGGGCTTGCGGCGCAGCTGCGGGAGTTGCGCCTCCAGCACGTCGGCAGTGCTCCGGTAGGAGGAAGGCAGTCCCGTGCAGAGCAGGCGTATCAGGTCGGCTTGGCACACGCCCGTTCCTACGCGGCGCGTCACGGGCATCTCGCTGTTCCCAAGTACGGCCGTCACGAGGGTTTTGCTCTGGGGCCGTGGCTGGCCAATCAGAGAACCGGAGTAGCAGCGCTCCCCATCGAGCGGGCGCAGGCGTTGCATCGCATCGATCCCTGGTGGAATGGTCCCTGGCCCATCTCCTGGCGACGGACGTACCACCGCGCCCTGGTACACGTTCAAAAGCATGGCCTCGTTGACGCCACGGCAGGATTCCCCGGCACCAGCCTCGCCTTGGGCGAGTGGCTCCATGAGCAGTGTTCCCGGTACGACGACCTCCACGTGGGCCAGCAACGCCTGCTCGCAGATCTCGGAATCCGGCCCGCGCACGCCCGCTCAGCACGCCCTCGCCGTAACAGCCTTGCTCAGGCCTTCGCGGCCGGCCTGGACTACGCCCGAGCCTTTGCCGCCGTCCACGGCCACCTCGCCACGTCCAAGAGCACGCGGCAGGACGGTTTTCCTCTTGGGCAGTGGCTGATGAGCCAACGCAGCCGGGCCCGTATGGCGGAGAAGGAAACCGACCGGAGCCGTGCACTGTCCGCCATCGACCCGTGGTGGAACCCGCCGTGGCCCATGGCATGGCAACGCGCCTACCACCACGCCCGCAAGCAGTGCGGCAGCAATCAGCTGCTGGTGCCGGGGGATGGCTTCGCCGGGGTGGGGGCGTCTGCCAGATCATGGCTGTACGCGCAGTGCGCCCTGTTCGAAGAGCTCCACCCCCGCCAGCAAGATCTACTGCGGGAGATGGGCGTCACCGCCGAGGCCGCACAAGCGAGGCAGACCGCGTGGTACCACCCCACCGGCGCCCGGATCGACTTCGCCGTGGGCTTGGCCCATGCCCGGGACTACGTCGGCGTTCACGGCCACCTGGCGCTGCCGCACCCCGTTCAGCACAACGGGTTCCCGCTGGGAAGGTGGCTCACCAGCAAACGCGGAGAGGCCGGAGCCCACGCGCGCCGCACACCGGCTCCGTGGCCGGGCATGCAGGCCCTCGCTGCTCTGGATCCGTGGTGGTTCCCTCCGTGGGCGTTCGCCTGGCAGCGCGACTACCACCATCTGCGTCTCCTGCTCATCGCCGGCCTCGAACCACCGCCCAAGCTGCGCTCCTGGTTCAGCGAGCAACTCGCTCAACGCCACGCCTTGTTGCCCGGCCAACAGCGGCTCCTGCAGGAACTGAGAACCTCCCTGGTCTGACCACGGGTGCAGGAGCTCGGCGTCGCGGCCGCCGTTCACCCGTTCGGGTGGCGGATCCAGATCACGGCGTTCAGCAGCCACCCATGCACTTGGCTGTTGAGTGTGGAGGGGCACGAGCACGGCAGGCGGGTGCAGCAGGCTACCGCAGGGGGCGGCGGTGCGGGAATCGAGGCCGCGTTCGTCACGGCCGCCGGGCAGTTGACGCAGTTGCCGTGGGATCAGGCGACGGCATCGGTGCGGTTCGAGGACCTCGCGCCGGTATCCGCGTTTCCGGTCGTTCCGGGCCGCCGGTGGGGGCCGGGCTGGTGGTGGTCGGCGACCACCGGACGGCACGTCGTACACGGTTCGGCAGCAATGCGCACCCAGCTGATGGTCCTGGACCGGAATCCGGACGTGACCGGCCTGTCCGCACGTCCGGTACGGCTGCTGTGGCGGGATCCCGACGGGCGGGTGCGCTCGTGGGTGCCTCAGTTGTTCGCCCGGTACACCGAAGGCACCGGCCTGCTCGCCGACTGCCCCTCCAGCCCGACCACCGGGGCAGACAGGGCGCAGCGGGCGCGGATGGTCCTGGAGGCGGCGTGTGCCCGCGTGGGCTGGGCTTACCGGCGCCTTGAGCCACCTCCAGCGGTGGTGGCGGCGAACTTGCGGTGGCTGGCCGGCTACCGCCACCCACGTAATCAGGGCCCGCCCGGGCTGCGGGCCACGCTGGCCGAAGCGTTCGCCGGGCCCCGGCCGCTGGCCGGCGGCGCAGCCGCAGTAGGCGATCCGCTGCAAGTGCTGCCGGCTGTCTATCACGCGCTGTGGTGCGGGCATCTGACGACGCCTCTTGATGAGCCGCTGCACGAGGAGGCGCTGGTCTGCTCTGACGCAGAACGCATTGGTGGGGGCGTCGAAAAGCAGCTGGGCGCCGGCGGCAGCCAAGGAAGGGGCGAGCGCAGTGGGCAGCACACTCGGTAGGAGCCCGCGGCCGGTGGTGGAGGTCGGCGCGCACGTCGCCTACCGGGGACAGACCTGGCAGGTCGCCGCCTTGCAGGGCCAGCAGGTCTACCTGCTGCAGGAGGACGGCACCGAAACGAGCCTGCTGCTGGGGCGGTTGTTCGCCGACCCGGGCTTCGAAGTAGTGGGCGCGCGGGCGCCGGACGCGGTGCCGCAGTGGGGACTGTTCGAGACCGTTCCGGTGGCGGCCCAGCAGCGGGCGCTGGCCTGGCTGCCCCATATCCGGGAAGTGGAGACCGGGCTGCCGCATGCCCCGGGCAGCCGTGACGCCCAGACGATGCGGCCGGAGTACGACCCCGAGCGGTGGACGCTGGCGCAGCGGGACGCGGCCAAGGCGAAGGAACTGGCAGCGCTCGGCTTCGCCCGGGTGACGCCTACGACGGTGCAGCGGATGCGGCACGCCTACCGCAAGCAGGGTTTGTGGGGGCTGGTCGACAAGCGTGCGGTGCCGGCCCGTGGGCGTCATCCGACGGGGTATGCCGACGAGCGGGTCGTGGCTGCTGTGCTGGAGGCGCTGCGGCGCCAGCGGGGCCGGTCGAAGGGAACGGTGAAGGGACTGCAGGTACTGGTCGGGCAGATCCTGGAGGATACGCACGGGCGCGGGGTGGTGGAGATGCCGTCGCGGTCGTCGTTCTACCGGCTGGTGAGTGTGCTGGCCGACCCGGCCGATCGTCCGGGTCGGCCCGCGCGTACCGCCACCGCACCCGCCCGCGCCTCGTCGGCAGCGCCGGTGGTGCTGCGGCCCGGGGAGCAGGTGCAGATCGACACCACCCGTCTGGACATCATGGCCGTCCTCGAGGGCGGCAGCCTGGGCCGGCCGGAGCTGACGATCGCCGTCGACGTCGCCACCCGCTCCATCCTGGCCGCCATCCTGCGCCCGCACAGCACCAAAGCCGTCGACGCCGCCCTCCTCCTGGCGGAAATGGCTGTTCCCCACCCTGCTCGGCCGACCTGGCCCACCTCGCTTCACCTGTCGCGGGCCGAAGTGCCCTTTGAGCGGATGCTGTCGCTGGACAAGCGCCTGGAGGGCGCGGCCGCGCGGCCGGTGATCGTGCCCGAGACGATTGTCGTCGACCGCGGCAAGATCTACCTCTCGCAGGGCTTCGTCGCCGCCTGCGAGACGCTCGGGGTAAACGTGCAGCCCGCTCCACCGAGACGGCCGCAGGCCAAGGCCGTGGTGGAGCGGACCTTCGGCTCGATCAACGACCTGTTCTGCCAGCACGTCGCCGGCCACACCGGATCCAACCCCCAGCGCCGCGGCTCCAAGACCGCGGCCGAGGCCCGCTGGACGATTGGGCAGCTGCAGGACTTCCTCGACGAGTGGATCACCTGCGGCTGGCAGAACCGTCCCCACGACGGACTGCGCCACCCCGTCCTGCCCAAAACCGCCCTCACCCCGAACCAAATGTGGGCCGCACTGATCACCATCAGCGGCTACGTGCCTGTGCCGCTGACCGGGGCCGACTACCTCGAACTGCTGCCCGTGCGCTGGCAGCCCATCACCGAACGCGGCATCCGCCTCGACTACCGCACCTACAACCACGACATCCTCGACCCCCACCGCAGCGAGCGCTCCCCCATCACCAGCAAGGACGGCAAGTGGGAGGTCCACCACAACCCCCACGACGCCCGCCAGATCTTCGTCCGCCTCACCGACGGACACCTCCACGAAATCCCCTGGATCCACCGCGACCACGTCCACCAGCCCTTCAACGACGCCATCTGGCGCCACGTCCAGGCCGAGGTCGAACAACGCGGGGACCGGGAGCAGCATGAGGCCGACCTCGCCGACGCCCTCGACCAGCTCCTGCGCCGCACCCGCCACCCCGCCGAGACCGAGCAGAAAACCCGCCGTCGGAGAGCCTCCCGCGCCGGTACGGCAGCACAGTTGCCCGATCTTCCAGGCCAACGGCGCCCACTCGACGCAGAGACCGCACCGGCCCCGGCACCGGACTGGAGCGAGAGCCTGGACGACCTCATCAGTGTCGATACCGCGGCCGACGAGACCGACGTTAGCGAGCCGGAGGGCGCGAGCGTGCTGCCGCCCGAGGCAGGCGGGTACGGGCTGTGGGACGCCGAAGCGGAAGCCGAGCAGTGGTGAACGCCTCGTCGAGCACGAGCGGTGCACCGGCCGGCCCATGCCCGTCGACAGCGCACCGGAATCCCGGCACCGCGGCAAGTGCCGGCGGCGCCCCTGATCCGCAGCCACAGGCGGTGACCACCTGGGACGGCTTCCAGGCCTTCGCCACCACACCCGTGGCAGCTCCTCCCCCACCCGGCACACCGCACCGCAGCCTCGAGGAACGCCTGGCCTACCACTCGCGGTTCGTCACCGTGCGCACCCCCGCCATCGACGCCCTCGCCAAGAACGTGCGCACCCTGATGATCCTCGGCCGCCACCAGACCGTCACTGCCCGGCCCTCCCTCATCGTCACCGGTCCCGCCGGCGCCGGGAAAACCACCGCCCTGCTCCAGGTCGGCCGCGCCTGCCACCTCGCCCACATCCGCCGCCACGGCGCCACGGCAGCAGCCGGACAAGCCCCCGTCGCCTACGTCCTGGTCCCGCCCGCCGCCAGCGCCAAGACCCTCGCCATCGAATTCGCCCGCTACCTCGGCATCCCCGTCACCACAGGCATGTCCCAGACCCAGATCACGAACGCTGTCTGCCACACCTACACCGCCGCCAAAGTCCAGCTGGTGATGATCGACGAGATCCACCGGCTCAACCCCCGCACCACCACCGGCGCCCAGAGCGCCGACCTGATCAAAGATCTCACTGAACGCATCGGCGCCACCTTCGTCTATGCCGGCATCGACGTCACCACCACGCCCCTGTTCACCGGCGTACGCGGCGCCCAGCTCGCCGGACGCGCCTCCCTCATCGACTGCGACCCCTTCCCCGCCCGCCTCGGCGACGAAGAACCCTTCCGCGACCTCATCACCGCCATGGAAACCGCACTGGATCTGCGCCATCACCGGCCCGGAACCCTCCCCCGGCTGGCCCCGTACCTGCACGAGCGCACCGCCGGCCGCATCGGCAGCCTCGCCCGCCTCATCCGCCAAGCAGCCATCACCGCCCTCATCGACGGCACCGAACGCATCACCAAAACCACCCTCGACGCCATCCGCCTCGACCACCTCGCCGAACAGCACCACCAACCCCGCACCCGGCCGCGAAGCCGGAACACCAGCACGTCGTGAGCCGGACAGACGTCACAACCCGCGCCGCGGCAGGGGCCGCTGCTGCACAGCGCATCGTCGCCGCAGGGACATGGCTGCGGATCCCGTCAGCCGCACCGGGCGTCTCCCGTGTACGGCCACTGCCCGGCGAAGCAACCGCCTCCTACACCCAACGCCTCGCCGACACCTACCAGCTGACCTTGCCCCAGCTCCTCGACGGCGCCAACATCACCCTCCATCGCCACGGCACGCCACCCGCAGCCGAACTCCACCTCAACCACACCGCGACCCAGCACCTCGCCGTCCTGACCCGCACGCCACTCCCCCACCTGACGCGCGCCCTGCCCCGCCTCGTACCCACCGACGACGCCCACCACATCGCTGCCGCCGCGCGCTGGAAGCGGCTCGATGCCGAGCAGCAGCCCGTCCGCGCCTGCGCCCTGTGCACCCGCCACCGCAGCCACGGCACCACCGACACCGCCTGGGTTCATCGGCCGCCGCACCGGCTGGTGTGCCCACGCCACCACCAAGCCGCCCCCGACCCACGACTCGCCACCAGCGTCCGTATCCAGGGCGTGCCCGAACTCGCCGCCGCACATCGCGCCCCCACCAGCGCCTGCTACGACACCCCCGAGCTGCCACCGCCTGGACCGCAGCACGCGCCATCACCACCCGCTGGTACGACCACCAGCAACACCTCACCCACCGCTGGCACACCCGCCTGACCCGGCTCTGCAAGGCCAACCCCCACCTGACCACCACAGGCAACGCCTCCCCCGCCCTGCTGACCCGCGACCTGGTGACCTACCCGGAAACCGTCACCCTCGCCCGCGCACTCGCCGCCCTCCCGAACCGGCCACACCGCGACACCGGCAAGGCCCTCAACCTCATCGCCCACCGACTCGGACTGCCCCGCCTGGCCAGCAACGCGAACGATCCCCTCCGGGCCTTCCTCACCCACACACGCCACTGACCAGCACAAGTCCCCATCCACCCCGGCGCATTGGTACGGCCACCTACGGGCGTGCCACCACACCTACAAGAAAACCAAGATCAATCCCACACAACTACCGGACCACAGGCCAAGAGCCCGAACAACCAAACCGAACACACTCACCAGCCCCGGCCCATCACGCCCGAACCCAACCGCTTCAGCCGTCCCGAATCCCACCCCAAAAGACGGAACACCAGACCAGAACAGCCCAACCCCCTGAAGATCACTACTCCGTCACAGAGCAGCGCGAGCGGCTGACCGCGCTGGGCATCAAGGGCGCTGAGGCCCCTTCTCCCGCCCCGGCGGCCGCGCCCACGGCGAAGAGCCAGGGCAAGGCGCAGCAGGCATTCCAGCGCGGCCTGACGGCTCTCGCGCAGTGGGTCGATCGGGAAGGCGCCCACCGGCCAGTACCAAGGGGGCACAGCGAAGAAATCACAGTCGCCGGTGAGACGGAACCCGTGGCCGTCCGGCTCGGTGTGTGGGTCTCCAACACCAAATCGAGGCGGGAGAAGCTCGCCCAGGAGCAGCGGGACGCACTGCGGGAGCTGGGCGTGGACTGGGCATGAGTTCCGGCGGAGGGTTGCCTGCCGTGTGCCGGGAGGCAACCCTCTACGGCGTGGGGTGATCCAGAGACCGCTAAGGCACCATGCCTGGGTGGACATAGACATTGCGAGGAGCAGCTCAAGCGGTTCGCCGGGCTCGGACCGTCATATTGGCTTGGTGAGGTTCGGGCTGGGCCGGTAGTGGGCGACTCCTGCGTAGGACATCCCCAGTGAGGTGGTGAGGATCTTAGCGTCGAGTTCATCGGCGAGGGTGAGCAGGCGAGTAGAGCGCAGGATGCGGGGCCGGAGGCCGGTAGGGGCGAGGGTGTCGCGGATGTGAGCGGCGCCGGCGGGGCCGTGGTGGGTGCGGGTGAGCCGGGTGACGAGCAGGTGGGGGTTGTCCGAGCCGAGTTGGTGTCGGTGTTCTTGGCAGCGTTGGAGTGCGGTCCAGGTCGCGTCGTCGAGCGGGATGGCCAGGGATCTGCCGGGGAAGTGGACGCTGTGGTGATGGGGGTTGATCCCGGTGTCAGTGAGCTGGCGCAGCTCGGTGATGGTTGCTGCGTGGAGCAGGGCGGCGAGGCCGATGAATGCCTCGTGCGGGTGGATGTCGTGGTGGGTGGTCCACCGCTGGTACAGGGTGCGCTGTTGGGTCAGAGTGAGGGTGGGGCCGTGAAACCCCCTGTGCTGTACGGCGGTTATGGGGTCGGTCGGGTTGTGGAGGATGACTTTGGCGTGGTGGGCGTACGCGAAGAACTGACGCAGTCCCGCGAGTCGGGATGCGCGGAGGGCCGGGTTGAGGGCCAGGAAGGATTCCATGTGGGCGGTGGTGACACTGGCCCAGTTCGTGTGGCCCTCGGTGTGGAGGTGGAGGGCCAGGTCGCGGACGGCTGCGAGTCGGATCTCGATGGTTTTCAGCTGGTTGGGCCGTAGCCCCAGGTGTTCGGCTTGCTCGCGCTGGAGCAGGAGGAAGGCGGCGAACTTCTCGGTCTGGGAGCGCAGAGGGGCGGGTGTGGACTCGATGCGGCGGGATCGGCGTTCTGTTGCTCGTCTGTCGGCGAGGCGTGGGGGTGGGGGTGGGTCGAGGTGGCCGTGGGTGCGGAAGAAGTCGGTGAGCGCTCCGACGAGTTCGGGGGCATCGCTTTTGGCGCGGGCGAGGAGGCTGCGGGGGTCGCAGGACTCGGCGTGGAGGAGCAGGCGCGCGGTGGTGGCGATGAGGTCGGCCGCGTAGATCGGGTGTCGGTGCGCTGCGAGGTGTGCGGCGAGGCCGCTCCACCAGGAGGGCGGGGCGGGCATGCGCTTGGCCCAGCCGGCCGCGCGGGTCAGGACGGTGTGGGGTGAATGCTCGTAGCAGCGCTTGCAGAGGCCTTTGGCCCACTGGCCGCTGGTTCCGCATTGCTCGCAGTGGGCCGGGGGCGGGGCGGCAGCGGGGTCGGTACAGGCTCGGCAGTGCTGGGTCGCCGCGTCGAGGGCACGTCGGCGTCCGCAGTGCTGGCAGGGGCCCCGAGCTCGTTGTCCTGCGGATCGGCGTCGGCATGCCGCGCACAGGTCCTGGGCGGAGCGCCGTGGTGCGCCGCAGAGGGTGCAGGTGCGTGAGCACCAGGGGCAGCGGCCGGTGTCGGGGTGCAGCCAGCGCAGTCGGTGGCAGGCCGGGCAGTTGTCTTTGACACGAGAGGGTGTGGCACGGGTGGTCGTGGGCGGGTCCGTCGCGGGGTGTGCGGGGCGGGGTGCGGTCACAGCGGTGGCAGGGATCGGTGGCTGGGCACGGGCTGCTGTCGAGGTGGTGGGGTGGTGCGTGGTGTAGGTGGTGGGGGTATGGCGGGCTCGCCGACGGTAAGCAGGTCGCCTGGGGTGCAGTCCAGGGCGGCGCACAGGGCGGCCAGGGTGGAGAGCTTCACCTGGGAGGGCTGTTTGGTGAACAGGGCGGACACCGATGCCGCAGACAGCTCGAGGCCGGCCCGCTCGGCGAGCAGGCGGCGCAGTTCGGTGCCGGTCCAGATACCGCGCTGTGCCGCGGTCATCCGAAGTCTCCACTCCACCTGCGGTGGCGGGGTCACGGGCTCGACGGCGTGCAGAGGGGGTGGTGTGGTCATGGGTGTCCTGCCCTGGGGTCAGCCGGCCAGGCTAGTGACGGCGGTCGACGTGGCGCGGCGCCAGGCGTCTTCGACGAAGGTGAGCGAGGGCCGCACGTAGGCCATCGTCGAGGCGATGTGCCAGTGACCGAGGAGCTGCTGGACTGCGAGCAGGTCCATGCCCTTCTCGTAGTGGTGGGTCGCGCAGGCCCGGCGCAGATCGTGCGGGGTGAACCGGTCGTCTGCGGGGCGGCCTTCCAGGTCCAGGAGGTGGGAGAGGCGGTCGCGTACGGTGTCCGGCTTCAGCGGCTGGCCGTGGGCGTCGCAGAACAGCGGGGTGGTGTCGGGGAAGAAGGGGCGTACGTCTCCCAGGTACCAGGCGAGGATCTGGTCCAGTCCGTCGAGCATGGGTGCCCATCTCGGGCGGGGTCCCGAGGTGTTGGCCGCCTTGCCGAATCGGACGTGGAGCTTGCCTGTCGGGCCGAGTGCGGGATGGACGTCGCATTGGTCGAAGCGAATGGCTTCGCTCACTCTGGGAGCGGAGTGGTAGAGGGTGCGCAGCAGTGCGTAGTCCCTTGCCGCGGCCGGGTAGTCGGACGTAGTGGTCAGGCGCTGGCGGGCGAAGGCGAAGAACGCGGTGAGGCGCTCGGCGGTGGGCGGCAGGGTGCGCGGGGTGTCGTCGAAGACATGGCGCAGCCGGTTGAACCGGTCCAGCGGGTTGGCCACCGGGGTGCCGTACAGGGTGCGGATCTCGGTGGCGTAGCGGGCCTGGACGAAGGTGAGGAACGTGCGGAGCATCTGCAGGTACTGGCGTCTGGTCCCCGCCGCCCGCCCCGCCACCACCAGGGAGTGGAGCATCGCGTCCACGTCGGCCGGCTCGATCTGCCACACCGGCCGGTCATAGTGGTCCAGCACCCGTTCCAGCAGCGACGTATAGCAGCCGATCGTGGTGGGAGCGAAGCCTCTCGCTGTCCATGTCGAGGCGAATGCCTGCACGCAGCGGGCCTGGAACGCCCACACATCGGGTACCTGCCCGGCCTCGGGAGCAGGGCCGCAGAGCCCGCCCTCGACCAGCCGAAGAAACGGCTTCCCCGCCACACTCCACCGCCAACCAGCAATGACTCTTGGTTAAGGCGGCACCTGAACAACCCCTGTGCCACCGAATCCATCAACGAGACAGCTGCAGAAAAGCAACCCCCACCTCACGAATAACCCGGTCATCCACACGCCTCCCCGTTAAGCCACTGGGCCTCGTCGACGAGGAAGGTACGGGGGCGTTCGGCCAGAGCCGTTTTCAGCAGGCGGTCGAACTCGCTGGGGTGGCGCGGTGGTTCGCCGGCCAGGTCGAGTGCGGTGAACAGTTCGTAGCGCACCGCACGGGCGGTGGGCCGGGCCCGGAAGGTGACCCGGCGGACATCCTCGTCCGGCTCGAGTTCGCGCAGGCAGGTGTTGACCGCGAGAGTCTTGCCGAAGCCGGCGCCGCCGTGGATACACATCATGGCGCGGGCGGCGACGGTATCGGTGATGTTCTCCCGGGCGGTGAGCAGGGCGCGGGTGGTAACCACGGAGGCGTCTGGCAGGTCGACGTACTGGTAGGTGGCCGCGGTCACGAGGCGTCTCCGTCTTCATCAGTGGTGGGACGTGCGGCCGGCCCGTCGCGGCGGTCCGGGGCGGTTTCTTCATCGCTGCCGGACGGGAGCGGGACGGGCTGGCCTGGTGTGGTCAGCGCGGTCAGGGAAGCAGGAGTGCGCCACCCGGCCGGCGGCGCGGCCGGCGGGATGAGGTCCGGCAGCGACAGCTGCGACAGGTCGGTGTCGGTGGCGTGGGCGAGTTCGGCCTCTGCCTGGGCGGTGGTCAGGGCGCCGAGCCGCTGTGGGGCTTCGGCCTGGGTGGCGGCGGCGTAGCGCTCATGCTGGGAGGCTTCCAGGTCCTTCTTCAGGCGGCGGGCGCGGGCGGCCCGGGTTCTTCGTACGGCGCTGATCTGCTCCTCGGTGGCCTGGTCGGCCAGGTCCGCTGGGCCGAGGTAGCGTCCGGTGGTTGCGTGGTAGACCTCGATGCGGTGGTCGTGGTGGGGCATGAAACGGACCCGGACCTGGATGCCAGCCTGGCCAGTCATCCACGACCCCACATAGTCGCGTCTCCTGAAGCGGATGCCGCGGGTGGTCAGCGAGCGGGTACCGGCGTCCTCCAGGGTGAACGTCCACAGATCTGTCGCGGGCACGTCCCGCAGCGGGGTGGGATCGTCCTGCCACGCTTCAAGCGGGGTCCTGCCCCGCAAAGGTGCGGGCTGATGTTCGGTGTTCCACCACCGTGTCCAGTCCAGCAGCCGGGCGGTGAAGTCCTCGAAGCTGAGCAGTACCTCGCTCTTCGGGCGGGTGGGGCGTTTACCGGGGCGCGGCTGGCGGGCGTAGCCGGGCAGCGCGGCCAGGAACATGCTCTCCACCGCACGGTTCAGGCCCTCCACGGTGCCCTTGAGGTGGGGGGTGTAGGCGGGCAGGTCCTCCACGGTGACGTCCAGGAGATCGAACGCGGCGGTCACCGTCCGGGACAGGAAGTCCTTGCCGCGGTCCACCCGTACCTTCTCGGGCACGCCGCCGAACGGACCGTAGGGGTCCTCGCGCAGCACCGCGGAACGCAGCGCCGCGAGGACCGACTCCCGCGACGGATGCACCGGCGTGACCGCCACCCCCGTGATCGCGTTGGTGGCGCAGTCGGTGGACCACGTGATCCACGGCCTGCGGGGCTTGCCGTCGACATCGACCAGCACCGGCGCCTGCATGTGGTCGGTCTCCCACACGTGGTTGCGCCAGCCCCGCGGTCGGGCCAGGAACACATCATGCTTACGTGCCTCGCGTTCACCGCCAGCGAGCCCGGGCCCGCTCCCCCGGCGTCAGATCCCGACGGATCGCCCGGTGCAAGGTCGGGACCGACGGAGGCGGCTCCCCCTCGCCCCTGGCCGCGCGAGCAGTCAGCTCGCGATGAACGGCGGCAACGTTCCCCCTCCACAGCCCGAGCAGGGCACGGACCTCCTCAGTGACAGTGAACCTCCCGTAGTACCGGGCCCGCTCCCCGGCGCTGCAGCCGCGGTCTCGTCCTTCTCAGCAGCGGCCAGCCACCGCCAAACCGCCCGCTCCCGCACTCCCAACGCATCCGCCACTGACCTCACATGCCCGGTGGTGAGCTTGCCCTTCTGGCGCAGAGTCAGCAGCCGGCGCACCGCCGGCCCGCGCAAGGCCCGAACCGATTCAGTCGGCAAAGCAGCGCCCACGCAGCCGCCCGACCCCTTCGGCAGCTGGAGCCAGCCTTCCTGATCCACCCCACGATCACACCAACGCCCGCCGGCCAGCGGATCAGAACTCACGAAACTGACACAGCGTCACCCTCACGCGATAACGCTCCACGACAGCGATGCCCCGTGGATCTCTCACCTCCAGGACAGCGACCTCTCAGCCCCGAAACAACCCACGACCAGCATCAACACCCTCAAGCCCCGCTGTCTCTCACTCCACTGCCACAAAACCGAGAGAACGCACCTGCACTCCTGACCGGCACCACTGACCCCGGCATCCTCCCGCCCGTCGGCGTCAGCGCAGCGTTCTCCGCAACCGGCACGGCTGTCTCCTCGACGTCAGCACCCCCGACCCGGTCCGCGACTTGCCGCGTGGCGAAGTCGGCACGATCCGTTGAACGCCCTTGAGCGGGTCAAGAAGTCCATGCCTTAACCACTGACAATTTCTGACTTTTCGCCCCGAAGGGGTGAAGGGCTGCCAAGTCCTGTTTCGCAAGCGTCTGCCTATCCTCCCGTGTCAGGGGCTTGTAACAAGGGTCCTGGGGGCTTTGGGGCGCGCAGTGCCTGTGTGTTCAACTGACGAATGTCCGAAGGTCTTCGGGCGCAACGTTGACCTGACGCGGTTGGCCGGTCCCGGTCCGGCCCCTTGCTTGAGGAGAGATGTATGAAGTCGTGGCGTAAGCGAATGACCTACGGTGCCGCTGTTGCTGCCGCTCTGGTCGCGATTCCGCTGGCGGCCGGTTCCGCCTCGGCCGCGAGCTGGCACGACATCGCCGGTGGTCCCGAGATGTACCCCAACATGGCCGCGTGCAAGGCGGACATCCCCCGGGCGAAGAAGCAGTACCAGGACGCCACCTGTGTCGACAACAAGGGGCGCATCTCCCTCTGGGTGCTGTACTGATGGCGTAGCAGCGCCCGATGGACGCGCACGGCCCCGCCGCTCCGTTCGCCGGGACGGTGGGGCCGCCGTTCGTGAGCGTGCGCCGGCGGGTCCGGTGAAGCCGGCCCCGGCGAGTGTGGCGGCGGTGATGCCGAAGTGAGCGGCCCAGCCCGGATGGAGGCGCTTGAGTGAGGATCCGGCGAGTTCCAGAGTGCCTGCGGCCTGGGTGCCGCAGATGTCGAGTGCCGAGGTGATCGCCGAAGCGTCCAGGCCACGCAGTTTCCCGGCAACGGCCGCCGCCGCGAACGTGCACGGGTCTTCCCGCGCAGCCGGTCGTGGAACTCGTTAACCAGGCCCTTGTCCCGCCAGCGGCGCGGGTTCGATTCCCGTCACTCGCTCCATGACAAAGGCCCAGGTCATCGACCGGGGCCTTATTTGTTGTCTGGAGTTCTCTCAAGGCTCCCCGCCCTCTGCGTGCCCGAAGGAGCCTGAAGGGGACGGCTGTCGGGGTGTTCGCGGCCCAGTTCAGCGAGTGAGCAGCCGACGTCGGAGGAGCATCTCCGGAAACCGATCAATGGCGGTGCTGCTCACCGCAGTCGGAGGGCCCGGCCCGTCGGGGCATTGCCCACGTGCTACGTAAGGGCGTGAACCGGCCGGACGTTGCCGCGGAACCGACCGTCCGCTTGCCCCGCTTGCAGGTGGTCGAAGAAGTCCTCCCAGAAACCGGGTCGCTGCGACTCTTGGGGCGCCAGGGTCAGCCTGCCGTCGTTCAGCCCCGCGACCCAGCAGGTCGGCATCCGACCGGACACCACCTCGAACTTGGCCGCGTCCCACAGCCCAGGGGACTCGATCTCGTCTCGCCTCGCACTGCGGTCAGGAAGGCGGAACAGGGTCCGGTGTTGGGCGGCGAGCACTTCGAGGACCGGGTACTCCTCGCCGATCCGCACACCCGGGTGCTCGCTCACAACCGCCGAGGTCCCGGACCGGATGATTTTGGTGCATCGGACGATCACCGCTGCAGCCTACGCAGTGCCCGGTGCGCCGGCTCCCAGCCTGCGGACGACGACACGTGCAGCACGACATGGACCGGGGCGGTCAGGTGAAGTGTGGGTCAGCCAACAGCACTACCCGGTCCGCCTCGACATCGAAGCCGAGCACCGAGTGACCGGAGTCGATTTCCGGGGCGAACAGCACAGGTTTGCCCATGGCACGTCCGATCGCCCGCAGGAAGCCGCACAGCACGTTCAGTCGCGCCTGGCCCTGGAGCTCACGAAGGTCAGCGTCGAAGTCGATCGAGTCGGCCGCATAGGGGCGAAAGATCGCCAATACTCCCGGAACCGGCCAGATCCTCAGCATCACACTGGCCTCGACGCCCCAGCCAGCATCTTCTCGGCCCGTGGAAGCCGCAGCACGGCGCCGTCTTCGGAGTACTCGCACGCCCAACCCCGCGATCGCACCAGGTCGAGCACCGCCTGCCAGTCATCGACGGAGGCATCAGCGATGCTCACGTCCGGCAGGGTGCCCATCAAATTGGGGTCGAAGAAGTTCTTGACGTCATCCCACAGCAAGTCAGGCATCAAGAATCACTGTCTGCTTTCCAGCGAGGCGAAGAGTTCAGCGCACTCGCTGGCGAAGGAGCAGAGCTGGTCCACGACCTGCGAGGACCGCTTCGGCACTCAGCGCGTCCAGGTGGTGCACGAATGGAACACGGGGTGCACGTCCGGGACAACGAGTCAGACCCGCAGAAGCGCACGTCCAAGGCTGCCAGTGCGTGTGGTGCGAGCCCTTCCGCGTCATCACGATGGCCTTCCGACCACTGGGCGTAGCCTCGCTTGAACGCGAGGGCTCCCAGTTCACCCGCGAGATGCGCGGTTGGGTCGGGAACGATCAGCTGTGGCTCTCGGCGGGCTGGACGTTGGCGCGGGCGTCGTATTCCGCGCGGGCGTCGTCGATATGCGCCAGGTGCTCGATGGTCCACTTCCGGAGAGGCGCGGTGGCTTCGTAGAGCATTCTGCCCATCGGGGTGAGCTCGTAGGTGACGTGAGGCGGCATGACGTTGTGGACGGTGCGGATCAGGATGCCGTCTCGTTCCAGGCTCCGCAGGGTCACGGTGAGCATGCGCTGGCTGATTCCGTCGACAGTTCGCTTCAGTTCGGTGAAACGGCGCGGCCCCAGATCGAGGCGGCACACGACCAGGAGCGACCACTTGTCCCCGACCATGCCGAGGACGACGCGGGCCCGGCCCGCGTCCTGCTGCGACTGGCTATCAGTCGGGGGCATCGTTACCTCCAGAGAACCGGGACACCAAAAAGTGCCTTATTGATCGGGATGTGGCTGGTACACCATGCTGGTCACGGTTCTTAAAGAGTACCGAGGCGCGAAAAGTAATTGTGCCGTTCCATCCTGTTGCCCCATCTCAGGAGCCCCCCATGCGTGCTATGCACATCACCACCCTCAAGGGTCCCGACGCCATAGAGCTCGTCGAAGTCGATGAACCGACAGTCGATGCCGAATCGGTCGTCATCGACGTGCACGTCGCCGGCGTGACCTTTCCGGAGGTTTCGCAGAGCCGCGGTGAGTACCACCTGCGGCGGACCCTTCCCTTCATCCCGGGCACCGAGGTCGCCGGAGTCGTCAGGTCCGCCCCCTCGGACAGCGGCCTGGGGGCAGGGCAGCGGGTCGCGGCCTTCCCCGGGGTCGGCGGATACGCCGAGACCGTGACCGCCCCGCCGACGGCGGTCTTCCCGCTCCCCGACAATGTGTCCTTCGACGCGGGCGCGGCCCTGCCCATGAACTATCTGACCATGCACTTCGCTCTGTTGCGCCGGGCGCAGATGAAGCCGGGTGAGACGGTTTTGGTGCACGGAGCAGCCGGCGGCGTCGGCACCGCCGCGGTGCAGTTGGCCGCCGCACTGGATGCCAGGGTGATCGCGGTCGTGTCCGCACCGGGAAAAGTCGATACGGCGAAGGCTGCTGGCGCCGATGAGGTCGTCTTGGCCGACGCCTTCGAGGACGCGGTGCTGGAACTGACCGGAAGTCGCGGCGTTGACATCGTAGTGGACCCGGTCGGAGCCGGCCGGGTCTCTGGCTCGCTGCGCATTCTCGCGCGCGAGGGCCGCCTTCTGGTCGTCGGCTCAACGGGCGGCGACGTTGCCCAGACCAAGGTCGACAGCCTTATGCGTAACAACCTCAACGTCTCAGGAGTCGGCTGGGGCGCGTTCTGGGTGGAGCAGCCTTCCTATCTGCAGGAGCAGTGGGCCGCGCTACTGCCTCTCCTACGGGCCGGCAAACTTCAGCCCGTGATTGGGCGGCGCTTCCCGCTTGAGCAGGCATCGCAAGCTCTGCTCGAACTCGACGAGCGCCGAGCGCAAGGGAAGGTGCTGCTGGACGTCCAGTGAGAGACCCGTGTTCTTTGCTGGTCAGCGGGGGTTGGTGTGATGTTCGGGTGGCGGTGCTCGTGCTGATTGGGAGCGTGATCGTTGACGCTGGTCGTCTGTCATCGCTGGACTACGTTGGTCGCAAGGACGAGCAGGGCCCGCAGGAGGGTGGTCGCGTGCCGGGCGTTCATGCGGAGCTTGGTCAGGATCTGCCAGGCCTTGAGGTTGGCGAAGCCGTGTTCGTTCGCGGAGCGTGCCCGGCTTGCCAGGTGGTCTGCCGCTTCCACCTGACCCGCAAGGAGCTCGGAGTCGCCGCGTGACGGCCTGCTCTCTTCATTAATCGCAGGACGGGCGGAGCGGGATGACGTTGCTGGGACAGGTTGGTTCTGGGCATCGGGTTGCCGGAGGATGAGGACGGCTGCCGCGAGAGCTATCTGCAGCGGGCGAGGCGGCGTCCGGGGGTGCGTGCCAGGATCCCCGGGGCGACGACCAAGTCATCACAGCGATCTCCCGGCTACGCGACCTCACTCACGGCGGCGATTACGCCTGCTACGTCGACATCGCCCACCTCACGGCCGACCGCCCCCTCGACGCCCCGTCAGCCGCACGGTGGCTCAACGGAGAGCAAGTCGCCCGCCAGCGCTGGCGAGACCTGGTCGGCACCCGCCGCGACCCGGGCGAGGATGAAGGCACGGACGCCCTGTCGCCCGTCGGCCCGGCCGACTGCGGCGTGTCCTTCTCTTCGGGAGGTCTCCTGCCCCGCCCTGTGTGGTCCGGAGCGATCTCGTTTGGCCTGGTCACAATCCCTATTAGGGTGCTGCCCGCGACCGAGGACCACAACATCCACTTCCACCAGTACCACCTGGAGGACGAGGGCCGGGTCCGGAACCAGAAGACCTGCGAGATCGATGGCCAGGTCCTGTCGCAAGACGAAATCGGCAAGGGCTACGAGGTCGCGAAAGACCAGGTCGTACCGGTCAGCGATGACGAGCTGGACGAGATGCCGCTGCCGACGGCGAAGGCGATCGAGATAGTCGCGTTCACACCGGCCGACGGCATCGACCCCGTGCGGATGTCCGCCGGCTACTACCTCGAAGGCGACGGAGCCGTCGCCACGAAGCCCTACGTCCTGCTGCGCAAAGCACTGGAGCGCTCCAGCAAAGTGGCCATCGCCAAGTTCGCGTGGCACGGCCGCGAACGCCTGGGCATGCTCCGGGTGAAAGACGACGTCATCGTCCTGCAGTCCCTGAAATGGCCCGACGAGATCCGCGACGTCGCAGCGGCCGCCCCACCCGAGGTGGAGGTGGACGATGAGGAGATCGACCAGGCGGTCGAGCTGATGGAGTCGATGGGGCAGGACGACGTCAGCGGATACACCGACCACTACCGCGAAGCCGTCGAAGAACTCCTCGCCGCGAAGGCAGCTCACCGCGAGCCGAAGCCCCTGGACAGCGGAGAGGGCGAGGAGACCAAGGGCCGGGTCGTAGACCTCATGGCTGCTCTCAACGCGAGCGTTGAAGCCGCCGCCGCGGGCCGCTCGGACGGTGGACACGCGACCGTCCACGATCTGTCCGACCACGCGGCTAAGAAGACCACGGGCACGAAGAAGAAGTCCGCCGCGAAGAAGACCACAGCCAAGAAGACCACCGGGAAGAAGGCAGCTGGCCGAAAGCCGAAGAGCGCATAGAGCGGTAAGCCCAGGCGACTCCCCCTCTCGAAAGTCACCGCCAGCTGTGGCGTCTTGCCCACAGGTCCGCCGCACGATTCGATGTGGGCGGGCCGTGAACGCCCGGCCGCGTGAAGCCCCCCCCCCGCAGCTCTTCACCCAGGACCGGCCAGAAGCATCACCACGCACCACGCGTACGACACCGGCAAGGACACATCGCTTCGTTGGCTTCGTTGATGTCTAGGGACAGCGTTTGTCGACGGTTTCCGAAGCCAGTTAGTGATCAACGAACTCGGAGATGTCGAGGACAAATGACGGCACTGCCGTGTCCGCGAAGCGGGATGTCGGCTTACAGATCAATGTCCCACCGGGTACAGCCGAACGTGCACAAGTCCAAGACGACGCTCAGGGATGGGGTCTCGGTTGTCCCGCAGTTCGAGCGCCCGTGATCGGCAGAGCGGACGGCGCCCCGTGGCACAACAGCGCGCCCGCCCGTGAGACAATTGCTGTCATGACAGTTGGCGCGACTCCGGGCAGCGAGGTTGTACTCGAGACGAGTCGACTGCTGCTCAGACCTTGGCGGGTAGCCGAGGCTGTCGTTCAGCGTGAGCTGTGGACCGAACGTGATCCACGGGTGCCGCCGCACCGCCGAATCGACGCGGACGGACACCCCACGGTCGCGGAGCTTGAGGAGTCGATCCGCACCAACCGGTTGTGGTCGATCGGGTTGCTGGCGGTCGAACGGAAGGCCTCTCGTGACGTCATCGGATACTGCGGGCTGGTGGACAACGAGCGCATCGCGGTAGGGGAACCGGAACTGGCGTTCGAGCTGCTGCGCCGAGTGTGGCGTCAGGGATATGCGACCGAGGCCTCGTTGGCGGTTCTGGAATGGGCGAGATCGTCTGGGTACGAACGTCTGTGGGCCACGGTCTGGGACTGGAACACTGCTTCTCGCCGTGTGCTGGCCAAGGTCGAGTTCGCCGAGACCGATCGGAAGGAAACGGACGCGGTGTACGGGACCACCCTGTTCACCACGAGACGGCTCTGACGCACCCGACGTTTGGCCTTGCGGACGGCTGTGCTCGTTGACTCGCAGCCGGCACGGGACGGCCAGCCGCCCGTCAGGGCGGCTGGCCGTCGAGGCAGTTAAGAGCATCCTGATGCTGCCCTGGCAAGAGCCGCCATGCCTCCCAACATCACCCGCCCGTGGATCGGGGCGCCTCCCAAACCCATCGACAACTGACTTCACTACTGCTCGATAAAGCCACTTCGTCTATGGCCGCCTGGGATTGGCCCCAATCGCCGAGCTGGTCGGGCCGATTACGGAAATAAGGGCGTGCACCGACCCGAGGGGCTGGTGCACGCCCTGCGACGCACAGTGGGGTGCGCGTCTGTCAGTCGAGCTCATTGTCGGCCGAGCCCTGCTGGCTTCCGTCAGGGATGCCCCCCGCCTCCTCGGATACTTGCTGAGGTGCCTCGTCCTCCGTGGACTCGGCACGATCGGCCGACTTCTGCGCCTTGTCCTCCATCGGTTCGTGATTACCCATGACCGGGACTCGCTTTCATGCGGAGGGTGATTGACGACACTGCTGACTTGCCCACTCCGGACACCAGCAGTCGGCCCGTAGACCCGCAGCCTCAGCCTCCAGGGCGGCGGGGCTCCACGTGACGACCGAGAAGCGGTCGGTCGTCACACACTCGTGCTGCCGGTTACCAGCCTCGGAGATTGGTAGGAGTCTGTGATCGAGTGACCTGAGTTCCTGGCGCCGAATTGACCAGATCACTCTGTGTCGTCAATGAGGCCGAAGTCCTCGGTGAAGGCGTCCAAGAACTCTCGCCGCTCTGCGGACGGCTCGGTTGCCGCCAGCTGCTGGACGATCTCGGCGAGCGAGCCTCGCTGATCAGGCGTGAGCTGGTCGAAGGTGCCGGCTACGAAGTCGAGTTGCTTGGCGGCCGCGCGGGGTTCGCCGTCCTCGTCGATAGTGCTGTCGATGAACCGTGTGAGCTCGATGAGGAGCTTGGTCAGCGTCTGCACGAGGGGGTCGTTTCCGTTCATCGTTCTCCTCGGTGCGCTGGCCGCTGTCGTGCCCCCGACGGTGGCATGCGGAACACGCCCTCCGGGGCGTCGAGGAAGGCCTTGACGGTCGCTCCGACGCGGAGGTTTTGCGATGACGTCACCGGGCTGGCGGAGACTCCGGCGGAGGACTGGACCCATCGAGCCCGGCTTCGCTGGGAGTGGCGGCCGATGCGTCTTTCGCGGCAGTGTGCACGACCGGGTGCCGGTGCCCGTGCACCGCGGCCCATACGACGGACACCACCAGGACCACCACCCCCAGCGCTGTCAGACCGAACAGCACCTCGGACACCGAGCCGTCGGTCAGCTCCGCGCGGTTCAGCCGACCGCCGTCCAATACGCCTCTGCTGAGCAGGGCGGCCGCCGTGAGCCCCGCGACGTCGGCGCTCAAGACCATGGAAAGGATCCATGTCTGGCTCACTCGCAGCCATCCGACCGTCAGGCCGCCGATGACCAGGCTCACGACGGACGTCGGCAATGACGCAGTCGCCCCGTCGATGTGGAACCGCGCGTCCAGCCAGGCGGCAGCACCCAGCGAAACCAGGGCGAAGAGAAGAGCGCCGGCGCACCGCCACGCCGTCGCCAGGAGGGTCCGTGGAACGGGAAGCGGGTCGGTCGCCCACTCGGCGGAAGGATCGGTGGGAGACATGCCGCCATGATGCCGTCCGTCAACGCGGGGCGCCAACTTGCCCCAGTGCGATGGGCGAATCAGGACTGCCCGCAGCAACTCGACCGCAAACCATACGGACTTGGTATCCGCACGGAGCGGTGCCCCTCCTTGCAGAGGGACCCGCGAGGCCGACTGGATCATTGCGGGACTGTGGCCTCGCCGCCCAGTGCGACGGAAGCCAGCACGGCTGCATGGAAGCTGTCCAGGCCCTTGTCGGGGACCGTGGCGGGACTGCCGGTGAGGGTGTACCACTCTTCGGCGCCGGTGTACTGGAGCATGACACTGGCGAGGCGGGCAGTGTGGACGGTGAGGTCGCCGGTGATGACGCCCACCTCATCCGTCATCGCACCGCCGGGCCCTGCGGTGACCTGGTCCTGGCACACGGTGGGTTCGGTGATCGGGTCCTACGGAGCACGGCCCCGACGATGCGGCGCTGGACCATCCGTCCGGTGTCCGTCACGAGTTGGCCGTCGGTCCACCCATTCATCGCCGGGGAGCGCACAGGTGTACCCACCCACGCACGGATCAACGACACCACGACCTGAATGGTTCCGGCGGGTTACGAGGCAGCGCTTCTGGCTTCCGGCCATCTCACGCAAAAGGCACAGAGGGGGATCAGTAGCACGGCTCCCCGTGCCGGTTCAGGGCGGTGAGGGAGACGCTCGACGCCCGTATCCAGGGCGCCTTACCTCACATGCGCGCGAATTGGCGAATTGCCGTTAATTGTAATTAAGCTGCGCCGTGTCGCGATTTTCGTTGATTGGTTAATTAATCATTTAGCGCGAATGTGCTTGTTGAGCATCCGCTATTACCCAAGGGTTGGGTCGTGGGTTGACCAGCCCAGAGTAAAATAATTCAAGGGGGAACTGTGAAAAACGGAATGAAGATCTCCGCGGCAGGATTAGCTGCCGCCCTGATCACGCTAGGTGCATCGACCGCGCCCGCTGCAGCGCAGAGCGGCACGGCCACTTCCCGAGCTGCCGTAGAAGCAAAGCTGAAGGAAGTTGTCGGCTGTACTTTTACTGCGGAGGCCCCCGGGAAGCTGACCACGAGCACAATGGTCGGCGCCGGAAGGACCAAGACATGTACGACGCCGAAGCCCGGCTCGTGCCGCCTTCAAGTGAGCATCATGAAGGGCGTCAGCACCATAGCCCACAAGGACGGCGGGTGGGGGCCTGCAAGAAGACCCTTGGACCCACGCACAAGTGCTCAAACCTGGTGTCCAAGGTCGTGTACTACACCGAATCCATACTTCAGGTTGAGTACAAGGGCCAGCACGCCTCGAAAATCCTGCACAGCAAGAAGGAGACCGTGTACTGCGGTTAGCCGCAGCAACGCGGGTGCCGGCTCCTCTCACCAGAGGAGCCGGCACCCGCGTACTCGTTTACCGCTTAATCCCGGAGAACGATACTGAAACCCAGTCGCCGGTCACCTCGGTCGCCGATTCATCCGCATCGTCGGAATCGTCTTCGAGCTTCTCCACTGCTTCGGCAACTTCACGGTCACTGGACTCAACGCAAAATTCGTTACCTTCAGGGTCGGCCATGACGACAACGCCAAGCCCGAAGGTCTCCATGGTCCAGCGCTTTTCGATGACAACAGCCCCAAGGCCCGTCAGCCTGGAAACCTCGTCTGCGAGCGACCCCTGCATGGGATTCAGCCACAGACTCGTCCGGCTTCGCGGGCGATCAGAGCCCCGCTCTTCAACAAGGTAGAGCGACATCGGATGTTCGTCCCCGGGAGACGCGATATGAACGCCGTCTGTGCCAGGGCCGATCGGAGCTTGCAGTACGCCGCTCCAAAACTTCCCCAGTTCCAGAGGATCAGAGCACTCGATTTCGACCACACGCATTGCTAGACCCATGCCACCACGGTACCTGCGGAACGGTGGAGATGACCGAATCGGGCATACACAACAGTCCAGGGACTGTGGTTGCTCAGACTCGGTAGTGCTCCTGGCCGCCCGTTTCTTGTCGTCGAGGGGCTTGGGTGTGGCGGGTGTTGGGGGCGACCGTGCATGCGTGGCGGCTTAGTGGGAGGGTGGCGTGCTCGTAGTTCGGCTGGCGCGTCCGGCTCGGCCCGCTCCAGGGCAGCGCAGGGGTCGGGCGAGGGTCGCCGGTCGGCGAAGTCGGGGGCCACGGTTGCGTCGACCGGTTCGCGGGGCGTGCGGCTCATGGCTGGAGGGCATTCCCGGTGGGGTTCTGTGCGGTGTTGGTGTTGGAGAAGGGGCCGAGGGCGATGAAGACCTTCTGTGACTCTTCGATCGTGATCCAGGAGCCGCTGAATCCGCGGGGTACGAAGAATGCCTGTCCGGCGCCGAATTCGCGGCGCCCGCCTGCGTTGTCGACCAGAGCGATGCGGCCGGTGAGCATGACGCACACCTCGTCGTAGGGGTAGTCCAGGCGCAGGGTTCCGGGGGCGCCCTGCCAGGCGCCTCCGAAGAACCGGCCCTGGGCCTCGTCGCCGAAGACGCGCCACTCGGTCTCGGACCAGTTCTCGCTGGCGTCGCCGGCGGGCCACTGCGGGCGGACCTCCTCGCCTGCTCCGACGGTGATCTCGCGAATGTCCGCGGCGTTCACGTTCGTGTCCATGGCTGTGTTCATGTTGGTGTTCAACTCGGTTCTCCTGAGCGGCGCAGTCGGCGTACGTGTCGTCCTCGGGCCGCGCCGAAGATGAACGCGAGGATCAGGGGGATGCAGATGAGGGTGTTGCCGGCGATGCCCAGTCCGGTGAGCAGGTCGAGCCGGACGGTGACCAGGACCAGGACCCCGCTGAGCAGCAGGGCGGACAGGCCGGGGGCGATCCAGCGGTGCCACAGGCTCTCGCCGGTGACGTGCTTGCGGAAGAAGAGGACGGCGGCCACTGAGGTGCCGATCTGCAGGAGCAGGACGGCGAGCAGGGTGGGTGTGTTGGTCCAGATGACGACCTGCGTGTAGGGGTCGAACCGCAGCAGGGCGAAGACGGCGATGGCGATCACGGAGATCGCGGCCTGGGCGATGGCGGCGGTGGTGGGGCTGCCCGAGGTGGGTGAGGTGCGGGTGAACTTCTGCAGGACGAGGCCCTCTCGGGCCATGGTGTAGAGGTAGCGGGTGCCGGCGTTCTGCAGGGCGAGGACTCCGGCGAAGAAGCTGGTGACCACGAGGATCTGCATGACGTCGGTGCTGAGGCTGCCCACGAAGTCGCGGTTGACGTTGAAGATCACATTGGTGGGGTCGCTGCTGACGCCGGATGCCAGGCGGGTGGGGCCGATGCCCATGAGGATGATCCAGGACATGAAGGCGTAGACGACGGTCAGCAGGCCGACCGCGATGTAGGTGGCGCGGGGTACGGTGCGGCGCGCATCCTTGGCTTCCTCGCTGTAGATCGCGGTCTGCTCGAACCCGATGTAGACGATGAAGGTGAGTACGAGAAGTGGTCCGAGCGCGGACATGTGCCAGTGGGTGGGGTTGAATGAGGTCAGGGAGTAGCCTTCGGGCGTGCCGGTGGCGATGATCGCGACGGCCAGCACGAACAGGATCCCGACCTCGGCCAGCAGGAGCACTGCCAGGACGCGTGCGCCGATGTCGACCTTGCAGTAGGACAGCACGCCGACTGTGATGCCCAGGACCACTGCGCTGACGCCCCAGGGGACGTGCAGGCCGAGGAAGGTGTCCAGGGCGTTGGAGGCGAAGAGGCCCGCTGCGGCGCAGAAGCCGATCTGGCCCAGGGTGTAGCCGACGTAGGCGACCAGGGCGGCGCCGGAGCCGATGATCTCGCCCAGGCCCAGCCGGATGTAGGCGTAGAAGGCTCCGGCGTCCTGGACGTGGCGGCTCATCGCGGTGAATCCGACGGCGAACAGGGCGTAGGTGATGCCGGCGATCAGGTAGCCGACCGGGGCGATGTTCCCGCTCAGGAGGAAGACCATGGGCAGGAAACCGGCGAGCACGGTCAGGGGCGCGGCTGCTGCGACGACGAAGAAGACCAGATCCCTGGTCGAGATCGCGTTGGCACGCAGGCCCTGGCCGGAGCTGGTTTCTGCAGCGGTGCCGGTGCCGGTGGATGCTGTCACCTGTGCACTCCTTGCGGGGCGGTCAGCGCTGCCCCGGGCGTGGCGAACTCGGATTCCAGGGCCTGGATCTCGGTGTTGAACTGCCGGCGCAGGTCGCGCCGTTCGCCCTCGTCGGCCCAGAGGTGGTCGATGGGGTCCAGAGCCAGTCGCTTCATCTGTTCGGTGTCCGCTCCGGCCGCGTGCCGGAAGGCGACGTAGTCCCGGTTCACCGAGGATCCGTCCAGCTGGGGGTCGTCGCTGTTGAGGGAGATGCTGAGGCCCTGGCGCCACATCTCGACGATCGGGTTCTGGGGTCCGGCGGGCCAGCCGTGGTAGAGGCTGGTGGACCAGCAGCAGGTGAAGTGCAGTCCGCTGTCCTTGGCGCGCTGCAGCAGGACAGGCTCGGCGGCGATGAAGTAACCGTGGTCGATGCGGTCGCAACCCAGGGTCTCGATGCTGGTGGCGACGTTGCGGGGGAAGGCCCACTCGCCCGCGTGCGCGGTGCGCCGCAGTCTGTGCCGGCCCGCGAGTTCGTATGCCTCCTGGAATGCCTCGGGCGGCCCGAGTGCTTCGTTGGCGTCCATGCCGATGCCGACGATCTCGTCGCGTGGGTTGTCGATCACGTCGCGGACGAGCTGGGTGGCCACCGCGGGTGACTGCTCGCGGTTGATGGAGGCGATGAAGCGGCCCTTGACGCCGGTCTCGCGTTCCGCCTCGCGCATCCCCTCGATCAGGCCGTCCGCCATGTCTGCGTAGGGGGTGGCCCAGAAGGCCGCGTGCTGCGCGGGGTTGAAGAAGATCTCCATGTACTTGAGATTGGAGGCCCGTGAGCTGTCCACCAGGGCCTCGTGAGCGACACGGGCGAAGTCGTCCCGGTCCTTGATACAGGAGATGACCGCGTCAAGAAGGTTCAGCGAGGCCACCGCGTGCGGCTGGTGACAGGGGTCGTAGACCCCCTCGGGGGTGGTGTCGGGCAGCGGGATGCCGTACTTGGCGGCCAGCTCGATCAGCGTGCCGGGGCGCAGCATTCCGGCGAGGTGGCAGTGGAGCTCAACCTTGGGCAGGCGACGGGTGAACTCGTCGCTCTCTTCGGAGGTGAGGTGGGCCAGTCGGGACATGGGGTCCCCTTCATCGGGGCCGAGTGGTGCGACCGCAAGTGTTTTATATTGAACGTCTGGTATAAAAACAGTCCGTGGAGGAGCCCGTCAAGGGTTTCCGGTCGCCGGTTCCTCCCCGGACTGCAAGTTCCCGTTCACTTGGGCGGGGGTCACCGCGCCTGGCATCGTGTACCTGGCCCAGGCGGCCCATCAGGGCATTCACGAGTACGGGGGGACAGTCCGCAACATGCCGAAGATCATCAACCACGACGAACGCCGCGAGCAGGTGGCCGAGGCTACCTGGCGGGTCATCGCCAAGGTCGGCCTCGAAGGCGCGACGATCCGCATGATCGCGGGCGAGGCCGGCCACTCCACGGGGGCGGTCCACCACTACTTCGCCAACAAGGACGAGTTGATCCTCTTCGCGATGGACCTCACCTGGCAGCGCACCGACGAGCGCATGGCCCGCACATCACGGACCTCCACCGCACTCCAGGCACTGTCCACCACCGCGGCGGCGGTCCTGCCTTTGGATGAGGAACGCCGACAGGACGTCCTGGTCTGGCTCGCCTTCGCCGCCCGGGCCGTCAACGACCAGAACATGGCCACGGCCCACTGCGAGTACTACACCCGAGTCCGCCGGCACTGGCGCGACCTGCTCACCGAGGGCATCACCGACGGGAGCGTCCGCGCCGACATCGACGTCGCCGCCGAGGCCAACATCCTGACCGGCCTCATCGACGGAGTCGCCCTGCAGGCCCTGTTCGAGCCCATGACGCCTGCTGAGATGACCGCCATCGTCGACCACCACATCCGTACTCTGGCTCGTGGGTGAGCCCCGGGTAGGCGCCACGTCGGCCAGCTGCATTCCCGTGTCTCGGGGGCGATGCGCTACTTGGCCACCATGGTCAAGTAGCCAGCTCAGTCACAGTCGCCGTGACAGTCCCACGCCGGGGGTGCTGTGCCCGCCTACCCCTCCACGGTCAGGTCTCCACGGCGCGGCGAACGGAGGCGAAGCATGGCTCGGACCGCAGGCCGAGGAACCGTTCCTGAACCCAAAATGGAACGGGATGTGTTCACCGCCCGCAGGCCCGGCGTCCGGGCGGTGCACCGTGGTGACGGCCGGGCGGCGAAGGATGCGGACCGCCGAGGCACCCAGACCGGTCGGCCCCCGTGGGAACGAACACTAGGGTGGTGTGCATCCACCGGTGCAAGACCGGGCCGGTGGGTGATCTCCCGGTACGGCCCGGCCAACTGCTCCTGAAGGACAGCCGGGTCGAAACGGATGTGCCAGTGCAGATCAGCGCGCCCCGCCGGCCACGCCTGCTTCCGCGATTCGACCTCTTCGAAGAAGTCCTCCACGAAATACTCCTCCTGTACGGCTGCTGAGCAGCCCAGCCCCTCCGTCAGCCTTTCACCGCGGGCAGCACATGAGCAGATTCAGGCCCGCAGCCTCGACCGCGATGGGCGTGGACTCCGAACACTCCGCCCGCGGGTACGCAGCCGGCGCCGTCGACTACATCAGCAAGCCGTTCGCCCCCTGGGCCCTGCACGCCAAGGTCGCCGTGTTCACCTCCATCCACCCTGAGCGGCGCACCCAGCAGTGAGGTCGCCGCACTCCGCGAAAGCCCGGATCACGGAATCCGGCGACCCGTGCCAGCCGGTCGGCCCTCACATCAAGGCACACTGACAGCTCTGTCGGTGTCACAGGGCCTTCTAGACTCGCGCCATGCATGACAACACCTGGTTCGATCACGAAACCCTCCAGGAGTGCGACGACGACCCTTTCGAGTTCACCGAGACGGAGCTCGGCTTCCTCGCAGCCCTGCGCGCGCGGGCAGCCACTTGGCGGGTTCCCTGGGCACCCAGTGGCGTCTCACGGCCGGAGGACGACTCCTCACTCCTCGTCTGGATAGCCCTGCACGACGAGCAGCGCCCGCTGGTGCTCGGCGAGTGGGCTGTGCACTTCTACGGCACCTACCTCCAGGCAGGAAAAACCTCGGACGACCTCTTCAACCTGCACCAAACTCCCGAACGAGGCTTCTTCTCCGCCTCCGGAACGCCCGACGAACTCGCGCTCCGCTGCGCCGACTGGTTCGAGGGCGTGCTGCGCCGCCCCGTTGTCCGCTCCGAATGGCCGGCCGGCAGAAGAGTTCTGGCCTCCTGGGAGTTCGCCGACACAGGAGAGGGACTCGCCACCAGCTTTGCCGTTTCCGCCAACACACCGCCCCCGGCCCGCTGCGTCCAGATCCGTCCCTGGGCTACTCGTTTACCCTCATCTCCTTGAAGGGGCAGAGGGTGGAGCAGAACGTCATGGAGTCCATCAGGTACTCGGCTGGGTGCCAGGGCTGTGGCGCCGAGTTGGAGTGCTGGGGTGTCCAAGCCCTTGTAAGCGGCTCCCTGCGCTGGGACACGGAGTCAAGGTGTCCAGCCTGCGGGTTCGCGACAGCTTCGTGCGGTGACGACCTGCCGGCCGCCCTGCGGAACCAGCTGCTCACCGAGTGCGGACCAGCGCACCTGCAGGTAGATCCCTCGGCAAGGAACGCTGCGATCATGCGCGTTTTACGAGCAGAACTCGGTATCGGTCTGGCCGACGTCAAGTCCATGCTGAGCAGGGTCGTGGCGGGAACCCACTCAGGCACGATGCCCGAGATGGAGTTCCTGGCGCGCAAACTGCGCGCGTCTGGGATCGATGCCGTTGCTGCTCGGCCAGAGAGACCTTGAACTGATTGCTCAGCTGACTCTCCGTAACCTTCCCAAGACCAACGGCCTGGGCGCTACCCGTACCATCCGATATCCCTGACCTCGATCCCGTCGTCGTACGCCACCACGGACGCCCAGCAGCGCGCACCGTAGAAGTCCGCGACTTCCTCACCACCCGGGGCCGGCCATGCGTCCCGGTCCGCGAGAACCGTGCTGGTCAGCTTCAGTACTTCACCGCGCGCTGCCACTCCCGGCAACTGGTCCAGCACCTGATGCGCTGCCAGCCAGTCCAGGTCCACAGCGTTCCTCATCCCGCACCCCCCGTGGTCGACAGAGCGGAACGTTACGAGCCCCGCTCCGCCATCGCGACCCTGTGGACAACCGCCACTCCCCGGGATCAGCCGGCGCTTCCGGGTGATCGGTGGCCGAGGCGGCGCAGGTCGGCGGAGCGGCTGCCGGCGGGCTGAAGATCCGCCCACGCGGCGAGCTCAACGCCGGCGGTTCCGTCGCTGAGTACCCGCGAGGCAGGCCCGGTTGAGGTCTGGGTGGCGGGGGTGGTGGCTGTGGTGGTGTGGCCGAGGAGGTCAAGGGCGGCTTGCGGGCCGTGGTCGCGGCGGGCGGCTGCGACGGCGTCGAGGTCCCGGACCATATCGCCGACCACGGTGCGGCGGGGGCCGCGTGCTTCGACGGTGCCCCTGGCCAGGAGCAGCCCCGAGTGGAAGATCGTGTGCGCGCAGGCCGGGTGGGAGTTGTCGAAGAAGGCGAGGTCGACGAGACCGGAGCCGTCTTCGAGGGTGACGAAGATGACCCGCTTCCCCGAAGGGCTGGGCGGGGTCTGCGTGGAAGCCCGTACACCTGCCACCAGAACCTTCTGCCCCGGGATCATGCGCTACAGGTGGGCTGCGTCGGTGGCGCCGAGTTCGCGCAGCAGCCGGTGGTGGTCCATCAGGTGCTGGAAGGCGTCGATGGACAGGACATCGAGCTCGGCGCTCATCCGCTCCCTGCTGGAGAGCTCCCGCAGGCCGCTGGGCTCGGACGTGACCAGGTCTCCGTCGAGGGCGAGCTGTCCTTCGGTGGTGGTGCGGTTGCGGGCGTGGCAGTGGAGCTCGCCGGCCTGGAGCAGAAGGTCTCGGCGGGTGAGGGTGCCCTTGATCTCGTCGAGGGCACCGATGCGGATGAGGCGCTCGGCGACCGGCAGCGCGGGGCGTGCCCGCTGCCAGAAGTCCTGCAAGGACGCGTAGGGCCGGTGCTCGGCGATCCGCTCCGCCTGTGCCTCGTCCATTCCCTTCACCGCGGGCAGGGACAGACGTACGCCCCACCCGTGGTCGGTGGGCTCGACGCCGTGCTGGACCTGGGAGGAGTTGATGTCGACGGGCAGGACGGGACACACCCTGCTGCGGGAGCTGTTCATCCTGGCGGCGGAATCCGATCTCCAGGTGCTGATCACTACGGCAGACTCGGCGTTGGCCCACGATGTGCTCCGAGACGATCACATCCGGGAAGCCGCAGTAGGCAAACCGTTGTGGTGACGGTGAACACGCCGCCGGAGGGAGGCCAGCCATGACGCAGCTCGCCGGGCGATTGAGCGATCTGGCGGGCTCCGGCCGGATGATCACCTTCGAAGCGGTGGGCCTGCCCGAAACCGTGGTACACGGTGAAGTCGAAGAGGTCGCGTCCGGCCCCTACGCGCCACTGCTCGCCGAGGCCATCACCCATGCCTTCGACGACGACGATCGTGTATGGGACCAGGCGGCGGCACAGTTCTCCGTTGGCTTTGCCAGGCAGCTCAGCGTCCTGCACCTGACCTCGGCTCTGGAGACACTGCTCGGTAGTACGAACACAGCGAAGGCCCTGGCCAAGCCCCTCAACGGAGCTCTCCTGACCGGCCTTTTCGAGGCAGTCCAGTCTGTGCCGCTCCTGGCGGCCGCGCGGCTGGAGGGAGCAGTCCGGCTCGCCGTTTCCAAGATGGTGAGCCCCATAAAGGTGTGGGGCACCCTCGAAGAACTGGACACGCACGGCTCGGAGGACTTCCTCGAGCGTCTTCCGCGCATTCTCGGTCTCGCCCTGGACTGCTGGTCCCAGGACGAACAGGTCATCACCGAGACCGTACGCACTCTGCTCACGCAGCTCGCCGGCGACGAAGCCAGCGACGTGGATGCCTTCGTAGAACTCGGCTGCGACCACCTGCGATCCGCTCTGTCCGCGCGGTCGTTGGACAAGGTCAGTGAATACGTCACCACCGCCCGTCAATGGTTCAACGCGGCCGAGGCTGCGGAGGAAGCCCGCCACGACGCGCAGGCCTATGCCGCCGTCTGCGACGCAGTCCTCGCCTTCACCGCCGGGGACGCGACGGCAGTCGCCGCGGCGGCGACACGGCTGGAAGCGGCGCTTCACCGCAGGGACGCAGGGCACTGGGGTATGCATCAACCCGCATGGCTGCAGCCCCAACTCGCTGCGGAAGTGGCTTGGGGGCGGCTCGTTCTGCGCCTGCACCGTGCTGCGGAACTCTTGCAGGACGACGTCTGGATGGAGCCGTGGACGGCACTGGACGACGTCCTGAGTGCCTACAGTGCGGCCCGCACGGTGCGCCCGTTGGGGAGCAGAGATGGTTCAGGGCTCGCCCTGCTGGTCGAGCCCGCAGTGGAAGACTCCTTCCTGCGGCGCCAGGCGATGCTGGCTCAGCTGCGTCGAGCCGCTACAGCACCCGAACGGCACCCCGGGACCGGCTTCGACCACTCCACTGCCGTGGCCCTGGTGTCCAACATTGATCGCCGTATTGCCTCCACGGCGGTGCAGGCTGGGCGCGAAGCCCATACACCTGCCGGGGACGACACGGATGAGAGCAGCCCCTCGGAGAACGACGTGGACCGCGCCTACCGGTTTGCGCCCACCACGGTCAGAAAGCTCGGAATCGACTTCACCTCCGCCCTTGCACGCAACATCAGCGACGAGGACCTGGTGACGGTCGACGGCCTCACTCACACCGAGGACCTCGCCCGGCTACGTAACTCCGACCCCGTCGTGGTGCCCTTGCTTAACAGATTCCTGACAGAGCTGAGCGCCTTCCCCGACTTTACTGGGGAGACACGGCGCACCTTCTCCCTTCTGGTCGAGCAGACCTTGCTGTTCCTCAAAGCGGCAGCCGATCTCGATACCGCTACCGCGTTCGGCGAGGGCCGCTTCGACACCAACAACAGGAAGGTCCGGATTCGGGACTACCGGCGGCGCTTCAACAAAGCCGACGGGGATGCGGTCCCCGTGGAAAGCGACCTCCAGCATCACTTCTTCCAGTGGCTGCTCTCCGGACAGCTGGGTTCTTTGGCCCAGGTCGAGCCCATCAACCAGGCACTCGGCCGAGCCGATGTCCTCGTCAGCTTCGGACCTCTCCGATATCTGACAGAGATCAAGAAGAACCCCACGAGCAGTGATCGGGACTATCTGGAAGGGAAGTACCTGGCGCAGGCAGCCGAGTACAGCAACACCAACGTCCCGTTCGGACAGCTGCTGGTGCTCGACCTGACGGAGAAGACAAAGGACGGCAGCCTTCGCGTGGACGAGCTCGCCTGGGTGACCTCGCACCGGCCCCCAAGCGCCACGGTGGAACGCGCAGTCGTCGCAGGCATCGTCACCGGGAACCGCTTTACTCCAAGCGATTTCTCATAGTGTGAAGTTGACCAGCCCGCCCGGAAGTCCCGGGTAGTCTCCGCCGTCGACCCCGGACTCATCCTGGTATGGGTCTCCCTCAGCCCATCGCAGCAAGGCCACACGAGGGCCATCGCTCTACATCAGTAGAGAACTGCCGGATCCGCGCTCGCCGTGGACCACACGCTGCCACACCGGCGCGGGCACCTGTACCGACAGGAGAGTGTCCAGCGCGTCCACACCATCCTCACGGACCAGATCGGACGCTTCCTCCTCCACGGGGAAGTCTCCCTGTAGAGCGTCGCAGCGCTGGCACCCATTGCTCAGATAGCGCCCGTTCGCAGTCGAGCTCCACCGCGGCTTGATCGACTCGGCGATCTCTTCGAGCCGTGCGCCGTCCAGCAGCGGCTTCACCCAGGCCCGCGTGTCCTCGTCCACCCAACGGGCCCAGCGGTCAGTCCGGGCAGGACGCGACGGGTACAGCCCCACCACACATACCGTGCTCGCCTTGCACTTCCAGCACTCCCGGTTCAGCGCCAGAATCCGCAGGGAAATAGTTGCAGCGCATCCTGGCGGCACCGTATCCGTAATCCAGGGGTCCGTGCCGAACTGGTCGCTATCATCCCAGCGTTCACACCGAAACGCGACGGCCTGGCACACCGGGCACTGGACGGCCCGCTTGCCGTTGTCGTCGGGAACGAGAACACCGGCACCGGCCCCCACCTGAACCGAGCACTCCATACACGGGCCCGCAAAGCGATTGGCTGCGAACCTGTCCGTTCCAGCGTCGGCTGGCTGCACGGCGGCGGCCCCGCCTTCGCGCGGAGCATCGGCCGGGCAGTACACCTGCCACCGGTCCTCCCGGCGGACGCGGACACCGGCGCCTGCTTGTACGTACACCTCGCAGTGCCCGGCCGCGCACACCGCCGCGTACTTGTTTGAGGGCAGTTGACCCACGCCCCGCTCCCCACGTCACTCAATCGGTCACGATTCGCTGGCTCCCGGGCGATCCACCCGGGAGGCCCGCTCACAGTAACCACCACCAAACCACGTGCTGCTGCCGCACCTGGTGTGATCATCCGGCTCCCCCATGCCTGCCGGGTTCCGCGTGTTGGTAGGCCTGATCATTCACCGGCCCTGAATGGCACTTGCCCCACCGCGTTGGAAGGCATCGCGGCACCGATACCCCGTGGGTTCTGGCGACTGTGTTTCGGCTCTGAGACCCTGGTCCTCGTCTGGACGGTGACCCGCGACTCTTTGAGTGGTGACCTCCGTCACACGTCGGCGTTCTGAAAGCGACACGCGATCCCTTGTACCTGGCCCCCGCAAGTAGAGGTTGCAGTCCGCTCGTGATGCGACAGGGCTGCGGGGGACACAGCCAATGCAGCGACTCTCGCAGGCATGCCGAACCTGACGGGGCCGGGTCGGAAGAGGCTGATGTCGGCGACGACGTCCTGCATGTGCCGCGGCTGGAGCCGGCCCACGAGGTCCATCTGGCCCGGTGATTCGATCTGGAAGCAGCCGAGGGTGTCGGAGCGGCGGATCATCTCGAACGTCGCTTCGTCGTCGAGGGGGACGTGGTCGGGGTTGTCCAGGTCGAGGAGCCGGCCGGTCGTCCGCTGCACCTCCCCTACCGCGTGGGCCATCGCGGACTGCATCCGCACCCCGAGCACATCCAGCTTCAGCAGGCCGAGGTCTTCGACGTCTTCCTTGTCGGCCTGGACCATCCGGTAGTCGCCACCCGGGGTCGGCTGCACCGGCAGCCGGTCCAGCAAGGATGCGTTGGACAGGATCACGCCGCACGGGTGCATCGCGTAGCCGCGCACGAGCGCGTCCAGGCCCTCCGCCAGCTCGAACAGCGGCCCGAACTCACCGGCCCGGGACGACAGTTGCAACAGCTCGGGCAGTTCGGCGAGCGCGGAGCGGATGTCGCAGGCCCGGATATGCGGGAAGCTCTTGGCGATCATGTCGATGCTCTGCGGTGCGACACCCAACGCCCGTCCCGTGTCGCGCAGCGCGTGGCGGGCGCGGTAGGTCTCGGGCATCCCGGTGACCGCCACCCGCTCCGGGCCGAACCGCTTGAAGATGCGGTCGTACACCTCCAGGCGGCGTGCGGACTCCACGTCGATGTCGATGTCCGGCAGCGACGTCCGCCGCTCACTGAGGAACCGCTCAAAGAGCAGCCGGGTGCTCCAGCGGATTCGCCGTGGCCACCATCAGCGCGTGATTGACCATCGACCCTGCCCCGGAGCCGCGCGCGGCCACGCGGATCCCCATGGCCCGCACGTCCGCGACGACCTGGGCGACCGCAAGGAAATACCCCTCATAGCCAAGCCGGCCGATGACGCCGAGCTCGAACTCCAGCTGCTCCACCGCAGCACGGTCGCCCTCAAGACTGCGGGCATGCAGGCCGGCCTCACAGCGCTGGCGCAGCAGTCGCATCGCCCCGCCCCGGGCCGGATCCGCGCCGACCACGTGGGGCTCGGGAAAGTGCGCGCTGCCCAGCCCCAGGTCCCGGACAGGGTCCACTTCGCACGATGTCGCGGTGGCATCGGTCTCGGTCAGCAGCGCCGCCGCCCGCCCGGGCCCGCACCCGGCGGCCTCCGAGACCCGCGCGGCCACCACTGTCATCTCGGCCGGCCCCTTCAGCCAGCGCTCGCCACCGTCCAGGGCACGGTGGTCGATCGGGCGCAGCAGGCGTGCCGCGTCAAGCACGTCGGCCAGGCGGTGCTGCGCCGGGTCGGCGTAGCGGACCGCGTTCGTGAGCACCACGGGAACCTTGAGCTGGTCACCGAGCTGCACGGTGCGCGCCGCCAGCCGCAGCGACCCCGCACCAGTGCCTCAAGCGCCCGCCGAAGGGCCTCACGGAATGCCGCCGGGTGCGACGTGAGAGCCGGGGCCAGCAGGTCCAGTGTCTCTTGGTCATCGCGTTCCCCGCAGGCCTGGACGAACTGCACGAGTTCCGGCAGAGGGGTCTCATCGGCCATCACCTCGAGCAGGACGTCCTGCACTTCGTAGGAGGGCTCCAACCCACGAACGGTAGGGAGAGCTCTTCACGACGAAACCGCCCCGGTCCTGTACAGATAGCACAGGCTCACTCCGGTGCGTAGCCGAGCCGACAGAACCAGCAGGCGGTGGGCATCGAGCTTGCGGCTGCCCTTCCGAAAGAGCTGCCACAGCTCGACAACACCGTGGGCCGGGAAGGTGCGGCAGACCTCCGCCAGGTGTTCATCGGCTTCCGCATCGCGGCCCTCATCCCTCAGCTCAATGATCACAGGAGGGACTCTGCCAACGGGGAACGGAATGCAGTCGATATCATCTGCCTTTTGATGCGCACGGCTGACAGCGCCTGCACTGACGATGGGTGGACGCCATGAGTGACATGTGGACCGGCGAAAAGATACGTCTGCGAGGTGTCGAGCCGGAAGACTGGGAGAGGTTCCGCGATCTGGCCAAGCACACGGTCGATGTCCGCAACGCTGACCTGGTCGCCCCTCCTCGCTCAGAAGAGAGCTTTCGTGCCTGGACTGCTGAGCGTGCTGGGCGCCCACCAGGAGGAGAAGCCTTCCGGCTGGTCATTGAGACGCTGGCCGATCGCGCGTTCGCAGGCTCCGTGACCATCGGAGAAACCGACAGCCGTGCAGGACGATTCAAGACCGGGATCGAGATCACCCGTGATCACCGCCGCAAGGGCTACGCGGCTGAAGCCACTGAGCTGATCCTCACCTACATGTTCGCCGAGCAGCGATGCAACAAATGTGAGGTGGAAGTCTACGCATTCAACGAGGCTTCCCTCGCTCTCTATCACCGTCTGGGCTTCGTTGAAGAGGGGCGGCTACGCCAGCACGAATTCTTCGCCGGCACCTACCACGACGCGGTGCTGCTAGGCATCACCGCCGCCGATTACTGGGCCACGCACGAACTCCCATCATTGCGCTGACCTACACAGAACCCTCATCTCAGCCGCCCGAAGTTCTCGTTCGTCCTACCAAAAGATCCACGGCGACGATCTGGGATCTCAGACAGAGACTGAGCATCGACAGCGCCGAGCACACGGCGCTGGAGCACATCGCGTCCGGCTGCGGACAGACGAACGTCGAGTTCGAGCCCGCACCGTTAAGCTGCCGTACGGGCGCCCGTCGGCGGACCGGTGCCCGGGTGTGTACCAGGCGGCCGCGGAATGCAACCACGGCCCGAGCACTCTGGTCGAGGCCACATTTCGTGGCGCACAGATGCCGATACCTGGTCGGACCAAGTCGGCACTTGGCCTACCCGTTGTCCGGCTCTGGGTGGCGGACCTTCTTCTTCACGGCTTCCTCGATCTCCAGGCGACGCTGCGGATTGCCGTCAGCCAGCTCGAAAGTCCGGGCCCGCACCGCTCCGCGGTCTCCACAGTTAGCCGGTTTTCCTGGATCTCAGTCCAGGTTGCGCGCTCCAGCGCGATCAAGGTCATCGGGAAGGTCATCAGTCACCACGCCGGGATCTTAGGCCGCGGGTCTGACAACCCGCCGCAGGCCAGCTGCTGCATGTTTACCAACTCAACGTCACCGAGGCGGAGAAGACCGCGGTCGGCGAGATGCTCGACACCTGCGGCCGCTGATGTCGGCCCCCGAACCGACGGTCTGCGACGACCAGGTCGTCGCAGACGTGGGCGGCGTCATAACCGACGACGTCGGTGTCATCACCGGCGATATCACCGAGGCGCTTACCGCTTGCCGTGGGAATCAGGGTGCGGCTCGCGGCGCCGGGTGAGGTCTTTGGCCAGCTCGACGCGGGAGCGGTGAGGGCCCCCCGATGTGGCGCACCGGGCGTCGACGCCTCGGCCGCAGTCTGGGCACCCCACCTCGTACACCCGCCACGGCCGCAGGGTGCGCTGCTCCTCTTGGCGCTGGTCGATGACCGGCTGTATTCGCTCGTCGTGGGGTACGCCCTGTGCCTCATTGGCTTTCGTGTCCGCGAGGCACGGCAGCCCGATGCCGGCACCACAGCGAGGGCAGCTCTTCATCAGCTGGTCCTCCTCGGCGACCTGCCGGTAGAGCCGGCCCTTCCGTGATCGTGACGCACGTCGCGGCCGGCCCCGGCTGTCCTCATCGGGAAGGCCGGCGCGCTTCCTCCAGGTGCCGACCTGCGCCTGGCGCTGCGGGCTGATGTTGTCCACCTCATGGGCCGCTTGGGCGAGTTCGTGAACCTTCGCGTAGAAGACGTCCGGGTCCACGTATCGGGGAAGGCGATTGAGGCCGTCCAGGAGAGCATTGAGGTGCTTGGTGTTGGCCGTGGTTACGGCAGTGAGGTAGTCGGTGGCCACCGAGATCGCGTGATTCTCGAGCTCGGAAGTGTCGGCCTTGGTGACCGTCTTGGCCTGCTTCAGGAGCGCGCGGACCCTTCTGTGACGCCGGTCGGCCACCGCCCGCTTCAGGTTGGCGAACAGCCGCTCGCGCTCCGCGGTCTGCTTTTCCATCCACAGACGGCCGCGGCGTACCGCGGCATCCAGCTTTTCCTCCATATGTGGGCTCACCCCGATGAGGGCCGCACTCTCGGTGCACACCGACTCAGCCAGGGAGATGGATGCGGTCCGGCGGGCGTAGAGCAGTTTGCGGATCAGTTCCTGTGCCCAGGTGTCGGGCGCGGAGCCCTGCTTCTTGCCGGGGGGCCGGCCCTGTCCGTCGCAGGCCAGGTGGATCTTCGTGGTCAGCCCGCCGCGGGACCGGCCGAGGGCTTCACCCGTCCAGAGCCCCCTTTTCGGGCCCCCGCCGCGTGCTGGTGAGCGCGCACGGTCGTGGAGGCGACGCAGACGAGGCACCAGTCGACCTCGCCGGCCGCATCGGAGTGCTGCTGGACATAAGCCAGGAGCCTGTCCCATGTCCCGTCCGCCGACCAGCGGCGGAACCGTTCATAGACCGTCTTCCACGGCCCGTACCGTTCCGGGAGAGATCGCCAGGCGGCCCCTGTCGAGAGTTTCCACAGGATCCCGTTCATCACCTGCCGACGGTCACGGACCGGCCGCCCCATTCGCGATCGAGGCAGCAACGGCTCTACGACAGCCCACGGCTCATCAGTCAACTCATGCCGACGCACCACGACTTACCAACGAACAACCCACTTTGCGGACACGCCCTAGGTGTATTCACCCGTGAGGTTGGGGACGCGGCTGGCGGGTGGTTGGCCCTTAAGCGCGGTGTGTCCGCGGTGGTGATTGTAGGAGTGCAGCCAGCGGGGGAATGCGTCACGTCGTTCCTGCTCTGAGCGGTAGGGCTTTGCGTAGGCCCACTCGTCGAGCAGGGTGCGGTTGAGTCGTTCGACCTTGCCGTTGGTCTGCGGTCGGTAGGGCCGGGTGCGCTTGTGGGTGATCCCGGCCTTTGCCAGGGTCTCGCGCCAGAGGTAGGACTTGTAGCACGCCCCGTTGTCGGTCAGGACCCGTTCGACGGTGATCCCGCAGTGGGTGAAGAAGGTCTGGGCCCGCTGCCAGAACGCGGTGGCGGTCTCTTTCTTCTCGTCCGTGTGGATCTCGCTGTAAGCCAGACGGGAGTGGTCGTCGACGGCGGTATGGATATAGCTGTAACCGGCCCCGGAGCGGGTCTTGCGGCCTGCCTGGCGGCCCAGGGCCTTGTGACCGCCCCCGTCGGGAATGTTGCCAAGCTTCTTGATGTCCACGTGCACGAGTTCGCCGGGCCGGTCGCGTTCGTAGCGGCGTATGACACGGCCGGTGACCCGATCGAGATGGCTGAGCCGGGCCAAGCCAAAGCGAACCAGCACCCGGTGCACGGTGGATGGCACCAGGCCCAGCAGGTGTGCGATGCGGGCCGGTCCCCACCGCCTCGCGAGGCGGACTTTGATGATCCGGCGTTCGGTCCGGGTCGGCGTGCGTCGAGGGCTGTGGTGGGGGCGGCTGGAACGGTCGCTCATCCCCGCTTCGCCGAGCCGGCGATAGCGCCCGGCCCACCGCTGGGCTGTGGTCGGTGATACCTGGAACCGCTCCGCTGCCCGGCGCAGAGGCCATCCGTCATCAACCACACAGCGGGCCAGCCGCAGGCGTCCGGTCTCGGTCAGAGGTGCATTACGGTGAGGCATGAGGGCCTTTCGGGCTGGTGTAGACGTCGCAATCCACACCGAACCCGGAAGGCCCTCACTCGTTCAAGATCCCCAGACGGTGATCACTGTCACCGCACCCAACCTCCGTGGACAGAACACCTAGGGCCCGCCCGGCAGGGCGTCCGAGCGGGACGAGATCGTCGCGGTGCGGGTCGGCATCAGGAAGAGCCGAGGGATGAGCGCCATCCACCCGTAACTCCCCCACGCTACTCCCGCCTGTCGCCCGGGGAAGTGGACTGGGCGGCGGGCTCGTAGACGACCGTGGTGGACGGACATTCAGCGGCGAGTCCGAGGAGGGCCTGGCTGCTGGCCCTGTCACCGGCGCTGCTGGCCATCCCGGGTGCCTCGTCGGTGGCACACATCGAGGAGAACGTGGCGGCGGCCGGGCTGGTGCTCGACGCGGGACACTCTGGCCGAGCTGGACGGCGCGGGATCCTGAGACCTCAGCCCGAGCCGTCGCCGAGCGGGCCGGCCAGCCACTTCTGGCCGGCGACGACGTGCGCGAGCGTCCGGGGCGAGTCGTGCAGCAGGGAAGCATAGGCAGCCACCACCGTGTCTAGATGATCGGGCGACGAGCAACGTGCCGAGCAGTAACCGCGGATGAAACCGAGACAGTCGGTGAAGATCCGCGGATCATCGACGAAGACCCCGGCAGCGAGTGAATCCGTCAGGTACCCCAGCTGCTCGACAGTGGCATCGAGCTGCGGATCCGCCGGGTCGGCCGCGAGGGCGAGTCCGTGGGGCAGACGCTCCAGCAGGCCCCGCAGCAGTGCCGGGCGCTGCTGGACGAGCCACGCGTAGGTCTCGGCGGACCGGTCGTCCACCGAGGGCCTGCCCGTCCGCCGAGGTGGCCACCCGGTGCGCAGCAGCTCCGCTGCGCACCGGGCGTCGGGGGCGTATAGGTCCGCACCCAGGGTGCGGGCCCACATACCGGCAGGACCGAAGCCGGGCCCGCCGGCCAGAACGGGTACACCTGCCGTCCTGCACACCTCGAAGAGACGGTCCGCGAGCGGCAGGCGGACCGGCAGGGTGCAGGAGAGGGCCACCACGTCCGGTCCGTTCGAGTGCAGATCGGAGATCAGCCGAGCGGGAGGCACATGACCGCCGAGGAAGCGCACCTGGAAGCCGCGCAACCGCAGGACCTCGGAAAGGATGCGCGGAGCGAGGGTGTGCCACTCGCCGTCGCTGCAGGCGACGGCGATGTCACCCGTGGGGGCGTTGCCGTCCGGAGGGCGGACCGCGGCGATGGCGGTGACCACCTGCTGGCTGACGTGGGTGGCGGAGTGTTCCTGGGCCACGGTCCACTCGCCGGCCGCCCACCGGGAGCCCACCGCGATCTGGGCGGGGGCCACCAGATCGAGCAGTACCTCCTCCTCACTCAGGCCTTCCTCCACGAGGCGGACGGTCAGTGCGACGGCGGCCTCGTCGTCCGCTTCGGTCAGATGGTGGTCGAAGGCGGCCCGTACCTCGTCGGTGATCCCCGTTACGGCATCCGTCATCGGGGGCCCCCTCCTTCCCGGCCGTGCGGGGCCTGGATCGCCAGTACGGCGATGTCGTCGTGGGGGCGCCCGGCCAGCCACCGTGTGGTGAGAAGCTCCACGCGTTCGGTGACGGCTCCTGCCTGCATCCCCAGGCAGCCGGCGAGATCGCGGATGAGCCGCTCATCGCCGAACAGTGCGTCCCCGGTCGGGCCGCCGCGCGCCTCGGTCACCCCGTCGCTGTAGAGCAGCATCAGTTCACCGGGCTCCAGACGGGATTGCGTCAGTGCGAATTCCGCGTCGGGCAGGATGCCGAGCAGAGTGCCACCGACCGCCATCGCCTCCACCCGGCCGTCCCGGCGCAGCACCAGCGGCGGAAGGTGGCCACCACCGGCCGTCGTCACGGTAAGCCCGCCGTTCGGGGCCCGGTGGGCGGAACCCATCACCAGTGTGGTGAAACGGCTTCCAGCATCGAGCAGAGCCCGGTTGAGCAGACGCAGGGTACCGAGCGGATCACGTTCCACCAGCGCCAGCGTCCGCAGGCTCTGCCGTACCTGGCCTGCGAGCAACGCGGCCTCAGCGCCCTTGCCGCGCACGTCGCCGAAGAAGAACTTGACGCCTCCGCCGTCCTCGGGGGCGACGTGATAGAAGTCCCCGCTGATGAGCAGTGCCTCCGCAGCCGGCCGGTAGGCCGCGCCGAGTGCGATGCCATCGACATCGGGCAGCGCACGAGGGGCCAGATCGGCCTGCATCACGGCGGTGATGCGTGTCTGCTGCGAGTAGAGAGAGGCAGTGGCGAGCGCAAGACCGGCCCGTGCTGCGAACTGTTCGGCGAGCTCGATGTCCTGTTCGCCGAAGCGCGGCCGCTCAGGTCCCCGCACCAGAACGAGTGCACCTGCCGAAACCCCGTTGCCGGAGAGCGGGATCACCAGCGCCTCGCCGACTGCGTCCTGGCCTTGCAGCATGAGGGCGCCCACCTCGCCCAGCTCGTCCCGACGGCAGACAACCGCCCGGCGCTGGAGCCCGGTCAGTGCGTGCGCGACCCGTGACACCCGCAGCAGCGTCTCCGCCAGCATGTCCCCCGATCTGGCGGTCCCGCCGGGCCCTGCCAGGTACCAGGTGGACCGCCGCCCGAGTACCGGAAGGACAGCGATTGCGGTGTCTGCCAGCACCGGCAGGGCGGCCTGAACCAGGGCGCGTACCGTGCGGCCATGATGCAGTGAGCCTCCCAGCCGAACGGCTGTCTCGTGGAGAAACGAAGAGCGTTCCCGCGCCGCCAGCAGATCCCGCTCGCGGTCCCGGGCACCGCTGACATCGCGTACCAGCCAGACCACACCGCCGTTCCACGGCCGTCGGTAACCAGAAAGCGTGCGCCCGGCGACATCGCACTCGAACCTCTCCGCCAGCCTGGCGGTGGCCGTCGCCATCGGCCCGACCAGCTCCTGCCCCGTCCCCAGCCGCGGGAACAACTCTGCTGCGGGACCGTTGAACCCGCGTACGACGCCGTCCTCGTCGCACATCACCACCGCCTGATCCACCAGATCGAGCAGTCCCTGCGGTGGCTCGGCGCCGGGCCACCGTCCTGCCACCGTCCGCGACGACGCGCGATCGCTGCTCACGGAAGTGCCCGAGGTTGCGTCGGTGGGTTCGCCGTCCGTCATCGGCATCGGTCCGCATCGTAGGGTGTCACGGGCCGACCAAGGCGGCGGGCGGCCGTAGGCACCGGAGACGACGCCTTTGCCCGGCCACCGCCTTTGCCGACCGGCCGGCTGCCACGTCGCCACATAATGTCGTATGTCCTTTTTCTCGGCTCCCGCTTCCACCGTACGCACCTCTACCGGGTGGGGCATCGCCAACCGCGCTGGCGTGAGCCGGTCGATGACGAGCTGATCGGTATGGAGGACGACCTTCAAGAGGCGGCACGGCGATTCGCCTGCGCCGTTTCCCTCCGAGCCGCGGACTACCGCACGAACGGCTTCAGCTAGCAATGCGACGTCACCCTGTGTCTGGTCTGTCACCCGGAGGGGGCGGGGGCGGCCGGAAGTGAGGAAGGGGGTTGGGGAACATACATGTCAGATCGTGCGCTAAGCCATCTCGGCGTTGATTGGCGCTTTCACCTGGGGTGATTGCGTGTCGGAGCCTTCGTGGGTCGCTGTTGCCGATCTTCGGCGAGTTGTTGTGGCAGTCGAGTTTCTGTCAGGTGAGCAGGCTGGGTACGGGGCGTTTGTCGGGGCGCCGTCCCGAACCGAGTTGGAGCGGTACTTCTTCCTGGACGACACGGACAGGGAGGGGGCGCAAGCCAAGCGGCGCGCGCACAACCGGCTCGGGTACGCGGTCCAGCTCACGAGCGTGCGCTACTTGGGCCGGTTCCTGCCGGACCCGCGGCAGGTGCCGGAGGAGGTGGCCGAGTACCTGGCCGAGCAACTGGAGATCGAGGGCCCGTCGTGTCTGAGGGAGTACGGCGAGCGGGACGGGACGGCCCGCAGTCACGCCGGGGAGGTCCAGGAGGCCGGGGGCTGGAAGGACTTCGCTGAGGTCTCGGCTGAGCTGGGTGAGTGGCTCGATGCGCGGGCCTGGACGACTGGGGACGGGCCGAAGGCGTCGTTCGACGCGGCGGCCGGTTGGCTGCGCGAGCGGCGGGTGCTTCTTCCCGGGGCGAGCCGTCTGTCACGGATGGTGGGCAATGTCCGGGAGGCGGCGAACCAGCACCTGTGGGACACCCTCTACGGGCTGCTGAACACCGGGCAGCGGACGGTGCTGGACTCGCTGCTGACGGTGCCGGCCGGTTCGCGGGTCTCGGAGCTGGACCGGCTGCGGCGCGGGCCGGTGCGGGTGTCGGGTCCGCAGATGAAGTGGTCGCTGGATCGGGCGGAGGAGATCGCCGAACTGGGCATGGAGCTGGACGTGTCGGGGATACCGCCGCGCCGGCTGGCGGAGCTGTCGCGGTACGGGGTGGACGGCGAGGCGACGCTGTTCAAGCGCCACAACGACGCGCGGCGCCTGGCGACCCTGCTGGCCACCGCGGTGCACCTGACGACGAGGGCGGTCGATGACGCCCTGGACCTCCTGGAGGTGTTGATCGCCACCAAGCTGCTGGCCAGGGCAGAGAGGGAGACGGCCAAGGAAAAGATGAAGACCCTGCCGAAGGTCGAGCGGGCCGGGGCGAAACTGGCGACCGCGTTCCAGGCCGTCTTCGACACCACCTCCGAGCAGGTCGACCCCAACACCGGCGAGATCAGCGCCCCGAAGGTGGAAACGTTGGCGGCGATGTGGGAGCAGATTGAGGCGGTGGTGCCACGCAGCGAGCTGGCCGCCGCGATCGCCGCACTGTTCGAGCTGACGCCGCCGCTGGACTCCGATGCGGACCAGGCATGGCGGGCGATGCTGATCACCCGGTTCGGCACCGTGCGGCCGTTCCTGAAACTCCTGGTCAAGGTCGTGGACTTCGACGCGACTCCGGAGGGCGCCCCGGTGCTGGCCGCGCTGAAGTCACTGCCAGAGTTGATGGGCCGCAAGAAGGTGGGGCCTGGCGAGATCGACACCGAGCTGCTGGCGGGGTCGTGGCGGCGGCTGGTACTGGCCGCGCCGAACCTGGAGCCGGGGACGGTGGACTGGAAGGGGTACGTGTTCTGCGTGCTGGAGCACTTCCACCGCATGCTGCGCAGACGGGAGATCTTCGCGAAGAACTCCTCCAAGTGGGGCGACCCGCGGGCGAAGCTGCTGGCCGGCGAGGCATGGGAGCAGGCCAAGCCCACCGTGCTGGCGTCACTCGGCCTCCCCGATGGGCCGAGTGAGCACCTGGCGGCGCGGCCCGCGCTACTGGACGGCACCTGCCGGGAGGTGGCGGGCCGGCTACCTGAGAACGCGCATCGCCTTCGACGATGACGGCCACCTGCACTTCGCTGCGCTGGAGCCGGAGCCCGAACCGGCTTCCCTTCTGGACCTGCGGACGGCGGTGAACGCGATGCTGCCCCGCGTGGACCTGCCGGAGGTGCTGCTGGAGGTGTTCTCCTGGACGGGCGCGGACCAAGCGTTCACTTCGGTCACCGGCGGCGAGGCCCGGCTGAAAGACCTGCCCGTCACCATCGCGGCGCTGTTGGTGGCGCACGGCTGCAACGTCGGCTATACCCCGGTGATCAGCGGCACCGACGCGCTGAAGTACGGGCGGCTGTCCCACGTGGATGAGACGTATCTGCGGCTGGCGACCTACCGGGCCGCCAACGCCACGCTGATCGCCGCCCAGGCCGCGATTCCGCTTGCCAGTGCGCGGGGCGGCGGGCTGGTCGCCTCGGTCGACGGAATGCGGTTCGTGGTGCCGGTGCCGTCGGTGTACGCCCGGCCGAACCCGAAATTCTTCGGACGCCGGGGCGGCGCCACCTGGCTCAACATGATCAATGACCAGGCGGCCGGGCTCGGCGGGAAGGTCGTGGCCGGCACCCCGCGCGACTCGCTGTACGTGCTGGACGTCCTCTACGACCGCGACGGCGGCAAACGCCCCGACATGATCGTTACCGATACCGCCTCGTACTCCGACATTGTCTTCGGACTCCTCACCTTGGCGGGATTCACCTACGCGGGCCAACCTCCAGGAGGGCCGCCACGCGCTCGCTCGGAAGATCTTCCACGGCAAGGCCGGACAGCTCTACCAGCGCTACCAGGACGGTATGGAAGACCAGATCGGCGCCCTCGGCCTGGTCCTCAACGCCCTCGTGCTGTTCAACACGAGGTACATGGACGCCGCCGTACAGCAGCTACGCGAGGACGGGTTCGACGTCCGCGACGAGGACGTGGCCCGCCTGTCCCCGTTCGCGCGGCATCACGTCAACATGCTCGGCCGGTACTCGTTCCAGCTGCCCGACCTGCCTGGCGGCCTGCGCCCGCTGCGGGCCCCGGATACCACCGATGATGCGTAGGGAGGTGCATCAGCATTCTCGGTGGCGGAATTGGCCGTGCGACTTGGAATTCGGGGCAAACCGGGCACGGGTTCAGCTACAGGGTCCCGGGCTCTGGCCGCCCGTGGCGGTGTTATCGGTGCCGGTCCCGGTCGGCGGCGCTTCGACGGGGAAGAGGATCGGGCTGATCAGGTACTGCGTGCGGTCGGGTGATGGCTCGTTGGCCAGGTGGGGGGCGATCGCCTCCCGCATCCCGTCGATCATCCCGTGCAGTTCCCCAGGGCTGAGCCAGACGGCATGCTGCCGGTAGCCGACCAGGTCGGCTACCGGGTCGGCCGTGTCGCGGTCGAGATACGCGGTGAATTCAGCAGTCAGGACCGCCAGAGCGGCGGCGAATGCGCTGCGATGGTCGTCGAGCGAGAGCGAATTGGCCGTGTCCGTATTGATCCCCGCGCGGTCGCGGCGCAGCCGGTAACGGCGCTCGACCGCACCGCGCACGCGTCGCTCCAGGGCGACTTCCAGGACCCCACCGGCTGCGAGCAGGTCGACGTGCCGGTAGACCGTGGCCTTCGAGACGTCCCGAATGCGGTCGCACAGCTCGGCGGTGGTCAGCTCCCTGCCTCCGCGCATCGCATGAACCACTCGCAACCGCACCGGGTGGGCCAAGAGTTCGAAGGCATCCATCTCGTAATGATCTCACGCCGTGCTACCGTTCGCATTCATTGAGAAAGGTTGTGATGGGATGCCTGACGGCACTGCGACAGAGTCCATGACCGGCTCAGAACTCGCTTGGATGCCACCGCCCTATGCCGAGCCCGGCCGCTTCAGCGAGCACGAGGTCACCGTCGGCACCGGCCCGCTCGCGGTGTCGGGCACGGTGAGCGTCCCCCGCGGGCAGGCTCCCGGCCCCGGCGTGGTGCTGCTCGCCGGTGGTGGGCCGTTCGACCGCGACGAGACCAGCGGGCCGAACAAACCGCTCAAGGACCTGGCCTGGGGGCTCGCCAGCCGCGGGACGACAGTGCTGCGCTTCGACAAGGCGACCTACGCCCACCGCGATGTGGCCGCGGCATCGGACCTGACGATGACGCAGGAATACGTGCCGCACGCCGTCGACGCGGTTGGCCTGCTCCGTAGCCACCGCTCGGTGGACCCCGAGCGGGTCTTCGTCCTCGGCCACAGCATGGGCGGCAAGGTCGCCCCTGCCGTCGCCGTCGCCGCACCCACGGTGGCGGGCCTGGTGATCATGGCCGGTGACACGCAGCCGATGCACCACGCCGCTGTCCGCGTCGTCAGCTACCTCGCCGCCATGCTTCCCGACCAGGTCCCACCCGCGGTCATCGAGACCTTCAAGCGGCAGGCCGCCCTGGTCGACAGCGCGGAGCTCACGCCCTCGACCCCCGCAGCGGATCTGCCGTTCGGCCTGTCCGCGCCGTATTGGCTCGAACTGCGTGAATACGCCCCGGTCGCGATCGCGGCCGGACTCGGCAAGCCGATGCTCATCCTCCAAGGAGGACGCGACTACCAGGTCACCGTCGCCAACGACCTGGTTCGATGGCGGACGGGCCTGGCCGGCCGCCCGGAAGCCGATATCCGTGTCTACGAAGCCGACAACCACCTGTTCTTCCCCGGCGCAGGACCATCCACCCCCGCCGAATACGGAACCCCGCAGCATGTCGACCCTGCCGTCATCGCCGACATCGCCCATTGGCTGAGCCACGGCCAGGGATGAGCGTTCGCGCCGCCTGTGAGCCAGCGGTCAGCAGCCTCCAGGCGGGGCACCAGCACACTGCCGACCCCGCGCACCGAGGGAATCGCCGCCCTGGTCATTACCGGCATCACGGTCAAGGAAGGCCGTGACGCCTGGCAGGGCAAGGGCTGGTACGCCCCCACTGCCCACAGCCCACCGGCCCTTGGCGGGTCCGGCGCGGTCGGCGCGGTCGGGGCGGACGCGTGCGGCTGCGAGCCAGGCTGCACCTGCCATTCGTGAACACCTTGTTGCCGACCTGCGGCTCAGCAGCTTGGTCCGTCGATACTGACCGGGCGACCAAGGAGCGGCCTGGGCAGCGGTGGAGTGGGCGATCTGGGCAGGGGTTCGCGGCCGGCCTGCTGATCTCGACGATGACCGCTTCGGTCAGCGTGTCCGGGGCGATCCTTCTCCTCCCCGTTCTCCTCCCCGTTCAGCTCAGCGTCCTCGGTGTGCCGAGTCCGGCGGTCACGCCGATGAACCTGCTGTTCAATGTGGTGGCCGGGCCGGGCGCACTGAGGCTGTACCGCCGCGACGGCGCTCTGCGCGGTTCACTGGCCCGGCGCCTCGTCGCCTGGACGCTGCCCGGCGTCATCGTCGGCGCCGCCGTTCGCGTGTTTGCCCTCCCCGGCCCCGGCGTCTCCGCCTTCCTGCTGCCGATCGGCACCTGGCTGTGCTTGCGCACCCTGCGCCCCGCCCGGAGCCGACCGGTCGAGCTGTCGGCCGATGGCGCTGACAGGGCGCGATCGCTGCGGCGACTGAGCACCCCCAAGTCGCTCTGCTTTCGACTACTTGAACGAGATGCTGCGGTCTCGGGGGTGCCGGTGTGGCCTTGTTACAGAGTCGGGTAGTCGGTGTAGCCGCGGTGATCGCCGCCGTAGAAAGTGTTCATGTCGGGCTGGTTCAGGGACGCCTGGGTCTGCCAGCGGTGGACGAGGTCGGGGTTGGCGATGAAGGCGCGTCCGACGGCGACGAGGTCTGCCTGGTCGTTGTCGAGGAGGGCCTGGGCGATGGTGGCGTCGGTGACGGGGTCCCATCCGTTGCTGACGGTGCGGGGGCCGGCGAAGCGGCGGGAGAGGTCCTCAATGAGGGGTGTGGTGGGGTCTCCGATGGTGTGCAGGTAGGCCAGTCCCATGGCGGACAGGGCGTCGATGAGCGTGCGGTAGGTGATGGCGGTGTCGTCCGGGTCGTCTTCGATGGCGCCGTGGAGGTTGATGGCGGGTGAGATGCGGATGCCGACGCGTTCGCTGCCGATGGCGTCGCAGACGGCCTGGGCAACCTCGATGACGAAGCGGGCGCGTGCTTGGGGGGTGCCGCCGTAGGGGTCGGTGCGCTGATTGGTGTTGGGGGCGAGGAACTGGTGGAGCAGGTAGCCGTTGGCGGCGTGGAGTTCGATGCCGTCGAGTCCGGCGTCGAGGGCGGCCCGTGCGGCGTGGGCGTATTCGTCGATGACGGAGGGGATTTCGTCGGTGTCCAGGGCGCGGGGGGTGGGGTGGGGCTGGGGACCGGTGGGGGTGAACATCTCGCCGGGGGCGGCGATGGCGCTGGGGGCGACGGTTTCGGCGTGGTGCTTGTTGTCGGGGTGGGAGATGCGTCCGGCGTGCATGATCTGCGCGACGATGCGTCCGCCGTTTTGGTGGACGGCGTCGGCGACGGTGCGCCAGGCGGCGATCTGGGCGGGCGTGTGCAGGCCGGGTGAGTTCATGTAGCCCGCTCCCTCGCCCGCTGAGTCACGAGGGCCGTTTCCCGGCCGAACCGGGACCCTGCGGGGCCGGTAGCTCAAGGGCGTGGCCTGCAACCGGTGCTCGACGTCGTGGTCTCCGGCACCGCCACGGCAGTTCTGCATGAGCGGCTGGTCTGGGAACTCATGGCCACCGTCGAGCAAACGAGAGCCCTACGGGGGCTCGGCCCGGCCGATCAACGGCGTCCGTCACACATAAGCGTAATCGTTAGGAAAAGCTAACCGTTAGTGTTACGTTCCCTGGGTGAAGAGAATGAGCTTTGCCGCTTCCGGCCGGCGGGTGCCTGGTTGCCCGTCCTCCCAGTCGTCGGCCGATCTCGCCACGGCAGTACTGGATGGCAAGGGGAGGAACTATGCGCACTGTGATCGTGGGAGCGGGCCTGGTCGGGCTCACCACCGCGGCTTCGCTGCGGCTGATCGGGCATGAGGTCATCGTGCTGGAGCACGCGCCGCGGGTACGGGCCGCCGGGGCCGGTATTGCCCTGTGGCCCAACGCGCTGCGGGAGTTGGACACCCTGGGCGTCGGCGACGACGTCCGGAGCATAAGTGAGACCGTTGAGGCCCGTTTCCTTGACGCCGCCGGACACCCGATGCGCGCGGCCGGCTACGATCCTGCCGCCCACCAGTTCCTCATGGTGCCGAGGCCGGACCTGAACAACCTCCTCGCCGACACCGTCGGCAGGGACCGGATCCGACTGGGAACACACGTCACCGGCTTCACCGAGCACGACACACACGTGGAAGTGCACCTCGCCGACGGTGCGCCGCTGCGGGCGGATCTGCTGATCGGTGCGGACGGTGTGTACTCCGACGTGCGCACCGCTCTCGAGCCCGGCAGCGCGGCAGTCGCACAGGCCGGCAACTTCGCCTGGCGGGCAGTGCTGCCATCCGGGGACGAGCGGCCGGACGGCACGTTTGTCACCATCGGGCACGCGCGGACCCGAGGCGGCTACACCCGGGTCGCGCCGGGCCAAACCATGTGGTGGGTGGGCCAGTTCGATGCTGGTGAACTGGTCGGTAGCAAGAGGGACCGGGCACTTCTTCGGGCCGGCAACGTGGCCGAGTCCGGCTGGCACGACGAGCTCCTGGAAATGATCGCCGCGACGCCGGAGCAATCCATCCTGGAGAACCAGATCATGCTCGTCCCCGAGCTGCGGCGCTGGACCACGGACCGGGTCGCCCTGATCGGGGACGCCGCCCATGGCCTGTCCCCGCACATCGCGGCGGGCGGCACCCTGGGCATGGAGGACGCCGGAGTGCTGCGTGCCGAGTTGGCGAAGGGATGCGCCACGGCTACCGCCCTCGGCCGTTACGAGAGCATACGCCGGTCCCGGTTCGAAGAGGTGCGTCAGCACTCCGCCGCGATCGAGCACGCCGATGGAGCCGCCGAGTCCGCCGAGCGCTACGCCGCCTTCACCCACTGGATGATCAACACCGCGCCCTCTGCCTGATCCCGGCTCAAGACCTGGCGCTGAGATGAGTTTTTCGGCTGGATGAGCCGTTTCGGCGCGGAGCAGGTGTCGGGTTTCTTCACGTCGGGAAAGAGGGGTGGGAGACCAGGAGCGCAGGCCGGGGGCGTACCGCCAGGAGTCCTCCTGACTCGGGCCTCGCTCAAGTCTCGCTCGAACAGGATCAGTTCAGGTGCTGGTCGAAGACCGTGTCCTATGTGGTGAGGCGGGTGAGTGAGCGCATGCCCATTTCTGGGGATGCTCTTGCGGCCTTACGGAAGGGCACAAGGCCTCGGACTCGTGACGCTACCTCTCTCGCCGAGGGTAACCAGGTGAGACGGATCCACCCCGCGAACTGGGCGGCATCATCACTCAGTCACTCTCCCCCTGGCCTGACTGTTGCGGTCGCGCACGACCAGAGTCCAGTACCCCACTGCCCCTTGGGGCCGTGCGCGCGGCGGGTCCCTGTGCCGCCCGTGGCGCCCGGGCTCAGCCTCCGATCAGGTGGTGCAGGATGGGCACGCTCAATCCCGCGGCGTCAAGCCCCGCAAGAACAGCGCTGGCGGTGCTATCAGTGCTGTAGCCGGTGAGTACTCCAGCGACTGCCCCCACGAGAGCGGCCGTCAGCATGACGATGGCCGCGTGCGCGGTGAGCAGTGCGCGAGCCAACGGGGCTCGGGGTTGAAGACGGGTCGGGCACGCGCTGCTGCTTGTGACGGGGCCGACCGGTGTCGACCACTACTCACCGTGTAGGTGCCGGTGCCCCCCGGACCCCCCGCCTTTTCACGTGTGCCGTAGAGCACAGGTGAGGCGCGGGGGAAGTCGTGGGATTCCGCACCTATAGGACCTACGAGTGGCTCGACCTGAAATCGGATCCTCTAGGCAGTGTCTTCAAAGATCTTGCCAAGATGGCGCGGTAGCTGAGCATGATGCCTTGGTGGAACATCTTTCTGTCGACGTGCGCGCTTCGCTCCGGCTCTTCGCTTTCTACTTGGCGAACGGCACCCTCGACCTGGACCTGCTCGAAGGGTTTGACTATCGCTCGACCGTTTTTCACTCCGGCTCCTCGTTGGAACAGGTCTTCGCGATCTATAGCAATGTGCTGCAAATCGACACCGACGGCATGGTGCTGAACGACGGAGACGCGCAGTACCGGGTCGCGCAGTGGGTCCGAGTGTGCTGCGACCCGAGCTATCGGGTCGAGCCGCCCTTCGATGCCTGGGAGACGGAGCTCCATCTCTGATGACCCGGCGTTCACCGTCAGAACATCACGCCCACATCAGGAGCGACGCGAGAGTGACGGCTGCATGGAAGGACTCCGCGGTCTTGTCGTAGCGAGTGGCGATGCCGCGCCACTGCTTCAGCCGATTGAAGCAGCGTTCCACCACGTTTCGCTGCTTGTAGCGCTGCTTGTCGAAGGCCGGTGGGCGCCCGCCGCGACTGCCGCGCCGGAGCCGGTTTTGGACCTGGTCGGCCCGCTCGGGGATGGTGTGACCGATGCTGCGTCGTCGCAGCCAGGTGCGGATGGCCCGGGAACTGTAGCCCTTGTCGCCCAGCACGTGGGAGGGTCGTACTCGGGGCCGCCCCGGGCCGATGCGAGGCACTCGTATCGCTTCAATCACCGCAGTGAACTGGGTGCAGTCATTGGTGTTGCCGCCCGTGAGCGTGAAAGCGAGCGGACGGCCGGCACCGTCGCAGGCCAGATGGATTTTGCTGGTCAGGCCACCTCGGGAACGTCCGAGTGCGGGGCTGCGGAGCCCCCTTTTCGTGCCCCGGCGGCGTGCTGGTGGGCGCGGACGACGGTGGAGTCGACCGACACGAGCCAGTCGACGTCCCCGTCCGCGTCCGCCCCGGCCTGGGCGGCCTGCAGCATTCGCTCGAACGTTCCGTCCAGAGCCCACCGCCGGAACCGGGTGTGCAGTGTGGCCCACGGACCGTACCGGTCGGGCACATCCCGCCAGGCCACCCCCGTCCGGAACTTCCACACGATCCCGTTGAGCACCATGCGATCGTCCAGCCGCTTCCTACCCCGCAGCGGCCTGGGCAGCAGGGGCCGGACGAACTCCCACTCGGCATCCGACAGTTCATGGCGACGTATCACGACACCATGATCCACCAGCGGTGATCATTTGAAGACACTGCCTAGGAGGAGCGTTCGTGACATGGGCACAGCCGGCAGGCGGTGACGCCGAGTTCCCTGCCGCTCCAGGTGCGGGCCCGCAGCCACCTCGGGGTCACGCCGGGACGTTGCAGAGCCGCTCGCCGAGCGCCGCTGAAGGTGGCCAATGGCGACCAGCGCGTCCTGTGGGGCAACGTTGTACGCACAACCAGGACGTAATCAAGGGCCGCCACTGCGCGACAACATGAACGACGCACGGCAGTGGTACCTCACCCCCGCCTGGTTCCCGACGGCCGCCGCGTGCCGGGTGTGCTCCATATCCGGTACTACGACCCAGGGACCAGGTGCCGCGGTGCGTCACGCCCAGGTCGGAGGGGAGTTGGGGCCGCTCGGCTGACGATTCCGGCGTACTCCACCTGAATGATCATTCCTGTCCGAACATGCGACCGGAAGGATCGATTACATGCGTAGAAGATGTCTCGTGCCCCTGTTGGCTGTCGGTGTCACGGCGATGCTGGCCCCCGCGTTCGCCACCTCGACGGCCACCGCTGCTCCGGCCACCGCCGCTTCGTCGACCGCTGCCCCGGCCTCCGAGCCGTCCGCCGCCAGAGGCGCGCTGGGCCGCTATGCGAAGCAGAAGCCGCAGTGGAAGCGGTGCGACGCCGACTCTCCGGCGGAGTTCGAGTGCGCCACGATCAAGGTTCCGCTGGACTACCGGGCTCCCGGGGGCAAGCGGATCGACTTGGCCATATCCCGGATCAAGAGCACCGCGCCCGGCAAGCGGCACGGTGTCCTGTTCTCCAACCCCGGCGGCCCGGGAATGCAGGGGCGCTACATGCCGATGGGGTTGCAGGACAGGCTGCCCGAGTCCGTGCGGCAGAAGTACGACCTCATCGGCTTCGACCCGCGCGGTGTGGGAGAGAGCAGCCCGGTCTCCTGTGACCTGAAGCCGGAGGAGGAGGACTGGCTGCGACCGTACAAGGAGGAGAAGTTCGACAAGGACGTCGCCTGGGCACGTGACGTCGCGAACAAGTGCGGGGAAAAGGCGGGCGACACGCTCCCGTACATCACCACGCGCAATACCGCGCGCGACATGGATCTGCTCCGGGCTGTCCTCGGCGAGAAGAAGATCTCGTATATGGGCACTTCGTACGGCACCTACCTGGGCGCCGTCTACACCCAGCTCTTCCCGGGCCGGGCCGACCGTTTCGTGCTGGACAGCGCGGTCGATCCGGCGCGCGCCTGGCGGGGGATGATCCAGTGGTGGGCGAAGGGCGCCGAGCCGGCGTTCGACCGGTGGACCGAGTGGGCCGCCGACCGTTCGGAGAAGTACGGCCTCGGTGACACCCCGAAGAAGGTCGACCGGACCTTCTGGGACCTGGTCGCGCAGGCCGACGAGAAGCCCATCGTGGTGGACGGGCAGCCGAACACCGGTGATGACCTCCGGAGCGGTATCCGCTCGGCGGTCTTCACCCCGGAGTACGCCACTGAGGGGGTCGTGGAGCTGAAGAAGGCAGCAGCCGGCAAGTCCGCCTCCACGAAGAAGCTCGCGGCGTTCGCCGGAGCCGAAGGGGCAGGTCCGGCAGGCGCCGCCGCCGACGCCGCTGGTACGGGAGGCGCCGCCGCTGGTGCCGCCGAGGCGCCGTCCGACAATGATACGGCGAGCCTTCTGGCCATCGTGTGCGGCGACAACTCGGCCGCCTGGTCCCGCGACCCTGACAGCTACCGGCGCGACGCCGTGCAGGACAAGGGCCGTTACCCGCTATTCGGGGACTTCGCGTCCAGCGTCAAGCCCTGTGCGTTCTGGGGCGAGTCCGTGGAACCGGCGACCAAGGTGAACAACAGCGTCGGTTCCCTGATCGTCCAGAACGAGTGGGACCCGCAGACCCCGCTGCCCAGTGGCCGGGCCATGCACGCCGACCTGAAGGGCTCGAAAATGGTCACCGTCCTCGGCGGCGAGGGCCACGGCGTCTACCCGAACGGCAACGCGTGCACGGACAACGCGGTCGCCGACTATCTGCGCACGGGCAAGCTCCCGGCGAAGGACGTGACCTGCGAGGCGACGGCTGGCTCGGTCCCGGAGGGGCGCAAGAAACAGAAGCGGGACCTGCTTCCCGGGTCTCCGCTCCCGGAGCGTGCACCGGACCGTTTCTGAGCCCGGTCGCATCGCCCGTTGCCGCGTGACCCGTTGAAGACGGGGCCGGACCACCTCCTTCGTTCGCCCCCGGCCCCGCCGGAGGGGTCCCCCCGTTGTGCGCCGTGGGCGTGCACAGTGGGATCCGGTGCCCGACATGAGCCCGGTTGACCACGCATTTCCCAGACGCCACACTGTCCTGGAGAACGCCCTCCAGACCGGTCACCCGGACATTGCCACTCGGCATGCGGATCGCGATCCCGCACTCCAGCCCACCACTTCCCTGGGCCTTCTTCCGGTTCGCCAGCGACGGTTCGCCGCAGCGGACCGCACCGGGAAGCGGATCGCTCAGACCACTGACGAGCCCGCACCCAAGACGTCGAAGCCCCGGCCACAAGTAACCGGGAGCGCACCGACCAGTTCGTCGTTTCCCGCCCGATGCGCCCGTACTTTTCAGGACACCGAACCGCCTGCCAGCAGGCGTATCCGAAGTCGGCGACAAACGTGAGTACGACGACGCCGAAGAAAATGGGGTGAGCATGGGGATCGGCCCCGTGCCCGGGAGCACGTCGGCATGGGTGGCAGTCGCAACCCCCGCTCCGCAAACCCCATCCCGAGCCTGAGCCTTGGCCCCGAGCGTCAGGCTGTCCGCTGTTGCTGCTGGCGCCGGAAGGCGGTCGGGGTGGTTCCGACGTGCCGGGTGAAGACCCGGGTGAAGTAGGCGGGGCCCGGATAGCCCACCTCGCGGGCAATCCGGGCCACGGGGGCGGGCGACCTCCTCCAGCGCCGCCCACACGCCACATCCACATCGCAACCGGTCTGCCCGATGAGCTCCAGCTCCTCGATGAATACCGCCGCCCTCGCCACCAGCCGCGATGCCTTCTCCAACTGCGGCAGGGTCGACAGGCGCTGCTTGTGCGTGGACCGCTTCGCAGCGCTGATCAACCGGGTGGCCACCAGGATCTCGAACAGGCCCAGGGCATCGTCGATCGCCTTCGTCTCCAGATGACGCATCACCGCGGTGAGCATCGCCGTGCGCTTGGGCTCCGAGGACCTCTCCGGCTTCGCCGCCTTCGTGCCCAGCCCGTAACGGGCCAGCGAGGACAGCCGGTTCGGCGGGATATTGTCCAGCTTCACCCGCCCCAGCTGGAAGGCGGCGGTGGGCGTTGTCACGTTGTTGGGTGTGCGGGTGTCTGACGGTGTGTCGAGGTGTGGTGAGGCCGGGTGCCGGCCCTGGGCTCAGGCGGCGGCAGGCCGGCCGGTGACACCGGTGACCTGCTCCCAGATGGTGAAGCGGAGGGTCATTTCGGCGCGGTGTTGGGTGCCGGTCATCAGGTGGCGGCGGGGCCCGAAGTGGGGTGAGATGCCGCTGAACGCGGACAGGAAACGCTGCGCGGCGCCCACGCTGCGGAAGCATTTCATCGCCCGTTCGCGTTGCCGGGTGGGCTGATGACTGTTCTCGGCCCGGTTGTTCAGGCCGTGGGAACGGTGCTCGACGGAGGGCATGACCTCGCGGTGGGCCGCGCCGTAGGAGCGGAGCTTGTCCGTGACGATCACCCGCGGCACCCCGCCCGTCTTGGTCAGCAGCGTACGGAAGAAGCGCCTGGCCGCAGCCGCGTCCCGGCGGCTCTGCACCAGGATGTCCAGCACGTTGCCGTCCTGGTCGACAGCCCGCCACAGGTACTTCTGCTCACCGATGATCTTGAGGAAGACCTCGTCCAGATGCCACTTGCCGCCGGGCTGGGGCCGCCGGCGGCGCAGTCCGTTGGCGTACTGCTGACCGAACTTCAGGCACCAGCGGCGTGATCGTCTCGTACGAGACGATCACGCCGCGTTCCAGCAACAGCTCCTCGACCTCGCGGAAACTGAGCGGGAACCGGAAGTACAGCCACACGCAGTGCGAGATCACCTCGACCGGATACCGGTGCCCCTTGTACGACGACGACATACCCTCCACGGACGACCCCCTCCACCGTGACCAGCCCGAGGATCCTCCCACCCTGTCAGCCAACGTGACAGCGCCAGAGTGCAGGCCGGGCAAGTCGTCCTTGCGTACGGCATCGAGCCACTGCGGGAGCCGTTCGCCCTGGCGCCCGGTGAGCATCTGGGCAAAGGGCCGGACGTGTCCGGTGAGCGCGTCGAGCTCGGGACAATTGGACAGGACAGCTCCTCTGCAAATGTGTCGCGACCGTACCGTGCACGCTGCGGGGCAGAAGACAGTGCTAGGAAGTAGCCATGAAGGGACTTTCTAGCCCAAAAAGGCATATCCGACACCGTCTCTTCCCCGGCCCTGCGTCTGATCGGGGTGAGTCCGCGGGCCCGGGGCTGCGCTCTCTGCTGAATCTGCGCAGCGCCGCCGGGCAGGTGTTCGTTTTGCAGGTCGTGATCGTGGCGCTGCTGGTTGCGGCCGCGGTGACGGCCCTCGTGCTCCAGTCGAGGCGTGACAGCACGCGGGAAGCCGAGGTTCAGGCACTGACGGCGGCGGAGACGTTCGCGAACGCCCCGGGCACGGTCCAGGCATTGCGCAGCGGGAATCCGACGGCAGTGCTTCAGCCGCGTGCCGAAGCAGCCCGGAAGCGGGCAGGCGTCAGCGACATCGTTGTCATGAACACTAAGGGAATTCGCTATACGCACCCCGACCCGAATCAAATCGGGAAGAAGTTCGTCGGCACCATCAAACCATCGCTGGAAGGCCACACCACCATCGAGCGGGCCAGCGGGCTTCCTCTGCCGGCGGACAGAGGGCCGGTCATCCAGGCGGTGGTCCCGGTGACCGATGACCGCGGCTCGGTCGTCGGCCTGGTGTCCGCCGGGATCAAGGTCCGGTATGTGAGCAACCTGTCCGGACGGGAACTGCCGATCATCCTCGGCGCCGGGGCGGCCGCGCTGGCCCTGTCCACCTCCGGGGCGGCGCTGGTGGCCAGGCGGTTGCGTCGGCAGACGCACGGTCTGGGGCCGGCGGAGATGACGCGCATGTACGAGCACCATGACGCGGTGCTGCATGCAGTCCGGGAGGGAGTACTGATCATCGGTGCCGACGGACAGCTGATGCTGGCCAATGACGAGGCGCGGCGGCTGCTTGAGCTACCCGTGGACGCGGAGCAGCGACAGCTGGGGGAGCTGCAGCTGGATACGGAGACAGCACAGCTGCTGGCGTCGGGTGAGCCGGCCACGGATGAGGTGCATCTCGCAGGGGACCGATTGCTGGCGGTCAACATGCGCCCTACCGCCCCGCACGGCGGTCAGGCGGGCTGGGTGGTGACGTTGCGCGACACCACAGAGCTGGCGTCGGTCACCGGACGGGCGGAGGTGGCGCGGGAGAGGCTGAAGCTCCTGTACGACGCGGGCGAGCGGATCGGCACCACGCTGGACGTGGTGCGCACCGCACAGGAGCTGGCGGATGTGGCGACCCCGCGGTTCGCCGACATCGTCACGGTCGATCTGCTGGAGTTGGTGGAGCGCGGCGAGGAGCCGGCCAGGGCGGCGGATATGCGCCGAACGGTAGTCAGTGGGGGGTATCAGGAGCGGCAGGGGCTCTACCCGGTCGGAGAGCTGATCACCTACTCGCCGGCGGCTCCGCAGGCTCGGGCCCTGGAGACAGGGCGGGCAGTGCTGGAGGACGACCTGCGGCAGGCCCGGGGGTGGTGGGAAGAGGACCCTGACGGGGCCGGTATGGCCCTGGAACGCGGAGTGCATTCGCTGGTGACGGTGTCGCTCCAGGCGCGTGGTGTGGTGCTGGGGACGACGAACTTCTGGCGCACGGGGGATTCGCCCCCGTTCAAGGAAGAGGACCTCTCCTTCGCGGAGGAGCTGGTGGCGAGGGCGGCGGTGGCCATCGACAACGCCCGCCGCTTCACCCGGGAGCACGCGATGGCGGTGACTCTGCAGCGGAGTCTGCTGCCGCGAGGGGTACCGGAACAGGACGGGCTGGAGGTGGCCTGGCGGTATCTGCCGGCAGAAGCCGGCGTGGGCGGGGACTGGTTCGACGTCATCCCGCTGTCGGGTGCCCGGGTGGCGCTGGTGGTCGGCGACGTCGTGGGACACGGATTGCATGCGGCGGCGACGATGGGGCGGCTGCGCACAGCGGTACAGAACTTCTCCGCCCTGGATCTGCCGCCGGACGAGTTGCTCGGACGCCTGGACGACCTGGTCACCCGCATCGACAGCGACGAGAGCGTTGACGACGGGCCGCACGGCCACGAAAGCGAAGCGGTCACGGGGGCGACCTGCCTGTACGCGATCTACGACCCGGTCACGGGAGTATGCGTGACTGCGCGAGCAGGACACCCGGGACCGGCGGTGGTGCATCCCGACGGGACCGTCACCTCTCCGGAAGTGCCTGCTTCGCCGCCTCTCGGCCTGGGCAGCAGCCACCCCTTCGAAACCGTTGAATTGCGCTTGCCCGAAGGCTCTCGGTTTGTGCTGTTCACCGACGGGCTGATCGAGAACCGCAACCGGGACATCGGCGCCGGGCTAAACCTGCTGCACCGGGCGCTGGAGGGGGCGGGGCGTACTCCGGAGGAGACGTGTCAGGCGGCGATCGACGCGATGCTGCCGGCGCACCCGGCCGATGACATCGCACTGCTGGTCGCACGCACCCGGTTGCTCGAGCCCTCCAGGGTGGCGCAGTGGGAGGTGCAGCCCGATCCGGCGGCGGTGGCCCCGGTCCGTGCGGAGTGCGGGGTGCAACTGCAGGCGTGGGGACTTGAGGACATCGCGTTCACCACGGAACTCATCCTCAGTGAGCTGATCACCAACGCCATCCGGTATGGCTCGCCGCCGATCAGGGTGCGGCTGCTGCACGACAGCAGCCTGATCTGCGAGGTGTCGGACGGCTCCAGCACCTCACCACGGGTACGCAGAGCAGCGACCACGGACGAGGGCGGACGTGGACTGTTCCTGGTGGCGCAGTCCGCCCAACGGTGGGGCACACGGTACACCCCGGGCGGCAAGGTCATCTGGACCGAACAACCGCTGCACAACGGCGCCCCTGCTGCGACGAGCGACACATCCGTGGAAGCCCTCCTTGACCAATTCGACGATCCCACCCTCTGAACCCACGGGAACATATCGATCAGCGTTGTGGAGGTGGGCCTTCGTCTGGTCGGCGGAAGCGCGGGCGGCGGCGTGCGGTGAGTGGCGGCTCAGAGCGCCTCGGCCCATTCGTGGTGTCCGAGAAGAGGCTGCGGTGCGGAGGCGGCAGGGGGACCCCGGCTTGAGGAGGGGCCGCCGGTCCCCGATGGTTATCTTCAGCAGCGGCAGGTGAACCAGGCGCCCCAACAGCAGAGCCCGTACGACGCCCAGGGCCAGCCCGACCAGCACCCAGGCGCTCCGCGAGGGGGGGAGTGCCAGCAGCTGGAGCCGGGGTCCGCGAGCAGGCCGGGCGGGAAGCGGAGCCGACGGCCGCGGTCATCGACTCTCAGTCTGTGAAGGCGTGCGCGGGGGCGTGGCCCGCCGGTAACTCGCCCTGGCCTCACTCCGCCCCGCCGGGTCGGCGCGGAAAGCGGTGTCGGCTCCACCGATAGCCGAGGGCGACGGCCGCGACGATCACGGGGACGGCGATGTATCCCGCTGCGAAGGGCGCGATCACGATCGTGAAGGCCAAGGCGGTCACGGCGTAACCGCGGGCCCGGCCGGTCAGCAGCCGGGCCCCGGCCGCCGTGCCGATGAGGTAGGTCACCAGCACGAGCGAGGCCGGGAGGCCGACGATGTCCTCCGTACCCCAGCCGCCGAGCCGGGTTGCCACCAGACCGGCCGCTCCGATCCCGCCCACGGTCAGCACACCGGCCACCGGGACCCCGTCGGCGTTGCGGCGCCCCAGAGGGGTTGGGAGCCAGCCGTCCCGTCCGAGCCCGTAGCCGAGCCGGGAGACGGCCGCGATGAAGGCGTTGGTGGTGCCGAGGCTGATCACGGTGGCCAGGACCGCGGCAGCGACGGTGGCGCTGAAGCCGAGCCCCGCGCCCAGCACTTGGCCGACGGCGATCCGGTCCAGCCGGGCGTTGCCGTAGGTCCCGGTGCCGACGACGGCGAAGGAGACACCCAGGTACAGCACGACGACCACGGCGACGGTCGTCACCGTAGCCCGGGTCAGGTCGCGGTGTACGTCGCGGAACTCACCGGCCAGATGGGCGACCGCCTCCCAGCCCGCGAAGGCGAAGAACAGTACGACAGCCCCGTCAGCGATTCCGGACAGGCCGTTCGGCGCGAAGGAGGAGAACGCGGACGCGTGGACATGTGCGAGGGCGGTGAGCGTGGCGGCCAGGAGCAACAGCGCCACACCGCCCGAGAGGGCGAGCTGTACACGGCCGCTCAGCCGCAGCCCCACCAGGTTGGCCGCGACCGCCAGCGCGAGGATGCCCGCTGCGAAGAGGAAGGCGTAGTCCTGGTCCACGCGGAGCGCAGCAGCGATGTAGTAGCCCCCGGTCAGCGGGACGATGGTCTGCCCGACCGACCCGGCAACGAAGTAGAACCACCCGGCGAGCCCCCCTGCCGTCGGCCCGAAGGCGCGGGTGGCATAGGTGGAGATGCCTCCGGGGTCGGGGAAACGCGTGGCCAGGGCGGCGAACGTCATCGCCAGTGGCAGGCCGAGCAGCCCCATGAAGAGCCATGACACCAGCGAGGCCGGCCCGGCTGCCGACGCGACCTGGCCGGGCAGCACCAGGACTCCGGCGCCAAGGACGGCCCCGACGTACAGAGCCACGGCCTGCCCGTAGCCGATCGTGCCTTGCAGTGGGGAGGTCTCCGCGGAACTGCTGTCGTGCGTGTTCGGGGGGTGTCCGGTGGCGCTCATCCCGGTCCTTCTCTCTCGTGGCGGTCTCCCCCCAGATTCGGTATTCCGCTGCCTGCGGACCAGTGGCAAGCTTGCCGACATGCGAACGGATCTTGCCGCGCACCGCGTGGCCCTCGCCGTGACGGACCAGGCGCCGATCTTCGAACTGGCGGTGCCCTGTGAGGTGTTCGGCATCGACCGCCCCGACCTGGCCGACCCGTGGTACGACCTGCAGGTGTGCACGGTCGACCCCGGTACGACGGTCGCGCACGGCTTCGTCGCCCACGGTGCGGGCGACATGGACGACCTGGTCCGTGCGGACACGGTGGTGGTGCCCGCCTGCGCGAATGTGCACCGCGCGCCGTCGCCCGAGCTGGTCGAGGCGGTCCGTGCGGCACATACGGCGGGGGCACGCATCGCGGCCATCTGTTCCGGCGCCTTCGTCCTGGCGGCAGCCGGCCTCCTGGACGGCCGCCGGGCCACCACCCACTGGATGCACACCCATGAACTCGCCCGCCGCCATCCCGAGGTCTGCCTGGACCCGAAGGTGCTCTACGTCGAGGACGGCGGTATCTACACCTCCGCCGGTACCGCAGCCGGTCTCGACCTGTGCCTGGAACTGGTCCGCGTCGACCACGGAGCCGCCGTGGCCAACGCGCTCGCCCGACGCCTGGTGACACCTCCGCACCGCACGGGCGGCCAGGCCCAGTACGTCGAACTGCCCGCGGTGGCCCGCGACGACACCACGCTCGGGCCCCTCTTGGAATGGGCCCGGGGACGGCTCGACGGCCCCCTCACCCTCACCGACCTCGCACGGCAGGCCGGCATCAGCCGCCGGACCCTGGCCCGCCGCTTCGAGGAGACCATCGGGGTGCCCCCCATGCGCTGGCTCCAGCAGGAGCGCATCCGCCGTGCGCAACACCTGCTGGAAACCAGCACGCTGCCCGTGGAACAGGTGTCCGCCGCCAGCGGGCTCGGCAGTGCGACGAATCTACGCCGTCACTTCGTCCGCGACGTGGGCCTCGCGCCGCAGGCGTACCGCTTCGCCTTCCTCGGCAGTCATGGTCCCGGCGACGGACCATCCGAGACCCGTATGCCGTTGCGTCGGCATAGCTGATCGCCCGGTTCAGCTCCGTCCCGGCCGTCGCAAGGCTCCCCCATGCGTCACGCGTGACCCAGTAGAGGCGACCGGATTCGAATCGCAAGCGTGTCGGAGACGTACGGCTCCCGATGTCACCGCGGCCTCTCCGGCCAGTCAACGACGAGTTCCTCACCCGGTGGCAGATCGCCACCGGGTACGTACCGAACTCCGCCTCGCAGACTTCCGCCCACCCGTAGCGGCCATCGGTCAGGTACTCACTGAACATCCGCAGCTCGCACTGGTACCACGAACCGTTAGCAGCGTGCGGCTTGTCTCGACGGATCTGCGGCACATCCGGATCGGCGGGGAGAAGTATCCGGGCGGGCAGCAGGCTTCCTCGTGCGGCTGCACCGGCCCGCGCGCCGGCTAGCGCGGGTAGTGGCCGCCGGGGGTGTAGTGAAGATGGTGACGATCGCCCGGGATGGCCATCAGTGGTGGGCGTCGTTCAACGTCCGCATCGCCGTCCCGGCGGCGGCCCGGCCCACCCGCAGACAGCAGGACGCCGGGATGGTCGGGGTCGACCTCGGTGTGGCCGTCATCGCGGCGACCTCCGAGCCGGTGATCACCGCGAACGGTAACGCGCGCGGTCTGCCCGCGCACTGCCAGAGCGCAGGATGGCGGGGAGCCCGGGACCAGGTCGCGCGCCTGAGCGGGCTGGTGGCGCAGCGGCGCGCTTCGTCTCAGCATCTGCTGACGAAGCAGCTCGTGACTCAGTTCGCGCACGTCGCGTTGGAGGACTTGCGGGTGAAGAACATGACGCGCTCCGCGCGCGGCACCCAGGACGCGCCCGGCCGGAACGTGGCGGCCAAGGCCGGGCTGAACCGGGCCATCCTCGATGTCGGCTTCGGTGAGATCCGCCGACAGATCGAGTACAAAGCCGAACGGCACGGCGTCCAGGTCACCGCGGTCAACCCCGCCTACACCTCGCAGACGTGCCACCGGTGCGGGCACGTCGACCGCAAGAGCCGGCGCACCCGCTCCGTCTTCGAGTGCACGCGGTGCGGACATGCCACCCACGCCGACATCGGCGCCGCCCACAACATCAAACACCGCGCACTCGACACCACTACCAACCAGGAAAGGGGCCTGACAGGGCGGGCGGGAGCCTGACAGGGCGCGGTTGAGCTGACGGGTGGTCGCGCGGTTCCAGACCCGCGATGGCCCGGCTGAGCCTGCTCCGCCGGGCCATCGCGCGTCTGGGTGCCTGTTTTGGCTGGCATGGTCCTCACGGGGCGACACCGGGTTATGCCAGGTTGTGAGCGACCGTAAGTGTCCAGGACGGGGGAGCGCTCGTGAACGCTGCACACAGATGGTTCGCACGCTTTGGAGCTATGGCTCTGTTCGCCGGGGTGTCCTTGCTCGGCAGCCCAGGGCCCGCCATGGCAAGCCATAGCTACCACCATCACTTCGACGTCTACGCGTATGACGCCTCCGGGCACCTGGTCTCGCACGGATGGGGTGATCTGGATCAGGACGGCACCGGCCGCGTCACCTTGAACAACGCCGGGATCAAGGACGACAGGGCTGACGGTCACGGCGCATCGATGACCATCTGGTACGGGACCCACGGCGACGACTACTTCATCGCCAACCGGGACGGTAACGGAAGCACCGTCCGGGACGACAACTACTTCCTCTCCTACGAGACGGGATACTCCGCCCACGCCTGCCGGCTGGAAGGCCCCTTCGGCTGCGGAGCGACCAAGACCATTCACTTCTAGTGCTGTGACCGGGATCGTTCACCGTGTTGCGCGGGCCTCTCAGTCTTCCTACGAGAGGTCTGATCACTCGGCCACTGCCGCGCACCAGGTCCATGAGGTGCGGCGGGGGCGGTCGTCCAGGTCTCCCCGGCCGGTGCACCAGAGGAGGACACGAGCCGGGTCCCCGGGTGGGGCGTCGGGGAAGAGCCGGTGGAGCGCCGCTTCGCAGAGCGGCGCCGGGGGCAGCCACAGCACGCCCAGCCCCTGGGCGATGTCGTGGGTGTGCAGGAGAACTTCGGTTACGCCCATCGCCGCGAAGCCTGGCGGGTCGCAAGGACCCCAGTGCCAGGCCCGAGCCTCCAGGCTGGCCGTAGCCAGCGCACTGCCGAGTAGCCCTGCGCAGGCGGTGACCACCTGGAGCACCTCGCGTGGGGAACTGTCCGAGCGGACGGCGAGGTCGAAAGGCAGGTAGGCGTCCGTCTGGCGTGCGGCGATCTGCCCGGCGTAGGCCAGCAGGTCATGGGCGATATGGGCGGCCGTCGTCCAGCAGCTCCATTCCAGCGAACCTGCCGGCACCGACCAGTCAGCAGCCCCGGCACCCGCCGGAAGCTTCGTCGTGCTGCCCGGAGGAGACCACCGTGCCCATCTTCGAGACCCTTCCCCCGCTTCACCGCCGACCTCCGGCGCCTCACCCCGCCCAGCGTCAGGGCTTCCGCCGTGTCGTCCTGGACGCCTTCGAGCCCGATCTGCGCACCGGCTGCCAGTTCCGTCCCGGCTTACGCATCAAGGGCGTACATATCGCCCCCGGCGTCTACGAGCTCACCTGAACACCGGACGGACGCGAGACGTGGTCGTACGGCGAGGAGCCGCTCCCCAGCACGCTATCTGGCATCGGATCGGTGCCCGCATCATCTTGACCGGCCCTTAACCTGAACTCTTCCGTTCCGTTCGGGACATGAGCCCCAGAGCCTTCGCAGGGCCCCCGTTGGTGAGGGACACAGGCTGGGGCACCGCGGGCTGGTGGCGGGCCGGTAGCGCTTGCGCGAGCCAGTCGGGCTCAGCGCCTGCCGCGACCAGCCGCCCGTACGCGCGGGCACTCTCGTAGCCAGCGCGGGTGCGCCTGAAATGGAACATGATCTCATCGCGGTGCTCTCCTCCCGCGTCGAGCTTGTACCAGCAGTTGCGCTCCGCTCCCCCGTCGCAATCGCACGGCTTGCACGCGCAGTGCTCACGCGTGGGCTGAAGCGCCAGGCCCCATCCCGGATGCGTCAGGTGCGCGAGAAGCACGTCGTGCTGTACCGGGACACCGTGTTCGTAGGTCAGCTCGAACTTCCATCCCAGCCCGTGCTGCCAGTACCTGACGCCGTACGGCTTGGTCACTGTGTGGAGGAGGGCGATCCGCCGTAGCAGGCCGCTCGCGATCCATGCCCTGTCTGCTCGCTCCTCCAACCAGGATGAATCCCCGGCCAGGTAGGTGGCTTCGAAGGTCGTCAGCACGGGCCGGTCCCATAGGGGTACGAGGTCATTGTCCGCGCAAAATGCCCGATGTTTACCGAGGAGGGACCACCACTGCTTGGGCTCCAGGCCGGTGAGAATGACGCGTCCGTCAGTTCCGGCCAGCCCGAGGTGGAGACCGATCGAGTCGACCTCCAGGATCCTGATCCCGGCGATTCCCCCTGGTGCAAGTTCTTCATCCTCAACAGGGCCTGTGTACTGGGTGGGCAGGAGGGCTCCAAGACAGTGCTCGGGCAGTGAGTGCTCGGGGCCGAGCTTGGGGTCCAACTCCACGGCAAGATGATCGGCGCTCGGACGAACGTGAGCGATGCCGGCGGGGTGGGCGCAGTAGTCGATAGTTCCGCCCAACCGCTCGAACACTGCGGCCTCCAGGCGGGCCTGATCACGGCTCGCGGCCGGTACAGGGTCCTGCATGTGGGAGGCCTTGAACTGCTCGATGCTGGCCTGATGCCCGATGCCGGTACAGCGGGAGTGGTAGCGAGCCTTCTGTGTGAGCATTTCTCCGTGGCTCATCAGCGTTCCTGAACTGCGTACCGTCCGGCCCCGGTGCGCACAGGTAGGTGTGAGCACGACTTGTTGTGTGACGGTGTTTTACGGGGGTCGGGGCCTAGCTCCTTCGCATCCGTCAGCAGAATGTCGGGCGCCTCTGGCCGGCGAGCGCCCTGCGGATGCTGGCCCACCGAGAGGGCCGCTGGCTATTGTGTCAGCAGGACATCTCGGTAGTAGGCATGATGGGGCGCCCGGAGGCCAATTCACCTGTCCGAGTGACGGCACCGGGGTCCCCTCCCCCGATGGTCTCGGTCGACGTTGATCTCGTCGCGTCGACCTCCGTTCACCCGGGCCCGGCCAACGAATCCCACGTGTTGAAAACCCACCGATGTGCACCGATGTGTCTCCTGCATTACGCGGAAGGCGCTGGCCGGGCGTATCTCTCCTCCGACGGGCCTTGAACCTCTGCGTGGTTTGTATGCAGCGGCCGTTGGAGGAACGGGAGTGCGTTCGGCAGGATCGAGCCAGCTCGCGGGACCGTTGGGGGGCTCGCGGACCGAGCTATTGTCCGGGTCAGCCTGCCGTCTGGGAGCGGATCTGGTTAGCGGGCTAGGGTCATTGTCCCGCTGACAGGACCCGAGCGATACGGCGTTCAACGCCCTCTGCGATCACCCGATACTCGGGCTCGCACGAGCCGAGATGGAGGGATGGGTAGTTGAACGTCTGGAACCGCAGCTCGATCAGACCGGATCGGTCGTCGTCGTCCAGACGGATGCAGCTCTCGTTACGGCCGGGCGGGTAGATCGCGTCGAGGTGTCGCGCCGCAGCGACTGGCAGCCCGAACTCAGGGTCAGTGAGTGCCGCGACCAACCTCTCCTTGCGATACGGGACTCCCCTTCGGTGAATGACGTCGATGCACCAACGCACAGGGCCGACGCCCTCGTACCCGTTGATGCCGAGGCCTTTGTAGCCGGTGACCGCGTCGGCCGACGTGATGGTGTGGAAGATTCCAAGCCGCCGCAGCAGACCGCTGCTGCACCAGGCTCCAGCCTGGACGTGCCGCGCCCACTCCCCCGTATTCCAGCGTTGCTCGAACACCAACTCCGCATCTGACCACTCCCGGGGACCACCCCACAACGCGTGCCACCCGATGTCCGCCACCTGCTCCAAGGCAGTCTGTTCACACCGTGTCCAGACCGGTGACGGAATGCCCGTCAGCCAAGCCGAGGTTCGACGACCCATGATGTGAACCTCGATACCGCGCTCGTTTCGCTGTCGGATCCGCAGGCCGGGCATGCCATGCACTTCGCCGTCGGGTTCGTACGCAGGCAGGATCCGGTCAAGGAGCCTGCCTGCGCGCTTTTCGTTCTCCACCACCAACTCGATGGTGTCTGGGTGCGGCCGAACGCGCCGGATCCCGAAAGGGAACTCGGTGAAGTCGATGTGAGAGTCGATGACCTCATGAAAGAGTTCTGCTTCGAAAGTTCGCTGATCCGTGGATTCTGCGGGTGGGACCGGCGGTTGCCCGGGGCGCAGGAGGGAGCGGGCCTGGGTGTAGTTCTCATTCGTGTAGTGGGTACGGAGCTGGGCGCGCTTACTGATCCGGTCACGACGCATCGGAGAGTCCTGTTCTCCCGTACCGTCGGCCCTTCGGTACGGCGAGACGGAGCCGCTACCGGTTGTGGTGCACGTGCAGTGCTGTGGTGTGAAGCCGACCTCCTTTGTTCCCCCGGAGGACGCTCGTATGGGGCCGACAGCAGTCCAGGGAACCCGGCCCAACCACGGCCGTTGGAGGAACCATAGCGATACCCAGGCCGCGCGTGAAGCTCCCGTCACCCGTTCGTGGGCATGCCCCTCGACTGATCGTTTCAGTCGAGCCGCTGGAGTCAGTTCACCGTTCTCGGCCAGGTCGACGAGAACCCGGGTCGTTGCAGATGCTGGCGTCGCGGACGATGAGGGCGTCCACGACCCAGAAGTAGCGGCCCCCCGTTGGCCTCTCCGTTTCCTTCCCACCTCTTCATCACGGATCGACCTGGGCCGCAGTCATGATGGTCGCCCTCCACCGAGAGCCGTCCGGGAGGTCGACAAAGACATCGACGTTGTCCACGGACTCCAGATCCTCACCCGCGTGCGGCACGAAAGAGTCCTCGAAGTGGTCTGTACGGACCCGGTAGACGGGTCCGTCCCAGGGCCCCGACTGTCTGTACTGGCTCATCGGGTGAGCTTGGCGGGCCGGTCAGCCCCTCCTGGACTGAAATCTTCCGCCACGCTCCCGGCGCTGATCCGGTGGCGGGCGCAGACGCGATCCGCAGGTGTGCGTACGTAGTTGCGAAGCTGTTTCTGATCTGCGGTTTTGCCGAGGGCCGATTGACGATCGGTTCGGTGACGGAGGGTTGCTGCCGGTCAGCAGGCTCCCCGGGCAACCGCAGGCGTTCTGACTTCAAGGTGTCTGTAGCATCATGGATATGCCCGAGGTGTTGATCAGTTTCAGCGCTGCCGCTCGGCGAAGATACTGGTGGCGGACCGGCGTCCTGATGTTGGTGCTTGTCGGCGGGCCAGTGGCAGTCGGCGTGACTGTGTCGGCACCGGACCGTTGGTGGTGGGGCGCTGGCTTCGGCGCTTTCGGTTTGCTCACACTCTTCGACATGATCAACCGCATCTATGGCCGAGCAGTCTTGACTGCGGCCGGGATGGAGTTCCGCACCTTTGTCAGTAGGCGCTCGCTTCCCTGGTGCGAGATTGCCGGTGTCAAAGTGCGGCAGCGAGGATCGCGGAGCGGAATCTGGTCGGACCTGCGGCTCGTCCGGGTTCGAGGGCGGTCACTCACGGTTCCCGGGACCATGACCAATCGGATTTGGGACGCGGAGCTCGATCGGAAGCTGGTCCTCATCCAGGAACATTGGTCCCGCGCTGTCGGCGGCAGCGATAGAGCTGGCCGTTCTGCTGAGACCAAGCGCCGCAGCCGCTAGGCCGTTTCTTTCGGATCACCTTGCTGACCAGATGAACATGGCGGCGAGGTGGAGTCCTGCGAGGTAGATGGTGGCGGTCTTGTCGTAGCGGGTGGCCAGGCCGCGCCACTGCTTGAGCTTGTTGATGCAGCGCTCGACCGTGTTGCGTTGCTTGTACGCGTCGCGGTCGAAGGCTGATGGTCTGCCGCCGCGGCTGCCGAGACGTTTACGGTTGGCGGCCTGGTCGGCGGGCTGCGGGATCACCGCCCGGATCCCGCGTCGGCGAAGGTGAGAACGAATCGCGCGGGACGAGTAGGCCTTGTCGCCCAGGACCATGTCCGGTGTGATTCTGGGACGGCCGGTCTGCCGGAGCACCCGTAAGCGGGCCATTACCTGAGGGAACGCAGGCGCGTCACCTGCCTGCCCGGGCGTGATGACGAAGGCCAGCGGACGGCAGAGGCCGTCGGCGGCGAGGTGAATCTTGGTGGTCAGCCCGCCGCGGGAGCGTCCGAGGGCATGGTCGGCGGGCTCGCCGGCCGGGGCCCGTTTTGACGGGCCCCGGCGGCGTGCTGGTGAGCACGCACGACGGTGGACTCGACCGCGACGACCCAGCCGAGATCGCCTTCGGCGTCGGCCTGGGTGAGCAGAGCGGTAAAGACCCTCCCAGGTGCCGTCGGCTGCCCACTTCCGTAGACGGTTGTGGGCGCCCTCCCACGACCCGAAGCGCTCGGGCAGGTCCATCCATGGCGTCCCGGTGCGGTACTTGAACGCGCTCGCGTCGATCACCTGCCGGTGATCACGCCACCGCCCTCCCCGCTGCGGAGTCCGATCCGGCAGTAACGGCTCAATGCGTTCCCACTGGGCGTCAGCCAACGATCAGATGATTCGAAAGAATCGGCCTAAGCGCTGTCGCCCGTCCGGGGGCCGGACGGCGAGTGCCTTGGGTCTCGATGGTGGCCCGGTGTATCCGATCACCGTCGCATCGACCGGCTCGGTGTGCCGCACCTTCGACCAGATTCGGCCCGGCCGGTACACGCCGCTGTCTCTCTTCGCGACGATGCCCTCAATGTCTTGGCGATCGTGCTGCTCGTACCAGAGCAGCGCGATCGTGCGGTCTCCGGTCGCCGGCACCGGCTGGATCGGCGGCCCTATCCCCTCCAGCACGGTGAGAAGGAGCCGGCGTCTCTCCGCGTACGGGCGGCTCAGCCGGATATCTCCGAGGTTTCCGGGTGGGCCAGGAGGCCCCACACCGTGTAGTGGGCCGGGAGCTGGGCGGCGAGCAGACCGCCGCGAACTGGATGGCCGAGAGCGGCCGCGGCGAGGCCCGCTATGCCGCCCACCGGGCCCGCGGGGCGGACCGCGTCTTATGCATCTCTTGGTTCTGCCAGGCAAGGGGCGGGGCACACGGTGTGGGCCGGGGGCGCTTACAGCAGGGCGCCGCCGGACACTTCGAGGCGCTGGGCGGTGACCCATCGCAGGTCCTCGGAGGCGAGCGCGGCGATGGCGTCGCCGATCTCCTGCGGTTCGCCGACGCGGCCGAGCGCAGTCTGCGCGCTCAAGCCCTCGCGCATCTGCGCGTCGTCCCGCATGGCGCCGCCGTTGAAGTCGGTGGCGGTCGGACCCGGTGCGATGGTGTTGATGCGGATCTTGCGCGCCCCCAGCTCCACGGCCAATGTCCGGCTGAGGACCTCGACCGCCGCCTTGGAGGCCGAGTAGACCGAGGTGCCGGCACTGGTGTGGCGGCTCAGGGAGGAGGAGACGTTGATGATCCGCCCCCCGTCGGCCAGCACGGGCGCAAGCGCCTGGATGAGGAAGAACGTGCCGCGCACGTTGGTGTCCATCACCGCGTCGTAGTCGTCGACCGTGACCGCTTCCAGCGGTCCGAACAGCCCGATCCCGGCATTGTTGACCAGGATGTCCAGCCGGGTCGCCTCCCAGCGCTCCAGCTGCGCGGCCAGGTGTGAGACGAAGGCGGGGAAGGAGGCCACGTCGCTGATGTCCAGCCGCAATGCGGCGGCCATGGCGCCGGTGTCCTGAATGCTCTTGACCGTCTCCTCGGCCTCCTGCGCGTCGCCGCGGTGGGTGACGATGACGCGCAGCCCGTGCCGGGCCAGCGACTGGGCCGTGGCCCTGCCCAGCCCGCGATTGCCGCCGGTCACCAATGCGATCTTGCCTGACTCCATGAGTGCTTCTCCATGCGGTGACGGAACGACGCCGGCGGGGAGTACTCCCGCCAACCGAAGGCGAGTCGGACGACTCGCCTCTCTGTCCACGTAAACACCTGCACAGTGGCGAGTCAAGTGACTCGCCTCGTGATGGGTCATACTGGGCCCATGACCGCAGGACTCTCCGCGCACCATCAACGACTCGCCCAGCGCAAGCGCGAGGCGATCACCGCCGCGGCCACGAAGCTGTTCCTGGACCGGGGATATGACGGGACCTCGCTGGCGAAGATCGCTCAGGAAGCGGTCGTCTCGAAGTCCACGCTGTTCAAGCAGTTCCCCACCAAGGCAGCGCTCTTCGAAGCCATCGTCACCGAGTACTGGAAGGGTGGGCCGGACCAGGCGGCGCCCGCAACGCAGCCCGGGGACCTGCGCGCCGGCCTGAGCGCGATCGGCCGCCAGTACGCCGACCTGATCGGCCAGCCCGCGATGGCGGCCCTCTTCCGCATCGTCATCGCCGAACTGCCGCGCTTCCCGGAACTGGGACGGGCTCAGTTCGAGCTGGGAAAACTGCCCTACTTCATCTCCGTCCAGCACTACCTGGAGGCCGAGCATGCCGCGGGCACTGCGGTGGTACCCGACACGGAGAGCACCACCAACCAGTTCCTCGGAATGATCGCCAACTACGTCCTATGGCCGCAGATGCTGCTCGCCGACTGGAGCCCCGCACCTGCCGACGTCGGCCACGCCGTCGATGAGGCGGTCACGACGATGCTCGCCCGCTACGGCCGCAGCACCGGCGACCCGCAGCGCTGAGGGCGCCGACGCGGGTGCGGACGCCCCCCCGTTACCTTTTTGGTGGCCCCACAACGGGGCTCCCGGTCTCCGGCTCGGCATGACTGTTCCCCCTGTAGTTCGCATGATCCGGGGGGTGTCACCGGGCCGGAGGCACCGGTAGACCGCTGATAGAGGCAGGACCACCAGCTCGCTGGGAGGCTCTTCGTAACGTGGATGCCGGCGACTGGTGCCACGCCAACGAGGCCGGGAAAGCACGACCTCGTAAGGGATCAGCGTGATCGACACCGGAGATGTGGACGCCTTCCTCGGCCTGGACGTCGGCAAGGGCGAGCACCACGGAACCGCTCTGATGAGGGGCGGCAAGCGGATCTTCGACAAGCGGTTGCCGAACAGCGAGCCCAAGATGCGGGCCGTGCTGGACAAGCTCACCGCCAAGCACGACACGGTCCTGGTCGTGGTCGACCAGCCCGCCTCCACCGGCGCCCTACCGCTCGCGGTCGCCCGGGACGCCGGATGCCGCGTCGCCTACCTGCCCGGCCTCACGATGCGCCGGATCGCCGACCTCTACCCCGGCGAGGCCAAGACCGACGCCCGCGACGCGTTCGTTATCGCCGACGCCGCCCGCACCATGCCGCACACCCTGCGCGGCATCGAGCTCACCGACGAGACCATCGCCGAGCTGGAGATGATCGTCGGCTTCGACGACGACCTGGCCGGCGAGGCGACCCGCATCGCCAACCGGCTGCGCGAACTGCTCAACCAGATCCACCCGCACCTGGAGCGTGTGCTGGGGCCGCGGCGCGACCACCCGGCGGTCCTCGCCCTGCTGGAACAGTTCGGTTCCCCGGCGGCCCTGCGCAAGGCCGGACGCCGTCGCCTGCTGAACATCGCCCAGCCGTTGGCCCCGCGCATGTTCGAGCGCCTGGTCGAGGACATCCTCACCGCGCTCGACGAGCAGACCGTGATCGTCCCGGGCACCGAGGCGGCCGCGCTGATCGTGCCGAGCCTGGCCGGCTCCCTGCGAGCGGTCCTGGATCAGCGCGGGCTGCTGGAGAAACGGATCGAGGAACTGCTGGACGAGCATCCGCTGTCCAAGATCCTGACCTCCATGCCCGGCATCGGGACCAGGACCGGGGCCCGGGTCCTGATCGACGTCGGCGACGCGAGCGCGTTCCTGACCGCCGCCCGCCTCGCCTCATACGCCAGACTCGCCCCCGCGACCCGCTGTTCCGGCTCCTCCATACGCGGCGAGCAACCCTCCCGCCGCGGCAACAAGCAGCTGAAACGGGCGTCCTTCCTAGCCGCGTTCGCCTCACTCAACGACCCCGCCTCCCGGACCTACTACGACAAGAAGATCAACCAGGGAAAGTGCCACACCAAAGTGCCACACCCAAGCACTCCTCTGCCTGGCCAGACGCCGAGTCGACGTCCTGTTCGCCATGCTCCGCGACGGCACCTTCTACGAGTCCCGGCCCGCAGCGGCCGACAGTTGAACTCCACGGGGATCTGCCAGCAGCACCACACGGTCCGCCGCTGGATCGAACCCGAGCACCAGGTTTCCCCAGTCGCCCTCCGCAGTCATCCGCACGGGCTTGCCCAGCCGGCGTCCGATCGATCCCAGGAAGCCACACAGGATGTCCACCCCCTCCTGGCCCTGCAGTTCCCGAAGGTCGACATCGAAATCGATCTCACCTGACGACATCGGCCAAAAGTTCGCCAGCACGCCCGCAACAGGCCACACCCGGACCATGGCTGTGTCCGCGTCGGCAGGACGCGACAACACCGCCTCCGCCGAGGGCAACGGCACCAGGACATCGTCTTCCCAGTACTCCCACACCCACCCGCACGACCGGACCAGGTCAAACACCGACTGCCAGTCCTCGACCGAGGCTCCCTCCACGCAGACGTCCGGCAGAGCGCCCATCAGGTCAGGGTCGAAGAACTCCTTGACGTTGTCCCACAGCAGATCCGGCATGCCGCCATGCTGCCTGCCGGGGCCACCCGACCGCAGCCCGATTTCCTTGGCGAACCCCATAGAGGCACCCCCCGGAAAAAAATTGCTGGGCAGGCCGGACCGCCCGAGGTGAGAATGACGCGGTGCTGATCGTGAATGCCGTCCTGGAGACCCCGGACACCGTTGACTTCTCTTTCTGGCCGGTGGTTGACCTGCCTCCGTACCAGTTCATGGCTCTGTCGGGCAGTATGTCCCCGCTCGAAGTCGGCACCGCGCTGGCCATGCTGGCTGGCTACAACTGGCTGGCAAATGGCGACGATCGCCCCCTGACGGACGCCGGCGAGGCGATTCGCCACCTGCTGGAGACAGACAAGGTCATCGCACCAGGAGGCTTGCGCATCCACGACACACGAACCACCGTCACCGTCCGGCCAGGATGTTGTTGCGGCCTGGAGGACTGGCGCGAGTGGCTCGACGTCGCAAACGGAGAGACCCTGTGGCTCGGCCATAACCCTTCACCAAGGCTTGAGCACGCCGACAAAGTCGTGCGCCTGTGGCCGGACGGAGCAGACGCTCAAGAAAATCCTTCCGGGCTGCCCATCGAGATCATGATGGGTGACCTACCGGGAATCCTGCAGACCGTGCAAGAGGGACTGCAAGGCTTTCTCTATCTCACCAAGCAGTGGGCCACTTGCCACGTTCCGACTCTCGCCGAAGACCTGGCAGCCAGACTCGACGAAGATCTGGCCATCAGCGCACCACTGCCAGATACCAGCGGCCAACACGCAACGTAACCGATTACGAAATCTGTGCCAGAGCCCAAAGGGGTTCTGGCACAGATCTTGGGGAGCGGTCGCGGAGCGTCACGGGGGAGGCAGTGAAGCCGATCCGGAGGTTCCTGGTCGGCTTCGTCGCTCGGGACAACCGGCCGGGCAGTGTCCGCAGCTACAGCTTTGCCCTACTGCGTTGGTGGCGCCGGCTCCGGGTGGTCCAGGTCGAGTGGGACCGGGCGACGTCCGCCGAGGTGCGTTACGAGCTCTCAGGATGCGTTCAACTTCATGTCAGTTCCGGGCTGTCGAGTCCGGGCAAGGAGCGAACCGGTGATCCCCTGTGGATTCACGACGCCCGGTCTCTACTCTTCTCGCCGGCGCCGCCTCCGAAGCACCCTTCGGCCTTTGGTGGTTGATTCCTCCCTCAGCAGCGACATATAGACCAACACATCCGAGCGGCGGGAAGCGTCGCGGGACACTGCCAGCACACAGAGGCAGAGGGTCATCGCCAGTGGGCGGAGAGTGCCTCGTACGGCGCTGATGGCAGCGATGACCACCGTGATGGCGCCTGCCGAGTCAGGGAGCCCTGACAGCACGGTGAGGCCGTTCACTGTGTCCTCCTCGCGCCGCACAGGGCCAATTTCAGGGCGCTACCGGTGAACGGATTGCCTCCACCAGCAGCGCGCAGCGGTGTGCACTCGACCTGAAGGGGTACTGCTGAACCCCGATGGTATTGCCGATTCAAGATGCCTCCAGGTCCCTGTGACCGACCGTATGCCGGGCACGAACGTCTCACCGTTGGGCCGGCCTTCTGTCCGCAACCGGACGTGACCGTGCGCGGGCTTCCGCCGGTGGCGCCTCATGAGGCGTCTCCTCGCGATCTGCCCTACCGAGAACACTGCCGGATGCCCAACAGTGGGAGACATTGAATGGCGCTAGGCAGTGTCTTCAAATGATCACCGCTGGTGGATCATGGTGTCGTGATACGTCGCCATGAACTGTCGGATGCCGAGTGGGAGTTCGTCCGGCCCCTGCTGCCCAGGCCGCTGCGGGGTAGGAAGCGGCTGGACGATCGCATGGTGCTCAACGGGATCGTGTGGAAGTTCCGGACGGGGGTGGCCTGGCGGGATGTGCCCGACCGGTACGGTCCGTGGGCCACACTGCACACCCGGTTCCGGCGGTGGGCTCTGGACGGAACGTTCGAGCGAATGCTGCAGGCCGCCCAGGCCGGGGCGGACGCGGACGGGGACGTCGACTGGCTCGTGTCGGTCGACTCCACCGTCGTCCGCGCCCACCAGCACGCCGCCGGGGCACGAAAAGGGGGCTCCGCAGCCCCGCACTCGGACGTTCCCGAGGTGGCCTGACCAGCAAAATCCATCTGGCCTGCGACGGTGCCGGCCGTCCGCTCGCTTTCACGCTCACGGGCGGCAACACCAATGACTGCACCCAGTTCACTGCGGTGATTGAAGCGATACGAGTGCCTCGCATCGGCCCGGGGCGGCCCCGAGTACGACCCTCCCACGTGCTGGGCGACAAGGGCTACAGTTCCCGGGCCATCCGCACCTGGCTGCGACGACGCAGCATCGGTCACACCATCCCCGAGCGGGCCGACCAGGTCCAAAACCGGCTCCGGCGCGGCAGTCGCGGCGGGCGCCCACCGGCCTTCGACAAGCAGCGCTACAAGCAGCGAAACGTGGTGGAACGCTGCTTCAATCGGCTGAAGCAGTGGCGCGGCATCGCCACTCGCTACGACAAGACCGCGGAGTCCTTCCATGCAGCCGTCACTCTCGCGTCGCTCCTGATGTGGGCGTGATGTTCTGACGGTGAACGCCGGGTCATCAGAGATGGAGCTCCGTCTCCCAGGCATCGAAGGGCGGCTCGACCCGATAGCTCGGGTCGCAGCACACTCGGACCCACTGCGCGACCCGGTACTGCGCGTCTCCGTCGTTCAGCACCATGCCGTCGGTGTCGATTTGCAGCACATTGCTATAGATCGCGAAGACCTGTTCCAACGAGGAGCCGGAGTGAAAAACGGTCGAGCGATAGTCAAACCCTTCGAGCAGGTCCAGGTCGAGGGTGCCGTTCGCCAAGTAGAAAGCGAAGAGCCGGAGCGAAGCGCGCACGTCGACAGAAAGATGTTCCACCAAGGCATCATGCTCAGCTACCGCGCCATCTTGGCAAGATCTTTGAAGACACTGCCTAGGCCCCTGAAGTTGACGGCAGTTCCGCTTGCAGTGATCGGTCAACTCCACAAGACTTGACGGAGGTTGACGAACTTTACGGGGGACGGGTTGCCAGAGATCTCGATACTCAGCGTGGACAAACTACCCGAAGGCGCCCACCGTGATCTCGTAATGGCCCTTCAGGAGCTTCACCGTTCCGCGGGATGGCCAGGCCTCCGCAAGGTAAGCGAAACGATCAAGCTCGGCGACTTCGCAAGCACGCTCAGCCATGAGCGTCTGCGCGCCATCTTGCAAGGTCGCGGAGGGTTGCCGCGGTGGATAAATCTAGAACCCTCGGTGCGAGTCCTGGCAGGTTGGTGCCATCCCCGTCGAGATCCCGACATCGAGGCCGGGCGTTTACAGGCTCTTTGGTTTTCCGCTGCCGGCCACCCCAAACCCGTTACTTCAGAACAACCGAAACCAGGAATCCCCCATGCGGCAGTGGAATCCTTCGAATTCACACCAATAGCACTCTCCGCGGACGGACTGCCTGGACCAGGCCCTTCTGGGCACACGTCAAATACCCCCGCCAGTCTCACTAGGCCGGAACGCCTCCTGCGGCACGTCATGACATTGGAAGGCCAGGCCAGAGCCGGTGACATCCACGTGGAGCTCAGCAGGGCGGGAACCGCGTGGGATCTTGAAGAGGTGGGTGAGGCCGTCACCTACCTGCGTTCCATGCAGTGCGAGAGCTATGCCCTCAAGTTACTAACGGCGGCCGGCCAGTTGAGGCCCATCGCCGAAATCGCCATGCTCACGGAGCGCCTCGCGGAAAGTGGGCAATTACACGACGCAACCGTTGTGCTCAGGGCGGCCGGGATTCGGCGCCCCACGGAGGTGCCCTTGGCGCTTGTGGAACGCCTACGCGCCTCGGGACGTCGACAGGATGTGCGCGCCGTCCTGGCCGGCGCCGGCGCACAGCGTCCCGTTCTGCTCCTCGACGAGCTGCTCGCGATGCTCGAAGGCCGGGGCTATGGGGATGAGACGCGAATGGCGCTCAACGCCACAGTCAGTGAACGATCCCACGCCGAAATACGCGAACTGATCGACCTTCTCGACATTGCAGACCGAACTCCTCAGATTCAATGGATCCTGGATCGCATCGCTCGGGAATGGACGTCTGAACAAGTCGCCCAGTTCGTGAATGAACTTGGACCGGCTACCCGGTACGCAGAGGTGCACACTGTGCTGGACATCGTGGCAAGGCACACCAGTGTGAACGCTCTGCTCACGCTTACTGAGGCGCTGAGAAGCACAGGGCGAGGGGTCAGCGCCGACCACGTCTTTGCCGCTGCCGGACGTCACAGGTCTATCCAAGACCTGATGCTGATCATGCGGTGGTGTGCACAGCACGAGCGAGAAGTCAGTCTGCAGGTCCTCTTCCGAGGGGCGGACGAGGGAGGACGTAGACGCTTCTGGAAGGCCGTCAAAGTACTCCAAGGTCAGGCGCAATGGTTTCGTATCGATGCGAACGCCATGATCCAGCGAGCCGGCATCTCAACCGAGGGTCTGGCCTCAACAGCCGTGGAAACCTCGCCCGGTGTCTCTGCCGGCGGGAGCGAAGTAGCTCTTGGCAGGCGAACAGGTAATACGGAGTCCGACGCCGTTGTTGAGGATCGGTAACTCCAAAGCCTCATGCGTGACCGCCAGGTGCCGCCGTGCTCTCCATCCCGGCTACTCCTGCGGGCGCTCGGCGCCGTCCGGGTCCCGCAGCGGGCGCGGGTCGGGGATCTGCGGCGGAAGAAGGCATAGCGGCCCGGAAGTTGATGTGGTCGAACTGCAGGGGTGAGAGGCGGGCGAGGAGGTCGTCGGTGACAGGGAACCCGTCGGCGGCGAGCTGCTTGGCGGCTTGGTAGAGGTAGAGAGGTAGAGGCTGTCCCACAGGACGACCACGTTCAGGGCGAGTCCGAGGGCGCCGAGCTGGTCCTATCCGAACTGGCCCAGCTCGGTGGCGGGTCCGCCTGCGATCTGAAGTTCACGACGGCGAGTAGTCGTGAAGAATTTGGAGGGGGACGCGTTCCGTCGGGCGTGTCGATCGCGTCGTCCCCGTGCGCTTCGCGGTCCTACTGTGAGAACGCGTAGGTCCGGTCGGGGTCGAGGTGCAGTTCGTTGGGCCCGAAGCAGTCGGCCGCGAGGGTCGCGACCGGAGCGCCGCAGGGGCAGGCCCGGTTGAGTCCCTCGTCGCCTATCGGTCCGCAGCACCCAGTGCTGTTTTCCCAGTTGGGCAGGGGCTGGAGGCCGGCGGCGTCGTCGGGATGCAACAGCGCTGTGTGTCGCGTGCCGGCCGAGATGACGAAGCCCTCTTCGCGGCAGACTGCAGGGCCACGCGACTGAGTCGGCTTCGGGTCCTCTTGATCGTCCTGCACGACGTAGGGGGGTCCCCAGGGCTCTGCATCGATCGCGTAGTGGCCCCGCGGAACGGTGGAAGGTGCCTGGCGTGTCTCCTTGTCCCGGTTGCGCTCGTCGTCGGAGACGTCAGGGATGGCGGCAAGCTCGGCCAGCTCCGGCGTGATCGCGGTGCCGCACTTGGAACAGAGGAAGACAGTCATCCCCTCGTTGTAGTGCTCAGGACTGGTGTTTCGCATCCTCGTTTCGCTGCTCGGAGTCGCTATGCGCGACGACGCCACGGAATTGGGCTTGCCCAGGTTGACGGTGGTGTGGCGGGCTGCGAGGTCGCGCATGGCGGCGAACTTCTGCTCGGCGGCTGCGAGGCTGGCTTCGATCGCGGCGAACTCGCCGAGCCGGCCCTGTTCCTTGGCCTCCTGGAGCCGGTCTAGCAGGTTCGCGTGGATCTCCTTCAAACGGGGCATCTGCTCGGGATCGGGCCGCAGGACAGGGCAGCGAATGCACGCGTGCTCGTGGACGCAGGGGTGCCTACCTCGCGTGCGCAGGTGCAGAGGGCAACCTTCCGCAGCTCGAAGTGGGCCAGGAAGTCCTGCCACTCCTGCGCGGTGGGCTCGCGATACTCCTCACCGGGTCGCAGCAACCGACGGCGGGCGCTGAACACCGTGTGACCGGACCGGACCGGACCGCTCCCCAACAGCGGACCACGCGCCATGGCGTGCGCAGTCCCACTCATCGCCGTTCATGCTCTTCCAGCTCCCGAACGCCTGCCTAGCGGACGGCCGCTTTCAGCCCGGCTTCGATCACACGGGTGAGTGTGTCCAGGTACGCGTCATCGCTGTCGCCGTCCATGATCAGCATGCGGAAGCCCAGCGGCGCGATCAGCAGGTCTGCGGCCAGTTCCAAGTCCAGCGAGGCCGGGAGCTCGCCCCGATCGATCGCCGTCTGCAACATGGCGTGCACCGCGGCGCGGCGCGGTGCCGCCACGCTGGTGTGCACCACGTCCGCGAGCGCGCTCATGCGGCGGCTCTCGGCGAGCAGTCCGGGGCCGATGCCGCTGACCACCGGGTTGGCCAGTTGACTGCGGAGGCCGTCGAGGAACTCGCGCAGGTCGGTGCCCAGGGCTCCGGTGGCCGGAGTGGGCGGCAGTGCGTACTCCACTGCCTCTCGGACGAGTTCGGTCAGCATTTCCTCTTTGGATGCCCAGCGTCGGTAGAGCGCGGCTTTGCCCACACCGGCCCGCCGTGCGACCGCCTCCATGGACATGCGCTCGTAGCCGGTCTCGGCCAGCTCGTCGAAGGTCGCCTCGGTGATGGCCTCGGTCACTTGCTGCCGCAAGGCCGCGCCGCCGGTTGCCCTGCGTTCTGTCGCCATCCGGCAAGCATAAAGGAGTGGAACGGGTGCGTTCCGTTCGGTGATGGGTTAGCGTTGGCTCAACTAGACGGAACGGAACCGTTCCGTTCCAAGTGGAGGTGCTGGCGTGAAATTTCTTTACGACGACGAGTCCTTCTCCTTCGAGGCGCTGCGGGCCGCCGGTTACGCCACTTACGGTGGCGCCGAGCTCGGCGAGGTCCTGGTGACCTGCCGTCAGGTTCCCGAGGGGGACGAAGAGGCGTGGTCGGACCAGTGGGCCGCGACGGCGGCGCGGGTCGAGCGCATCGGCCGGGACGCGCTGGCCGCCGGACACCGGGTGAGTGCGCGGGAGGCGTTGCTGCGGGCCTCGAACTACTACCGGACCGCCGACTTCTACCGGCGGGCGGATCCGGCGAACGACATCGAGTCCGCGCGGCTGGCGAAGGCGTCCCAGCTGACCTTCGCGGACGCCGTCGCGCTGCTCGACGTCCCCGCTCGCGCCGTGCGCATCCCGTACGAGGGGACCACCCTGCCGGGCTACCTGTTCCTCGCCGACGAGTCGGGCGGGCGACGCCCGACCGTGCTCTATCACGGCGGTTACGACTCCACCCTCGAAGAGGGCTATCTCGCATTGGCCGCGGGGGCGTTGCGGCGCGGCTACCACGTCCTCGTCTTCGACGGGCCCGGCCAGGGAAGCACCGTGCGCGAGCAAGGCCTGCACTTCCGGCCGGACTGGGAGGCCGTGGTCACCCCTGCCGTCGAGTTCGCGCTCACCCTGCAGGAGGTGGACCCGGACCGGATCGCGCTCATCGGCACCAGCCTCGGCGGGTATCTCGCTGCACGGGCAGTCGCTTTCGAGCGTCGCATCGCTGCCTGCGTCCTGCACGACGGGGTCTACGACGTCCACGCCACGTTCGAGGCGGTCGCCCGGGCCGCGGCGGAAGTCCCCGGCGGCCTGGACACCGTGATGGCGCAGAGCGTTTCGGCGCGCTGGCTGGTCCGCAACGGCCTGTGGACCCTCGGGGTTTCCGACATGGACGAACTGGTCGAGGCTTTCCGCGCCTACACGTTGGAGGGAGTCGCAGAGCGAATCGCCTGTCCGACGCTCGTTCTGGAAGCGGAGAACGACCAGTTCTTCGCCGGCCAGCCGCAACGCGTCCTCGACGCGCTGACCTGCCCGAAGGAACTGATCTCTTTCCGTGAGGAGGAGGGCGGCGGCGAGCACTGCCACGAAGGCGCGGTCGCCCTGTGGCACCAGCGCACATTCGACTGGCTGGACACCGTGTTCACCGTGTGAGCCCTGAGGGCCAAGAAGATCAGCCGGTCGGGCCGCGCCTGGTCCTCGACGCCGTAACCCGGCTCCGCACCGATGGCCACGACATCGAATCCGTGCCCGACACGCCGCACCGACACCGCCGAAGAGGACGGAGAAAGGACGGAGAAGAGGTCTGAAATCCCCGTCCGTGACAAGCGAAGCCCCGCGGCAGGAGCACCCGGGGCCGCTGTTCGCTCTCAACAGGCCGGGCAAGGTCACTGACTTCTTCTTCCATCAACCGAACACTCTGCGCTTCCCGCTCGGTTGGTCACCCGAGTGGACGGGGCTCTGTCATGACGAGGCATTCGCAGGTGACAATGCGCAGTTCACGGTTCGCGGTTCGGCCGTCGGGACTCCACTCTGAGGACCAGGAGCGACGTCAAGGGCCGTACTACCCCCGGCGCCCTGCACGCCGGGGGCAGTACGGCCCATCCAGTGCAATCGGGTCGAACGTCGCCGGTCGGGAGGCAGTCCCGCCCACGACGGGGCCCAGGCTGGTGACCGCGCCCTGTCGCGGGTACGGCGCGGGCAGCCCACCCACGGTCGGTTCCGAGCCCATGGGGCGCGTTGAAGGTGACAAGGGCATACGGGATGTGCCCCCCATTACCGTCTTCGTAGTCCCGCAACGGGGCTACCGGCCTTCGGAGTTGGCATGACTACCTCCCCTTGTCGAGTGCATGGCCCGGGGGGTGTCACCAGCTTCGAAGGCACTGACAGACCGCTAATTAGAGGCATGACCACCGGCTTCTTCGCAGGTCGGGAGGCTCTTTGTAATGAGGATGTGGCAGTCAGTGCCGTGGCAGGGCCGGGTGAACAGCACCGAAGGAACCACCACGTGATCGACATCAGCGACATCGACGTGTTCCTCGGCCGGGACGTCGGCAAGAGCGAACACCACGCCACTGCCATCACCCCGCCGGGAAGAAGGCCTTCGACCGGCGCCTGCCCAACAGCGAACCCAGGCTCCGCGAGGTCTTCGCCGAACTGCAGGCCAAGCACGGCACCGTCCTCGTGGTTGTCGACCAGCCGGCCTCCATGGGAGCCCGGCCGCTGGCCGTCGCCCGGGACATGGGCTGCTCGGTCGCCTATCTCCCCGGACTGACTATGCGCCGGATCGCCGATCTCTACCCCGGCGAAGCCAAGACCGACGCCCGCGACGCATTCGTCATCGCCGACGCGTCCCGCGCGATGCCGCACACGCTGCGGTCAGTCGACCTAGATGATCAATTCCAAGGGGTCAGCGGATGCTCGGGGGAGATTTTGCGTCCGGCGACCCGTTTCGATCAGTCCGGTCCGGCGGCTACGCGTCGGCCCCGTACGTCCCGTACTTCGGAAGGCCCGTCGACTCGTAGACGTGCACCGCAATTCCGCTCGGCGTCGTCTCGTTGTGCAGCAGGCGCAGGCCGGCCGGGGTGCCGCCGTCCGGAAACAGGTGTCGTCCGCTGCCCACGACCACCGGGGCGATCGCGAGCCGCAGCTCGTCGATCAGGCCGGCGGCCAGCAGGGACTGGCCGAGCCGGGCGCTGCCGTGGATCTGGAGCTCACGGCCGGGCTGCCGCTTCAGTTCGGCGACCTGGGCGGGGATGTCGCCGGACAGGATCGTGGTCGGCTCCCACCCAGCCTTGGGCAGGCTCTGGGAGGCGACGTATTTCGGCAAGCCGTTCAGAACGCGGGCGTTCGGGTGGTCGGTCATCTCCAGCCAGTCTCGAGCGAAGTTCTCGTACGTGCGGCGGCCGAACAGAAACGCGTCCGCCTTGCCGAGCCAGGTGGCGGCCACCCGGTCGAATGCCTCGTCCAAGTGCGGCACGAACCAGCCGCCCTGGGCGAACCCGTCGCTGGTGTCCTCGTCTGGGGAACCGGGCCCCTGGGAGACGCCGTCCAGCGACAGAAACTCCTGCAGTACCAACCTCATCGCGCACCACTTCTCTCTCGGGCAAGGAGACATTCGTCCCCGCCCTTTCAGACTTCGTGACGTGCGGAAACTCATCGGTCACCCCGCAGCGCATCCTCGGACAATCAAAGGGTGTCTGCGGAGACGTGGACGAGGGTGTCCAAGATCGTTGTGTGACGAACAACCTGGACACCCTCGCGACAGCACTCTATGTGAGGACCGACGATCTGCTAAAGGAGCGACCGGAGTGGGCTCCGTGGCGGCCGACTGTAGGGATCGCGCCGCAGCTCACGGAAGCCGAGCTGGTCACCCTCGCGATGATGCAGGCCATGCTCGGCTTCACCTCCGAGGCCAGGTGGCTCCGACACGCCCGAGCCCACCTGCGGCACCTCTTCCCGTACCTGCCGCAGCAACCCGGCTACAACAAGCGGCTGTGCAAGGCCGCCGAACTGCTCCGCCGGGTCACCCGGATCCTGCCACCAGCACCTCGGTATGGACCGACGACGTGTGGATCGTGGACTCCACGCCCGTGGAATGCGGCCGTTCGCGGGAGACCGTTAAACGCTCCGACCTGGCCGGATGGGCCGAGTACGGCTACTGCGCCAGCCACAGCCGCTTCTTCTGGGGCCTGCGCCTGCACCTGGTGTGCACCCTCCAGGGCCTGCCCGTCGCCTTCGCTCTGACCGGGGCCAAGGCCGACGAACGCGAAACCCTGCTGGACCTGCTCGCGGCCGAACCGCACCTTGCCGCCGTCCGGCCCGGCCAGACACTGATCGGCGACAAGAACTACTTCGGCCGCGACTTCGAACGTGAACTTGCCCAGCTGGAAATCCAGTTGCTACGGCCGACCCGCAAGGGCGAACGGCAGCGGCCCGGCGGATACCTGTTCAAGCCGTTGCGGCAGGTCATCGAGTCGGTCAACGAGACCTTCAAGGGACAGCTAGACCTCGAACAGCACCGAGGGCGCACACCCCGCGGTGTCATCGTCCGCGTCATGCAGCGCATCCTCGCGGTGACCGCTGTCATCTGGCACAACGACCGCACCGGACGATCCACCCTCCGCTCGCTCACCTCGTACGATCACTGACCCCTTGGAATTGATCATCTAGACGACGAGACCATCGCCGAGCTGGAGATGATCGTCGGGTTCGACGACGACCTCGTCGGCGAAGCGAACCGCCTCTCCAACCGGCTGCGCGGGCTGTTCACGCAAGTCCACCCGCACCTGGAACGGGTAATCGGCCCGCGCATGCAGCACCCGGCCGTCCTGACCCTGCTCCAACGGTTCGGGTCCCCGGCCGGAATCCGCCAAGCCGGCCAACGCCGGGTCACCACCCTGATACAACCGAAGGCCCCCCAGGGTGGCGGCCCGCCTGACGGAGGAGATCTTCACCGCGCTCGACGAGCAGACCGTCGTCGTTCCCGGCACGGACGCGGCCGCACTGATCGTTCCAAGCCTCGCCCGGTCGCTCGCCGCGGTGCTGGATCAGCGCGGGCTGCTGGAGAAACGGATCGGGGAACTGCTGGCCGCACACCCTCTTTCGCAGGTCCTGACGTCGATGCCAGGAGTCGGCGTCAGGACCGCGGCCCGCCTCCTCATCGACGTCGGCGACGGCGACGGCGACGGCGACGGCACCAAGTTCCCCTCCGCCGCCCACCTTGCCGCCTACGCGGGTCTCGCCCCGGCAACCCGCAGCTCGGGCACCTCCATTCGCGGCGAACAACCCTTCCGCAGAGGAGACAAGCAGCTCAAACGGGCCTTCGTCCTCTCCGCGTTCGCTGCCCTGGGCGACCCTGCATCCCGCGCCTACTACGACAAGAAGATCGCCCAGGGCAAACACCACACCCAGGCCCTGCTCTGCCTCGCCAGACGCCGAGCCGACGTCCTGTTCGCGATGCTCCAGGACGGCACCTTCTACGAACCCCGCACCCCAGGCGACGGTTGCATGAACAAGCCCACAGAGACGTCGATGCAGATCAACACCTCGAGACGTCCGCCCATGCCGTGATAACTGCGGCGCCCCGACGGACAGCTTCTTCCGGATCCCGGGCAAGCTTCCCGCAGGCCGCTGCGACGTCCGGCACACTGCCCGGTCCCACGAGAGCGTCATGCACCCCGGTCTGCAGCCAGTCGGACTGATTGTCGTCAGCCTCGGCAACCGCGAGAGCGACAAGCCTGATGGCAGCCACCGTCCCCACCTGGGTCAAAGCCTCTGCAGTCCGCCGGGTCACCGCCGTGTCCTCAACGTCCAGCAGCAGCCCCACCAACGCCTCCGCAACCTCAGAAACATCAGCGGAAGAAGCAAGATCACGCCCGGCGCGAACACGTTGCGCCCATGAAGGAGACGACGCCTCAGCCAACGCTGCCTTCAACCCACTCGTCATCTCTGGCATGACCAGACAGTCTCACGCTCCACAGAGAAGATCGAACCTCAGGCCGAGGCCACCCAAACGCTTGACGAAGAACATAGAGGCCCCCCGACCCCCACTTCCTGACCCAGCAAGACCCCAACGACAGGCCCTTGGCGTCAGACACCCGGGCCTGTCCCCCGGCGACCCGTCACATGCCAGACAGCTCCGGTCGATGCCGGCCGCCATCACCTGGCGCGCGCCCCTTGACGTCGCCGCACGGCGGCCGAAAACTGACCCTGCCCGACAACGTTGTCTATTCGCTTCCGAGAGGCATCGAACGTGCCCCAGCTCCCCCCTCTCCCCGTCAACCGGCGTCGATTCGTCCAGCTCCTGGGGGCCTCGGCCGCCCTGGCCGCGCTCCCCACGGCCCTCAGCGAGGGCGCCGCGTCCGCCGCCGGGCAACCGGGCGCCGGTGCCGGCACGGGACACACACCCGCCCCGGACCCGGTGGCTGAGACCTACTACCGGGTCCTGCTCTCCCACACCAACTGGTCGGAGACCCGGTGGGACTCCGCCAAGGGCCACTACACGGCCACCGACTTCGGCTTCGCCGTCGTTCTCGGCAATGCGGTCCTTCTCACCCACGGCACTTACGACGCCGACAAGGCCGGCGTCGACGCCGCCACGCTGAAGGACCGGACGATCGCCTCGATCCGTCACTTCGCGGGGTCCAACCGGAACAACGGCGGCACCGAGTGGGGCAAGACGCTCTTCTTCGACACCACCTTCCAGCTGTACTTCGCACTGGCCGCCCGGCTGCTCTGGGACGACCTCGACGCCGCCACGCAGAAGAGCGTCGACTCACTGATCCGTAACCAGGCCGCCTACACCACCTCGCTCGGCGCCGGCGACGACCCGCTGTCCTCCCCGTGGACCCCCAACGGGCTGAAGGGCGGCTGGCAGAGCGACACCAAGGTCGACGAAATGGGCGTCTACGCCCAGTCGCTGGTGCCGGCGCTGGTCTGGGCGCAGGACGACCCGCGTTATGAGGACTGGCTGGCTGCCTACCGCGCCTGGGCACGGAACGAGACGGGTCTTCCGGCTGCGGACCTGGCCAACCCGGTCACCGTGGACGGGACTGCGGTCAGCGACAACACCGGGCACAACCTGTGGGACACCTTCCTCGTCGAGAACCACGGCTCCTTCGAGCCGCACTACCAGGAGGAGGTGTGGCGCACCTCCGCCCGCACCGCGATCCACTACCTGACCGCCGGTCGCGCCCTGCCGCAGGTGGTCACCGACCAGCCCAACACCGGCCCGCTCTGGCGCAGCATCCTCAACGTGATGAGTGACGCGGGTGAGCCGTTCATGCCGATGATCAATGACCGGGAGCACCTGTACGGCCGAGACGTCATCCCGCTGGCGTTCCAGGCCCAGGTGATCGGCGACCGAGCCGCCGCGTGGGCCGAACAGGCCATGGCGGAACGGCTGGAGGCCTATCAGGCATATCCGCCGGAGTACCGGCTGGCGAAGTTCTCCGGCGAGCCCAAGTACGAGCCGGAGGCCCGCGCCGAGGTCGCCATCAGCTACCTGCTCCATCTGTGGGCGGCGAAGTCGGGACGGCAGGTCCAAGCACTGTCGGAGAAGGGGTTCTTCGAGCAGGCGTCCGGTGTCATGGACTTCGGCGAGGTCCCGGGCCTGTTGTCGCACCAGTCGCCGGCCGCCTGGTCGGCGGCCGTCAGCAAGCCTGGGTTCGTGAAGTTCACCTGGCAACCCGCCCACGACGACTGGCTGTTCAAGCTCAGCGCCGCCACTCCGATGTTCCTGCCGGCCACCACCGGCAAGGTCGCAGGCCGCCAGGTGCGCACCTACCACGCGGTACGTGACGGCTTCGACGGCAGCGCGACCGTCCTGGACCTCGGTTCCGCGGCCTATGCCGGCCTCACCACCCTGCCCTCGGGTGCGGTCGTGTACGCCACCACCGGCACCGGAGAGGGTGAAGGGCACCTGGAGGTCTACAACCTCACCATGCCGGGCGTGGCCGGTCTCACCGGGTCGCGCACCTACCGGTACGCAGAGGGCAGTCACGCCGTGGCCGCCGCCGACAGTTCCGGCGGGGCCACCGGCGGCGTACGGGTGGACTCGCTGACGTTCACCCGTACCCAGGTCCGGTATCTGCGTGTACAGGGAATCCAGGGCGACCCCACCTACGGCTACTCGATCTACGAGTTCGAGGTCCGGGACGGCGGCGACGGTGGCGACCTCGCGCGGGGCACGGCTGCCACCGCGTCCTCCTCCGACACCGGCATGGGTCCCTCGCTCGCTGTGGACGGCAGCACCACCACCCGGTGGGCGGTCTCCAAGGGGGACAGGACCCGGGCCGACAGCTGGCTGGCGGTGGACCTCGGGCACGCTGAGGCCGTGGACCGGGTCACCGTCCGCTGGGAGGCTGCCGCCGGACGGAAGTACCTCCTGCAGGGCTCCACCGACGGGCAGACCTGGACCGATCTTGTCTCCTGGCCCGCTCCGGACGCATCGAGCAACGGCGGCTGGCTCGACGTCGACGGCCGCGCCGGGCTGGTCGTACGCGGCTCGAAGCTGCCTCTGTCGGTCTACGGCGACACCGTTGTCCTGGCGGACGGGCCGTCAGGGCCACTGCTGGTGGAGGGCATACCCGGCGCCTCGGCGAGCAGCTTGCGCGAGCTGGCCGGGCGGCCGGTGCCGAAGCCGGACACGGACGGAGTGCGGGCGGCTCTGACCGAGGGCCACCTCAGCCTGTTCAATCTGACGGGTTCCGCTGTGTCCACCACCGTCGAGGTGCCGGCCTCCGGTACCGGCCTCGCGCTGTTCGAGGGCCGCCAGACGGTCACACCGGACGGGCTTTCGCTGGTGGCCGGTCTCGATGCGGCTTCGGCGGTCCTGCTCGCTCCGCGCTTCACCCTGCGCCCGCTGACCGGTGGGCGGCTCCCTGCCGGTCTGGTCGCCGAGGTGCTGGACGGCGCCACCGTACGGCTGTCCGGCCCGTCCTGCCGGGTGCTGGTGACCGGCCAGGGCCGCAGCTCGGTCGCGACCGTCCGGGGCACCGTCACCGTCCGGCTGTCCGGAGCCACCGCGTTCCCGGTGGACGATCTGGCGCTGGGCCGGACCGTCTTCCCGACCAATCCCCTGCCGCCCGGTATGTCCGACCCACGGGCTGCCGTCGACGGTGACCCTCACACGGCGTGGACACCCGGCCCGAACGGGCGGATGGTGGTCGACCTGGGCTCCTCGGTGGCGTTCAGCACCGTCCGCGCCGAGTGGGCGGGGGGCCGCGTGCCCACCGGCCGGGTGGAGGTCAGCGACGACGGCCTGACCTACCGGAACGCGGGCACGACAACCGGCTCCGGCGCTCTGCGGCAGCTCACCACCAGGGCCACCGCTCGTTACGTCGCTCTGGCGACCGACACGTCCGGTGCGGGGACGGCCCACCTGGTGGCACTCACGGTGCGCTGACGGGTCGCGGGAGCCCCCGGCCGGCGCCGGCCGGGGGCTCACCCGTGGACGTACCGTCGCTCAGTCGGCCACCGGCCGCCGCACGCCGGTCGTGGACTCGCCGACCTCCAGCCGGTGCGGGGCGTGAGACCGGCTTCGTGAAAGGCCCGGATCACGCCGACGGCCAGCAGGTCGTTGATAGAGCAAGCCTATACATCTGAACGGAATTCCCGACTCGGAAGACTAGGCGAGCATTCCCTTGCGGAGTTTGGTCAGCGTTCGGGTCAGCAGGCGGGAGACGTGCATCTGGGAAAGTCCCAGTTCCGCGGCGATCTCGGCTTGGGTCATTTCCTGGCCGAAGCGCAGGGTAAGGATGGTCCGGTCTCGTTCGTCGAGAGTGGTCAGGAGAGGGGCAAGTGCCTGGAAGTCCTCGATCAGTTCCATCGCTGGGTCGCACGCGCCGACGACATCGGCCAGGCTCCGTGTACCTCCCGAGGGCCTCTGGTGCTGGTCGTTGTTGTCCTGGGGCAGGTTCAGCGACCCGGCGGTATAGCCGTTGGACGCGATCAGTCCCTCGATGACCTCTTCTTCGCTCAGCTTCAGGTGTGTGGCGAGTTCCGCCACGGTCGGCCGGCGGTTCAGGTCAACCGAGAGGGTGTCCTGCGCTTTGGCCAGTTCGACGCGCAGCTCCTGCAGGCGGCGTGGGACGTGGACGGACCAGCTGGTGTCGCGGAAGAACCGCTTGATCTCGCCGACGATGTAGGGGATGGCGAAGGAGGTGAACTCGACTTCTCGGGATAGGTCGAAGCGGTCGATGGCCTTGATCAGGCCGATGGTGCCGACCTGGACGATGTCCTCCATGGTGCCGCTGCCCCGGTTACGGAAGCGGGAGGCCGCGTAGTGGACCAGGGAAAGGTTCATCTCGATGAGTGTGTTCCGTGCGTACTGGTACTCGTGCGTGCCTTCTTCCAGCACCTGCAGCCGGTCGAAGAACACCTTGCTCAGGGCCCGCGCATCCTTCGGTGCAACCTTCAACGGGTTCTCGACTGGCGGTAGTTCGCCGACCGTAGGGCTTTCGGCAATGGAGGCGGCGGCCTTGGCCGGCGGTACGGGCAACGACGCTGCGGTCAGCGAGGACGTCACGACAATCACTCCCTAAACGATGCCAGGTAGAGCGCACTTGACCAGCTCGTACGCAGGCATACCTACCGATTTCAATGATCCTCGCGACACCCGGTTGCCCGGTTGTACGGTTCGCGAGTGACTTCCCGATCTTGGTCGGGCGCGATGCACCCAGGGGTGGGCGAAAAAGAGGTTCACGAGAAGCTCCGGCACTATGACGCCGACTCCCCCCGACCAACCCGCGGGATGTTCCGGTGCCTCAAACAGTGCCGACAGTGACGCCTTGCGTGTGTGCGGTGGGTGGAGCGGGTGACGCCTTGCGTGTGTGCGGTGGGTGGAGCGGGTGCTACGCGGGCAAGGGTCTGCTCCGTCTGCGCTGGCGCTCGCCGGCTGCACGGATCCCGCCATGTACAGGACCGTGATCCAGTGAGAGTCACCAGAGGGCGGTGCTCCTTTCGGCCAGTGACCCCGCTGCCCGAACTTGGCACGCACCCTGCGAATGTGCGGGTTGAGCTGGGTTCGAGGGTGGTCGCCCGCGGGCAGGGCTCCGGCGTCCCGCCGGAGCCCCCCTACCGTTCACATCCGCCCCAACAGCTGCTGCTACGGGTTCCCGGCCGAAGCGGTCATGCGGCCTGGATGAGTTCTGCGCGGCCGAAGAGCAGAGCCCATCCGGACGGGAGCTGGGTGAGGATACGGTCCATGAGGCCGGGGCCGGCCAGGTGAGCGACGGCAGAGAGGACGGCTCCGGTGTCCCAGCGGGTGGTTGCCGGCGTGCCGCCTGTGCGGGCGGCCAGGTCCTTGACGAAGCCCCAGCCCGTGAGCGGCTGCCTGTCGGGGATCTGGGCGGTGAAGACGAGGGCGGCCTCGATGGGGAGACAGGCGGCGAGGTCGACGCGATCGTCGCCGGTCAGCTGGCGGCCCAGGGCGGCCAGCACGGCGCGCGTGACGTCCTCGGCATGTTCTCGGGTGGGATACGCGCCTTCGTAGCGGATTCTTTCCAGCATCTGGTGAAACGTCATGTCCGTCCGGGCGGAGGCCGGTTCACTCAGCGGGAACATCGGGGATCGCCTTTCTCATTCAAGGGCGTTTTTGCTGGCAGGAAGGGCTACTTGCATGAGTGTCAGCCGACCCGGCTGGTGCCGGTTGGGCTGTTGCGTCTGGGCTCGGGTGTGCTGACGGGCGGCCGCAGAGGAGGCCGTGGCCCGGGGGCTTGAGCGGGATGCGGCGGGCGGGTTCTGCACATGGTGCGCGACATGGTGCGCACGAAAGCGGAACGCGGAGGACGGGATCAGAAGGGGACAGGGATCGATGCCCGTCCTCCGACGTCGGCGTGGCCGGACAGCCGGCTTCTCAGCTGCGGATCTCCGTGTGCGCGGGTCGCCCGCCGACCGAGATCCTGCGGGGCTTGGCGCGCTCGGCGATCGGGATACGCAGGGTCAGCACCCCGGCGTCGTAGTCGGCCGTGATGCGCTCGGTATCCAGGGTGTCGGCCAGCACCAGCTGACGGGAGAAGACACCCAGTGGCCGCTCGGAGAGCTCCATCTGCACATCGTCCGCCTTCACCGCCGGCCGGCGCTCGGCCTTGACGGTGAGCATGTTGCGCTCGACATCAATGTCGATCGCGTCCTGCGCGACCCCGGGCAGGTCCAGGGCGATCACGTACTCCTCGCCCTCCCGGTAGGCGTCCATCGGCATCGCCGAGGGCCTGGACCAGGTACCCGTCACGCCCGTCAACTGCTGGGCGAGCCGGTCGAGTTCGCGGAACGGGTCAGTGCGCATCAACATCGCGAAAACACCTCCACAGGTCTGGCAGAAACTGCCAATGCGCTTCGTGTACCACCGTTGTAACATGTCATCCAGACGATGACAAGTTCAGTGTCACCCAGAGGGTGACGACTGAGAAGAGGGTCCCGTGAACGCATCCCAGTCCTCCAGCAACCCCGCTTCCTTCCTCGCCGCCGCAGAAGCGCTGGACACGATCGACGAAGCCGTCCGCACCGCCCAAAACGCCCAGCCTCCAACCCACCCAGAAGGCACTCAGGCAAGTTCGGAAGAGGCCCTGGCCGCCCTGCTCATGCTGCGCGAACTGCGCGAGCAACTCGCCGAATGGGAACCGGGACTCATCGAAGCGGCCCGCGACGCGGGCACCAGCTGGGCAGACCTGGCCCACCCCCTGGGCGTCGCCAGTCGGCAAGCCGCCGAGCGGCGCTATCTCCGCGTACGTCCAGGAGCCCCCGGCACCACCGGCGAACAACGCGTCCAAGCCACCCGCGACGACCGTGCCGCCGACCGCAGCGTCACCGCCTGGGCCCGGGACAATGCCGCCGATCTGCGACAACTCGCCGGACAGATCACCGCACTCACCGACCTCCCCGCGCCGGCGCACACGCCCCGGGAGAACCTTGCCGAGGCACTCGCCGACAACGACGCCGCCAACCTCATCAAGCCGCTCGCCGACACCCACACGTACCTCGCAGCCGGCCACCCCGACCTCGCCGCCCGCATCGACATCATCACCCACAACGCCGACCGGCTCCGCCAGGCCGGCAGGGGCGGACGCTGAATCAGCAGAGTTCCTCAAGCCCGTACACAGCCGAGCCGATCGAGGAAGCGCGCCGGACCTGGTACGCCCTGCCGGGGCGATGCGCCTCGCACGCCCTCGTCCATCGAGGCCGACTATCTACCCATGACGCACACGGAAATCTATTCTCGCCGGAGTAGACATTGGATGGTGGTGTGGTTATGGTTTCTCTCGTAGCCAGAGAGACCGCAGGGTCCGGCAGAGACGAACTGCCGGGCAGCAGTAATCGCAGTTACAGGTAGCAGGACGGTGCGGTGGTGGAGTTTCGAAGCCAGGGTTGTCGCAGGACGGCGACGGGACTGACGACCGGACCGGGTAGCCCGCAGTGATCAGGGGCCACCGAGAGCAGTACTGCAGGACCCGCAAGTGCAGTACCCAGCAGTGGAGTTAAGCGAGCAGCACCTTGGTGAAGGCGTCGGCTGCGGACGCGCGCATCGGGAAGTTCGGCAGCGGGGTTCTAAGCCAGAGCAGACGCGGGACGGGCGACGGGGCTGGCTGTCGAAGAGTGGCGCTGTCACAGGCCGCAGGACAGTAGTACCAGCAGTAGGTAAGTGAGTGATCCCAGAGGGAAGAACGGAGGAGCCAAGCATCATCAGGATCGCCCGGGCGGAATTTTCGAGCCCGGGTACCGCAGGACATCGATAGTGAGGTGGTCTCCGGTCAAGCAACCGCGATCCCCGCATCCCACGCCCTCTCCCGGGCGGGCATGCGGAAACAGAAGGCCGGCGCAGTACCAGGGTCGGCAGATGGTGTAGCAGTTCCTTCGGGGCCCGGGTGCCACACAGCACCCGGGCCCTCCAACATGTTCCATAGAGAGGTGCAATGACAGCAGACGACTCGTTCGGCCGTCTCGACGACGACGACTACCCCGCCTACACCATGGGCCGGGCCGCCGAAATGCTCGGCACCACCCAGGGCTTCCTCCGCGCCATCGGCGAAGCCCGCCTCATCACCCCGCTGCGCTCCGAGGGCGGCCATCGCCGCTACTCCCGCTACCAACTGCGCATCGCCGCACGCGCCCGGGAACTCGTCGACCAGGGCACCCCCATCGAGGCCGCCTGCCGCATCGTCATCCTCGAAGACCAACTCGCAGAAGCCCAGCGCATCAACGCCGAACACCACCGCGCCGCCGAATCGCAGAACCCGCCGCCCTCAGGCTGAAGTGGGCCGCCGATCGGGGAGTGACGGTCCGGCCAGCACCCATCGGTCGGACCCTCAGCGCCTCGTACGTCACCGGGATCGCGCTGTCGGCGGACGACGAGCGTATGGGTCATCAAGGCTCCCGCAGGGCCCGGCCCTCCAGTGGAAGGCTCCACGGACGGCCATTGCGGACCGCGTCCACACCCTCCCGCCGCAGCACGGTCACCAGCTTTCTGAACCGACACGGGCTCCGCCCGGTCAACGCGCTATCCAGGCCGGCTCCGGCGTCAACAGCTGGGCGTCGACATCGTGATCGAGCCGAACCGGGATTTGGTGACTGGCGAGGAGGAAAGGCGATCGCCGAACTCACCAGCCTGCCCGCCCCGGCGAGGTGGGGGCCGTGCGGGTGGCGGGGCCACGTGGACAGGACGCGTGGCTCTGCTCGCTGGCGCCCGGGGGCGATGAGCCATGCGGCCCCCGATGGGGAGAAGGGGCGTCAGCCTTCGCGGCTGGGGAGCATGGTCAGGGCTTGCGAGCGCTGTGCGACGAGGTCGTCGTAGGTGCCGTCGCGCTCGGCCCAGCGGTGCACGAGGGCCGCCTGCACGACGATTTCGCGGGGGGTGGGGTCCGCTGAGAGCAGTTGCATGACCTCGGTGGCGAAGTCGTCGAGCGGCAGCGCGTGCGGGTTCACCTTTTCCTGGCCCGCTGTGGCGACGGCCGGAGGGACGAGCTCCACGACACCGATGCCGGTGCCGTCGAGCTGCGCGCGCAGCGCCTCTGTGTAGGCGTGCACTGCCGCCTTCGAGGCGGCGTAGGTGGGCATGGGCGGGAACGGCAGGAAGGCGATTCCGGAGGTGACGGTGATGAAGGTGCCGGCGCCCCGCCGGACCATGTGCGCGGTGAAGGCGTCGATGACCCGGATGGTGCCCATCAGGTTGGTGTCGATCGTCGTCTCGGCCGTCCCGAAGTGCGCGGGGTCGCGCAGGTCCTCCAGGAGCATGACGCCCGGCATCGTCACCACGGTGTCCAGCTCGGGGTACCGGGCGAGCACGGTGTCACGAGCTGATGTGACGGAGGCGCCGTCGGTGACATCGATGCTGATCGTGCCCAAGCCCTCTCCGGCAAGTTCTGAGAGCGCCTCCTCACTGCGGCCGCCAACGGCCACGGTGCTGCCCGCTGCGGCGAACCGGCGGGCCAGCTCTCGCCCGATACCCGAGGTCCCGCCGACGATGAGAACGGTGCGGTTGGAGAGATCCATGAGATCTTCCCTTCAGTCCAGGTGCCGACGGCGTTCAGGCCCGCGGCGCATTCAGTGGTGTGCTCTGTCCTTCGTGAACAGTGCAATCGCAGTCTGGCGACATCCGCTGGATGTGACAGTGCCCCCGTCTTCCCTGGTCCCACCAGGGCCCCTCTGAGTCACGCACACCGCGTTACGGTGTCGGTATGAAGGATGAGGAATCCGGCAACCGGCTCGGCAGCTACCTTCGCGCCCGACGTGAGCTGGTCTCCCCGGCGCAGGCAGGACTCCCGCCCGGCGGCGGCAACCGCCGCGTGCCCGGCCTGCGCCGTGAGGAAGTCGCCCTGCTCGCCGGAATCAGCCCCGACTACTACCTGCGCCTGGAACGCGGCCGCGACAAGAACCCCTCACCTCAGGTCCTCGAATCACTCGCGCGCGTCCTGCAGCTCGACGACATCGAACGGACGTATCTCCTCGGCCTGGCGGCAGCACGCCCCAGGGCACCGCGCCGCAAGCGGCCCGAACACGTGCCGCCGCGGGTGCACGAACTCCTCGCCCACCTTCAGATCCCCGCGTTCATCGAAGGGCGCGCGTTCGATGTCCTGGCCTCCAACTCCATGGCCATCGCGCTCTCCCCCCGGCTGCGGCCCGGCCTGAACCGGCTTCGTTCCCTCCTCCTCGACCCTGAGGAACAAGCCTTCCACCAGGACTGGACCAAAGCCACCGCCGATTTCATCGCCGCCCTTCGCACGACCATCGGGGACGACACCGACAACCCCCGGTTCGTCGAGCTCGTCGGAGAACTCGCACTGTCCAGTCAGCGGTTCCGCACCCTGTGGGCCCGCCATGACGTCCGCAGTCTCGACGGAGGCACGACCACGGTCCACCACCCCGTCGTCGGTGAACTACGCCTCCACCGCGACAAACTCCCCATCGACGACGTCATCCTCGTCGTCTACTACCCCGACAAGGACAGCGACAGCGACGAGAAACTGCAACTCCTCGCCGCACTCTCACACACCGAACCCACCGAACCCACCGACACAGCACAGCAGGTCAACCGAGGCGAGGGTCCGCCGGCTTGAGCTGGGACGGTCCGCTCGGATACGGCTCTGTCGGAGTCGCTCAAGCCCCACGACCTCCTTGAGACGACCACGCCTTCGCCCGGCATGCCGCGGGAACAGTCGTGGGAGTAACGAGCCAAGCGCCATCTGCGGGCTGCTGAATTCGCTCTTCTGCGAATTCCCGGTGACGAAGTCTACGAGCGAGTGATGCCCGGTCTTCTCCGGCTCGGGAGCCGGCATGCCGACCCCAGGGAGTTCCACTGGATCCGGCGGATGCGTTGGAGGGCCGAGGACATGGTGAGTGCCCTGTCCGCGTACGTCACCGAAGCCGAGTTTCCCCCACCACACGCTGGATTGAACTCAGGGGTGCATGACGATCTTTCCCACGTGTCCCCTGCGGGAGAGTTCCTCCTGCGCCTGAGCGGCCTGGTCCAGTGGGAAGGTAGCGGCGATGACGGGCTGGACCTCGGCCCGACGAGCCAGGCCCATAAGGAGATCGAAGTGTGCGGGCGTATGCATTGCGGACCCGATGACCTGGGCGTTGTGCAGATAGAGACGGCGCACATCGAAAGCCACGCCGTAGCCCCCCAGTGCGCCCGCGATGACCCATCGGCCCCCTTCGCGCAGCAACGGCAGCCCCTCACTCACCAGTTCGCCGGCCACGACGTCCAGTGCGACATCGATGCCCTCCGGAGCGGCGGTACGGATCTGCTCCGCGACGTCGCCCGCTCGGTCGATGACCTCGTGCGCACCCGCTTCACGCACCGCACCGATCTTGGTTCCACTACTGATAGCGAGCACCCTCGCGCCGCGCGCACGGGCGATCTGCACCAGGGCCAGGCCAACGCCGCCGGAAGCCCCCGAAACCAGGACGGTCTCTCCTCGCTGCAGCCGGCCCCGCTCGATCATGCCCAGCGCCGTACCGTAGGCGGTCGGCAACGCCGCCAACTGGTCATCCGTGAGCGGGGAATCCGTCACGTCATGCACACGCTCCACCGCCGCTGTCACATACTCCGCGTATCCACCGTCGCGTTCACTCCCCATCAGGCCCACCGGGTTGGCGTGCGGCCCTTCGGTCTCGTAGATCGCGGGATCGACGACCACCCGGCGCCCGACAAGGCTCCCCTCCGCTCCGGTCCCGACAGCCACGACGCGGCCGCACACATCTGCACCCTGGATACGCGGAAAGCCGACCGGGCCGCGCCAGCCCGACCTCGCGTCCGGGTCCCCCGGACTCCCGTAAGCGCCCTCCCGAGTCCACAAGTCGGTGTTGTTCAGGGCTACCGCACTGACCTGGACCAGCACCTCCTCAGCCCCCGGAACAGGGACCGCGACCTCCGCCGGCTCAAGAACCTCCGGCCCTCCGTGCCCGGTGATCCGCACCGCTCGCATGAACTGGGATGTACTCATCGCTTGAACCTCCCTCAGGTATACTGATCTGTGAACATGCCCCACCGTACACCGCCCGGCGAAAGGTCCCACAGTGCAGGAAGCACGGCCCATAACACCCGCCGGGCGCCGCGTCGTGGCAGCCGCAGAGGAGCTGTTCTACAACCGCGGCATCACAGCGGTCGGCGTGGATCTGATTGCCGAGCGCTCAGGGGTGACCAAGCGGACCCTGTACAACCAGTTCGGCTCGAAAGACCACCTCGTAGCGGCCTACCTCACAGGCCGCGACCAGCGCTGGCGGACACATGTCCGTACCACCGTCGACACCAGCGACACTCCCACCCAGGCCGTCACCGCACCCTTCGAAGCACTGCGGACCTGGAGCGAAACCAACACCCGCGGATGCGCCTTCATCAACGCACTCGCCGAACTCCCGGACCCCTCACACCCCGCACACCGCATCGCCGCGAACCAGAAACTCTGGCTCCGAAACCTCTTCAAGGAACTCGCCACCGCAGCGGGCTGCTCACACCCCGCCACCCTCGCCACCCAACTCCTCGTACTGCATGAAGGCGCTCTCGCCACGCAGCCACTCCCCCTCGACACCCTTCCGGAAAGCACCGACCTGGCACGAGCCCTGGTTCAAGCCAGCGCATCGCCCCGTCAGGGCCTTGCAGTCGGCCCCTGCGACTGAACGCCCTCCGTGCGGCTGGCATAACCGACTGCGCCCACGCCTGCAGATCAGACGGTGGGTTCAGCCTGCCAGCTGCTGCAGCCATTCGCGCAGCAGAGCCGTCTCCGTGTCTCGCAGAGGTACCCCAGCAGCCGGGGGCCCGGTGGTGAGCGCGGTTTGAAGTGCGGCATCGAGGGCGAGTGCGCGCGAGGCCAGGTCCGACCCGGATGAGGCGGGCGGGTCCGTGGTGATCGAGGCGATGATGGTGTCCCGCAGCCGTGCCGAAGTGGTCAGGTCCCGCTCCGAGGACTCTTCGCCGATCTGCGCCAGCGTGGCACCCGTCGTCGCCGCGTGGATGACCCGGGTCGCCTGCTCCACCGGAACCCGAAGGCGCCCGGCGTCAGCCGCCCGGCCCAGCAGTGTCACCAGCAGGGCGTGCGCCTCGTCCGCGGCCGGGGGCCGACGTCCGGGCTGCACAGTGCCATACATGAGCATGTAGAACGCGGGGTGCTGCACTCCGAAGTCGACGTGCAGGTCCCAGCCGCGGTACAGGTCGGCCACCGGGTCGTCGGGGGTCAGCGCCAGCGCCTCCCGTTTCTCGGCCAGGTACATGTCGAATCCGTAGGCGGCCAGCTCCGACAGGAGTCCGTCCTTGTCGTCGAACATCCGGTAGAGCGCGGGGGCCGTGATGCCCGCAGCTGCGGCGACAGCGCGCGTGGAGACCGCCTCGCTGCCGCCCTCCTCCAAAAGCTTGGCGGCCACCTGCAGTACCTGGCGCCGCGCGGCGAGTCGTCCCTCATTCATGGAACAACGATATCGCATTTTGCGTAGCACCGTATTATCGGTGCTACGGTTTTAAGCGGATCGTCGATCCGTGCGCTGATGCGGTCGGCGTCGGCCCGCGAGAGCTGGGCATGCGCACACCCCCGCCGGGGCGGTCGGTTCCCCACTCGTGGAGCAGTGCGGCCGACCGCCGCAGCGGGCAGCTCGCCGTCCGCCGGCACCACCACCGAACACGCCGCCATCGCGGCAGGAGAGGAACACCCATGTCCGATATCTCGATCGTGATCGCGTCGCATTCCGGCTACGGCCACACCGCGCAGATCGCCACGGCCGTCGCGGACGGCGCACGCTCCCTCGCCGGGACGCAGGTCCACGACGTGGACGTCGCCTCCCTCAGCGACGCGGACTGGGAGCTGATGGACGCCGCGGACGCCATCATCTTCGGCACTCCCACCTACATGGGCACTGCGTCGGGGGCGTTCCACGCCTTCGCCGAGGCCAGCAGCAAGCGGTGGATGACCCGCGCCTGGAGCGACAAGCTCGCGGCGGGGTTCACCAACTCCGGCTCCATGAGCGGCGACAAGCTGCACACCCTGCAGTACCTCTCGCTCCTTGCGGCCCAGCACGGAATGCTCTGGGTGAGCCTGAACCTTCTGCCGGGCTGGAACACCACCACATCCAGCCCCCAGGACGACAACCGCCTCGGCTTCTACCTCGGCGCCGGCGCACAAAGCTTCAACGACACCCCCGCGGTCCACGACGCAGACCTGAACACCGCCCGCCACCTCGGCCGACGCGTCGCCGGGCACGCCCGCATCCACCGCGCCGGACTGACCGCCGCAACGCACTGACACAACGGTCCGTGAACCGGCCCGGCAGCCCCCGCCCTGCACCAGCGAACAGCAACTCCGGACCAGGAGGCCGCTGGAGTCCACCCCGGCCGAGGGGTTACGCCGGCGAGCGTACCCGGCAGAATCGTTCGGTTTGGCGGGCGGCCAAGCGAGGCTCATCACCCACAATGCGTCTTTCGTTCATCACCATCTTTCAGCCTGTTCAAAAGAGTGCGTCATGCAGCACCGGACACGGGGAAGCCAGGGCCCCGAGGTCGCGGCGATCGGCTACGGCGCGACGGGCCTGACGGAGCCCCGCGAAACACGGCCACAGCGCATCAGCCCCGGGACGACGACTCAGGGCAACGCTGATCCCGGCAGCCAAGGCACGGCTGCCGGGATCAGCGTGTAGCGGCTCTACTTCTTGAAAGCGTCCTTGGCCTTCTCCTTGGCCTGCCGCAGGTCTCCCTTGGCTTCTTCGGCGCGCCCTTCGGCCTCCATGGACTCGTTACCGACAGCGCCTCCGGCGGCCTTTTTGACTTTGCCCTTGACCTGCTCGCCCTTGGCCTGAGCCTTCTCATCCGCAGCCACAATCACTCACTCCCTGCCTTACTAGAGGAACGCGATATGCCACATCTGGCCCGAAAGCCTTCCGTTCAAACCCCGACAGCTGCTGCACGGAAACCATCTCCCGCCGGGCGGCATGAAGGTGACATGAGGGCGGCAGGAGTGAACGGTTCGCACCAGGGCAGTCGTCAGCTTGGAGGTTGATAACGATGGTTCCTGTCATTCTCGTTCTTCTGCTCGCCCTGATCCTTTTCGGTGTGGGTTTCGCACTCAAGGCCCTGTGGTGGATCGCCGCCATCGTGCTGGTCGTGTGGCTGCTGGGGTTCCTCGTCCGCCCCGCAGCGAGCGGAGGGAAGCGTGGCCGTTGGTACCGCTGGTAGACGGCGCTCAGGAGGCTGATGTGGGTGGGCCCCGACGCGACTACCGCGTCGGGGCCCACCCACTTTCGCCTGCGTTCTTGTCCCCTACCAAGGCCCGGACCGACTTCGCCGTGAACGTCACGCCGCCTACTGAGGCGAAGCGCCCGCGACAGAAAGACGTTTCGCAACCCTGCCCGACGCAGGAGCACGCGCTTACACCGTGGCCGCCAGCGTCGTAGCTGCCCACAACTACGGATTGCGCGCGTGGCTGCGTTCGGGCGCTCTCGGAGACGTGGCCGCCAGCGTGGACCCGGCGCTGGACCTCGTTCGACACACATGGGCGCACGATGCCGGAGCGGTCATCGTCATGGCGCGGCCAGGTACGCCGACCTGGCGTCCAGTCCAGGAGATCGAGGCTGCACGCGGGGGCATGAGTCCAGCCGATCGCCCTCCTGCGCGACTGGCTCGCAGCGCGCAGTGAAGGGCGATCATGCGGCCGCGGTCCCCGTGGACCTGCGCCACCGCGCGCACCGGGACGAGACTGCTCCGCGGCGGTGACGGAGTTCTGCGCCCGGCCGCGAGCCCGCTTCGCCGAGCGTGGCCGCCGCGACGTGCGCACCAACCGGTGAAATCCCGGGGGTGCGGCCCCTCGTGGGAGGGACCGCACCCCGAGCCTCAGGGCCGGGCCATGGCGGGCGGGGCGGCGTTGGCGCCCCAACTCGTCGGCCTGTCCGAGAGGTTGATCCTGATCGTGCCGGAGCGGAGCAGGTCCTTGTGGGACAGCCAGCTCTGGCGCAACTTCCCCTTGCCGGTGTCCACGGAGGACACGTACTGGAGCTTCGACGCGTTGGCGCCCGGGGCATCGATGCTGATCGTGCGTCCGTGTTCGGGCCGGATCTCGACCTTCTCGAACATGGGCGCTGTGATCACGTAGGTGGCGGAGCCGGGCTGGGGCTCGAAGATTCCTGCCATGGCGAAGACGAGCAACGAGGAAGTGGCGCCGAGGTCGTCATTGCCGGGCATTCCGTACACGTCGTCGGTGAAGAGCGTCCGCATCGCACGCAGCACGGCGGAGGTCTTCCATGGCGCGTCCGTCCACGTGTACATCCACGGCGCGTGGAAGTCGGGCTCGTTGTTGGGGTTGAACGCGAAGTTGTTGTGGTAGTCGTACGCGCCGGTCACCCACGAGTCCGAAGCCGCCTTCGCCGGGTCGGTGAGCACGGTCGGCATGTCGAAGAACTTGTCGAGCCGCTGCTCGGCCTGCGAAGGGCCGCCCATGAGCCCGAAGAGCGTCTTCGGGTCCTGCTGCGCGAGCCATTCGTACTGCCACGCGGTGCCCTCGTGGAACGCGCCGGCCTGGGCGGGATCGGGGTCGCCGGCAATGGTGCCGTCCGCGTTCTTGGCCACCGGGAACCCGGAGAAACCCTGCGAGGTGACGGTGGGGTCCCACAGCTTGGTGAAGTTGTCGCAGCGAGAGGCGAGCGTCGTGGCCCTGCCCCGGTAGCCGAGGCCCCTGGCCATCGTGGACAGCGCGCAGTCGGCGAGCGAGTACTCAAGTGTGGCCGAGCCCGACTGGCGGCTGTCGCCGTACTTGTACCCGGGCAGGTTCTGGTAGCCGACCCAGCCGTTCTTGACGTACGTGGGGTTACCGTCACGGCCACGGAAGATCGACTGGTCCGCGGGGACTTCGTTGGCGTTCTTCCACAGCGCGCCGAAGAGCTGGCGGGCGGTGCGTTTGTCGAGCAGGCCGCGGTTGTAGATGTCGACGATCCACGGAGTGACGGGGTCGCCGCTCATCACGTTGGTCTCGCTGTTGCCGAGCGCCCAGCGCGGCAGCCAGCCACCGTCCTGGTAGATGTGCAGTACGGACTTGGCCATATCAGTGGCCTTGTCCGGGTTCAGCAGGTCCACCAGTTGGTTCTGCGAGCGGTAGGTGTCCCAGAGCGAGAACATCTGGTAGTACGTGGAATCCGCGCGGTGCACTTTGTCGTCGAAGCCGCGGTAGCGGTTGTCCACATCGGACCCGATCGACGGGTGCAGCAGCGAGTGGTAGAGCGCGCTGTAGTACGTGCGCTGGTCGGCGGTGCTGCCACCGGCCACGCGCATCCGGTTCAGCTCTTCCTGCCAGGTGTTGTGCGCGGCGGCACGGGCCTTGTCGAACGACTTCGGCTGCTCGGCCTTGCGGTTGAGGCGTGCGCCGTCGATCGACGTGTAGGACAGGCCCACCGAAGTGCCGACCTGGTTGCCCTTGGCCGGGTCGAAGGTCGCATAGGCGCCGGCGCGCTTGGTGCCACGCGACGCGTCGCGCTGGTTCGGGGTGATGGTGCCGTCGGTCCAGGTGCCGAAGCTTGAGAACTTCCGGTCGAACTTGGCGCTGAAATAGATCCGGTAGCGCTCCTTCCCGGTCTCACCGCAGAAGTTGCCGCCCTGGAGCCAGCCCTCGACGGTGTCATTGCCGACGACGTGGACGTCACCGGCATAGGTGCTGCCATTGCTCTCGCCGGTCTCGATCAGCACGTTCTCGGGGCCGGATCCGGCGGGGTACGTGTAGCGGTGCTGGCCGGTTCGCTGCGTCGCGGAGAGCTCGGCCTGGATACCGTTGTTGAACTTCACTCCGTAGTAACCCGGCGCGCGGGTCTCGTTGTCGTGGCTGAACTTCGCACCGTACTGCGCCGGGTCGGACGACGTGACCGCCCCGGTGGTCGGCATGAAACGGAAGTTGCCCATCGTCTGGCAGCCGACGCCCGAGAGGTGGGTGTGGCTGAAGCCGAGGATCGTGTCCTGCTTGTAGTCATAGGAGGCGTACTGGTTGAGCTGCGTGTCCGGGCTCAGCTGCACCATGCCGAACGGGACGGTGGCGCCCGGGAATGTGGTCCCGTCGCCGTTGTTGCCGATCGACGTGTCGACCAGTGTGGTGGGGTCATCGGCGAACTTCGGTCCCCGCTCCTTGGCATCTGCGACGCCTGGGGTGGCGGATGCCGCGACCACAGTGGTGGCGAGCAACAAGGCGGCGAACGCGCGTTTCCATGCTCTCATCGCGATCCTTCCTGTGACAACGTTGTCAATTCCCTGAGATCTTTGCCTTTCAAGTACTGCTCCGTCAATCCGGTTGACCGCCAGGGTTGAATTGCCCCGGCCTCAACGGGCGGCCGGACAACGGGCCGTCAGCGAGGAGCAGGAAGAGCGGGAGCTCAACTGCGGCCTGGATCGGGTTTACCGACCGGCGTCTGTCATGTTCTGGAGTCGGTACGGGGGACGACCGAAGTCCTGATTCCTCCCGCTCAGCCGCTTCACGGCCCGTCCGCCGTCCCCGTGGGCGGGCCGTCCCACCCAAGGCTGACAGAGAGGTGCCGGAGGTCTGCTGACTCAGCATGCGCGAGGCGAGGGCCAGGTGGCGAGGGTCTCCTCGGACAGACGCCCCCCTGTGTCGATCTCCGCCTGGGCGTAGACGTATCCCTCGTCCCGAACGAGGACAAGGCAGGCGTCGGCCCAGGCGGCGCCGGTCTGGGCCGTCCGGTCCCACCGCGGGGCGGCGGTGACCGGATCGACGCCAAGTGGTCGGCCAGTCAGTTGTGTTCGGGCCGGTGCGTGGTCGGCGGTCAGCTCATCAGGGTACGAGCACGATGCGCCCGCGCAGGCCGCGCGAGGCCAGCGTGTCGTGGGCCGCAGCGGCTTCCGAGAACGGCATCGTCCGGTCCACCCGTAGGGTGACGAGGCCGGCGTCCGCGAGGGTAGCCAGCTCGGCGAGTTGCACCGCGTCGCTGTGTACCTGGACCTGGGAGACACGGATCCCGCGTTCCGCCGCTGGGCCGGCGCCGAGAACACTGACGAACGTGCCGCCGTCTCCTAGCGCACCTATCACTGATTCGCCCAGGGCCGCGGCGTCGATCAGCCCGGCGACTCCGCCGGGAACTGCCGCGCGGATCGCAGCGGCAGGGTTGTCAGAGCGCGGTACGAAGAGGCTGGCACCCAACTTGCGTACCAGTTCCTCGTCCTGGGATCCGGCGACGGCGACGACGTGCAGGCCACGCGCGGCCGCCAGCTCGACGAGATAGCCGCCTACGGCGCCTGCGGCACCGGTGATCGCCACGGTCGCACCGTCGGCCGCGGCGAGCAGGTCCAGCGCCTGCCGGGCGGTGAGTCCGTTCAGCGGAAGCGTCGCTGCCTGCACCGGGCTCGCGTGCCGGGGTGCGGCAGCGACGGCCGTGGCGGGCAGGACGACGTACTCGGCGTGCGTGCCGGCTTGGGTGTCCGGCCAGTCGGACATGCCGATCACGGCGTCGCCGACCTCGAAGCTGTGGACGCCGCCGCCGAGGGCATCGACGATTCCCGCGACGTCGAGACCGGGAATGTAGTGGTCCCGCACGGGGACACGCGAGGCCAGTGCGCCGGCACGAATCAAGGCGTCGGCGGGGTTCAACGCGGCCGCCGAGACCCGGATACGGATCTGACCGTCGCCCGGCTCAGGGGTCGGGACCTCGCTGATGCGGAGCACGTCGGAGCCACCGTATTCGGACAGGATGACAGCACGCATCGTCACATCTTCTCTCTGAAGGTGTCCTGACCGGGCAGGCCCCGGCGAACTGTCCCTGGAACCCTGACGACTGGTTTCATATTCCGCCGGGGCGGCATGAGAAGCCAGTCGTCTCTTGAGCCGGTCGCGTCGGTCATGGTTCACGCGCGACCCGGCGCCCTGATGCCAGGACACGAACAGCCGCACGAGAAGCTCGGGTTGATCGCTGACTTGGCCGACCCATGGTCGCCCTGGCCGACGTGTCCGGCTGTACCGGGGCCGAGGGCGTCACGCTGCGGATCGGCGGCAGCGAGGCGCGGTCCACCGTCCCACGGCACATCGGGCCGGCCGCAAGGTGTCCGTGCCGGGCACCAAGAAGCCGAGCACCGAGAAGGCCGCGAAGTTCAGCGGCGGGCAGGGCCGTGAGCCATGGCCCGGCGCGATACGGCCGGGGCGGATGCAGCCGGTGCGCTGCCCGACTGCCCGGGGGCGGCCTGCGGTCGCGACGGGCGGCCCGGCGCCCTGCCGAGTAGGACGATGTCGCGAAAGCGGCGGTCGCTCGCGTTTCGGCAGAACGAAACTGCTCAGCGCAGGACGGCCGCCAGCAGGTCCGTGCCCAGCGTCGTCATCTCGGGCAGGTTGAGGGTGTACTGGACGTAGCGCCCGTGTCGCCGGGTCGTGAGCAGGCCCGCGCGGCGCAGGACAGCGAGGTGGCGGGAGACCTCCGGGGGCGAGAGTTCCCAGGCGTGCGCCAGTTCACCGGTGGTGTGCGGGCCGCGGGCCAGGGTGCGCAGCAGCCGCAGCCGTACCGGATGCGCGAGTGCTTCCAGCCGTAGCGTGACTGTTTCCAGCGGCACCGGCGCCGAGGGGCTCGGCTCGGTCACGGGGTACTGCACCACCGGGTGCCACCCGGGCGCGTGGACCGCTACCAGGTGCGGGCGGCCGAAGACGCTGGGGACGAACGTGACCCCGGTGCCGTGGGCGGTGGTCGCTCTGTCCTGGAGCTTGTCCACGATGATGCAGTTGCCGTCCGGTGCCAGGGTGACGGCGCCGGAGACCGATGCGAGCGCCGCCCCGACGCCCTGGCGCTTCAACAGGTCGTTCTTCAGGCGCAGATCGGTGGCGAGTTGCACGGCGACGCCCGTCCAGGCGGTGTCGAAGAATGCGTCGGCGCACTGTTCGAGGGTGTGACGCACCCGTGCCCGCACAGCGGCCGGGTCCGCGAGCAGCCGTTCCGCGAAGGCCTCTTGGAGTGCGCCGCGGGCCTGGGCCAGGTCCAGGGCGCGCTCGCGCGCCGTCGCGTCGGCGAGCGGCGACGGTCCGGCGAAGTGGACCCGGTTGCTGCCGCACGTAGTGATGAGCGCTGCGGTCACATAGGTTTCGTCGTCGATCCGGTCCACGTCGTCCAGCTCCTCGGCGAGGGTCGGCCGGGGACGGGCGGGAACCAGGAAGTCGGCTCGTGAGGAACGCCAGAGGAACTCCGCTTCCCTGAGCCGCTCGGCCAGTTCCGGCCGCAGCCCGGCCCAGACGTCCCCGGCCCAGCCGGCGAGTTGCGGGTGATGTGCGGGTTCGGCCAGCACGTGAAGCATCGCGGTCAGCTCGGCCAGCGGGGAGGCGGTGAACCGCAGTTGCCCCGACGGCGGACCGCCGATGTCGATTCTCAACGTCATCTCTTCATCATCGCCGGTCGCATGGCCGACGACCGCGTCGGTTGACGGTGTCCGTCAACCGACGCGCCCGGCCCGGGCTGCCGAACGCACCGTTGACGCCATGGCAACGAAAACGTATATCCAGCCGCGTGCTCTCGTCCGTGCCTCCGGAGGCCCCCGCTATGCCGTCGCCCTGGCCGTGGACGCGCTCGGCACCGGCTTCCTGCGTCCCTTTCTGCTGCTCTACGGGGTGGCGGTGCTGAAGCTGTCCGTGTCGGCCACCGGCATCGCCATGACGGCAGGCAGCGTCGTGGCTCTGGTGTGCATGCCCGCGGTGGGGCGATGGCTGGACCGGGGCGCGCGCAGCACGGTCGTGGCGGCGTCGATGCTGGTGCGGGTGCTGGGTGTGGCGCTGCTGCTGGCCGCCCCGGCGGGGCACCCGTGGCTGTTCACGGCGGCGGCGCTCTTCCTCGGCATCGGCAACCAGGCGTGGCCGGCTGCCCATGCGGCCCTGGTGGCCACGGTCGCCCACGGCCGCGAACGCGACGCCGCTCTCGCAGGGGGCCGTGCGCTGCGCAACGCCGGCCTGGGCGCCGGTGGACTCCTGGCCACCGCGTGTCTGGCGGGTGGCACCACCGCGTTGCAGGCGCTGGCGGCCGTCACCGGCCTCGCCTACCTCGCCGCGGCGGCCTTGGCATGGTCGGTCCATCTGCGTGCGTATCCGGGCGCTGCCGCGGCCACGGACCGGGACGACGAGCCCGCACCCCGGATGCGCGTGCTGCTGGCCGCCAACGTGATCTACGTCTTCTGTCTCAACATCCCCGAAATCGCGCTTCCCCTGGTCCTGGTGACGCAGTTACACGCTTCCCCGGTGTGGTCGGGGGCCATTTTCGTGGCGAACACGTTGCTGGTGGTCACGCTGCAGGTTCCGGTCACCGTCTTCATGTCCCGCTTCGCCCGGCGGACCGTGCTGGCTCTTGCCGGCGTGGTGCTGGCCGCGTCCTACCTCGGCTTCTTCGCGGCCACCTCACTGGGACACGGCTGGGGTGCCCCGGCCGTCGCCGTGGTGTCCGTGGTCTGCACCATCGGCGAGATCATCTACGCCGGCAGCGCCACCGCGCTCGTCACTGCCCTCGCCCCGGCCCATGTCCTGGGGCACGCCCTCACCCGTTTCCAGCTCTCCACGGGCTTCGGCCTCGCCGTCTCCCCGGCGATCGTCACCGCTCTCGCCTCCCGCGGCTCGGCCGCCCTCTGGGGCAGCCTCGCCGCCGCGACCCTCCTTTCCGCCTCCGCCGTCGCCGCCGAGAAGGATCAAGGAACGCGGCCCAGCGATTACCGCCTTCCGGCGCGAGCCGGCGCCTGAGCCCGGCGATCGATGCGGGAGACGGTTCGAAGCAGAGGCGTACACCATCCGGCTCCTTGTGCCGGGACTTCGCCGTCAGCATCAATGGCGAGGCGCCCTGTTCACCGAGGCAGGTCAGGGCGGAATGCCGGTGCTCGTGCCGGGTGCGGGAGGGAGTTCCTGCCTGGCCGTCCGCTGTCGCCGCGCCCAGTCGTAGCGAGTACGCGTCGCTACCCCTGAGCACGGCACCGGATCAAACGGTCGCGTACGGTCCCGCCGCTGCCTTGGTGCGCTGCATGTGTGTCAGCTTCCGTACGAAGAAGATCGCGAGGACGGCGGCCACGATGTCAACGGCGTCACCGGCGAGCATGACGCCCACCGACTGCCGGTACGCGTCGAGGTCGTCCGACCTGCTCAGTGCCGATCCGAGCTTGCCGAGGACCAGCGAGATGACCCATGCGGCCCACCACGCGGTCAGCAGCGTCCGCGGCGCTGCGCGCCGGGAGCCGTCGGCTGCGGCCGGGGAGCTGGCGTCCCAGGACGCGGAGGCGATGCCGTGCGGTATCCAGAGGCTTCCGAGGGGGATGAACCAGCCTCCGATCGCCCAGCCCGCGCGTCGGCCCTGGATGTCCGGGGCAAAGACCTCGGCGTTCTTGCGGGACCGGTGGAACCAGACGATGAACACGACCGCGGTCGCGGCCAGCGCCACCATGTAAACGTTGCTGCCCAAGCCGACCAGCCGGTCGGCCCGCTCCCCGTCCTCCACTGCGTAGGAGGCGAACCCGCCGTCCGAGACGCCCCCCAGCAGGCGGTACATGTTGACGTGGGCGACGACCGAGAAGACGTCCGTCGCGGCGCACAACGCGAGCAACATGGTGACGGCCAGGGACAGTCCTTTGGTCGGCTTCAACCGCGGTCCGACGTACAGATTGCGCGGTGGTGTGAAGGCAGGCGTATGCGACATGACTGAGAGAACCCCCCACGGGTACGAAAACCGGCCGTCGAAGGACGACCGGCCCCGAAGCTTATGTTCCGCTTATATCCCCGTCCAGCCCGTTACCGCTTGGCAGTTCCACACACTCGTCCTCGCTGCCGCTCTGCACGTCGGCCAGGGGCATCGGGAAGGCAAGTCTGCTGCTGACGGCGTGGCAGGTGCCGGTACGCACGGTGGCAGAACGCCGTCGACGATGCGGTCGGGGCCGAGGGGGCGGCTGAGGCGGCGAACCCAGCCCGGAACGGCACGGAACCCGTACGGGACACCGTGGTCCATAGCGGTGTCCCGTACGGGTTCCGTGGTGGTGCGTCGCACTCCCCGCAGCATGGGCCGGCATCAGGGGACAGTGAGGATGATCTTTCCGTGAGCCTCGTGGGAGCGCAGGCGCTCTGCGGCCTTGGCGGCGGTGGCGAAGGACAGCGTGGTGTCGATCAGTGGCCGGACTCGTTCGTCGGCCACGGCCTCCAGCAGGTGCTTTCCCGCAGCGGCGATGACGTGGCCCAGTTCGGCGGGCCGGGTGAAGCCGAAGGAGACGCCCGCGACGCGCAGGTGGCGGTAGGAGAGGGCATCGAGGTCGATCGTGGACTCGGCCGTGTCGAGGCGGCCGATGTTGACCACGGCGCCGTCGGTGCGGGTGGCCGGCAGGCAGGCGGCGAAGGCAGGGCCGCCGACGTGATCGAGGGCAACGTCGGCGCCCTCGCCGTCGGTTACGTCCAGCACCGCCTGGGCAAGGTCCTGTTCGCCGGTGACCACGACGGTGTCGGCCCCCGCCCTGCTGAGCAGGGAGCGCTTCGCTGCGCTGCGGGTGGTGGCGATGACGTGTCCCGCGCCGAGTGCCTTGGCGATCTGTACGCCGATCAGGCCGATGCTGGAGGTGGCTCCGGTGATCAGCACCGACTGCCCGGCCTGGAACCCGGCGGCCATGAGGGCGCCGTGCTCGGTGAGCAGCCCGGTGGGCAGCGCGCACGCCTCCGCGTAGCCGAGTTGCTCGGGGACCAGCAGGACGTGGCGGTGGTCGGCCAGGACGTACTGGGCGAAGCTGCCCGGCGTGGTACCCATCACCCGCTCGCCCACGGCGGGTGTGTCGACGCCCTCACCGATGGCGGTGACCTCGCCGGCGAACTCGTAGCCGGCCCGGTACTCCTTGCCGGTGCCGCCGGAGGTGGGGTCGGCGTCGGCGAGCATGGAGGCGTCGGCGTTGTTCAGGGCCGTCGCACGGGCGCGCACCACGATCTGCCCGGGACCGGGTTCGGGTACGGGAACCTGCCGGGCGGTCCAGTCAGGTCCGGTGCCGCCGAACAGCGCGGTCATCGTCGTCTCGGCCATGGGCGGGGCTCCTTTCACGGGCGGCGCTGGGGTCAGTGGCTGCTGGTGCGCCCGGCGTTGTACTGCGCGTCGGTGATGTGCTCCAGCCAGGTGGTCTCGGGCCGGTCGTCGCCGGGGGCGACGGCATCCCACAGGGCGAGGTGCTCCATGAAGCGGTCTTCGGTCGCTCCGTGCCAGTGCTCCTCGCCGGGCGGGCAGGTCACCGTCTCGTCTGGGCGGGCCTCGTAGACGGTGCCGTCACGGGTGCCGATCAGGGCGGTACCGGCGACGATGTGCAGCGTCTGACCGACAGCGTGGTGGTGCCACGCGGTGCGGGCGCCGGGAGCGAAGCGCACCATGTTGGCCCGAATACGGGACGGCTCCTTTCCGGCGTGGATGACGTCGAACCAGACGTCTCCGTTGAACCATTCCGCGGGTCCCTTGCCGGTGGGCTGGGCCTTGACGAATTCCATGGGGGGTCTCCTTGATTTGGGCAAGTGTCAGTGGCCGGGATGGCGCCGCGAGTTAAGAACGGTGCGTCTGCTCCAGCCCCGGGATACCGGGGCCGACGCCATCAGGCCGCGTCGTCGCGGGAGAGGCCGGTGCCCAGGGCGCGTGACGCGACGGCCTGGTCGGCGATCTCCTTGCCCTTGGCCTCGATGGCGGGTACGGCGTCATCGCCGGCGACGAACCGCAGCGGTGGCTCCTCCAGGCCGACGACCTTCAACAAGGCGTCGGCGAGCTTGGCAGGGTCGCCGGCCTGCCGGCCGTTCATCGACTGCCACATCTTCTTGGTCTCTGCGGTGCGCTCGGCGTAGTCCTCGATCGAGCCCTCCGCCCAGCTGGTGGAGGCGTCCACGAGCAGTTCGGTGCGGAAGAAGCCGGGCTCGACGATCGTCGTCCTGATGCCGTAGGGCTCCAGGTCGAAGTGCAGGGATTCCATCCAGCCCTCGACACCGAACTTGGATGCGGCGTAGGCGACGCAGAACTCCTGGCCGATCACACCGGCCAGCGAGGAGATCGTGACGACGTGACCGGCACGCTGTTTGCGCATGACGGGCAGTACGGCGCGGGTGACGTTCATCGGGCCGAACAGGTTCGTCTCGATCTGCGCCCGCATCTGCGCCTCGGAGATCTCCTCGAAGTAGCCGGCCTGGAAGGTCGCGGCGTTGTTGATCAGCACGTCGATGCGGCCGAAGCGGGCCACGGCAGCATCGACGGCCGCCCGGGCGGCGGCGGTGCTGGTGATGTCCAGCGCGGTGACCAGCAGGTTGTTCTGCTCGCCGCCGAGCGCATTGAGCACGATTTCGGGGCGGCGGCCGGTGGCGACGACCTGGTGGCCGGCGGCCAGGGCCTGGCGGGCGATGTCGGTGCCCAGGCCGCGGCCCGCACCGGTAACGAAGATGACCTTGCTCATGAGAACGGGAACGCTCCTGCGTCGTCGGGGTTCAGTGGTGGGCGGCGTCGGCGGACGCCAGGACGGCCTTCAGCTGACCGGCGGCGCCCATGGCGTTGGGCCAGCCGGCGTAGAACGCCAGATGGGTGATGGCTTCGCTCAGCTCCGCCTCGGTCAGTCCGTTTTCCAGGGCGAGCTTGAGGTGGAAGCCGAGCTGGTCGGAGCGGTACAGGGCGATCAGCGCGGTGACGGTGACCAGGCTGCGATCCCGCGGGGAGAGCCCTTCTCGCTCCCACACGTCGCCGAACAGCACCTGGTCGGTGAGGCCGGCGAGCTTGGGGGTGATATCGCCGATGGCCTGCTGCGCTGCGGATTCCTTTTCCGGCACGACGCTCTTTTCCTTCCCTCGTCCTCTGTCTCGTGCAATTCAGGCTGACACTTCTGCGGGCGCACGTGCAGAGGAGGGTTTGTTCCTGGGAAAGAAGCATCCTGGGAAGAATTCTTCCCCCTCACACCAAGCCCTTCCGCTGCCACACTGGGGGTATGAGTCCGACACCGCATCTGAACGAGCTGGGCGAGTTCCTCAAGGCCCGCCGCTCCGAGCTGAGCCCGCGAGGAGTGGGCTTGCCCGACAGCGGCGGGCAGCGCCGGGTCACCGGGCTGCGCAGGGAAGAGGTCGCCCAGCTCGCGGCGATCTCCACCGACTACTACACGCGCCTGGAGCAGGGCAGATTGCCCCCGTCGGCACCGGTGCTGGAGGCGGTGGCCCAGGCCCTGCATCTCGATGATGACCAGCGGCGCTACGTGTTCGGCCTGGCGGGTAAAGAGACCGCACGCCCTCGCCGCAGGGCCCGGCAGAAGGTGCAGCCGCAGCTGCGCAGGGTCCTGGACGACCTCACCGCCACACCCGCCGTCGTGATGGGCCGCCGGATGGACGTCATCGCCTGGAACCCTCTGGCGGCGGCGCTCGTGACCGACTTCGGCGCGGTCCCGGAAAAGCACCGTAATTACGTACGTATTCTTTTCACCGACCCGGCGATGCGCACCCTGTACGCCGACTGGAAAGGCGTCGCCCGCACTGCGGTTGCGCAATTGCGTATGGAAGCGGCGAAGTATCCGGACGACCCCCGACTGACCGCTCTGGTCGGCGAGTTGTGCGTTCAGGACGAGGACTTCCGTCAGTGGTGGGCAGCGCACCATGTCGCCACGCTCAGCGTGGGCACGAAGGTTCTCAACCACCCGATCGCCGGTGAACTCTCCCTGGACTGGGACACTCTGACGGCCAGCACCGACCCCGACCAGCAGCTCGTCGTATGGACCGCCGAGGCCGGTTCTCCCACCCACGACGGCCTGCGGATCCTTGCCTCCTGGGCGGCCGACCAGCACCGCACCACCGCAGAACCCGCCGAATGAGCCTCCCGTGCGGTCAGTCCCTGCGGGTCTGCTGACCAGTGGATTCCGAGGCCGGCGCGGGGCGTTCCGCCGGCTGCGGCGCGCTCATGTCCAGCAGGAGCAGGGCGTCATGGTCGGGGGTTCCGGGGTCGGCGGTGTAGACACCGATGCGCTGGCCGGGAGTGCCTTCCACCTGGAGGGATTGCGAGGTGAGGGTCACCGTGCCGACCTGCGGGTGTTGGAAGGTCTTGTGGGCGGGTTTGCGTCCGGTGACTTCGTAGCGTTCCCACAGGCCCGCGAAGTCAGGACTTTTCAGAAGGAGTTCGCCGACGAGGTTGGTGAGGTCCGGTGCGTCCGGGGCGGTGCCGGCGACGGCGCGCAGGCGGGCCACGCACGCGGTGATCTGCCGGTCCCAGTCGGGGAACAGGTCGCGGGCCGCGGGGTGCAGGAAGAGGTAGCGGGCGAGGTTGCGATGCTTGGCCGGCCAATCCTCAAGGCCCGCGTACAGGGCGAGGCCGCCGGGGTTCCAGGCGAGCATGTCCATGCTGCGGCTGATGACGTAGGCCGGGTTCGGGCGCAGTGATTCGAGCAGCAGCTTGAGGTGGGGGCGCACGGTTCGGCTGGGCGCGGGCGGCGGTTCCGGGGCGTAGCGGGCGGCACGGGCGGCGAGCTCACGCAGATGCTGGTGCTCCTGGTCGTCCATGTGCAGGGCGCGGGCGAGCGAGTCGAGGACGGCGGGGCTGGGGCGGGTCTCCTTGCCGCGTTCCAGGCGCACGTAGTAGTCGATGCTGATGCCGGAGAGCGTGGCCAGCTCCTCGCGACGCAGGCCCGGGGTCCGGCGGACACCGGAGCCGACGGTGAGGCCGACGTGTTCGGGGCTGGTCTGGGTGCGGCGGGCGCGCAGGTAGCGGCCCAGCTCGGCGCCTTCACTGTGCGCACTGTCTGTTGCCATGACTCCAGTCTCACTCGCGCCCGACCTGGTCCGCAGGTGCCAGGGGGGCCCTGTCATTACCCCCGAAGAGCCCGCCCTGCCACATCGACGCAATCCGGGCGAAGCTGAATGAGCAACCAACCCCGGATCCCACCGGTGGCCCTCGCAGGCACGGTCTGCCGGGCCGGGCGAGAGCGAAGGTGCACCGGGCGACGCCACGATGCGGAGAGGACGACATGCGTTACAACAAGCTGCGTGACCTGGAGGTTTCCCGGATCGGTCTGGGCGCGATGGGGATGTCCCACGGCTACACCGGCTCCGGCACGGACGACGCCGAGTCGATCAGGACCGTGCACCGGGCGCTGGAGCTCGGCGTCACACTCATCGACACCGCCGAGATCTACGGCCCGTACACCAACGAGGAGCTGCTCGGGAGGGCGCTCAAGGGGCGCCGGGACCAGGTCGTACTGGCCACCAAGTTCGGTCTCGTGTCCCACGGCGGAGAAGGTGCCTGGAACCTGGATTCCAGCCGGGCGAACATCCGTACCGCCGTGGAGGGTTCACTGAAGCGGCTGGGCACCGACCACATCGACCTGTATTACCAGCACCGCGTCGACCCGAACACCCCGATCGAGGAGACCGCCGGCGCCGTCGGTGAGCTGATCGCCGAGGGCAAGGTACGCGCCTTCGGTCTCTCGGAGGCCGGCCCGGACACCATCCGGCGGGCGCACGCCGTGCAGCCGGTCACCGCGGTGCAGTCCGAGTACTCCCTGTTCACCCGCGGCATCGAGGAGCGCGTCCTGCCGGTGCTGCGGGAGCTGAACATCGGTCTGGTGCCGTTCTCCCCGCTCGGGCGCGGGGTTTTGACGGGCACGGTCCGCTCCACCGACCAGTTCGACGAGGGTGACTTCCGCCGCGACAACCCGCGCTTCACCGGTGAGAACTTCCAGCACAACCTCGCCCTCGCCGACGAGGTCAAGGGGCTGGCCGACGAGGTCGGCGCCACGCCCGCGCAGGTCGCGCTGGCCTGGCTGCTCGCCCAGGGCGACGACATCGCCCCTATCCCCGGCACCAAGCGCGTCAGCCGGGTCGAGGAGAACACCGCCGCCGACACCGTCACCCTGACCACCGAGCAGCTCGCACAGCTCAGCAGCCTGCCGCCCGCCGCCGGCGACACCCACACCGAGGCCCAGGCGCAGATGCTCGAACGCTGACCTTCCGCACCTCCCAGAACCCCCCGTTTGGAGTAGTACCTCTTATGCGTGCAGCCCTGATGTACGGGGCCGGTGACGTCCGCGTCGAGGACCGGCCCGACCCGAAGATCGTGAAGCCGACCGACGCCCTCGTCCGCGTCGTAGCCGCCTGCGTGTGCGGCAGCGATCTGTGGCCCTACCGGTCGATGCCTGCCACCGAGACAGGCCGTCCCATGGGGCACGAGTTCCTCGGCGTCATCGAGGAGACCGGCGCGGACGTGTCCGGCCTGAAGGCCGGTGATCTGGTTGTCGCCCCGTTCACGTACAGCGACAACACCTGCGACTACTGCGCCAACGGCCTGCACATCTCGTGCCGCAACGGCGGCCGCTACGGCTTCGACGGCGTCGACGGCGGGCAGGGCGAAGCCGTCCGCGTCCCGTACGCGGACGGCACCCTGGTGCAGCTGCCGGTGGCCGCCGACTCCGCGCTGCTGCCGTCACTGCTGGCCCTGTCGGACGTGATGACCACCGGCCACCACGGCGCCGTCACCGCCGGCGTCGGCCGCGGCGACGCGGTGCTGGTCGTCGGCGACGGCGCGGTCGGCCTGTGCGCGGTGATCGCCGCGAAGCGGCTCGGTGCCGAGCGGATCGTGCTCGCCGGCCGCCATGCAGCCCGCACCGGCCTGGGCCGCGAATTCGGTGCCACCGACGTGGTGGCCGAACGCGGCGAGGAAGGCATCGCGCGCATCCGCGAGCTGACCGGCGGCGTGGACAAGGTGATCGAGGCCGTCGGCACCCGCCAGGCCCTCGACACCGCGCTCGGCGCGGTCCTGGACGGCGGCACCATCAGCCGCCTGGGCGTCCCGCAGTACGAGGAGGGTCCCATCGGCCCGGCCGCCTTCATGCGCAACATCACGCTGACCGGTGGCGCCAGCCCGGCCCGCGCCTACATCGAGCAGCTGCTGCCCGACGTCCTGGACGGCACCATCGCTCCCGGCCGCATCTTCGACCAGACCTTCGCCCTCGGCCGGACACCGGACGCCTACCGGGCCATGGCCGACCGCCAGGTCCTCAAGGCCCTCGTCACCCCCTGACCCCGCCCCCTCAGCCAAGGACGACCCATGCAATCCGTAACCCTCAACAACGGCGTAGAGATGCCGATCCTCGGCTTCGGCGTCTACCAGATCCCCGCCGAGGACACCGAGCGCGCCGTATCCGAGGCGCTGGCCGCCGGCTACCGCCTGCTGGACACCGCCGCCGCCTACGGCAACGAAGAAGCCGTGGGCCGCGCCATCAGGTCCAGCAACATCGACCGCAACGACCTGTTCGTCACCACCAAGCTGTGGGTTCAGGACGCCCCCGCCGAGGACAACACCAAGCGTGCCTTCGAGACGTCCCTCGACAAGCTGGGACTGGACTACCTCGACCTGTACCTGATGCACCAGCCCTTCGGCGACGTCTACGGCCAGTGGCGCGCCATGGAGGCGTTCAACCGCGAGGGGACGGCCAGGGCGATAGGTGTCGCCAACTTCTACCCCGACCGGCTGCTCGACCTGATCGTCAACAACGACATCACTCCCGCGGTGAACCAGATCGAGACCCACCCCTTCTTCCAGCGCGCCGACTACCAGGACCTGATGAGCGAGCACGGCGTGCAGACCCAGTCGTGGGGCGGCTTCGCCGAAGGCAAGAACGACCTGTTCAGCAACGCTCTGCTGGCCGGGATCGGCAAGGAGTACGGCAAGTCGGTCGCGCAGGTCGTGCTGCGCTGGCTGAACCAGCGCGGTGTCATCGCCATCCCCAAGTCCGTGCGTGCCGAGCGCATGGCGGAGAACATCGACGTCTTCGACTTCCAGCTCACCGACGAGCAGATGGCTCGGATCGGCACGCTCGACACCGGTGTCTCGCTGTTCTTCGACCACCACGACCCCGAGATCGTCGCCTGGCTCGCCGAGCGCCGCCTGGACGACTGACTCGGGTCCGTCCGAGGGGCGAGCGGCAGGCCGCGCTGCCGGCCGCTGCTCGCCCCAACACTGGAGCGGCTCCGCGTCGACCTGCAACTCTGTGAAGCACTCAGGCACGGGCCCGACCCGACCCGCTTCGCCTCGCCTCGCCTCGCCTCGCCGAGGTGTGCGGGCTCGATGAGAAGACGCGAAGCGCTACACGGACTCCGCACAGGCGCCGCTGCACCAGGCCGCTGAACAGCCCTTCGGTGAAGCCTGCTTGACGGGCCCACGCCTTTGCTGATGTCAGCGCCGCTCACCGGTACCGATCGAGGGCACGCTCGCCACGCAGGCCCGCGCGTTGGGAGTTACCTACCTCGTGGGCCTGTTCAGATACAGAGCGGCCTGTTCAGATGCAGATCACGATCTTTCCTCGGGTGCGTCCGCGCTCGGCGTGCGCGTGGGCGGCGGCGATCCGCTCCAGGGGGTAGGCCTGTTCGATACGGGGTGTGTAGCGGCCTTGCCCGCCCAGTTCCGCCGCCGCGGACAGGAGAGTGGAGTCGTTCTCCGCGTTGACCACATGGGTGCCCAGGCGCTGCCCGCCCGCATGGTCGGCGACCGTCGCGACGCGCTTCGGGTCGCCCGCGATCGCGACGAGGTCGTTCAGCGATCCGGAGGCCGCGGTGTCGAGCACGATGTCGACTCCGTGCGGGGCGAGAGCGGACAGACGCTGCGCGAGGCCGGGGCCGTAGGTGGTGGGAACGGCGCCGAGTTCGGTGAGGAACTCGTGATTGCGTTCACTGGCTGTCCCGATCACAGTGGCACCTTGCGCTACCGCGATCTCGACCGCCGCGCTGCCCACGCCTCCGGCGGCGCCCTCGACGAGAAGGGTGCGCCCCGCGAGGGAGCCGAGCGCGTCGAGCCCACGCATCGCGGTCACGGACGCGAGACCGGCGCCCGCGGCCTGCTCGTCGTTCCACGTGGCAGGGGTGTGCGCCCAGGCCGAGAGGATGAGCAGCTCTGCGGTCGCCCCGGTGACACCGCCCAGTCCGAAGACGCGGTCGCCGATGCTCACCCCCTGTACCCCGTCGCCGATCTCGTCGACCACACCGGCGGCGTCGCGCCCGGGAATGGCGGGCAGCTCCAGGGGAATCAGCTGGTGCAGGGCGCCGGCGCGCAGCTTCCAGTCGATGGGATTGACGCCGGCCGCCGCGACGCGGACACGGATCTCACCAACTCCGGGGTGGGGGTCGGGGGCCTGCTCGATCACCAGGCTCTCCGCTCCGCCGTATTCGTGGAACCGGGCTGCGCGCATATTGGTCTGCCTTACTTTGACGGGCGGGCCGGAATGACGTGTTCATCCGACGCTCGTCACTCTAGAACCTGACGTTGACGTGAGGTGCAAGCCGCAACTGCCGCCCGGCTGGAGGAGGCAGGCGCGGATGGGTGAGGTTGCCGAGCGGGCCGGGGCGAGCGTGGGGGCCTGCGCCACTACGAGGGATCACGCCGCCCGTCACGGTCGACACCCATGTGCCGCGGGCGGGCTCGGCGATCCCGGCACGACGCGAGGGCAGCCGCGCGTACATGAACCGCGTGGACGCGCTCGGTTCCGCCACCGGGTCACGATCAATCTCGGCGCCGGCAACGGTTCGATCGGCCCGCAGGGCTGGCCCCGGAGCCGGTATTGCTAGCCTCAACCTGACGTCGACGTGAGGTAAGGGCGGGAAGGGAGTGACCTGCGTCATGCGCATCGGACAGCTCGCCAGGCGGTCAGGGGTCAGCGTGCGGGCCCTGCGCTACTACGAGGAACAGCGGCTCCTGGAATCGGCGCGGACGCCCGGTGGGCAGCGTGACTATTCCGACGAAGCCCTGGAGCGGGTCCAGCTCATCCAGGACCTCTTCGCGGCCGGCCTCTCCAGCCGTACCGTCGTCGAACTCCTGCCGTGTGTGAGCACCGGCGTCGCGACCCCCGCCATGCTCGACCAGCTCATCATCGAACGCGACCGCATGGCCGCACGCATCCAGGACCTGACCCGGGCCAAGTCCAAACTCGGCCGCGTGATCGAGAATGTGACCGCGGCGAACGTGGCGCAGGACTGATCAACGCGTCGCGAGGGGTGGGGCGCCGACCTGTCCGGCATCTACCGGGAAAGAGTCGGCCACCTGCGACGTGAGACAAACCGGCTCGCCGTCGAGCTGCGAGAACTACTGGACTCACGAACCCACGCCGGCCTCTCCCTGCACGAGGCCGCAGCCATCCTGCATGCCCACCCCACACACCTGATCCGCTGCTTCAAGCAGACATACGGCCTGCCCCCACACGCCTACCTCACCGGCAAGCCCATCGAACACGCACGTCGCCTTCTCCTCGACGGCCGCCGACCCGCCGAGGTCGCCACAACCATTGGCCTGCACGACCAAGCCCATCCAAACCGGCACTTCACACGCAACGTCGGCACCACACCCGCGCGCTACCGGCGCACTCGCACCGGTTCTCGCACAACTGCCTTCTGAGCTCCGCAGCAGAAGCCGACATCCAACCGCCCCAAGGGCCCACGGGCTTCACCCCGGCGAACCCATACGGCAGGGCACCAGCCATCGGCTCGCCCCTCACGGTAGCGGGCGGACTTCGCCGTCGTGGACGAGGATCTTGCCCTCCACCTCGAAGTCGGCGGACGTGAAATGCCGCGGTGCACGAGAGCGGGGGCGAGGAAACCGTCGACCATGGAAGGGGACGGTGCCGTGCAGGGCGGAGTCGCTGCCGAGCACGGTCACGCCTCTACCGTTGCTGGGTCATACGTCGACCTGCTCGAAGATGTGCGGGTACGACACGATGTCGTCGGGGAACTCGGCCGCCATGCGCTGGAACTCCGGGTTGCCGAACGCCGTGGCGAGCGCCTCGGTCGACTCCCAGACCGCGACGTTCATCAGAAGCTGGCTGTCCGCCGTTCCCTTGTGCATCTGCAAGGAGACGAATCCCGGCTGAGCCTTCATGAACTCCGCCTGCCTCCGAAAGAGGGCCAGGAACGATTCAGTCCTCTCCTTCGGAACGAAGAAGGTGTTGGCCAGGACGATGGGCCCGGTCTTCTCCTTGAACTGCGCGAACATCGGCGTAATCGGATCAAGGCTCTGCAGCTCGGCCATCTTCGGTACTTCCTCTCGCTATCGGTGGTCCCACGGCACCGAGGCCGGCCACGCCGCCGTGCTGGATCCGGCGACGCTCACGACGCTCGCTTGTCCCTACGGGTACTGCTTTCCGGGGACCGTTCCATCGTCCCGGGGTAAGCGGGCCGTGAAGTCAGCCGCAGTTCCCGTTCCGAGGGGCGACCGCGGTCGGACCGCGCGAAGCCGTGTCGTACCTGGGGCTGATACCGGACCCTGAGGGGCGCGGTCTCGCGGCCGACACGGGCGGAGGTGAGATCGCGTCAATCCGCAGGAGCTGCGCCCCGCATGGGGAAGAGCCCCCGACAAGTGCGGACAGCCAGCGTCGTGGGCTGATGCACCTTCAGAGGGCGTTAGGTCCGTTTCTGGCATTGGCCCGCGTCCGGGTTGCTCAAGGAGTCCCTGGCGGACGAGCCGTCCCCGGCGGGAGGGGGTGACGCGGGGAGGTGGCGTTGTCGGGCCGGTGGTCGCGGGCGAGGCGCCGGTGCAGCATGAGGGTGCCGTTGACCTGCTCGGCCACCCACCGTTTCGGTTGCGGGACGAAGCCTTTGCCCTCGTCGGCGGGGCTGCGCCGGACCACCTCGACGGTGGTGTCGTTTACCGCGCCGTGGACGATCCCGGCGTCCTCGAAGCCCTGGTCGACCAGGACCTTCTCCAGGCGCATCCCGCACTGTTCGGCCGCCTGGTCCAGCAAGGCGATGCCGGCCTCGTTGTCGTGCGCGCTGGCCGACAGGACCACCACAACGGGACTTAACGGGAGACGATGCGGTCAGGCAGGTGGGCGCCGCCGAGTGCCACCGCCGCTTCCGTTCAACGGGATCAGGGATTCCAGGTGCGCGCCTTTGACCCAGGAGCCCAGCAGGTCACGGTGCATGGCCACCACGTCCTGACGCAGGGCCAGGCCGAGTGCGGCCGATGTGAACGTGCGGCCGGTGGTGACGAACAGTGCGACGTCTGCGCCGTGTTCAGGACGGGCAGTGCCGACGAACCTCTGCATGTCCTGCGAACCCACCCCCCGGGCGGGGGCGTACTTTTTACACTGGATGACCAGTTTGCGGCCGTCGGCGAGGTAGCCGATGACGTCCGCGCCCAGATCGCCGCTCTTGCCGCTGACGACGACCTTCGTGCAGCCGTCCCGCCGGCACAGACCGGCGATGTACGTCTCGAAGTCCTGCCACGACAGGGCGTCGACATCGGCCATCGACAGCTCCCGTGCCCGGGCCTCCTCCTGCGCCCGCCACCTCCGGTCCTGGTCTACCGCCCGGCGGTGCGAGCGCAGCAGTATCCAGCCGGCCCCGGCCGCTACGACCGCAGCAAGCACAGCCATGAAGACGGGCCACACCATCGTCCAGTGCCCGGCTACCCACACCACGACCGCCGCCGCCACCACCGCACCCCAGCCTTGCACCTGTCGGCGCGTCCGCTTCCTCAATCGCCAACGCCGTCGCCGTGACGCCATCACTCCCCCGCTTTCCAAAACCGTGAACCGCAATACGGAGGCGTACTCGGTCGGCTCATGGGCTTCGCCCTACCGCCCGGGAACCATGCCGGAACCTGCGTCGCCGTCAGTGCACGGACTGCGTGACGCCACTTGCGAGCTGACCCAGGAAATTGAGGATTCCCTGCCCCGCCGGGGTCGGGGCGATGAGTACGCCCAGCGCCAGAACGATGGTCACGGTGTGCACTTCTCGTCCAACCGGCTCCGGGACTCCGTACGCCTGCGCAGCCGGAACAAGACGATCACCACGAGCAGCACACCCCCATTGATCGTCAACAACCGCCCTGACCCCCCGAAACGACCCGCCACCACATCCGTACGGGCAGCAACGCGCCACCCCAGGCTTCCTGTGTATCCGGGCCCGGGCGGCGCTGGAGGCAAGTTGCGAACGAATGGCATAAAGCCATCGGGCCTGGCTGAATGCCGTGTGTCGGCCGACCCCCGACCTGGTGGCCACGGAGAACGGACCCCGCCAGGCTTCCGTCACGAGCGCGACCTTGCCGGTGAACTCGTTCATTGGTGTTCGCCTGATACCTGTACGGGCTCGACGAGGTCGACCGGATAGTCCTGCAGCTGAATGCAGACGGCGCCAAAAAAAAGCCGTCGCGGCGCCCTTGGACGCGCTGATACGACATGGGGATGAGTACTGAAGTCCTTGATCCAACGGACCGTCTGTTTGCCGAGCGCGCTTGCGAGCGCCTCATCGTCGAGTTCGTCCACCAGCTCGACCTCGGCAACCCGGGCGAGGTGGCCGGCCTGTTCACGGATACCGGGGTCTGGGAGTGGACGGAAGGAGACCGCCGCGTCCAGGGACGTGACGCACTCCGGTCCTATTTCGCCGGCCGACCCGCGGACAGGCTCTCGCGCCGGATATGCACGAACATCCTGGTCACTGTCACATCCGAGGCAACAGCCACGGCAACCACCTACTTCACGACCTACCGTGTCGATGGGCATACCGACGGCTACGCACCCCCACGGGCCCCCACACAAGTGGGCCACTACGAAGACACATTCCTCAAGGTCGACGGCCAGTGGCTTCTCAGCTCTCGTTCCTTGTTCCTGGCCTTCGCCGGCCCAACCGAACGCCTCGAACCCACTGACAAGCCGTGATCACGCTCCAACTGACAGGGCAGGCAAGGCCGTAAGGAGAAACGTCGTGTGTTCGTCCGCGTCCCGCCCGGCAACAAGGGCGGGCCCGACCGCCCCGCTCAACAGCACACACCGGCCGGCGACCGGACTCCAGCCCGGTCCGGGATCGTCCTCGCAGCTGGGGAACACGTAGGCGAGCCATGGCGTCCGCCGGCGCGGGTGCGTCACCGCGGCCCGCCCTGCGGTGGGACGGAACGCCAAGTGCCGACAGTGGTCGTCGTCGTCCGGTTCACCACGGAGCCACGGAGCCGGGTGACCGCTGGCGGGATCACCGCGAGGCGATCCGGGGCAGGACTGCTCCGGACGGGGCCCTCAGCGCACCGATCCGCCCTCGACGAGACGCCTCAGCGAGGGAAGCAGCGCGTCCAGGTCCTGGCCGGTGCGGAAGGCCACCAGCGTCGTGCCGCCGTTGCCGGAGTCCTCCGGGCCGGAGGGCGCGGGGAAGAGCGCGAGTACTTCGCGCATCGCCTCGTCCATTTCGGCCACGGGATCGGAGGACTCGCCCCGGAGCCAGCGGCGCAGCACATGATTGTGGGCCGAGACCACGGACGCCGCCATGAGTTCGGCCCGCAGCGACGCCGACTCCGTGGGGTCCCCCATCCACTCCGCGATGAACTCACGGAACAGTCGCTGGTACCGCGCCACACTGGCGATTTCCCGGTCCCGCAGCACGGGGACCTTGCTGGTCAGCGCGTACCGACGGTGCGCGAGGTCGCCCTCGTCGATGTAGTGCAGCAGAACCAGGCGGACCGCGTCGGACACGGCGATCAGGGCGGTGCTGTGGCTGGAGCTGGCCAGCCGGTCCTTGATCAGTGCGAGCAGCCGGTCATGGTCGGGGAAGATCACGTCTTCCTTCGACTTGTAGTGCCGGAAGAACGTCGTGCGCCCTGCTCCGGCCCGTTCGGCGATGTCGTCGACGGTGGTCTGCTCGTATCCGCGCTCGTCGAAGAGCGCGAAGGCGGCATCCGCGAGTCGGATCCGCGCGGCTGGCTTACTCATGACCACCCATCCTCACTCATGACCGCCCATCCTTCCCTGTCTCGGTGCCCGGAAGCCACTTGCCCCGGCGAACGGTACTGAGTACCGTCTATCAGACATCGAGTACCGAAGGAGGTCCGGCGTGGGTTCCGTTGCACAGAGCGAGTCCGGTCTGCCCATCCAGCCGCTCTACGACGGTTGGGCGCTGACGGGTTTCGACGCGGACGCCAAGCTGGGCGCCCCGGGAAAGTTCCCGTACACACGTGGTGTGTACCCGTCGATGTACACCGGCCGTCCGTGGACGATGCGGCAGTACGCCGGATTCGGCACGGCGAAGGAGTCCAACGAGCGCTACCACCAACTCGTCGGCGCCGGAACGGGCGGCCTGAGCGTCGCCTTCGACCTGCCGACGCAGATGGGATACGACTCCGACGAGTCGATCGCCCGTGGCGAGGTGGGCAAGGTCGGCGTGGCCATCGATTCGATCGAGGACATGCGCACCCTGTTCCAGGGGCTGCCGCTGGACAAGGTGTCCACGTCGATGACGATCAACGCCCCCGCCTCGACACTGCTCCTGCTCTACCAACTGGTGGCGGCCGAGCAGGGCATCACCGGTGACCAGCTGACCGGCACCATCCAGAACGACGTACTCAAGGAGTACATCGCACGCGGCACGTACATCTTCCCGCCGCAGCAGTCCCTGCGTCTGATCAGCGACATCTTCGCCTACTGCCACAAGGAGCTGCCCCGCTGGAACACGATCTCCATCTCGGGCTACCACATGGCCGAGGCCGGAGCCACGCCCGCGCAGGAGATCGCCTTCACGCTCGCCAACGCGAAGGAGTACGTGCGCGCCGCGCTCGCCGCGGGGCTGGACGTCGACGACTTCGCACCACGTCTGTCGTTCTTCTTCGTCGCCAGGACCACTCTGCTCGAAGAGATCGCGAAGTTCCGTGCCGCACGCCGCATCTGGGCCCGCATCATGCGCGAGGAGTTCAAGGCCAAGAACCCCAAGTCGCAGATGCTGCGTTTCCACACGCAGACCGCGGGGGTGCAGCTGACCGCACAGCAACCCGAGACCAACCTCGTACGGGTCGCCCTTCAGGGCCTCGGCGCGGTCCTCGGCGGCACGCAGTCCCTGCACACCAACTCCTACGACGAGGCCATCGCCCTGCCCACGCAGAAGGCGGCGCGGCTCGCCCTGCGCACCCAGCAGGTCATCGCCTACGAGACCGATGTGGCCAAGACCGTCGACCCCTTCGCCGGTTCCTACGTCATGGAGTCGATGACGGACGACGTCGAGGCGGCGGCCCTTGAACTGATCCAAGCCGTCGAGGACCGCGGAGGCGCGGTGGCGGCGATCGAGCAGGGCTTCCAGAAGTCCGAGATCGAGAAGTCCGCGTACCGGATCGCGCTGGAGATCGACAACCAGGAACGCACGGTGGTCGGGGTCAACAAGTACGTCCTCGACGAGGAGGAGCCCTACGAGCCGCTACGGGTCGACCCCCAGATCGAGAGCGACCAGTGCGAACGCCTCGCGGCCCTGCGCAAGGAACGCGACAACGACGCCGTCGAGCGGGCCCTGGAAGCGCTGCGCGCCGCTGCACGCGGCACCGACAACGTCCTGCCCCCGATGCGTGAGGCCCTGCGCCTGCGCGCCACGGTGGGTGAGGTCTCCCACGCCCTGCGCGACGTCTGGGGCGTCCACGTCCCGCACGACACCTTCTGACCAGTGAGCCCCAGGTGGAGCAACCAGTGAACGACATCAACACGCACACGACGGCAGGAAAGCTCGCGGACCTGCGACGCCGGATCGACGAGGCGTCGCACGCCGGCTCCTCGCGGGCGGTGGAGAAGCAGCACGCGAAGGGCAAACTGACGGCGCGTGAGCGCATCGAACTGCTCCTGGACGAAGGCTCCTTCGTGGAGCTGGACGAGTTCGCACGGCACCGCTCCACCGCGTTCGGCCTGGAGAAGAACAAGCCGTACGGAGACGGAGTGGTGACCGGTTACGGCACCGTGGAGGGCCGCCCTGTCGCGGTGTTCTCGCAGGACTTCACGGTCTTCGGCGGAGCCCTCGGCGAGGTCTACGGCCAGAAGATCGTCAAGGTGATGGACTTCGCCCTCAGGACGGGCTGCCCGGTCATCGGGATCAACGACTCCGGAGGCGCCCGCATCCAGGAGGGCGTGGCCGCGCTCGGTATGTACGGCGAGATCTTCCGCCGCAATACGCATGCCTCCGGGGTCATCCCGCAGATCAGCCTCGTCGTGGGGCCCTGCGCGGGAGGCGCGGTGTACTCCCCCGCGATCACCGACTTCACGGTCATGGTCGACCGGACCTCGCACATGTTCATCACCGGACCCGACGTCATCAAGACCGTCACCGGTGAGGACGTCGACTTCGAGGAGCTGGGCGGAGCGCGCACCCACAACACGGACTCCGGTGTGGCGCACTACATGGCGGGCGACGAGAAGGACGCCATCGAGTACGTCAAGACCCTGCTCTCCTACCTCCCCTCGAACAATCTGAGCGAGCCCCCCGCGTTCCCCGAGGAGGCGGACCTGGCCCGCACCTCGGAGGACGAGGAGCTGGACAGCCTGATCCCCGACAGCGCGAACCAGCCGTACAACATGCACACGGTGATCGAGCACGTCCTGGACGATGCGGAGTTCTTCGAGACGCAGCCGCTGTTCGCGCCGAACGTCCTCACCGGTTTCGGCCGCGTCGAGGGACACCCGGTGGGCATCGTGGGGAACCAGCCGATGCAGTTCGCGGGCTGTCTGAACATCGACGCCTCCGAAAAAGCCGCACGCTTCGTGCGCACCTGCGACGCGTTCAACGTCCCGGTCCTGACCTTCGTGGACGTGCCCGGCTTCCTCCCGGGTGTCGACCAGGAGTACGGCGGCATCATCCGGCGCGGCGCCAAGCTGATCTACGCGTACGCCGAGGCCACGGTCCCGCTCATCACGGTGATCACCCGCAAGGCGTTCGGCGGCGCGTACGACGTCATGGGCTCCAAGCACCTGGGCGCCGACCTGAACCTGGCCTGGCCCACCGCACAGATCGCGGTGATGGGCGCGCAGGGCGCGGTGAACATCCTGCACCGGCGCACCATCGCGGCCACCCCCGACGCAGAGCTGGAAGCCACCCGCAGCCGCCTGATCCAGGAGTACGAGGAGACCCTCCTCAACCCCTACACGGCGGCCGAGCGCGGCTACATCGACGCGGTGATCATGCCGTCGGACACCCGCGCCCACATCGTGCGGGGCCTGCGTCAGCTCCGTACCAAGCGCGAGTCCCTGCCGCCCAAGAAGCACGGCAACATCCCGCTGTAGCCCGGGACTCAGCCGGTGAAAGGACCGACCCATGATGATCAAGGTCGTACGGGGAAACCCGACCCCGGAGGAACTGGCCGCCGCACTGGCGGTGGTCCGGGCCCGCGCCGCGGCGGCAGTCGCCACACCCGGCACACCGCCGCGCGCCCGCGACGCCTGGGCCGACCCCGCGCGCATCAACTCCCTGCCCCAGCAAGGGCCCTCGGCCTGGGCACGTACCTACTGGCCGCGCTGAACAGCTCCACCAGCTCGTCGACAGGACAACTCACCGTGTCGTCACAGGCCGTCGCCCCTCCTCCCACCCCACTGACCACCCGATCGGAGAAGTCATGAACACCGTGCAAGAGGGGGCGCACCGTGCCGGCCACGCGCCGCCCCCGCGTGCTCGCGTGGTGATCGCCAAGCCCGGCCTCGACGGCCACGACCGTGGCGCCAAGGTCATCGCCAGGGCCCTGCGTGACGCGGGCTACGAGGTGATCTACACCGGCCTGCACCAGACGCCGGAACAGATCGCCGCGACCGTGATCGCCGAGGACGCCCCCGTACTCGGGCTCTCCGTACTCTCGGGCGCCCACCTGACGATCATGCGGAAACTGATCCGGCTTCTCGCCGAAGAGGATGCCGACGACGTCCGTATCCTTGTCGGCGGCATCATTCCCGCCGCCGACATCGCCGCCCTGGAGGCACTGGGAGTCGACGCGGTCTTCACCCCCGGCGCGGGCATCGGCGGAATCGTCGAGACCGTCGACCGCCTCCTCAGCACCACCCACACCACGGACCCTGCGCTGGAGCCGGCATGTTGAAGAAAGTACTCATCGCCAACCGTGGCGAGATCGCTGTCCGTGTCGCACGGGCCTGCCGGGACGCCGGGATCACGAGCGTAGCCGTCTACGCCGAGCCGGACCGGGACGCACCGCACGTACGCGCGGCCGACGAGGCGTTCGCCCTGGGCGGTGACACCCCGGGCACCAGCTACCTGGACATGGGCAAGGTCCTGCAGGCCGCGAAGGACTCGGGCGCCGACGCCATCCACCCCGGATACGGCTTCCTCTCCGAGAACGCCGAATTCGCCCAGGCCGTCCTCGACGCGGACCTCACCTGGATCGGCCCCCCGCCCCAGGCCATCCGCGACCTCGGCGACAAGGTCGCCGCCCGCCACATCGCACAACGCGCCGGCGCACCGCTGGTCGCCGGCACCCCGGACCCGGTCGAAGGCTCCGCCGAAGTCGTGGCGTTCGCCCAGGAGAACGGGCTGCCGATCGCGATCAAGGCGGCCTTCGGCGGCGGCGGGCGCGGCCTGAAGGTCGCCCGCACCCTCGAAGAGATCCCCGAGCTCTACGACTCCGCCGTACGCGAGGCCGTCGCCGCGTTCGGGCGCGGTGAGTGTTTCGTCGAGCGCTACCTCGACAAGCCCCGGCACGTGGAGACCCAGTGCCTGGCCGACCAGCACGGCAACGTCGTCGTCGTCTCCACCCGTGACTGCTCCCTCCAGCGCCGCCACCAGAAACTCGTCGAGGAAGCCCCCGCCCCGTTCCTGAGCCAGGCGCAGAACGCCGAGCTGTACGCGGCGTCCAAGGCGATCCTCAAGGAGGCCGGTTACGTCGGCGCGGGCACCGTGGAGTTCCTGGTCGGCGTCGACGGCACGATCTCCTTCCTGGAGGTCAACACCCGCCTCCAGGTCGAGCACCCCGTCACCGAAGAGGTCTCCGGTATCGACCTGGTCCGTGAGATGTTCCGTATCGCCGACGGCGAGGAACTCGGCTACGACGACCCGAAGCTGCGCGGTCACTCCTTCGAGTTCCGTATCAACGGCGAAGACCCCGGCCGCGGGTTCCTGCCCGCCCCCGGCACCGTCACCACCTTCGCCCCGCCGACCGGCCCCGGTGTCCGCCTCGACGCGGGCGTCGAGTCCGGCTCGGTGATCGGCCCCGCCTGGGACTCCCTCCTCGCCAAGCTCATCGTCACCGGCGCCACCCGCCAGCAGGCCCTCCAGCGCGCCGCCCGCGCCCTGGAGGAGTTCACCGTCGAGGGCATGGCCACCGCCATCCCCTTCCACCGCGCCGTCGTCGCCGACCCCGCCTTCACCTCCGACCCGTTCCGCATCCACACCCGGTGGATCGAGACCGAGTTCGTCAACGAGATCCCGCCCTTCGCCCCCGCCGGCGGCGACACGGACGAGGACGAAGCAGGACGCGAGACGATCGTCGTCGAGGTCGGCGGCAAACGCCTGGAAGTCTCCCTGCCCTCCTCGCTGGGCATGACCCTGGCCCGCACCGGTCTGGCCGCGGGCGCCAAGCCCAAGCGCAGGGCCGCGAAGAAAGCCGGCTCCGCCGCTTCCGGCGACTCCCTCGCCTCCCCCATGCAGGGCACCATCGTCAAGGTCGCCGTCGAAGAGGGCCAGGAAGTCAAGGAAGGCGACCTCGTCGTCGTCCTCGAAGCGATGAAGATGGAACAGCCCCTCAACGCCCACCGCTCCGGCACCATCAAGAGCCTCACCGCCGAGATCGGCGCCTCCGTCTCCTCCGGCGCCACGATCTGCGAAATCAAGGACTGACCGGCGGAGTTCGGGTTCGTCGACAAACGCTGTCCTCAACCTGCTCGCAGGCAGCGGTGCCTCCGGTCAGGTTGAGGACACACCCCTGGACGCCCCTCAAACGCCGCCCTCTCCGGCCTGTGCTTGTCTGGGCCTGCGTGTGCTTGTCCGGGCCGGCGTGTGCTTGTCTGGGCTGATGACACAGCGGGAAGTGCCTCTGAAGCCTGTTCGGGTTACGCCTCCGATTGACGGTCTCGGATCCTTGCTGATGCAGCGACGCAGCACACGCAGCTTCGCGGCCCGGCCCCTGAGCATCGCTCAGGTCGCCCTCATGGTGTGGGCGGCGCAGGGGCAGACCACCGGTGAGCGCCGCTCATGCCCGTCGGCGCACGCGTTGTATCCACTGACACTGACCGTGGTCGCGGGCAACGTCGACGGTCTCGCCGCCGGGGCTTACCGGTACGACGCCGAGCGCGATGTGCTGACTCTGATCGCCGACGGCGACCACCGTGACCGGGTGGCCGGCACCACGCTCGCCGACCACGCCTGGCTACGGCGGGCGGCGGCACTGCTCCTGCTCAGCGGTGACCTGGAGGCGGCTGCGCAGCATTTCGCCGATCAGCCGCCGGTGGGACGGCGGGGCGCGCGGTACGTATGGCTGGAGGCCGGGCACGCCGGCCAGAACATCTACCTCCAGGCCGCCGAGGCCGGCCTGGGGGCTGTGCTCGTCGCCGGGTTCGACGACGACCGGCTCCTCGGCCTCACCCCTGCGATCGTCCCGTCCGGTCAGCACCCACTGGCACTGCTCGGCGTCGGCCATCCAGCCGATCTGCAGAGCTGAATCGCCTCCCCGGCGGACGGCGACGCCGGCGCCATCAAGCCCGGGTCCGAGCCCTGCGGGCGGGGTACGAGGTGCGGCGCACCCCACGCCCCTTGCTCCATCCGCCGATTCCTGTGACCTGTCCTGACCGGAAACGTTGCCTTTACTGAAGTGAGGCGCTTTGGGACGGTGAAGGCCAGTGCGGCACCGCAGAGATGGGAAGCAAAGGGCATGGACGTCGAAACGCTCCGCCAGGACACCCCGGGCACCGCGAACCGGATCCACCTCAACAACGCGGGCGCGGGTCTGCTGTCGCGGCAGACGCTCAGGGCCGTCACCTCCCACCTGGAGCTGGAAGCGGCGATCGGCGGCTACGAGGCCGCGGGACAGGAACGGGACCGCATCGACTCCACCTATGGGCACATTGCCCGGCTGGTGGGCGGCCGGGCGGACGAGATCGCGCTCTCCGACAACTCCACCCATGCCTGGAACACCGCGTTCTACTCCATGACGTTCAAGCCGGGTGACCGCATACTGACGGGCCGGGCCGAGTACGGCAGCAATGTCCTCGCCTATCTTCAGACGGCCCGGCGCACCGGAGCCGAGGTCGTCGTCGTTCCCAACGACGAGTCCGGCCAGCTCGACACCACCGCCCTGGCGAACCTGATCGACGACCGCACCAAGCTGGTGGGCATCACCCATGTCCCCACCAGCGGCGGCCTGGTCAACCCGGCTGCCGAGATCGGACGCATCACCCGCGCGGCCGGCGTGCCCTTCCTCCTCGACGCCACCCAGTCCGTGGGCCAGTTCCCCGTGGACGTCGCCGAGCTCGGCTGCGACATGCTCACCGCCACCGGCCGCAAGTTCCTGCGCGGCCCGCGCGGCACGGGCTTCCTGTGGGTGCGCCCCGAGGCACTCGCCTACCTGGAGCCGCGCGTGATCGAGATCGCCGCTGCCACCTGGGACGGCAAGCGCAGCTTCACCTGGAACGACGGCGCGCGGCGTTTCGAGACCTGGGAGGTCAGCTACGCCAACGTCCTGGGGCTGAGCGCCGCCGTCCAGCAGTGCCTGGACATCGGCATGGACGAGATCGGCCGGCGCACTCTCGCCCTCGGCACCTACCTGCGCGACAAGTTGGACGCCGTACCCGCCGTCACCACCTACGACCTCGGCCGGCGGCGGTGCGCGATCGTGACCTGCAAGGCCGAGAACATGACGACGGCCGATGTCGCGGCCGCCCTGGCCGGGCACGGCATCAACGTCAGCACCACCGATCCGGTGCAGACCCAGTTCGACGCCGAGGACCGGGATGTCCACCCGCTGGTACGCCTCTCGCCGCACTACTACAACACCGAGGCCGAGATCGACCGCGCCGTCGAAGTCCTCACCGAACTCACCTCAGGTTGCTAACCACTTGCGCACGGCGGGTCGGGTCGGACGACCCCGTCCGAGGCGCCGCAGCTGGTTCCGGACGCGCGCCATACCGGCAGCCGCGCCGACCTCCACCACGTGTTCCTGCACTTGGCGTGCCGCCTCATCTGTCTCCACCGAGCAGGCACCGTCCCGAAAGGATCAGTAGGGTCGACGGTGTGCACGATGTGCGAGTGGTATTGATCGGCGGGACGTCGAACGTCGGGAAGTCCACCATTGCCGAAGCGGTGGCGGGGAAGCTCGGGTTCGAGTGCCTGACCACCGACGGGTTGGCCCGGCACCCCGGGCGGCCCTGGAGGACCCCGGAGTGGGAGGTGCCGGCACACGTCGCCGAGCACTACGGATCACTCACAGTCGACCAACTGATCACGTCCGTTCTGAGCCACTACGACCGGCTGTGGCCCCGCATCGAAGAGCTGATCGCCGCCCACACGACTGAAGGTCGCAGCAACACGGGCCTTGTCCTGGAGGGGTCGGCACTCTGGCCCGTCCGCGTCGCGAGGCTCCAGGTCCCGTACACGGCCGCCGTGTGGCTCACCGCGGACGACGCCGTATTACGCACCCGTGTTCACGTAGCGGGCCGCTATGAAGCAGCTACATACGAGGAACGGCACCTGATGGACAAGTTCCTGTCCCGCACGGAGCGCTACCAGGCACTCATGATCGATGCCATCGACAGGTTGGGCCTGGATCGCATCGACGCGAGTGGCGGACGGTCCATTACAGAGCTGGCTGACACGGTGCTCGAAGCAGCCAACGCGCAGAACACGGTGGGGCGGTCATCCGCCGGCCGGTGACCAGTGTGGCCCTCGCCTACGCCGGATTCCGACGCCAAGCCCGTCAGCAGTTCGTCTTGAAACGATCAGTCAGTCGAGATACTGGGCCTCCCCGTTGCCGAGCGACCAATCTGCATCGGTGTTCTCGGTCAGTACGATGAACACGTTGCGGGGTTCCGTCTCTGCGTATTCCTGGGCGAGTTCGGCGATACGACGGTACAGCGCCTGCTTCTGCTCGGCAGGCCGACCTGCCCCGACTCTCAGTCGGTGGTCTTGCGGTGGCGCTGGTAATGGCGGGCGGAGCGGGCGCGGTTGCCGCAGCCTGCGGAGCACCACTCCCGGCGGGGGTGGTTCTTGAGGAAGTACAGGACGCACCCCGGCGCCAGGCACGCGCGCAGTTGATGGCGGGAATCCCGGCCGAAGAGCGCGACGGCTTCCTCGGCGATGGCGGAGACGGCGGCAGAGGCCGTCTGCCCGCCGGTGCGGGTATGGCGCGAGGGCTCCTGGCCAGGCGTCCAGGACAATGCGGACCAGTGAGGTGTATCGCCGGCGGCCCCGTTGAGCACGGTGACGGCCGCCTGCAACTCGCGGGGGTCGGACACGGCCGTCGGGCGTGGATCCCCGGTGGCCTCAGCGGCCAGCCTGCGCAGCGCGCCTCGCAGGCTGATCAGTCGGTCGCCGAGGCGGTCGAGGTCGGACGTGGCGAGGGTGTCGAGATCCCCCGGGGCCATCAGATCCGTCCGGGAAGCGACGGCGTGCAGCCAGGCCCGGGTGCCGCCGGGATCCCGCAGCGCGTCGTGCACGCCGTCCCGGTCCGCCCAGATCGTGTTCATCAACTCCACGGGAAGCGGCTCGCCCAGCAGCGGTGCCTTCGTATCCATGACGTCGAGGCTACCGCACTTCTAACGGTTGAAGCGTGCCCCATCCGTTTGACATGGGGGGTTGTCAGTGTCATCGTTTTCCTAACGGTTACTAGCGCGCTCAAGCGTTGGAAATCCGAGTCGTCGAAGGAGGCCTGCTCTCATGAACGGTTCCGTCCCCGTCGAGCCCGGCACCGCGACCGGCAACACCACCTCGGGCTTCCATGAGGGTGAGCTGGCGGTGCAGCGCCAGGCAGGCGTAAGCAGGGACGCGGCCCGGCTCACGGGCATGCTGGCCCCCGCCCGACTGCGCAGCGGCGTGACCCGGTTCCTGGCGGAGCAGACCTTCGCGGCGATCACCGCACGCGACGCCGACGGCACACTGTGGACCTCCCCGCTCACCGGCCCGCCCGGATTCCTCCACGTCGCCTCACCGACTGCGCTCGACGTGCGGTCCCTGCCCGCCGAGGGCGACCCACTCCAACACCTGCTGAACAGCCGGCCGGTGGGGCTGATCACCGTCGAGTTCGCCACCCGCAGACGCCTGCGTGTCAACGGCACCCTGTCCCGTACCGACAGCGACGGGCTGCGCATCGTTGTGGAGCAGGCGTACGGCAACTGCCCCCAGTACATCCAGAGCCGACGCCTTCACACCGCACCCGCCCCGGCCACCAGCGCGGGACCTGACCGGCACGGAAGCGCGCTGACCCGGGAGGACGCCGAGCTGATCCGCAGGTCCGACACCTTCCTGATCGGCACCTCCCACCCCGCTCGTGGCAACGACACATCGCATCGCGGCGGGCCGCCGGGATTCGTCCGGGTCGAGGACGGGCGGCTGTGGTGGCCCGACTACTGGGGCAACAACATGTTCAACACCCTCGGCAATCTCCAGGCCGACCCCAGCGCCGCACTGCTCTTCTGCGACTTCACCACCGGCCGTACCCTCCATCTGTCCGGCCGGGCCGCCCTGGAGTGGACCGACCCGGGCACCCCCGGCGACGACGACCGCACCGGCCGCCGCGTCCACTTCACCCCTCACCACCTGATCGCCGGCCGGCTACTGACGCTGCAAGCCGACTCCGTCACCGCCGCGCCCGACAACCCGCCGCTGACCGACCCACCCACCGCACAGTGAAGGACAGCCCTGCCATGACCGACGCACGCCCGCCCTTCCCGCCCTTCGACCTGGACGGCGCCCTTGCCAAGGTCCAGGCAGCCGAAGACGCCTGGAACACCCGCGATCCGCACCGGGTCGCTCTCGCCTACACCGAGGACTCCGCCTGGCGTAACCGGGACACGTTCCTTACCGGCCGTGACGAGATCGTCGAGTTCCTCACCGCCAAGTGGGACCGCGAACTCGACTACGTACTGCGCAAGAGCCTGTGGAGCTTCCACGAGAACCGCGTGGCCGTCCGTTTCCAGTACGAGTGGCACGACACCGAAGGCCAGTGGTTCCGTTCCTACGGCAACGAGTTGTGGGAGTTCGCCGACAACGGGCTGATGCGCCGCCGTGAGGCCAGCATCAATGACCTGCCCATCGACGAGGCCGACCGCCGTTACTTCGGCCCCCGCCCCGAAAGCGGGCGCGGCCCCGGACACGACATCCCCCTCGCCTGAAACCACCTGTCGGCCCCGGGCCACGTGGCCCCGCCGAGTACGACACCGCAAGGAGTGAAGTGCCATGACCGTCAGCTTCCGCACCATCGACGTGGCCGGGTGCCGGGTGTTCTACCGCGAGGCCGGTGAACCAGGCGCACCGAAGTTGGTCCTCCTGGGCGGCTTCCCGTCCTCCTCGCACCAGTGGCGCAACCTCCTGCCCGCGCTGGCGGACCGCGGCTTCCACGTCGTCGCACCGGACTACCCCGGTTCCGGCTACACCGAGGCCCCCGACGACTTCACGTACACCTTCGACCACCTCTCCGAGGTAGTCGAACAGTGGCTGACCGGGATCGGCTTCACGTCCTTCGGCCTCTACCACCAGGACTTCGGCGGCCCGATCGGCAACCGGATCATCGGCCGCCACCCCGACTGGCTGCAGTGGCAGGTCGTGCAGAACTCCAACGCCTACGAAGAGGGCTTCACCAAGGTGTGGGACGACATCCGGTTCAAGCTCTGGCAGGAGCGCACTCCGGAGACCGAGGCCGCGCTGCTGCCGTTCCTGCACACGGACGGCGTCAAGTCGATCTACCTCAGCGGGCACAAGAACCCCGAGCTCATCTCTCCGGACAACTGGACGGTGGACGTCACCTTCCTCGACCGGCCCGGCCGCAGGGCCATCCAGCTCGACCTGCTGGAGGACTACAGGACCAATCCGCCGCTGTACGAGACCTGGCAGGCGTCCATGCGCGAACACCAGCCCAGGACCATCATCTTCTGGGGGCAGGGCGATGTCTTCTTCACACCCGAAGGCGGCGACGCCTACCTCCGCGACCTGCCCAACGCGGAGATGCACCGCCTCGAATCAGGCCACTTCGCTGTGGAGGACCACGTCGACTACATCGCCGACAACATCGCCCGCTTCCACTCCGAGTACTACGCCTGTGGCCGCACAACGAACCGGTAGACCCGGGAATCGCGGCTCCGGAAGCCCAGACGTTCGTACAGCCGATTCGCTCCCGGTCGAGACGGCCGCGAGGTGAGGTCGACGGTCCGCGCCCCAGCTGCTTCGGCCAGGCGCAGTGCCTCCCTGGTCAACGCCGCTCCAACACCGTGTCCCCGGGCCGCATCGTCGACCACGACATCTTCGATGCGGCCCCGCAGCCCTGACGGCAACGGAAACGTGATCAGGGTCAGCATGCCGACCGCTCGGCCCTCGGTCCGGGCCAGCAGCAGAGTGTTGGCATCACTGCTCAGCAGCCGGACCACTGACTCATGGTCAAGTGCCCTTGCAGTACTCGACAGTTGGGGTAGCAGGCGCGTGACTGCTTCGACTACCTCATCAGTCGCCTCGCGGACGACCTCCACCTCGACGCTCATGATCGTGAACCCTACCGACAAGCACCGAAGCGCCGCGCTCCCCCGGGCCCCGGAGCGCGGGTCCGTGTCGTCGGCAGTGCGGGTCAGGACTGCACGGCCCCTTCACGCGCTCCTTCGGGGGCGCCGGTGATGAGGTCGATGAGTCCGAAAGGTGCGCCGTCACCGAGGCAGAGCTCCAGGACCAGGTGCGCCTGCGCGGCGGCCGACTCGCTGCGCGAGAACAGCTCCTCTTCGTATGCGGTGAGTGCCGTCTCGATGTGGTCGGGGTGCGCGGCGATCGCCTTGCCGAGCTCGGCCCCGTCGAACATCGCCAGGTTCGCACCGTCCCCGGACGGCGGCATCAGGTGCGCGGCATCCCCGAGGAGCGTCACCCCGGGCGTACGGCCCCAGCGGTGCCCGTCGGGGAGTGCGTAGATCATCCGTGGGACCGGTGCGGTTTCGCCATCGGTGATCAGCGCGGTGAGTTCCGGCGCCCACCCGTCGAACTCGGCCGCGAGTCGCGCAGTCGCGGCGGCGTCGGTGAAGTCGATGCCGGCGATCCACTCGGCGGGGCGCTTCAGCTGGACGTACGTGTGAAGGATGTTCCCCGCCTCGCGGTGTGCGGTGATCCCCTTCCCCGGGGTGAGCGCGTACATTGCGCCGCCGCCGACTGCCTCGGCCGTCGCGGAGTGCCGTTCGTCGACGTCGTACAGGTAGGTCTCGATGAACGTCGTGCCGACGTATTCGGGCACGGCGTCGGAGAGCAGCGGCCTGACCTTCGACCAGGCGCCGTCCGCGCCGACGAGGAGCTCGGCGCTGACGGTGGATCCGTCCGCGAACGTCAGCCTGTGCCGGCCGTCGCCCAGTGCCGCGACGCCGGTGAGCTTCTTCCCCCACTGGATCGTCTCCGCGGGCAAGGATTCGAGAAGGATGCGACGCAGGTCTCCGCGGAGCACTTCGGGCCGTCCGCCGTTGCCGTCGTCGGGTTCGTCGAGGAGCACCTTTCCGTGCTGGTCGAGCGCGCGCGAAGCCTCGCCGCCTTCATGGATGATCGCCCGGAACTCGTCGGTGAGGCCGGCCGCTTCGAGGGCGAGTTGCCCGTCGTGCTCATGAATGTCGAGCTGGCCGCCCTGTGTGCGGGCCTCTGCCGAGGGGTCCGCCTCGTAGATCCTCGCGGGAATGCCGTGTACGTGGAGAACGCGCGCGAGGGCGAGGCCGCCCAAGCCCGCACCGATGATCGTGACTGGTGTCGGCATCATGATCCCTTCCATCCGAAACGCTACTGGAACGCTATTCCATAGAGACAGTTTGGAACAGCATTCCAGATGTGTCAAAATAGCGTCCATGGCGACCAGGGCTCAGCGGACCGAAAGGCGCACGGACGCGCTCTCGAAAGAGCGCATCATCGAGGCCGCGATCGAGATCCTCGACGCCGACGGTGAAGGCGCACTGACCTTCCGCGCGCTCACGGCGCGCCTTTCCACCGGGGCCGGGGCCATCTACTGGCACATCGCCAACAAGAACGAGCTGCTGGCGGCGACCACCAACGACGTCATCGCCCGGGTGATGTCCGACGTGGTCAGTGATGCGGAGCCCCGGGAGTCGGTCCGGGCCATTGCCCTCGGGGTGTTCGACGCGATCGACGCGCACCCCTGGGTGGGCACCCAGCTCTCCCGCGAGCCGTGGCAGTCTGCGATGCCGCAGATCTTCGAAGGTATCGGCGGCCGCCTCCAGGCCCTCGGCGTCCCAGAACAGGCGCAGTTCGACTCCGCGTCCGCGCTCCTGAACTACGTCCTCGGCGTCGCAGGACAGAATGCCGCGAACGCCCGCCTGCACGCGCACGTTACTGACCGGGCGGAATTCCTCGGGTCGGTCGCCGCACAGTGGACGCAGCTCGACCCCGCGGAGTACCCGTTCGTACATCAGGTGGCGGCGCAGCTGTCCGAGCATGACGACCGCGAGCAGTTCCTCGCCGGCATCGACCTCTTCCTCGCCGGTATCGGGACCGTCCGATAGGCCGCACGGCACGTAACTGGAGACGGATCACGTCGTATTGGCCAGTTCGGCGAGGAGCCGGGCCGTGCCGGCGGGATCGATGGTCTGATGGAGGTGTGCGCCGGGCAGGTGTGCCACCCGCCAGCCACGTTCGCGCGCCTCGGCGGCCGCATCGTCGTACGCAGGGCCGAACAGTACGTAGGAGCAGGGGTGGTCGTCCCATCCGTCGGTGACCGGGATGCTCTGCTCGTAATAGGACAGCGGCAACGTGGGCTGTTCCTCAGTGACTGTTCGCCGCACCGTCGGGTCGGAGAACATGGGCGCGACGTCTGCCTCGTCCCACCAATCCGTCCAGCGCGGCAGCCTGCCGTTCACAGCCATCGGTCTGAGGAACTCCAGCAACCCGGGTGTGGCAACAGGGGTGGATCCGGTCCGGGCCGGCAGCACGGCATCGACGAAGATCGAGCCGGCCACCCGATGGCCGAGACCCTCGCGAATCGCCGGGAGAAACAAACCTGCGTTGCTGTGTGCCACCAGGACGACGGGCCTGCCGACCGAGACCTGCCGGAGGTCGTCCTGGACCGCATGGACGATGCGGGGCCAGAAGGGCGGAGCGCCGACGCCGATACGCAGCAGGGACGGCACCCGTACCAGGTATCCCGCGGATGTGAGATGTCCGGCCACAGGGTGCCAGGTCGAGGGGCCTACCGACGGACTGTGTACGAGAACGAAGACCGGTTTCATGTGACGACCCTGCCGTCCGTACCACCGGAGCCGCGGCAGCCTCGGCCGACAGCAGAACGCCTTGCCTCCGAGAAGTTCAGGGAGGATGCTGCCAAGCAGCCGTCCCAGGGGAATCCGCTCGACGCGGTACCTCTTTGAAGAGATCCTTCGGGTATGGAGTTCCTCTGTTATCACCGCGACCGGCTCGGCTCTGCAACGCTGCGCGACGAGTTGTCGGAAGAGCACTGGTCCTACATGGACCGGTACGCGAAAGAGCTGATCGCCCGGGGGCCGACCCTCGCCGACGACGGCGACACACCCACCGGAAGCGTGCACATCGTCGACCTGCCCGATCCCGCCGCCGCCCGCGCGTTCGCCTTCGACGAGCCGAACTACCAGGCCGGCGTGTACCGCGACGTGCTGCTGCGGCGGTGGCGCAACGTACTGGGGCGCACCATGTGGGACTTCCCCGGCGGCCGGACCGGCGGCAACCGGTACCTGGTGCTCGGCCTGGGCACACGGCAGGCCGCGGACCTCGCGCTGCCGCCCGACCGGGACGAGTTGATCGCCTACGGGCCACTGCTGTCCGACAACGGTGCCGCCTGGCTGGGCACGGCGGCGTTGGTCCGGGCGCCGGACCCGGACACGGCACGCGCCGTCCTGAACCCGGACCGGTACGCCGAAGTCGAGGTGCACAACTGGCAGTTCGGCGGGCGCCCGTCGTGACCCGAGGGCGTCCGGCCGGGCGCTCCGCCGCACAGCACCGCTCAGCGGAGGGCTCGCCGTTCGCGCATCGGGCAGTGACAGCGGCCGGCACCGCGCGCATCTGGGGCGCGGTGCCGGCGCGTCGTGCGTCAGAGGGCGCGGATCATGCACAACCGCGGCCACCGGTCGAGGCCGTGAGCCGCCTCCCGTGCTCGGATTTCCCGTAGGCCACGGCCGAGCTCCCTCTCGTCAAGAGGCCGGAAGCCGCAGCGTGCGTAGTACGGCGCGTTCCACGGAACCCCGGCGAAGGTGGTGAGCGTCAGGGCGGGGATCCCGTCCGACGCCGCCCGGTCCGCCAGATGGTCCAGCAGCGAGCGTCCGATGCCACGGCGTGCACTGTCCGGGTGCACCGACACCTGCTCGATGTGAAAGTTGCCGTCGACACGGTCGGCGATGAGATACGCCACCGGGACGTCGGTCTCGTCGACCGCGACCCAGGCCAGCTGGGCCCGCTGGTAGCTCGCCAGTTCGTCCAGGGACAGCGGTTCGTCATCGGCGATTTCCGGCATGCCGATGTCGCGGAAGCATCGCCCCGCCGCCCTCTCGATGTCCTGGAGGACCGGCAGTTCGGCGGCATGAGCAGTTCGGATCGTCACTGGCCCATTGTCCCCGGCAGCCCTCCCCCGGGAGTACGTGCCTCCTCGGACGGCATGGCCACCGGCACTGCGCGCTGATGCCCGGCCACCGCACACCTGTCGCACTTCCCATAGAGTCCTGACTTGTGCTGGAAATCCGCCATGAGCCCATCGCACCCACCCGGACCCAGAGACTGGCGACCGGGTCGGAGATCGACGCGCACCGGCACGACGACCATCAGATCGTGTACGCGAGCCGGGGTGTGCTGAGCGTGACGGCCAGTACGGGGACCTGGGTCGCGCCTGCCACCCGTGCCATCTGGATTCCCGCCGGGACGGTCCACGCCCACCAGGCCCACGGGAACCTGGAGATGCACCTCGTCGGCCTGGAGACGGGCGACGATCCGATCGGGCTTGAGAAGCCGACCGTGCTCGCCGTCGGGCCCCTCCTGCGTGAACTCATCCTCGCGTACACCGAAACCCCCCTCGACGACAGTCCCCAGCGTGCCCGGCTGCGCGCCGTGCTACTGGATCAGCTGTGTGTCTCACCCCATCAGCCACTTCATCTGCCGACGCCCACAGCCCCGCAACTCCAGGACTTGTGCGGCCTGTTGAAGGCCAATCCCGGCGACAACCGCTCGCTCACCCAGCTCGGCCGGCACATCGGTGCCAGCAGCCGCACGCTGTCCCGGCTGTTCCGGGCAGATCTCGACATGACCTTCCCCCAGTGGCGCACCCAACTGCGTCTCCATCACGCCCTGGTCCTCCTCGCCGACAACACCCCGGTCACCACAACGGCCCATCAGTGCGGCTGGTCATCCGCCAGTGCGTTCATCGATGTCTTCCACCGGACCTTCGGACACACCCCCGGAGCACACCATGGTCCTGCCCACCACGGACAGCCCACCGGAAGCGGGCAGCGTTGACGCAGGTCGGCGGGGGTAGGGCCGGTGCGGCCGAGGCCGTGGTAGTTCACGGCAAACACCCAGCCGCCGCCCGACGCAGGGGCCGCGATCAGACCAACCGGTAGGAGTCGCCCTGGGCGACCACATGGCCGGCTGTGGGCGGCGGGAAGTGGCTGCCGAGGAGCAAGGTCCGGGTACCGGCCAGTGAGCCGAGGATCCGCTGACGCGTCCTGACCGCGAGCTCGGGATCGATATCGACACAGCTGCCCAGGTTGGGGTCGAGCATCTGCACGGGGTGATGGATGCAGTCTCCGGTGATGAGCGCGGCCTCCCCCTGGCTGCGCAGCTCGACCGCCACCTGGCCCGGCGTGTGGCCGGGGGTGGGCAGCAGCCGGACGCCCGGCGCGATGACCGCGCCCTCGTACGGGACGTGTACGAGATCCAGCAGCCCTGCCTCCTCGACGGGATCCACCGAGTCCCGGAACATCTGGCGCCGGGCCTCCTCCATGTCGGCACCTGCCCAGTAGTCCCACTCCGCGCGAGCGCTGACGTAACGGGCGTGGGGGAAGGTCGGAACCCAACTGGCCCCATCAGAGCGGGTGTTCCAGCCGACGTGGTCGGTGTGGAGATGGGTGAGGATGACGAGGTCCACCGTCTCCGGGGCGAATCCGGCGCCCGTAAGACGCTCCAGATAGCGGGTGTCCAGGTTGTCCCAGGCCGGATTGGCCCGCTGCTTGCCATTGCCGATGCCGGTGTCGACGAGCACCCGCATCCCGTTCACCTCGAACGCGAAGCTGTGGCTCGCCAGCCGCAGGATGCCGTCGTGGTCGGCAAAGTCCGGCTGCAACCAGGGGGCTTGGGCCACCACTTCGGGCGTCGCCCCGGGGAGCAGCCAGGGGCCGGTCGGTGCGGGAAGGCGCACTTCGTCGATGCGCCGGACGGTGAGGTCACCCACGCTCCATGACGGGGTACCGGTGGCGCCGGACTTCGAGGGGGTGGGCATGAGGTGTTCCTTTACTTGTGGTGAGTCACGGCATGAGTGGTGCTCGGGCAGCCATGGGAAGAGGGCACTCGGCCGGCGCCCGTTGTCACCTCCGCACTAAAAGCAACGGATTTGCGTTAACTCACCGTAGGCCCTACCGTCCCCTAAAGCAAACCATTAGCTTTTTGATTGGTCGCGGTATCGGCCCGCAGGTCCGGCATGCGTGACACGAACGCCTGGGAGAGCCCACATGAACACCGAACTCGACCCGCGGGAGGCGGCCCGTGGGGCGCGCCGCGCGGGGCGCGCCCTGGAGGGCGAACGTCCTGCGGAAGTGGCCGCGACCGCCCACCACATCCAGGCCGTTGTCGCCACACTGCGCGAGCTCGACTTCGAGGACACGCCTCCCGCGACTTCCTACAAGGCCGTTGTTCAGGAGGACCTCCATGCGGCCCTTTGAGCTGTCACTCACTGAAGCGGCTCGCGCAGTACGCACGCGCGAGCTGTCCCCGGTCGAGCTGACCGAGTCGGTCCTCGACCGTATCGGCGCTGTCGAGGAACGGCTCCAGGCCTACGTCACGGTCACCGCCGATGCCGCGCGCCGAGCGGCCGCCCAGGCGGAGCGGGAGATCACGGCAGGGCAGCCGCTCGGCCCGCTGCACGGCATCCCCATGGGGCTCAAGGACATGATCGACACCAAGGGAATGGCGACAACAGCAAGCTCCCGGGTCAGGTCGGGCCACGTGGCGGACGGAGACAGCGCCGTCGCATCGCGTCTGGCCGCGGCGGGCGCGATCCTGCTGGGCAAGACCCACACACATGAATTCGCCTACGGACTGACGACACCCCAGACCAAGAACGCCTGGGACCACGACCGCGTCGCCGGCGGGTCGAGCGGCGGCTCGGCCGTGGCCGTCGCTGCCGGCGAGGCCACCTTCGCCCTCGGTACCGACACCGGCGGTTCGATCCGGGTTCCCGCGGCACTGAACGGCGTGGTCGGACTGAAGCCCACGTACGGCCTGGTCTCCCGGCACGGCGTGACCTCACTGTCCTGGTCCCTCGACCACGTCGGCCCCATCACCCGCACGGTGCGGGACGCGGCGCTGGTCCTGTCCGCGTTGGCGGGACACGACCCGCGTGACCCGGCGAGCCTGACCGCCGCTCCGATCGGTGAACTGCCCGAAGAGGAAGGGGACTTGTCGGGGCTGCGGGTGGGCGTACCGAGCAACTACTACTTCGACCGGGTCTCCCCCGAGATCGACGTGGCGGTACGGCGCGCCATCGGGCAGCTTCAGGAACTGGGCGCGGAACTCGTCGAGGTCGAGATCCCGATGGCGCGATACGTCCAGGCGATCCAGTGGGGCCTGATGGTTCCCGAGGCAACCGCCTACCACGAGCGCACACTGCGGTCCATGCCCGAGCGGTACGGGCCGGACGTCCGCGTTCTGCTGGAGGCCGGGGAGTTCGTCCCGGCCGGCGACTATCTGCGCGCCCAGCGTGCACGGACCCTGATGCGCGACGCGTGGGCGCGGATGCTTGGCACGGTCGACCTGATAGCGGCTCCGGCCGTGCCGATGACGGCCGCCAGGGCGGGCCAGGACAGTGTCGAGTGGGCGGACGGCACGGTCGAGGCCGTCTCCGACAGTTACGTCCGCCTCTCCGCGCCGGCCAACATCACCGGGGTCCCGGCGCTGACCCTGCCCGTCGGCCTCGACCGCACGGGCCTGCCGATCGGCATGCAGCTGATGGGACGTCCGCTGGGCGAGGCCACCGTGCTGCGCGCCGGACGAGCCTACGAACGGGCGCAGACCGGAACGCGATCGCTCGCCCCGGTCGCCGGCTGAACGCCCCGCTCTCGCTGGCGACGGGGCGCGCCCCCTGTTCTGCGGAGTCCACGGGCTGCCGGAGGGGCCCGGTGGAGAGACGTGAGAGACCGCCCTTGAAGCAATAATTTTGCATTAAGGTGGATGCCATGAGCCCCAAGCCCATGGTTCGCCCCGGAGGGCGCAGCGCCCGCGTACAGGAGTCCGTCCACGCGGCCGTCCGTGAACTGGAAGCCGAGCAGGGGCGGGACGCACTCACCGTCCCCCTCGTGGCGGCCCGTGCCGGCGTGACACCGTCGACCGTGTACCGCAGATGGGGCGACCTGCAGGAACTCCTCTCCGACGTCGCTGTCGAGCGATTGCGCCCCGAGGCGCCCCCGTCCGATCTCGGCACCCTGCGCGCGGACCTGGGCACATGGGCCGAGCAGTTCCTGGAGGAGATGGCTTCCCCGCCGGGGCGGGCGTACATCCGGGACGCGCTCCTGGGGGATCCGGACGGCAGCAATGCGGGGCAGTGCTCGGCCTACGCGGCGGATCAGATCGACATCATGCTCGGCCGGGCATCGGAACGCGGCGAGGCCGTACCGGACACGGAGCAGGTCGTCGACCGCGTCGTCGCCCCGATGATGTACCGGATCCTGTTCCGCCCCGGCCCGCTGGACTCCGCATGGGCACGGATCCTCGTGGACAACGCCCTCGACCGGCCGTCGGACCGCGTGTGAGATCTGCCGCCTCGGACGACATCAGCCGCAGACCACGTCAGCCGTGGAGCAGCCCACGTCAGCCGTAGACCTGGCGGCCCAGCCACTGGCCGCCGTCGATCACCATCGTCGTACCGGTGATGTAGCGCGAGCGTTCCTCCAGCAGGAAGAGTGCGGCCTCGGCGACCTCATCCGGTGTGGTGAAGCGCCCGGCCGGAACGCTGTCGAGCACCCGGGCACGGGCCTCCGGCGTGGGCCACAGCGCGGCGCCCGCGCCCTCCGTCTCCGTCGGGCCGGGCGCGATGCAGTTGACCCGCACACCGCGCGCGCCCCACTCGGCGGCGAGGGTGCGGGTCATCGCCAGCACCCCGCCCTTGGCCGCCGCGCTGTGGACGGTGCCGGGGTGGCCGTGCCAGGCATAGCTGGCGATCACGTTGACGATCGCCCCGTCCCCCGCACCGAGCATGTGCTGCGCGGCGGCCCGGGTGGCGAAGAAGGTGCCGTTGAGGACGATGTCGACCACGGCGCGCCAGCCGTTCGGGGACAGGTCCTCCGCGGGTACGACGAAGTTCCCTGCGGCGTTGTTGACCAGCGCGTCCAGGCGCCCGTGCCGGGCGGCGACCGCGTCGATCGCGGACGTCAGCGCGTCGGCGTCGCGGACGTCGACCGGGGCTGTTTCCACTGTGCCGCCGGACTCCCGTGCGAGGCGCGCGGTCTCCTCCAGTGCCTCGGGGCGCCGGCCGATTACCGCGACGGTTCCGCCCGCCGCGGCATAGCGCAGGGCGATGGCGCGGCCGATTCCGGAACCGCCGCCGGTGACGACGGCGACCCGGCCCGCGAGTTCAGCGGGGGAATTCTTCGTGGCGGGAGTGTTCACGGGGGAAGGGCTCACGGGGCAGTGCTCCTTGGGTGCGGGTTTCACCGGAGGGTTTCACCGGTGGAGCTGTCGCCGGCGGCGATCTCGCCGGCAGGGGCGGCAGCGGTGAGGGTGATCAGTGCGTCGACGGCCAGCAGGCCGGCAGGGGCGACGCGGACGGGATTGAGTTCGATCTCCAGCAGGTCGGGCCGCGTGGCGGCCAGCCGGGAGAGCCGGACGACCGTGTCGGCGAGCGCCCCGGTGTCGGCCGGGGGGCGGCCACGCCAGCCGTTCAGCAGCGGCGCGCAGCGCAGCCGCGCGATCAGACTCAGCGCGTCCTCGTGGGTGCAGGGTGCGAGAGCGAGAACGCTGTCGCGCCAGAGTTCCGTCTCGGTTCCGCCCGCGCCGACGACGACCACCGGCCCGAACGACGGATCGCGGCGGGTGGCGACCACCATTTCGACGACGTGCGGGCGGCGGTCCAGCTCTTCGACGACGTACCGGCCGGGGCCCAGGCGCAGGGACATCTCCATGTAGGAGGATTCCAGCGCGATGGCGTCACCGAGACCGACCGCCACACCACCGTGCTCGCTCTTGTGCTCAAGCCAGTCCGCCTTGAGGACGTACGGAGCAGTCAACCGGGTTGCCGCATGCCGCAGTTCGGCCAGGTCGGTGACGGCGAGGGCGGGTGGGAACGCGATGCCGGCACCGGCGAGCAGATCGCGGGCCGCGAGGTAGCCGAAGGCGGTCGGCGCGGCGGTGGGGAGCCCGCCAGGTCGACCGCCCGGGCGCCCGCCCGCGGCCTGGGGGGTACGTACTTCCGCGCCGGAGGACGTACGTACATCCGCCAGGCCCCGTTCGGCGAGGCGGGCCGCCGTGCCCAGTGCGCCGACGGCCGTCTCGATGTCCTCGTAGGTGGGCACACCCGCCGCACGCAGGGCCTCGGTGGTCGTGGTGGACCGGGCCATCGAGTGCACCAGCACCGGCAGCCCGTGCCGGACGGCCGAACGGGCCAGCTCCAGGGCGACTTCGGTCTCCCGTTCCTGGTGCGCCGGGATGTCGCGGCCGTAACTGCCGAAGTATCCGCTCATCAGGACGGCGTCGGCGCCGCCCGACGCGGCCACCAGGTCCACGACCCGGCCGTACGTACGCAGGTCCTGTTCGCCGCCGCCGGCCAGGTCGACCGGGTTGGCGGTGGCGGCCTGCGGTGGCAGGCCGGCCGCGATGGCGTTCCGGGTCGGGGGCGGCAGTGGCTCCACCAGCAGTCCGGCGCGCGAGGCGAGGTCGACGGCGAGTGCGCCCTGTCCGCCGCTGTCGGTCACGACGACGACGCGCCGCCCGGTGGGGCGCGGTGCCCGGACGAGGAGCTGAGCGGCGGCGATCAGACGCGCGGGCGTCTCGGCCCGCACCGCGCCTGCTGTCTCGCAGGCGGCGTCCACGATGTCCGTGGCGGTGGTCATCGCCCCGGTGTGCGACCGGGCGGCCTGCCGGCCGGCGTCGCTGGCGCCGACGGTCAGCAGCAGTACGGGTTTTCCGGCCCGGCGCAGTGCGGTGAGGGCGGCGATCAGTGCGCGTCCGTCGCCGAAGCTCTCCAGATAGAGAGCGACGAGCCGGGTGGCATCGTGGCCTGCGAGGTCGGTGAGGACTTCGTGGGCCGTGACGTCCGCCTGGCTGCCCACGGAGACGAACCGGGAGATCCCCAGTCCGGCGTCGGCGGCGAGGCCCGCGAGCTCCAGTCCGAGCTGGCCGCTCTGTGAGACGATCGCCAGCGAGCCCGGCCTGAACTGCCCCCAGACCAGGTCGAGTTCGGCGGACGCGTCGTAGATGCCGAGGCAGTTGGGCCCGATCAGCCGGGCACCGGCCGCGCGGACCCGGGCGGCGAGCCCGCGCTCGTCCTCGACTCCGGCGGTGATGGCCAGCAGGCCGCGTGCGCCCAGCGCCAGTGCCTCGTCCACGGCGGCGCCGAGTGCGGGGCCCGGTACGGCGAAGGCGACGAGTTCGGGAGCGTCGGGCAACTCTCGCAGCGAACGCGCCGTTTCCTGTCCGAGGACTGCGCCTCCCCGGGCGTTCACCAGGTGCACGGTGCGCCGCGCGGTTCCGGTCAGGGCACCCCTGGCGAGCCAGTAGCCCCACTTCGTCGGCGTACCGCTGGCACCGACCACGGCGATGGACGCCGGGTCGTGGAAGGCGTCGAGACCGGTCATCGGTCTGCCCGCTGTCCCGGTCCGTCCGCCTTCGCCAGCGAGCGGGAGACGACCAGCCGCTGGATGTCGGATGTGCCTTCCTCGATCTCTTCGAGCTTGGCGTCGCGCATCCACTTCTCGACGAGGTACTCCTGCGAGTAGCCCCAGCCGCCGAGGGTCTGCACCGCGGACCAGGTGTTGGCCATCGCGTTCTCCGAACCTACGAGTTTCGCCATGGCGGCCTCGGCGGTGACCCGCTCGCCCCGGTCGAACAGCCGGGCCGCCCTGACCGCGAAGAGATGCGCCGCATCTGTACGTACGGCCATGTCGGCGAGCCGGAAGGCCACCGCCTGGTGCTTGATGATCGGTACGCCGAACTGCACCCGGTCGCGGGCGTAGTCGGTGGCGTAGTCGAGGGCGGCTCGGCACAGTCCCGCGCAGGAGGCGGCGATGAGGATGCGGGAGGCGTCGAAGGTCCGCATCAGGCCGAAGAAGCCCTGGCCCTCGTCACCCAGCCGGTCCGCGACCGGGACCCGTACGTCCTCCAGGAACACCTCGGCGTTGACGATCGCCCGCTGGCCCATCTTGCGCATCGGCTTGCCGACGGTCAGGCCGGGGGTGTCCCGTTCGACCACGAACGCGGTCACGCCCTTGGCGCCCAGCGAGGGATCGACGGTGGCGAAGACGACGAAGCGCTGGGCGTAGGGGGCGTTGGAGATCCACGCCTTCTGCCCGTTGAGCACGTAGTGCTCGTCCGCTCCGGTGCCCGCGCGCACCGCACGGGCGCGGATGCCGGCGGCGTCGGAGCCGTGGCCCGGTTCGGTGACGGCCAGCGCCGTCAGCGGCGGGGTGTCGCCGCACAGCGGGCTCAGCCAGCGCTGCTTCTGCTCGTCGGTGCCCAGTTCCAGGATCGGGTCGGCGAAGAACCCGCTGGAGGTCAGCAGGTTGCCGATGGCGATGTCGCCGTGGCACAGCTCCTCCTGCACCAGGACCTGGGTGAGCATGTCGGTGATGCCGCCGCCGCCGTGCTGGGCGGGGATCATGAAGGAGGCGAGGCCGATCTCGGCCGCCTTGGCCCACAGGTCGAGCGGCGACTCGGTCTGGGCGTCGTCGACCTCGCGGGCCCGGGGCCGGATCTCCTTCGCCGCGAATTCGCGGCTGAGCTGGAGGATCTGCCGCTGCTCGGTGCTGAGTTCCAGGACGTCGCGGATCTCGAAAGGCATGAAGGCTCCCTGCGGTACGGGTACGGGTACGTGGTGGGCCGGCAGGCCGCTGCCGGGGCAGCGGTCGGCGGTGGGTCGGAAGGGACGGGCGGTCAGCTGCGTCCGGCGGCGGCCGGCGAGGGCTCGTCCATGGCCTCCGTCAGCGTGGGAGCCGACAACTTGGCGGCGAAGAAGGACGGCGCGCGGCGCTGCTGGACGAGCATCACCACGAGGCCCACCGCCAGTGCGCCGACACCGATGAGGAAGACACCGCCGATATGCCAGTGCGGTGCGAACGGAAGCGTCCAGGAGGTGCCGCCGGAGTCCGGGTTCCAGTCATTGCGCAGGCTCCAGACCCCGGCTGCCACGAGGGTCAGCCCGCCGATGGCCGGCAGGACCACCCGCAGCCACAGTTCGCCGGCGCTCCGGCGGACCGCACGCCGGTGGGCCCAGGCGGAGGTGATCCCGGTGAGGCCGTAGTAGAGGGCGATCATCAGCCCGCAGGAGGAGACGGCGTCGCCGATCACATGCCCGTGGGCCAGGAAGTTCATCGCCAGGTAGACCACTCCGCCGGCCACACCGGTGGCGATCGTCCCGGCCTTCGGGACGGAGAAGCGGGGGTGCACGGTGCCGAGTGAGCCGGGCAGCGCCCGGTGCCTCGCCATGGCCAGCATGGTGCGCCCGAGGGTGAGTACGGTCGTCTCGGTCGACGCGGCAGCCGAGGACAGCACCATCAGGACCATGAGGTGCCACATCACCGAGCCGAAGCCGGTGGTGCCGAACACGGCGCCGCCGAGGGCGGAGAAGACGTCGCCCGAGTGGTCGGGATTGGCCAGGCCGTTGCCGGTCGTGCCGATACCGGCGAACGAGACGGTCGCGTACGTGGCCCCGAGGTAGAGCGCCAGCAGCAGCAGGGTCGACAGGGTGGCGGCCCGGCCCGGCGTCCGACGGCGGTCGGCCGTCTCCTCGTTGACCGTGAGAGCGGTCTCCCAGCCCCAGTAGATGAACAGCATCAGCACCAGGCCACTGGCGAAGGCGCTCGGTGAGGAGATCGCGAACGGGTCGAGCCACGACAGCTGCGGATGCCGGGCGCCGGCGCCCGCGTGGCCGGTGTAGACACGGACGAGCGCGACGACGGAGAACACCACCAGCATGGCGAACTCCAGGAAGAGCAGCGCCCGCTGGACGGCGGCCGCGACCTCGATGCCGCGGTAGCAGACTGCGGTCATCAGGGCGATCCAGCCCAGACCGACGGCCAGCACCCAGGGGCTCGACGGGTCCTCGCCGATGCCGTGCGCACCGAACAGCAGGAACACGTACTGGCCGGCCACCTGCGCGAGGCTTCCCATGACCAGGACGAACGAGGCGATGATCGCCCAGCCGCCCATGAAGCCGGTGCGCGGGCCCAGCGAGCGGCTGGCCCAGGTGAAGATCGTTCCGCAGTCGGGGTCGGAGCGGTTGAGCGCCGCGTAGCCGAAGGACACGAACAGGATCGGTACGAAGGCCAGCACCACGACCGCCGGCGCCTGGAAGCCGACGGCCGCGACGACGAAGGCCAGCGTAGCGGCAAGACTGTAGGCGGGGGCGGCCGATGCCGTCGCCAGGATCAGGCTGGTGACCATGCCCAGTGCCCCGGGCCGCAGCCCCTTGGACTGGACTTCGGCCGAGCCGGTCGGCTCGGTCTGCTCGGTGGTTGCCATGGATGCTCCTCTTGCTCACGGAGTGGAGGACCGGCCGGGATGTACAGCGCGCAGGAGCACCCGGGGCGGCCTTCGCGGCAGTGGTGGAGTCGTGGGGTGTTGTGGGGTGCGGGGTCGTGGGGTGCAGGGTCGCTGAGTACGGAGTCGCAATACTGATTGGTGCGTCACCATTGCTGATGCCGGAACCTCCGTCAAGGGGTGCGGACAAAGTTGATCGCAATGGTTGACTGACAGTTCAGTCTTGCTCCACGCTCTCCCCCATGAGGTCACAGACCGAAACCGAGCAGACCGAACCCGCGCAGACCGAGCCCGCACGGACCGATCCCACGTCGGCCCCCATGCCGGCCCCTGCGTCGGCCCCACCCACCCCGGCGCACCGCGCCCCGGACGAACGCTCCCCGGACGCCCCGGGCGTGGCCCGGCCCGTGATGACGGACGCCGTCGTCATCGGCGCCGGCTACGCGGGGCTCAGCGCCGCGCTCCGACTGCACGAGCAGGGCCTCGGCGTCGTCGTACTCGAAGCCTCCTCCCGCGTCGGCGGCCGGGTGCTGAGCGAGGAGCGGCCATCGGGCCCCGTGGTGGACCACGGTGGCCAGTGGGTGGGCCCGACGCAGAAGCACCTGCTGGCGCTGGCCGAACGCTTCGGCTGCCGGACCTTCCCCACCTGGGAGACCGGACAGCACATCGAGGTCTGGCACGACGGGTCACGCGTCGGATATGCGGGCGCCGCACCGGCCTCGGGCCCCGGAATCGCCGAGTACCTCCGGATCACCGCACTGCTGGACGACCTGGCACTGACCGTCGACCCCGAACAGCCCTGGCTGACACCGCACTTCACGGAGTGGGACGGTCTGAGCGCAGAGTCGTTCTTCCGCGAACAGACCGCGGACCCGGACGCCCTGGTCCGCCTGGCCCTCGCCGTACAGGGCGTGTGGTGTGCCGAACCGCGCGAGATCTCACTGTTCCACGTGCTGTTCTACATCCGGGCCGCGGGGAGTTACGAGCAGCTCATGGAGACCGGGGGCTGCGCCCAGGACGGGCGGTTCGCCACGGGCGCCGCCGGGCCGGCGCGCGCCGTCGCGGAGCTGCTCGGCGACCGGATCCGGCTGGGCGAGCGGGTGTGCGGTGTGGAGCAGCACGGGTCCGGAGTCCGGGTGCGTACCGCTTCCGGTGCGGTCGTGGAGGCCCGCCGCGCGGTCGTGGCCCTGCCACCGCCGGCGGCCCGCTCGATCACTTTCAGCCCCGCGCTTCCGGAGCCCCGCTCGGGCTGGATCGCGCACAGCCCCATGGGGCGGGTGGCCAAGATCCATGCTGTGTACTCCGAACCGTTCTGGCGGGCGGACGGTCTGTCCGGCATCGCGACGCTCTACGGTTCGCTGCCGGTCGGCGTCGTCTTCGACAACTCCCCCGAGGACGGGTCGGCGGGTGTCCTCGTGGCCTTCGTCTACGGGGACCGGGCCGGTTCCTGGGCCGGGCTGGACGAGGAGCAGCGCCGCACGACCGTACTCGGCAGCCTCCGCGCCGTGGTGGGCGAGCGTGCGGAGCGGCCGGTCGACTACACCGAAACCCTGTGGGAGGACGACGAGTTCGCCCGGGGCGGCTACGCGGCGTACGTGACCCCCGGCGGCTGGAGCGGCTACGGGGAGCACGGCTGGCGGGAGCCGACCGGCGCCGTGCACTGGGCCGGAACCGAGACCGCGACGGTCTGGAACGGCTACATCGACGGGGCCATCGCGTCCGGATACCGCGCCGCCGACGAGATCGCGGGGGCCATCGCCGTTCCCACCGCCGGCCTCGCGGAGAAGCACGGCTGACGTCCCGGCCCGGCATTCCGCCGGGTGCGGCCGGTCGAGCATAATGGGGCCCGCCATGGCGAAGGAGACTCAGACAACCGCGAATCCGGCCGGCTCCCGGGCCCAGGAACCTGACCGGCCCCCGGAGACGGCGGCCGACCGGGCGCGCCGGGTGGTGCTCGCCGCCGACGTCAGCCAGCGCGAGTTCGCCGGTCTCATCGGGATGGACCCCACAGCGCTGTCGAAGGCGCTGCGCGGCACCCGCAGGCTCCAGGACCACGAGCTCGCCGCCATCGCCCGGGTCGGCAAGGTGCCGGTGCGGTATCTGGCGACGGGCAGCGGCCGCGAGCCTGCGGCCCTGGCGCGTGCCGCCGCGGGGGGCGCACGGCGGCGGGCCGAGTCGCTGGACGCCGATGTACGACGTGTCCAGATCCTCGAAGCCACCGCGCGGCTGATCGCCCGCCGGGGCATCCACGCCGTACGGGTCGCCGACATCGCCCGGGAGTGCGGTACCAGTACCGGCACCGTGCACTACCACTTCCCGGCGAAGAACGGCGCGCTGCGGGCCGCGCTGAGCTACTGCGCCGACCGGCTGCACGCCCGGTTGCAGAGCGAGTTCGAGCAGGTCGGCGACCCGGTGGAGATGCTGCGCAGGCTGGTCGAGGTCCAACTGCCCAGCAGCAGGGAGGACATCGACGAGTGGTCGGTGTGGATCCAGTCGTGGACGGCCGCCATGCTGGAGCCCTCGCTGCGCGAGGCACAGCGGGCTGCCTACTCGCGCTGGCGCGGGACCGTGCTCGGCCTCATCCGGCACTGCCAGCGCGAAGGCCTGGCCCCCGACGCCGACCCCGAAGCTCTGACCAGCCGTTTCACCAGCCTGGTTGACGGGCTGGCGATCCAGATGCTGTCGGGCAGTGCGGAGATGCCGGTGGAGCGTATGCGGGAACTGCTCCTGGACACCTTCGAACCGCACATCACGCTGCGCCACTCCGGCTGACCGGTCTGGCAGGTCCCGGTCCCGCCACCAGCACGCACCGCTGGGACCGGGACCGGGACCGGTGGAGACCGTCGCGCAGCCCCACGCCCCTCTCCCCCTATGTCGGTTTGACCCACTGCAGCTTGGCGCGGCGTACCACCTGGGGGCCCACCTCGGCGGCCCTGGCCACCAGCGCGCGGCCGTCCCAGTCCTGCGGCCAGCCGTCCCACAGGCGCAGCCGGCCGTCCACGACGACCGCGGTGATCTGGTCCCGGTTCGAGAGGCGGACCAATTCCCAGCGAAGGTCGAAGGACGGGGTGAGTTCGGGGACGTTCACGTCCACGACGAGGAAGTCGGCTGCCTTGCCGACGGCGATCTCACCGGTCACCTTGCTCAGCCCGACGGCGTCGGCGCTCAGCCTGGTGGCGTGGTCGAGCCAGAGCCGTCCGGCGCCGCACGAGGAGTCTCCCGTCGCCAGTCCTGACGTCAGCCGCTGCGCGGACTCCGCCGCGTCGACGAGCCGGAACCCGTCGCCACGGGTGCCGTCGGTTCCCGTACCGAACCGCACGTCCATGGCGGCCATCATGGTGGCCTGTGCGACAGCGTTGCCCTTCCAGGCGCTGGCCACCGGGTTGTAGCTGACGGCCGATCCGGAGTCCGCGAGCTGACGCATCTCGGTGGGGGTGGTCAGTGTGGCGTGCGCACCGAGGAGGTGCGGGCCGAGTGCGCCGATGTGGTGCAGATAGTCGATGGGGCGCCGGCCCACGCTCTTCAACGAGCGTTCCACGGAGGCGAGATGTTCGTTGACATGGATCTGGAACACCGCACCGGCTTCCGCGCACATGTCCGCGGTCTTCTTGATGACCGCGGCCGTCGCGTCCTCGGGGACTGCGATGGCCAGGGAGGGGTGGATCAGCGGGTGGCCGCCCCACCGCCCGAGGTGCGCGGGGCCACCCTTCCCATCGGAGACGATCTTGGAGAGCACACAGCGGATCCCGGCTTCCTCGGTGCCCTTGGCCAGCGCCGCGACATCGACGGGAGCCCGGGTCCCCGCGTCGGCGACGGTGGTGAAGCCGCCGCGCAGCGCTTCCAGCGCGGCCAGTTTCGCCGCGAGGTAGGCGGTGTCCTCGTCCAGCGCGTGCTCCAGCGGTTCCCAGATCGTCTTGAAGATCTCCGAAGGCTGCCCGAACGACTTGGCCTTGCCGAAGCTCTGGGTCAGATGGTGGTGGGCGTCGATGAAGCCCGGCATCAGAAGGTGCCCGTCGAGACGGACGGGGTGCAGGTCGTGGTGGGCGGCGATGAGTCGCTCGGCCGGACCTGTCTCCCGGAATTTCCCGGACTCCACCAGGACGGCCTGTCCCCGTACCGGCCCGTCCGCGAGGAGCAGCAGTTCGGGTACGAGCAGCATGCGCTTGCCCGAGAGCTGGTCGGGCCGGAACGTGCGTGTGTCGCCTGCCCGGGAATCCGTGCTGTGTGCCGCGGCGGGGGCCGCGTGGGCCGTGCCCCCGGCCGGGGTGTTCCCGCGAGGTTCCGCGGAGGCGCTCGGACCGGCGGCCATGGACGCCCCGAGGAGCCCGCCCGCGCCGGTCAGTCCGACCCCGGCGAGGAATCCGCGCCGCCCGACACCGTCCTGCCCCCCGCCCCGCCCGGTGACCGGCCCCCGGCCCTGCTGCTGCCCGCCGGACGGTTCCCGTACTGGATTCCGCCCGCCCTCGTCGGAGGCATTCCGCTGATCCCCATGGGAGGGATTCCGCTGGTCCCCGTTGGAGGGATCCCGCCGCTCGTCGTTCGCCAACCCGCTCGCCTGCTTTCCGTCCGTATCCGACTGCCCATTGCTCCAGAGGCATCCGCGCACGGGCAGCAGCGGGTGTGCCGCGCACGTGACGGAGCCGGAAATCACCGGCGTACGAGGTCGACCGCGCCGGGTGGCCCGACCCTAGAACCATGCCAAGAAGCGGAACAAGCCTTCCGACATACGGGATTCGGCTGGTCGGAGCGGGGGCGGCGGAACACCTCGGCCACGGCGCCCACCCCCTGGCCAGAGCGCCGCGGGACGGTCCGGTGGTGGCGTAACTTCACGGAAACATGAGCGGGCCCCGGCGCACGGCACCCCGGAAGCCGCAGCACACGCCTCACACCTCCGGTGATCCGGCCACCGCACACGGCACACCGCGGGCATGAACCCGGACGACAAGAGCCTGGCCCGGGGGCGCGCGACGGCCGGGCAGCCGCCGGGACGGCAGCCCGCCCGGGGCCTGGAACGGGCGCGGTGCGCGGCGTCAGAAGGGGGCCGGCTTGCCCGCGGGGCAGGGCGGCAGGCGGAAACCCGGAGTCGCCGGGGCGGTCGCCAAGGCGATGGTCGTCAGAGCAACGGTCGTCGGAGCGACGGCCCCCGGCGAGTCACTCCCCCACGAGGCCGTCCACCGACTCCCTGATGAGGTCGGCGTGGCCGATGTGGCGGGCGTACTCCTCGATCAGGTCCAGCAGGATCCGCCGCAGGTTGGGCGACTCGCCCGCGGAGGTGGTGAAGCGGCCGAGCTGTTCCGGACCGCCGCGGGTAAGGGCATCGGCCACGAGGGAGTGCGAGCGGGCTACGGCGCTCTCCCAGAGAGCCATCAGCTCCTCGGGGCTGTCCTGGGCGGCCGACTTCCACTCCCAGTCGGGCTCGGCGTCCCAGTCCACCGTGGACCACGGGGCCCCCGCCGGCTGCGCGAGCAGGAGCCGGGCGACATGGGTGTCCTCGACGTTCGCCATGTGCTTGAGGAGCCCGCCCAGCGTCACGGACGAGACACCGACCGTGGCCCGCAGGCCTGCCGCGTCCAGCCCGCCGCACTTCCACGCCAGCGTCGCGCGCTGGCGCTCCAGGGAACCAAGGAGGGCAGCTGCCTCGTCACCGGCGAGCGGCGGTTCCGGGCGGTCCTGTCCTCCGATGTCAGTCACGGGCGGAGCCTATCGCAAGTCCATTGCCGGGCCAGGGAGTTGCTGCCCCGCTCACGCGATCACGTTCTCGATGAAGGCCATCACATTGTTACGGGTCCGGGCGACCTTCTCGTCCACGGACAGGGTCTCCTTGAACGCCCAACCGGCGCCGGTCGGCTTCTTGCCCCGTACGTAGAGCGAGCAGGCCAGATCGGTGCAGAGGTACTGGCCGACGGTGTTGCCCTGGCGGCCGGCCTCACCGGGGCGGCGTGCGGTCATCAGCACCACACGGCCGCTGGTGTGGGTCGTGAGACACAGCGAGCACATGCTGCGGGAGGTGAAGCCCCGGCTGGCCCCGGTCGGTGCGCGCAGCACGAGGCCGAGCAGGCGGCCGTCGTCCTCGGCGACGAGATAGGCGCGGTCGGGGGCCCCGGGGTCGCGCCAGCCGAGGAAGTCGAGGTCGTCCCACGGGAGCTCTTCCAGATCCCTGGGGATGTTCAGACGCGTGGCCTCGCCTTTGGAACAGTTCACGAACGAGTTACGGATGTCGGTCTCACTGAGGTGTCTCACATCAGCCGACGCTAGCTGGCCTAATATGTTTAGGCAAACTCTTTATTTCATTAGCTCGCAAGCTCACGGAGGACGCATGGCACGACTGGGCATCACCCCGGAACGCCTCACCAGGACGGCGGCGGAGCTCGCGGACGAGATCGGCTTCGACAATCTGACCCTCTCGGCGATCGCGCGCAGGCTCGGCGTCAAGGACCCGAGCCTGTACGCGCACATTCGCAACGCCCGCGAGCTGAAGATGCGGGTGGCGCTGCTGGCCCTGGAGGAACTGGCCGACGCGGCGGGCGCCGCGCTGGCCGGGCGCGCGGGCAAGGACGCACTGGTGGCGTTCGCCAACGCCTACCGTGATTACGCGAAGGCACATCCCGGCCGCTACACCGCGGCCCAGTTCGAACTCGACAAGGAGGCCGCCCTCAACAGCGCGGCTCCCCGGCAGTCGCAGATGACCCGGGCACTCCTGCGCGCCTACAACCTGCCGGAGCCCGACGAGACCGACGCGGTGCGGTTCCTGCACAGCACATTCCACGGGTACGTGAGCCTGGAGCGGGTGGGCGGCTTCAGCCACACCCCGCGTGACGCCGACGCCTCCTGGGCCTATGCGCTGGACAGCCTCGACTTCGCCCTGCGCAACCGGCCCACCGGCTGACCGGCTGACCGGCTGACCGGCTGCGGCGTACCGCCGTACCGGGACCGGCCCGGCGGCAGCCCACGAACGCCCTTTCACCGCAGCACCGCAGTGCCGAAGCGTCGAAGTGCCGCAGCACCGCAGTGCCGCGCAGCCGTTCGTGAGCCACCGCACCGCGGTCAGCCGCTGACGCTCGGCGCCCCGGTCTCGATGTGGCCGGTGTACCGGCGGGACCAGGTGGAGTCGCAGTCGGCCGTGACGATGAAGTCGTACCAGCCCTTCGACAGGGCCGCCGCGTTGAAGTAGTCCTCGGCGGTGCCGCCCGCTGCCACCGTGTAGGTCCACGGCCCGTCCGAGCGGTAATTGGCCGCCTTGACGGTGAACTTGACTGCCGCCGATGACGTGTTGGTGAAGGTGAACCAGATGGCCTGCTTGCCGGTGTCCGGCGCCGCTGCGTACTTGGCGGCCACCTCCACGGCCTTCCCGGCCTTCGACGCGTCGCCGGCGAACCGGCGCTGGAAGCGGTTCGGTCCCATCAGTGTGAAGTCGTACTTGCCTGATCCGTACCCCGCGCCGATGTTGAAGTAGTCGGTCGCCGTGCCCCCCGGGTCGACGGTGTACTGCCACGGTTCCGTCGACCGGTAGGCGTTGGGGTGGATGGAGAAGTGCGCGGCGCTCTTCGCCGGGGCACCCTCGTTGGACATGCCGAACCAGGCGAGGATCTTTCCGGCCGAATCGAATTCCAGCCGGTCCAGATTGGCGTTCGGCTGGTACGGAATCGCACGGGCGGGGCGGGTGCCGCTCTCCTGCGCGGGAAGGGCGTTGGTCTGCGGAGCCGGGTTCGGCAGCGACGTACAGCTGTCGATCCCGATCACCTTCGCGGTGGACGGGAGACCGGAAGGCACTCCGTACACCGGTGCGCCGAAATCGAAGACCCCCGTGAGGTCGCCGGTGACCCTGCGCCGCCAGGCGCTGATGTTCGGGCAGGTGGCCGGGGTCCCGAGAGCCGTGGTCCAGGTCTCCAGGAAGCGGAGCACCGAGGTGTGGTCGAAGACCTCCGACGACACCCAGCCGCCCCGGGTCCAGGGCGACATCACGACCATCGGCACGCGGAAGCCGAGCCCGTACGGGACCCCGTTCAGGAACTCGCCCGGCTCGTCGGCGGGCGGTGACGGCGGGGGTACGTGGTCGAAGAAGCCGTCGTTCTCGTCGTAGTTGAGGAAGAGGACCGTCGAGTCGAACACATCCTGGTCGGCTGCGAGTGCCTGGTAGACAAGGTTGACGAAGTGTGCGCCGTCGCCCGGCGGGGCGTACGGGTGCTCGGAGAACCCCTGGTTGGGGACCACCCACGACACCTGCGGGAGCGTGCCCGCCACGACGTCGGCCTTGATGGCCGCTGCGATGTCGTCGGGGGTGGAGCCGGTGGTGGCCGGTACGGAGGCCATGCCCCGGTCGTGGAGCGGGTCGCCCGGAGCGGCCCCGGTGAACTTGGTGAAGTACGCGAGGCCGTTGTCACCGAAGTTGTCATCGGCGTTCTGGTAGAGCTTCCAGCTCACCCCGGCGCGCTGCAGCGCCTCGGCGTAGGTCTCCCAGGTCAGCCCGGACTCGTCGCCACCGTCGCTGCTGGAGGAGTCGACCTTGCCGCTCCAGAGGTAGGTGCGGTTGGGGCCGGTCGCGCTGAGAGTGGACGAGAAGTATCCGTCGCACACGGTGTAGTTGTCGGCCAGCGCATAGTGGAAGGGCATGTCGTCGCGGTCGAGGTAGCCGAGCGTACGGACATTGCCGACCCCCGAAACCCAGTTGTCGAGGCGGCCCTTGTTCCAGGCGGAGTGCTGCGAGGACCAGCTGTGCGGCAGATCGCCGTTGCACTGGGCGAGGGTCTCGCCGTCGACCCCGCCGGCCGCCGGGGTGGAGCTGAGCTTCCAGGGGTACTGGCGCCCGAGGCCGTTCGGCTGGTTGAACACCGACTGCCCGCCGGACAGCGATATACCGCTGCGGTCGTCGAAGCCCCGGACTCCCTTCAGCCGCCCGAAGTAGTGGTCGAAACTGCGGTTCTCCTGCATCAGGACGACCACGTGCTTGACGTCCTTGACCGTTCCGGTCGCGCCGGCCGCCCGGCTCGCGGCCTCGGCGGGGTTCCCCGCACCCATCGGAACGACGGCACCGGCAACCGCCCCCGCACCGAGCGCCACGAAGCCTCTTCGACTGATCGGTGTCATCCGCCTGCCCTCGCCCTAGGAATCAGTTGCGCACACGTGATCGCGATTGCGTCGCATCGCGCACAAGAGTGCAGGATTCACTGCGTCCACAGCTAGACCCATGCCACCAGCACTCTGTGAAGATCCGCTGAACACCACACTCCGCGCCGGGGACGGGTCCCGGAACAGGGAGGGGTCCCACGTCCGCTGACGGGCCCGGGAACGGTGAACCGCCCGGACCGGTAGTGGTACGCAGCCATGCGGTCTAGGATTCCCCTCCGCCCAAATGTTCCTGACGGGACATCAGCACCAGCACCTGCCCGCTCGCTCCCGCGCACTCCCCCACCCCGTAGGAGACTCATCATGCGACGCGGATCCTCCGTGCTGCTCGCCCTGCTCGGCGCTCTGGCTCTGATCTGGGGCACAGCCCCCGCCTCCCTGGCCGCACAGCGAGCCACCGAGCGAGCCACCGTACGGGCGGCGCACAACCCTGTGATCTTCGTGCATGGCTACAACGCCGACCCGGGCGTCTGGGGCAGCATGATCAGCGACTTCAAGTCCGACGGCTACACCGACGACCAGTTGTTCAGCTGGGGCTATGACACGCACCAGTCCGTCAACGAGGTCCTCGCCGGGCAGTTCGCCGACTACGTCAACAACGTGCTGCGCACGACCGGAGCGTCGAAGGTCGATCTGGTCGCGCACTCCTTCGGCAGCCTGACCACCCGCTGGTACGTCAAGTTCCTCGGCGGCACCGGCACGGTGGACCACTGGGTATCCCTGGGAGGGCCGAACCACGGCACGTACCTCACCTGGGCATGTGTGATCTGGGATCAGGCGTGCCGGGACATGTCGCCGGGCTCGTACGTGCAGGACCAGCTGGCCGCCGGCGACGAGACACCGGGCGCGGTGAAGTACGCGACCTTCTGGTCGGAGTGCGACGAGGTCATCGACCCGGACAGCAGCGTCGCCCTGGACGGCGCGGTCAACACGGGCGCGGGCTGCCTGAAACACAATGACCTGCTGGGGGACGCCGGAGTGTCCCAGGGGGTAAGGGACTTCCTCGGTCACTGACCGGCGGCTGCCACGGTGCTGCACACTCCCCACACATCCGGACCCCTTGACCCCGGGAGCCGGCCGATCCTACCTTCCCCTCGGGAAAGCGCTTTCTCCAGCGGTGGGGAGTGCCGTTCCGATGATCCACACCGGATTCCCGCAGCAGCGAGAGGACCCCTGGGATGCGCCTCGGAAGAACGCACAACTCCGCCCCACCTACCGTCAGGAACGCCCCGCGGAATCGGGGGCGGGGCTGGGCGGCCGCCTCCCTCGCCGTAGTCGTCGCCGCACTGACGGCCCTCGCCCCCACGGCTTCCGCAAGCTCCGGCTTCACCGTCTTCACCAATGAGCGCGGCGCGGACACACCCGGCCTTCAGCAGTACGGCGCCGTCAAGTCCACGGTCGTCTACGACTATTACGCGCTGACCTGCGACACCGACGGGTGCTACTCGAACGGCGGAGCACTCCCGTCCGAAGCCGCCTACGAGAGCAAGGTCAAGGAGTACATGGGCGCGAGCCAGTTCGGCGGCGGCGCCACCGCCCCGGTCGTACTCGACTTCGAGAACATCGTGCTCACGGCGGAGTCCGGGCAGGCGGCGACCAACGCCCTCAACCTCTGGAAGCAGCTCATCACCTGGACCCACAGGGCCGCGCCGTCCGCGCCGGTCGGCATGTACGGGTACGACTCGTCGACCACCAACAACAGCCTCACCCAGCAGTTGCACCAGAACGGCCTGCTCGACTTCTTCGCGCCCCGCGCCTACCGCGGCAGCTCCCAGACGGATGCCGCGTGGACCAGCACGCTCGACGCGGCGGTCGCCAACGACCACTCACTCGCACCCGGCCAGCCCATCTATCCGTATATTTCACCGAGTTGGGACGGCAGCCCGGGTGGCGCCTATATGTCGGGCACCACCTGGGGCTACACCATCGACCAGCTCAAGGCGAAAACGGACGGCGCGGTCGTCTGGGAGCCGTCCGCCAACGACGCCTCGGCCTGCAACTGGGTGGCGCAGAACGCGTACGAGATGGGTGCCCTCACCGGTACGCCGAGCAGCGGCCCGCTGACCGCCACCGCGACCCCGCCGAGCGGCAACTGCACGGTGCCGCGCGGGAGTACCACCGCCGTTCCCGTCACCGTCACCAACACCTCGGGTTCCACCACGGCGGCGACCCAGATGCAGTCGTTCACGGGCGGATCGGGATTCAGCGGCAGCTGGCAGTACTGGAACGTGCCGTCCCTCGCGCCGGGGGCGTCGTTCCGTACGTCGCTGCCGCTGGCCGTCGCGTCCTCGCAGTCCACCAGCACGGCGCTGCTCCACATCCGGACCGGGCTGAGCGACACACGCTGGGCAGTCGTCGTGAAGTAGGCACGTGCGACCCGGTCAGGTCATCCGGACCGGGCTCTCAGAAGACGGGTGGCCCCTGTTCGATACGGCGCATGACCGGCTCGAACCGGTCGAGCCCTTCGCCGGTCTGCAGCCGGCGTTCGTCCCACCAGGTGGCGCCGGCCTCGATGAGCGGTCCGATCACGTCATGTGCCCTGGCGGCGGCAGTGGGGCTCGCGCCGCCCACGACGATCTCGAAGGGAGCGTCGTGGGCGTCGGCGCGCAGCCGGTGAAGGTAGGCGACCAGTTCGCGCACCTCGTCGACGGGCGGAATCTGTCCGTGCTTGGCCGATGCGAAGAGGGGAACCGCGCCGTCCCAGCGGGCAGCGCGGCGCATCGGCGGGCGGTTGGGCCAGAATCCGCCGATCCACACCGGCGGGCGGGGGCGCTGCACCGTGGCGGGCAGCAGGGTCACATCGCGGACCGTGTAGTGCTGTCCTTCGCACGTGACGGGCGTGCCCGACCAGTAGCGCCGCAGCAGCTCCAGGCCTTCGTCCAGGCGCCCGGCGAGCACCCGCGGGTCGGTCGGCTCGCCGAAACTTCCGTACTCGTCCTCGATCGGGCCGCCGAGCCCCGCGCCGAAGATCACCCTGCCGCCGCTGAGGGCATCGAGGGTGGCCACCTGGCGGGCGAGCTGCTCCGGGCGGCGCCGGGCGACCGGGGTGACCAGGGTGCCCAGCCTGAGCGTGGTGGTCGCCAGCGCCGCAGCGGTCAGGAGCATCCACGGGTCCCCGAAGGGCACGCCCTGCCGCTCGCGCTTGTCGTGCACCACGTGGTCCCAGACGAACAGCCCGTCCCAGCCTGCCTGTTCGGCGGCTGCGGCCACTTCGGCCACGGTCCTGGGGTCTGCGAAATCACCGAAGTTCGGAATGTTGACCGAGAAACGCATTCCCGCATCCTGCTGCATGACGACGAAGCGGGCAATCGAACAGCCGGGGCTGCTCATCGCCCGACCGGCGGTGGCAGCCCCCGGAGTTCCCGCTACCGGCCGGCCGCCGCGGCGGCGTTGCCCTCCACCGTGACCTGCTGGCCTTGCCCGGTGGTCTTCGACGTGGTGCTCAGGCAGCTGCCCGACGCCGGGTCGCTGACGGTGGGGAGGCTCCCCGTGTAGTCAGTACCCGCCTCGGTGCCGACGGGCTTCCCGTAGGTCACGGTGACCTGCTGGCTGCAGCCGGCCGTGAGGTAGGGCTCGATGAAGCCCTGGTCGGCGTTCTTGAACCGGCCCGAGGACGACGGGAGGCCGAAGCTCCCGATGTGCGCCACGGAAGCGCCGGTCGCGGTCTGGATGACGTCTCCCGACATCAGCTGAGTGTCGCCGGTGACACTGGCGCGCTTGAGGACGAGCGAGTACATGGTGCCCGGCGTGTAGGGGAACTGGACCGCGCAGCTCACTCCGGCGCCGCCGTCCGCACCGTAGTTGCAGTGGGTGTCCGTCGTGGTGGCGTCCGCGTTGAAGGAGCTGAAGACCGCCTGGAGCATGTGGTGCCCGTTCGCGTCCACGGGCTTCGGCTGGAATCCGGCGTACGGCCGGGTGCCGCTCTCCAGCGTCGTGTAGTAGGCGAAGTAGATGCCGGACGCGTCCGGAGCGGAATCCACGGACATCGGCAGCGTCAGCGTGGTCACCGGGGTCGGCGCGTTCGTGGTCCAGCGCAAGGTGGGGGTGGACGCCCACGACTGGCCCGCCGCGCCGAGGGCCAGGAGGGCGGTGGCGCCGAGGACGATGCCCGACCTGACGAGACGGCGCCTCGGCTTTCTGCCGGCCGAAACCGTGGACGAACCTCTGCGGGATGTAGCCGTACTGGATGCACCCGTACTGGATGGACCCGTACTCGATGAACTCGGGCTGGACGTACCCATGCTGAATGGCGTGCGCATGTCATCTCCTGACAGCCGGTGTGCGGGTTGGGCGTCAGCATGTAAGCGATTGCTATCACACCGCAAGGGGTTCGCCATGTTTCTGTCTTTTACTATGGCCAGAGCCCACGGGCGCAGTAGTAACCGGTCACCTTCCGGGGGTAATTGACCCCGACCGGCGCCCGGCGGCCACTGACCACCGTCCGTGCGACGCCCGACCCGCCGCTGTCCGTCAGCGGATGGTCCCCGACACCGGGTCCAGGACCTTCTCGGTGAGGAGCTCAAGGAGCCTGCGGTCCTCCTCGGCGGTGCCGCGCCGCGCAGGCGAGTCGGGCGCCGTGTCCAGGAGCAGATGAGTGGCGCCCAGGTCCGCCAGCGCCACAAGGTCCTCGCGGATCTGGTCGAGTGTGCCGTGGCCCACCGGGTGCTCGCCGTCGATCACCGTCCCGGTGACCCGGATCTGGAGCCGGGGCACGAGAGCGGGGGCCGCCCGTCCTGCACGCTCCGCCTCTTCGGCGAGCACCGGCAGCGCCGCACGCATGGCGGGCAGCGTCGCCAGATAGGGGTGCCAGCCCTCCCCGAGCCGGGCCGCACGCCTGAGGGCGGCAGGTGAATTGCCGCCCACCCAGACGGGGAGGCCGGGCCGGCTCTGCGGGGCCGGGGCGGTGTGCACGTCCTCGTACGAGACGTACTCGCCCCGGAAGGTGGTGGGGTCCTCGGTCCAGGCGGCGCGGATCGCCGCCAGATACTCGTCCGCGATCCGGCCGCGCTCGGTGAACGGCACGCCCAGCGCGGCGTATTCGGCCCGCGACCAGCCGGTCCCGGCGCCGAGGATGAAGCCTCCGGGGTTCAGGCAGTCGATGTTGGCCGCCAGCCGTGCGGTGTGCAGCGGGTGGCGGTAGGGGATCACCGTGACGGTCGTCCCGAGCGTGAGCCCCGGCACCCGCCCCGCGAGGTGTGCCGCGAGCACGAACTGGTCGAAGAAGGGGGCCGGATACGCCTCGTGCACGTCAGCGGTCACCGCGACATGATCGGAGATCATCGCGAAGGAGTAGCCCAACTCCTTTGCGTCCAGGGCCTGCTGGACGAGGGAATCAGGGGTGGTACCGGGACCGAAATTGAGTATGTTGACGCCGAATTTCATCAGGAGAGCGTAACAATCATCCTGAACCGGGGCACGCTCCCCCGGGGCGCACGCCCGTTCGCCCCTCCGCGTACCCTCGCTCCCGGCACTACCCGGCGCTCACCGAAGGTCCTGATCAGCCGGTGCGCAGCGGCAGTTGGTGCCGGAAGCGGCGTGGCCGCTGTCGGCCGCGGCGCTGCTCGGCAGAAGTCCGTACCGCTGCGCCCGCAAGACAGCCGACAGCCGGTCGCTGGTGCCCAGCTTCCGGTAGATGCTTCCCATGTGCTTGTGGACCGTACTGACGGACATCCCTAATCGCCTGCCGATGGAGGCAGCGGTGAGCGATTCGCCCAGGAGAAGGAGAACGGTGGTCTCCCTGGCCGTCAGCCGCACGTTTCCGGCGGTTTCATGGGCGCCGACGCGATCAGCGACGGGCAGCGCCTCTTCCCACCTCCGGAGATAGCGGCACTGTTTTTCAACACCGGCGAGAAGCGGTTGTACCCGCCGTGCGTAAGCGAGGTGCTCCGCAGTGAACTCGGACTCCTGCCGGTACACCAGGTACCCGTGGATGGGTTCGAACCGGCCTGCCAGCGGGAGCGCCAGAACGCTGCTCGCGCCGAAGGTCTCCCTGGCGACGGCGGCTGCTTCACTGTTCCGCCAGACCCGTCCGCCCGTAATGCTGCGGGCCGTGACGGGTACCAGCTCCCCGGTTGCCCGGTAGAAGTCCGTGAAAGGAGAACCCGTCCGGATGCAGGCCTGCGCGTCCTCATCGACGGTGCGGTCGCTCATCCCGCCGGGTGTCCACACGTCGAGGCCCGGGGAACCATCGTTCCATTCCTCGGCTTTGCGGATCGCATGGCCGGCTCCCAGAGAGCGGAGGAGATGGCCGGTAAGAAGCGGTAACAACCTGTCGTGATGTCGTTCGTGCAGGGCTGCGACCGCCAGTTCCAGCATCTCCTCGTAAGCCCGCTCGGACACTCGGGACATGGGCCCTCCTCTGTCTATGGGTACTTGTACCCATAGCGGCGGGCGACCTGGTCCGGCCACGATGACGTTCTGGAAGCGGTCGGCAGGCGTGGGCCCGAGGCAGCTCCAGACCTTACGACTCAGCTCTCTGGTGCCGATCGGAAGGCGCCGACCGGCTGAGACACGCGATGCGGGACGGCGTCATCCGTCCCGTGGATACGGGGGGTTCAACCACGTGATCCGTAAAACGCTGACGGGACGGCCCAGGGCGGTTCGCACGGCGCGCGCCGTCGCAACTGCCGCGGTGAGCCTGGGCCTCGCCCTCATGGCGGCCCTGACGTTCGCGGCTCCGGCGACCGCCGGAAGCGTCCCGGCCTGGATCGACAACCACACCGGGCGGCACCTCGGTGGTGCCCGGTTCTCTCACGGCAGCTCAAAGTGCAAAGTGTGGAACTACGACGGGAACGACGACAGCACTTCGCACTATGGCTCCTACCGGTGCCAGAAGGTGACCGTCCAACCGCACACGAACACCGGCACCTGGGACGACATGGATGCCGTCACCGTCTTCAGCAGCAGTTACTACTACATCCGCTGGGCGCTCCCGCACGGGCGGTGGGCGCCGTACCACAAGGTCAGTGCAGGGGTGTACACACGGTTCCACGGTCTGCACACAGCCAAGTGCTACAGCGGCACACACGTACATTGCAGCGTCGTCTGACCCGGAACTCCTGCGCCGGGCCGGCCAGCCGCTCCGCGCCGCCCGGAACCGGCGGGCGGCCCGGGGCGGCTGGTGCACGTCAGAGCTCCGGCCGCACCGGGACGAATCCGCTGTCGAGCAGCCGGGGCAGGTAGTTCCTGACCGCTGCGACCGTCTGGGACCGGTTGCCGCCGCCGTCGTGGCAGAGCACGATCGAGCCGTCCTTGACGTCGCGCAGCACGGAGTTGGTGATGCTGCGCGTCCCGGGCCGCGCCCAGTCGTTGGTGTCCACCGACCAGCCAAGCGGTTCCATGCCCAGGTCGGCGCAGATCCCGAGGGTGACCGGGTTCCAGTCGCCGTACGGTGCGCGGGCCCAGTCGGGCGGAGCGCCGAGCACCTTCTCGATCAGATCGCTGGTCCGGGCGAGTTCGGACCGGGCTGCGGCCGGCTTCAACTTGGTGAGCTGGGGGTGGGTCCAGGAATGGTTGGCGACGGCGTGTCCGCCGTTCGCGATGTCGTGCAGCAACTGCGGGTACTGGACGGCGTTCTCACCGATGACGCAGAACGTCGCCTGCACGTTGTACTGGGCCAGGATGCGCAGCACCTGGGGCGTGTACTGGGGGTCGGGACCGTCGTCGAAGGTGAGCGCGATTCTTCGGCCACTGTCCTCCAGCGAGTACACCGCATGGGTGCGGACCGCCGGGTTGTGGGAGGGGGCGCCCATGGATGTCTCGCCCGCGAAGGGCCGTAGCCGGTAGGTGGGGGGACGGGCGGCCGCCGCTGCAGGTGGTCCGGCGGCCGGTGGGGGCTGGACGCGGTGTGGGGGTGGGGCGGCGGCCGGTGCCTGTGAAGGATGTGCGGCAGCGGCTGAACCGGCGTTGCCACCGGAGGGGCCGTACACCCGGGAGACCACTCCCCCGACAGCCAAAGCGCCCAGACCGACCGCGGCGCGCACGAATCGGCGGCGCCCTTGCGTATTAATGTGATTTTCAGACTGCATGGCACCGTACTGCCATACGCGGCGGCGATCACCCGGCCGACACGGCCCGACATGCGTCCGATTCCACTCCGTCGGGCCAATCCGTCGCCAGCCCCGTCCGCGACACGCCGTGGTTTTCCCGGTCCGGGCGGGACCGGGGCGTCCGAGTGCCCCGGTCCGCCGCGCGCGGGAGGCGCCCGTTCAGCTGCTGTCGGCGGCGCGCACCGCCCACTTCTCCTCCACCCTGGCGATATGCCAGTACGCCAGCGCCGCGGCCCACACCACGACGAAGAGTCCGACGATGAGGTAGCCGACATTCCCGAGGTCGAGGCCCGCTATCCAGCCGGTCACCGAGTCCTGGAGGGCGAGCTTGTCGTGCAGCACACTGATCAACTCGATCGTGCCGATGAGAAAGGCGACGGCGATGGACAGGCCCGTGATGGCGAGGTTGTAGAACACCTTGCGCACCGGGTTGGCGAAGGCCCACTGGTACGCGAAGTTCATGAAGGTGCCGTCGAGTGTGTCGAAGAGACTCATTCCGGCCGCGAAGAGCAGGGGCAGGCAGAGGACGGCGTACCAGGGCAGACCCGCTGCGGCGCCGCTGCCCGCCATCACCATGAGGGTGACCTCGGTCGCGGTGTCGAAGCCCAGGCCGAAGAGGAAGCCCAGCGGATACATCTGGCCGGGCCTGCTGACGGACTTGGTGAACCGGCCGAGGATGCGGTTCATGAACCCGCGCGAGTTCAGGTGTGTTTCGAGTTCGGCCTCGTCGTAACGTCCGGCGCGCATCTCCCTGAACACCCGCAGAATGCCCACGAGAGCAACCAGGTTGAGTGCCGCGATGAGGTACAGGAACGAGCCCGAGACGCTCGTTCCGACGACGCCGAGCACCTGGTGGGCGTCCGAGCCCTCGTTCATGAGGACTCCCGCGAGCCGGGCTCCCCCGGCGACCAGCGCCGCCATGGCCACCACCACGCTGGAGTGCCCCAGCGCGAACCAGAAGCCGACCGATACCGGGCGCTTCCCGTCCGCCATGAGTTTGCGCGTGGTGTTGTCGATGGCGGCGATGTGGTCGGCGTCGAAGGCGTGCCGCATCCCCAGCGTGTACGCGGTGATGCCGAGTCCGACCCCGAACGCCTTGGACCCGACCTCGTAGTGGCCCGGCTCCACCAGCAGGAACAGAACGCCGAACGCGACGACGTGGAGGGCTGCTATCACCCCCAGGAGCCCGGCGGTACGTACGGTGTCCTCGCGCCGCCAGGCGAACACGGCGGATTCGGGCAGGGTCATGCGGTCACGCTCCAGCACCTCGTGGATCACTTCGTGAGATGCCGTGGCCGGTCTCCTGGCTGACGGGTCCGCTTGACGCTCGCCTCCGGCCCTGCCTTCCCGGCCGCGATACGGCCAGTGGCTTCGACGGGACGGAGACTCCCCGATCACAGTGGCGAGGGCCGCTCCGGTCTGAGGCCCCGAGGGGGCTTTCACCGGTCTTCCCGAACACCACGGCTCGCTCACCCTAGGTTCTGCTCGACGGTGGCAGCAAATGCGCCCACCTGGGGCAGGTATCGGATCTCACACCTGTCCGCCGCCGGGTGGTCAGCTGCCGATAACGCCGGAGAGAGCCCCGGCTCTCACCGCCGCACCGGCAGCAGCGGACCACCGCGAGGAGACCGCTCGGGTCAGTCCTCGCCCTCCAGATTCCCCTCGGTCTCCAGGTAGACCTGGCGCAGCGCTTCGAGCGTCGCGGGGTCCGGCTCGGCCCACATGCCGCGGGACTCCGCCTCCAGGAGCCGTTCCGCGATCCCGTGCAGGGCCCAGGGGTTGGCCTGCTGGAGGAAGTCGCGGTTCACCGGGTCGAGTACGTACGTCTCGGTGAGCTTGTCGTACATCCAGTCGGCGACGACACCGGTGGTGGCGTCGTACCCGAAGAGGTAGTCGACGGTGGCGGCGAGCTCGAAGGCTCCCTTGTAGCCGTGCCGCCGCATCGCCTCGATCCAGCGGGGGTTGACGACCCGTGCGCGGAAGACCCGTGAGGTCTCCTCCACGAGCGTGCGGGTGCGGACGGTCTCGGGGCGGGTGGAGTCGCCGATGTACGCCTCAGGGGCGCTCCCGCGCAGCGCCCGGACGGTGGCGACCATGCCGCCGTGGTACTGGAAGTAGTCGTCGGAGTCCGCGATGTCGTGCTCGCGGGTGTCCGTGTTCTTCGCGGCGACCGTGATCCGCTTGTACGCGGTCTCCATCTCGGCGCGGGCCGGGCGGCCGTCCAGTTCCCGGCCGTAGGCGTAGCCGCCCCACACCGTGTACACCTCGGCGAGGTCCGCGTCGGTGCGCCAGTCGCGGCTGTCGATGAGCTGGAGGATGCCCGCGCCGTAGGTGCCGGGGCGCGAGCCGAAGATCCGGGTGGTGGCCCGGCGTTCGTCGCCGTGCTCGGCCAGGTCGGCCCGGGTGTGGGCGCGTACGAAGTTCTGCCCGTCGGGCTCGTCCAGGGACGCGGCCAGCCGTACCGCGTCGTCCAGCAGGCCGATGGTGTGCGGGAAGGCGTCACGGAAGAAGCCCGAGATGCGCAGGGTGACGTCGATGCGGGGGCGGCCCAGCTCGTCGAGCGGCACCGGCTCAAGGCCGGTGACCCGGCGTGAGGCGTCGTCCCAGACCGGGCGGATACCGAGCAGTGCGAGGGCCTCGGCCACGTCGTCGCCCGACGTGCGCATCGCGCTGGTGCCCCACAGGGAGAGCCCCACCGAGGTGGGCCACTCGCCGTTGTCGGTGCGGTAGCGCTCCAGGAGCGAGTCGGCGAGCAGTTGGCCGGTCTCCCAGGCGAGCCTGGACGGAATGGCCTTGGGGTCGACGGAGTAGAAGTTGCGGCCGGTCGGCAGGACGTTGACCAGGCCGCGCAGCGGGGAGCCGGAGGGCCCGGCCGGGACGAATCCGCCGTTCAGCGCGTGCAGGGCGTGGTCGATCTCGTCCGTGGTGGAGGCCAGCCGCGGGACGACCTCGCGGGCCGCGAAGCCGAGGATGTCGGCGACCGCCTGCGGGTGGCCGTCGGCCACCTTGACGGCGGCCTCCGGGTCCCAGTCCGCCGCTTCCATCGCCTCGACGAGGACACGTGCCTGTTCCTCGGCCGCGTCGGCCGCGGTGCGGGTGGCGTTGGCCTCGTCCAGGCCGAGTGCCTCGCGCAGGCCCGGCAGTGAGGCAGTGCCGCCCCAGATCTGGCGGGCGCGCAGGATGGCGAGTACCAGGTTGACCCGGTCGGCCCCGGCGGGCGGGTTGCCCAGGACATGCAGTCCGTCGCGGATCTGCGCGTCCTTGATCTCGCACAGCCAGCCGTCGACGTGGAAGATGAAGTCGTCGAAGCCCTCGTCGTCGGGCCGGTTCTCCAGACCCAGGTCGTGGTCGAGCTTGGCGGCCTGGATGAGCGTCCAGATCTGGGCGCGGATGGCGGGGAGTTTCGCCGGGTCCATGGAGGCGATCTGGGCGTACTCGTCGAGGAGTTGTTCCAGGCGTGCGATGTCGCCGTACGAGTCGGCGCGGGCCATCGGCGGGACCAGGTGGTCGACCAGCGTGGCGTGGACCCGGCGCTTCGCCTGGGTGCCCTCGCCCGGGTCGTTCACCAGGAACGGATAGATGAGGGGAAGATCACCCAGGGCGGCGTCGGGACCGCACGCGGCGGACAGGCCTGCGTTCTTGCCGGGCAGCCACTCCAGGTTGCCGTGCTTGCCGAGGTGGATCATGGCGTCGGCGCCGAAGCCGCCGTCGTCGGCGGAGGCGGCGATCCAGCGGTACGCGGCCAAGTAGTGGTGCGAGGGCGGCAGATCGGGGTCGTGGTAGATCGCGATCGGGTTCTCGCCGAATCCGCGCGGCGGCTGGATGAGGACCAGCAGATTGCCGTGGCGCAGGGCGGCGAGGACGATGTCGCCCTCGGGGTTGCGGCTGCGGTCGAGGAACATCTCACCGGGCGGCGGGCCCCAGTGCTCCTCCACATCGGTGCGCAGCGCGGCCGGGAGCGTGGCGTACCAGCGCCGGTAGTCGGCGGCGGGGATGCGGACGGGGTTGCGGGCGAGCTGCTCGTCGGTGAGCCACTCCTGGTCGTGGCCGCCGGCCTCGATCAGCGCGCGGATCAGTTCGTCGCCGTCGCCCGACGCGAGTCCGGGGACGTCCTGCGGGCCGAAGTCGTACCCCTGGTCGCGGAGCCGGCGCAGCAGGGCGACGGCGCTCGCGGGGGTGTCGAGGCCGACGGCGTTGCCGATCCTGGAGTGTTTGGTGGGGTACGCGGAGAGCACCAGGGCCAGCCGCTTGTCGGCGGGGGCTATGTGCCGCAGCCGTGCGTGGCGCACGGCGATCCCGGCGACGCGGGCGGCCCGTTCGGGGTCGACGACGTAGGCGGGGAGCCCGTCCTGGTCGATCTCCTTGAACGAGAAGGGCACCGTGATGAGCCGGCCGTCGAACTCCGGCACGGCGATCTGGCTGGCCGCGTCCAGCGGCGACACACCCTCGTCGTTCTCCTCCCAGACGGCCCGTGAACCCGTGAGGCACAGTGCCTGGAGGATGGGGACGTCCAGGGCGGTGAGCGCGCCCGCGTCCCACGACTCGTCGTCGCCCCCGGCGGACGCCTGGGCGGGCTTCGTCCCGCCGGCGGCCAGCACGGTGGTGACGATGGCGTCCGCCGCGCGCAGCGTTTCGATCAGCTCCCGTTCGGGGGCGCGCAGCGAGGCGACGTAGAGCGGGAGGGCCCGGCCCCCGATGTCCTCGACGGCCTCGCAGAGGGCGTCCACGAAAGCGGTGTTGCCGCTCATGTGGTGGGCCCGGTAGTAGAGCACCGCGACGGTCGGCCCGTCCGTGGTGCGGGCGGTGCGTTCCAGCGGGCCCCAGCTGGGCGCGGCTGCCGGGGGCTCGAAGCCGTGGCCGGTGAGGAGGACGGTGTCGGAGAGGAAGCGGGCGAGCTGGCCGAGGTTGGCGGGCCCGCCGTGTGCCAGATAGGCGTGGGCCTCGGCGGCGATGCCGACCGGGACGGTGGACGCCTCCATCAACTGGGCGTCGGGCGCCTGCTCGCCGGTGAGGACGACGACCGGGCGCCCGTCCGCCAGGAGCAGATCGAGGCCCTCCTGCCAGGCGCGGATACCGCCGAGGAGCCGTACGACGACCAGGTCGGCGCCTTCGAGGAGCGCGGGCAGGTCGGTGAGCTGGAGCCGGGAGGGGTTGGCGAAGCGGTAGGCCACCGGGCCGTCCGCGGCACGGGCGCTGAGCAGGTCGGTGTCGGACGTCGACAGGAGCAGGAGCATGCGGCGTCGGGCCTTCCTCGGGGTATCCGCGCCCCGGGCTGTGTAGGAATCGGGTCCCCCCTGCTCAAGCGGAGCCGAGAGCTGGGGGAAGGGAGTTCCTGGCTCACCCGGCTCCAGGGGCCGGGCTCACAGTGGCGGGACCGCGCCGGAATCTCACCGGGCTTCCTCCCCTGTCGCCGTCTTAGGCGATGGCGGGCCGAACGGCCCGCCGACAAGCATAGTAACGACCTTGACGGGCGGCGGGCAGTGGGCCTCGGGATGCTGCCACCGGCGCACCCGTTCTGTACGCGCAGTCACATCGGTGCAGGACATGGCCCCTGTGGGCCGGTCGGTATGCTCGCCGCCATGCCTCACTCCTCCGCACCTCCGCCCCCGCCGGAGCCCGCCGTCCGGCGTGACCGCGGTGACGCGTGTCCGGGCAGCCTGCGCCTGCACACGGCGGACGACGGCGCGCTGGCGCGGGTCAGGATTCCGGCGGGCGTACTGACGGTTCCGCAGGCCAGGGCGCTGCTGGACGTCGCGCTGCGGCTGGGCGACGGGGCGCTGCATCTGACGTCGCGCGGCAATGTGCAGCTGCGCGGGCTGGCCCAGGACCACGGCCAGGAGCTCGCCGGAGTGTTCGCGGACGCCGGGCTGCTGCCCTCCGTTCGCCATGAGCGGGCCCGTAATGTCGTGGCCTCCCCGCTGTGCGGGCTCGACGGTCGGGGAACGGCCGATGTGCAGGGCTGGGCACGGGAGTTGGACGCGCTGCTCTGTGGCTGCGAAGCGGCCGCCGGGCTGTCCGGACGGTTTCTGTTCGCGCTCGACGACGGCCGCTGCGATGTGGCCGGCCTCGGCGCCGATGTGACGTTGATCGCTTCTCCGGGCGATGGCGCGCTGCTGTGCACCGGCGGGGCGCCGGAGATGCTGGCCGTTCCGGCCGAACACGCGGCCCGCAGCGCCCTGCTGGCGGCCGAGACCTTTCTGAGCGCCGCCCGTGACGCGGGTACCGGGGCCTGGCGGGTGGCGGAACTGCCCGGCGGAGCAGCCGCGTTCGTCCGGGCGGTGGCGGAGCGGCTGGCAGCCGCCGGTATTCCGGCCGCCGCCCGGGACCGGGCAGAACCGCTGCCGTCCGGGACGGGTCCCGCGCCCGGCACCGTAACGGCCCCGGACGGGCGGGCGGCGCTCTCCGTCGAGGCGCCCCTCGGCCTCATCACGTCCGCCCAGTGGCGCCTGCTGACGGACACGGCGCTGCACGACGGCGGCGGTGAGCTGCGGCTGACCCCCTGGCGGGGCGTGGTGCTCCCCGGTCTCGGCCCGGACACCGCCGACGCCCGGCTCGCCGGGCTCTCGGCCGCGGGACTGATCACCGGACCGGATTCCCCCTGGCACGGGGTCGGGGCGTGCATCGGGCGCCCCGGCTGCGCGAAGTCCCTGGCCGATGTGCGCGCCGACGCCGCACTGGCTCCCGGCACCGGCCGCGGCCTGCCCGTGTACTGGTCGGGGTGCGCACGGCGCTGCGGCCACCCCCACGGCGACCGGGTGGACGTGGTCGCCACGGCCGCCGGTTACGAGGTCTCCGTACGCGGCGAACGGCTGCACGACACCATGAACGACCCCTCAGAGTTCGCCGCCACCGTGGCGGAAGCCCGGACCACGCCCCTCACGCAGTGACGAAATGAGCGAGAAGACAGTGTTCGACTACGAGAAGGACGGCCCGGCGATCTACCGCCAGTCGTTTGCGACCATCCGCGCAGAGGCGGACCTCTCGGGACTTCCCGCCGATGTCAGCCAGGTCGCCGTCCGGATGATCCACGCCTGCGGCATGGTCGACCTGGTGCGCGATCTCGCCTACACCCCGCAGGTGGTGGCGCGCGCCCGCGAGGCGCTGCGCGCCGGGGCCCCCGTGCTGTGCGACGTGGCGATGGTCGCCAGCGGAGTGACCCGCAAGCGGCTGCCCGCCGGCAACGAGGTGGTCTGCACGCTGTCCGACCCGTCCGTGCCCGGCCTCGCGGCGGAGCTCGGCACGACGCGCACCGCGGCGGCGCTGGAGCTGTGGCGCGACCGTATGGAGGGCGCAGTGGTGGCCGTGGGCAACGCGCCGACCGCCCTGTTCCGGCTGCTCGAAATGGTCCGCGAGGGCGCGCCGCGCCCCGCGGCGGTCATCGGGGTTCCGGTCGGTTTCGTCGGCGCGGCCGAGTCCAAGGACGCGCTGGCCGACGACGTCTCGGGCCTTGACCACCTGGTGGTGCGCGGACGGCGCGGGGGCAGTGCCATCGCGGCGGCCGCGGTCAACGCCATTGCGAGCGAAGAGGAATGAACAGCAGCATGAGCGAGCAGAGCACCGGGCGGCTGTACGGAGTCGGGCTCGGCCCCGGTGACCCGTCGCTGATGACCGTACGCGCGGTGGAGGTCATCGCGCAGGCGGATGTCATCGCGTTCCACAGCGCCCGGCACGGCCGGTCCATAGCCCGGTCCATCGCGGCCGGGCACATCCGCGCCGACCACGTCGAGGAGGCGCTGGTCTACCCGGTGACCACCGAGACGACCGACCACCCCGGCGGATACCGGGGCGCGATGGAGGAGTTCTACGCCGAGGCGGCGGCCCGGCTTGCCGCACATCTCGACGCGGGCCGCACCGTGGCGGTGCTCGCCGAGGGCGATCCGCTCTTCTACGGCTCGTACATGCACATGCACAAGCGGCTGGCGGACCGCTATCCGACCGAGGTGATCCCGGGGGTGACCTCGGTGAGCGCGGCCGCCGCCCGGCTCGGTGTGCCACTCGTCGAGGGCGAGGAGGTGCTGACGATCCTGCCGGGCACGCTGCCCGAGGAAGAGCTGACGGCGCGTCTGGCGTCGACGGACTCCGCTGTGGTCATGAAGCTGGGCCGCACCTTCCCCGCGGTGCACCGTGCGGTGGGGCGGTCGGGCCGGATGGCCGAGGCCCGCTATGTCGAGCGCGCCACGATGCCAGGGGAGCGCACCGGCGAACTGGCCGACGTGGAGGCCGGATCGGTGCCGTACTTCTCGGTTGCGGTGCTGCCGAGCCGCGTCGGCGCGCCCGAGCCGGTACGGGAGCACGGTGACGTCGTCGTGGTCGGCACCGGTCCCGCGGGCCCGCTCTGGCTCACCCCGGAGACCCGGGGCGCGCTGGCGGCCGCGGACGACCTGGTGGGCTACACCACGTATCTGGACCGGGTCCCGGTCCGGCCGGGGCAGCGGCGGCACGGCTCCGACAACAAGGTGGAGTCGGAGCGCGCCGAGTTCGCACTCGACCTGGCCAGGCGCGGGCACAAGGTCGCCGTGGTGTCCGGTGGTGATCCCGGTGTGTTCGCCATGGCCACCGCCGTACTGGAGGTCGCGGCCCAGGACGTGTACCGCGATGTTCCGGTGCGGGTGCTGCCCGGGGTGACCGCCGCCAACGCGGCTGCCGCCCGTGCGGGTGCGCCGCTCGGGCACGACTACGCCACGATCTCGCTCTCGGACCGGCTCAAGCCGTGGGAGGTGATCGCGGAGCGGCTGCGCGCCGCCGCGGCGGCCGACCTGGTGCTGGCGCTGTACAACCCGGGCTCCCGCAGCCGGACCTGGCAGGTCGGCAAGGCCCGTGACCTGCTTCTTGAGCACCGTTCACCGGACACGCCCGTGGTGCTGGGCCGGGACGTCGGCGGCCCCGGCGAGAGTGTCCGGATCGTGCGGCTCGGGGCGCTCGATCCGGCCGAGGTCGACATGCGCACGATCCTGCTGGTGGGCTCTTCACAAACGCGGACGGTGCGGCGGGGCGACGGGGAAGAGATCGTCTGGACTCCCCGGACCTATCCCGAGGGGTAAGCGGTCGTGGGCCTCGGCGGACAGGGCTCAGGCCGTGTCCTGCCGGTCCTGTATCCATAGGATCGCTTCCTCCGGGGTCCCCACGACCTGTACGCCGCCGGGGACGGCGGGGCGGCGGACGACGACCACCGGAAGCCCGGCCTCCCGTGCCGCGGTGAGCTTGGCCGCGGTGGCCGGTCCTCCGCTGTCCTTGGTGACCAGTACGTCGATCCGGTGCTCGCGCAACAGCGCCCTCTCGCCTTCCAGGGCGAAGGGCCCCCGGTCGAGCAGGGTCTCCATGTGCAGCGGGTACGGGGGGTGCGGGGCGTCGACCGACCGCACCAGGAACCAGAGTCCGTCCAGGGCCGCGAACGCGGCGAGGCCCATCCGTCCGGTGGTGAGGAAGATCCGCCGCCCCAGCGCCGGGAGCATTCCGGCGGCCTGCTCCAGGGAGTCCGCCGGGTGCCAGTCGTCGCCCTCACCCGCCACCCACCCGGGCCTGCGCACAGCGAGCAGGGGAACATGGGCGGTGGCAGCGGCCGAAGCCGCGTTGAAACTGATGGTTCCGGCGAAAGGATGGGTCGCGTCGATGAGCGCGTCGACCTCGTGCTCGCGCAGCCACTGCGCCAGTCCCCCGGCTCCGCCGAATCCGCCGATACGGATCTCTCCGGGCGGCAGCACGGGCCGTGCGACCCGCCCGGCCAGCGAACTGGTGACGCGGACCCCGGGGTGCAGGCCGGCGGCGACCCGCCGGGCCTCGGTGGTGCCGCCGAGTATCAGTACGTGCATCGGAGCCTTCCGTGGCTGAGGGGGATGGTGGCCGCAGCGCCCAACTCAAGCACACCGGGCTGCGGCCCGGCTGGACGACCGGCGCCTGCGCGACGGCTGCCGCCACGGCCGCCTACACCGCGCTGCTGAGCGGCGAGTTCCCCGACCCGGTGACGGTCACCCTGCCCAGGGGGCAGACACCGTCGTTCGCGCTGGCCGTCGAGGAGCTGGGCGACGGGCGGGCGACAGCGGGTGTGGTCAAGGACGCGGGCGACGATCCCGACGTCACCCATGGCGCGCTGGTCCGGGTCACCGTCCGGCGGCTGCCGCCGGGTTCGGGGGTGGTGTTCAGGGCGGGGCCGGGGGTCGGCACCGTCACGCGCCCCGGGCTGCCGCTGGAGGTGGGCGAGCCCGCCGTCAATCCGGTGCCGCGCCGGATGATGCGCGAACACATAGCGCGCGTCGCCGAGCGCCACGGCGCGGGGGCGGACGCCGAGCTCACCGTCTCCGTCGACCACGGTGAGGAGATCGCCCGTTCCACCTGGAACCCCCGGCTGGGCATCCTGGGCGGCCTCTCCATCCTGGGGACGACGGGCATTGTGGTGCCCTACTCGTGCTCTGCGTGGATCGACTCGATCCGGCGGGGCGTCGATGTGGCGCGTGCGGCCGGACGTACGCATCTGGCCGGGTGCACCGGCTCCACATCGGAGCGGACGGTCGTCGCCGAGTACGGGCTCCCCGAGGACGCGCTGCTCGACATGGGGGACTTCGCTGGGGCCGTGCTCAAGTACGTGCGCCGCCACCCGGTGGACCGGCTGACCGTCTGCGGCGGTTTCGCCAAGCTGTCGAAGCTGGCGGCCGGGCACCTCGATCTGCACTCGGGCCGCTCCCAGGTGGACAAGGGCTTCCTGGCCGGCCTGGCCCGGCAGGGCGGCGCCGGCGAAGCGCTGGCCGCTGAGGTGGCCGGGGCCAACACGGGGCTGGCCGCCCTGCAGTTGTGCCGGGCGGCGGGGGTCCCGCTGGGCGACCTGGTGGCTGTGGCCGCCCGCGACCAGGCGCTGGCCGTGCTGCGGGGCGCGCCCGTCGCGGTCGACGTCATCTGCATTGACCGCGCGGGCGACGTCGTGGGCCGCAGCACCGTCGGGGGGCCTGGCTAGGGGCTGTCCGGCGGATCATGGGGGTGGCAGAGGGTGCCCGTCAGTTACAGCATTTTCCTGCTCCGGTTCGTGAACGGCGAGGTCGTCGCTCTGGACGCCGAACGGTTCCGACAGGTGACGGAGCCGTACGTGGTGGTGGGCAGCCTGAAGAAGGTCTTCTCCCATGTTCCGCGCGGAGGACGAGGGTGAGGCGGATCTCTACCACGAGTCCCGGAGCGAGGCCGGGACGTCGTGCGTGACGGCAACGCACGTCGCCCGCAACTCCGCGATCTGGTCAGGTGTGTCCTTGGTCGGAGCACAGGATCAGACGAAGGCCGTGTTCACATCCGGCGAACACCCGTGTGAGCGGCGAAGTTCGAGGCCCATTTCGAGACAGGCCCGCTACGACCGGCCTGGCCCGACGCGCGTCGTCGAGGCTATGCGGGGCTGGTCCTGGAGCGGTCCGGTCCTGCGCCGAATCCTGGCTGTGCAGTCGGGGTGACGCGGGTTGTGGGTGCCAGGGTGCGCACGACGTCGAATTCGTTGCCCTCGGGGTCGGCCATGACCGTCCAGCTGCGTGCGGCGCCTTGACCCACGTCCACTGTGGTGGCGCCGAGGCTGAGCAGTCTGGCGACTTCGTCGTCAGTGCTGGCGTCGATGGGGCTCACGTCGAGGTGGAGCCGGTTCTTCACCGTCTTTCCCTCGGGCACCTGGATGAACATCAGTGTTGGCGGCATCTGACCGGCTCGGATGGCTTCGACAGTCGGCTCCCAGGAGCCGATCTCGACTTTGCCCTCGCTCCGGTCGAGCACGGTGAAGTCCAGGACTTCGCACCAGAAGCCCGCGAGTCGTTGCGGATCGTGGCAATCGACGACCAATTCGGTGAACCTGCTGGTCATGGCTTCTCCAGGTCGGTGGTGGTGGAGGCGGGTGTGCTGAGGATGCCGTCGAACGCGTCGACGACTGGCGTGTGCTGGTAGATCCCTTGCAAACGGATCCGGTCAGGGGTGCTGAGGTTCTCGGCCCGAACCTGACGGAGATCAGCTACAGCGAGTCCGAGACCGGTCTCGGCGAAGGCCGCTTCGATGCTTCCCGGCGTGGGAGGTTCCAGCGGGGTGTTGTGGACGGTGAATCCGAAGGGGGCGTCCTCGTCACGATGCATGTCGGCGGTGTGACCGGTGACGCTGGTCAGGCCGAGGGCGAAGTATGCGTCACCGAGGGCGTGGTGCAGGTGCTGCCCCATGGGGAGCCCGGTGAGGTGGCCGTCGAAGGCGATCGGCGTTCTCTGGATGTGGGCGTTGTGCGCCATCAGTACGACGCGGGCCGTGGGTTCAAGCCGGTTGAGGTGCCAGAGAAGTGACTCCGCCATGTAGAGGTCGCGGGCGGATGTGTCGGCTGTGAGCCCGTCTCCGGCGAAGAGGGCAGCCATGGCGCGGAAGGTGTAGTCGCCGTGGCAGGCGGCCTCCAGGCATCGCAGGGCGGTGTCGTAGCTGTCTCGGTCTCCGCGGGAGAGGTACAGCGGTTTCAGGGAACGGAATCGGATGAGGAGCCGCGCCAGGAGCGCGCTGAGGGTGTCCTGTTCGTTGGCGGTCAGGCGCGCCCATGCGGGTGCGGCCACGGCTGCCGAGTCACCGGCGAAGGACGCAGCGATCGTGGTCGCGCTCTGGACCGTCGGCAGGGTCTCCGGGTCGATGTGGCGGAGGTAGTCGGCGACCGGGGCCAGGGCGGGGAGCAGCGACCCACCGGCCGCCGGAATGTCGATTCCTGCGAAGTGGACCGGTTCCGGGGCGGTGTGGTTGTGCCGGCGGAGGTAGCGCACCGGCTCCTGGAGCCCGATGGGGACGGCGGTTGCCAGGAGTGCGGAGAGGTCGTCGTCCGCTCCCGTGCCGTGGGTCCAGGCGTCGAGGGGTATGGCTTCGCAGAAGCCGTACTCGAAGGCCAGGACGGTGAAGCCGCAGCGTTCGACGAGGAACCGCAGGATGCGCTGCCGCATTGCGGCGAACTCGTTGATGAAGTGGGAGTGTTCGCCGAGGGCGACCACACGGGCACCGTCGAGGATGTCACGCAGCGGTTCCAGGTCGTCCAGGGGAGCTGTCGGGTCGAGGTGGCTGAGCGGGGTGGCATGACCTTCGAGCCAGTCGGTGAAGGGGGTTCGGTCGGTGGCGGAGGGCATGGTGGCGGTTCTTTCCGGGAGGTGATGGTGAGCGCGTGGGCGGTGGGTCACGGGTGTGGAAGGGAGGGTGCCGCATCCTGCAACTGGTCGACGCTGCCGGACATGAGGGTCCGCACATGCTCGCTGATGTACTCCGGGGCCAGTCCCGCCAGGCCAGCGCGAGTAGTCGGACGATGTCCGTGTCGCTGTAGCGGGTGCGGATGAGACGGGCAGGGTTGCCGCCGACGATGCCGTAGTCGGGGATGTCCTTGGTGATCACGGAGCCGGCGGCGATGATCGCACCGTGTCCGATGCGTACGCCGGGCATGACGGTGGCACCGTGCCCGAACCAGACGTCGTTGCCCACGACGGTGTCCCCGCGGCTGGCCCGGCATCGGGTGGAGAGTGGTGGGGTCGGCGGGTACGGGCATGGCCGGCGTCCTCATCGTGTGTGCGTTGCTGATACGCGGTCGGTGGTCGGCTGGTGGTGCGGTCCCTCGTGGGTCAGCGGGTCTCCGAACCAAGTGGACAGGGCCTGCCGCAGCGCGGGTAGGAGGGTGTCGGAGGATCCACCGACGGGCGCGGCCCAGGCGATATGGGCGTCCGGGCGGATCAGGAGGGCGTCGGCCGGCCGGTCGTCGGTGCCTGCCCTGTGGATGTCCACGCGGTGTGCCCATCCATCGGCGACCTCCCGGAGTTCCGGACGGTCCGCGAGGTCGAGGAACAGGGGACGCGCGGGGTGCATGAGCTTCGCGATGCTGGTCGTCCCCTGGGCGATGTCCAGGGTGAGGTCGGGTACGAAAGCACCGGTCAGAGCATGCCCGTTGCCGTCGGGCGGCGGGCAGCGAAAGTCGCTTCCGGCGACCAGGGCTCCGATGCGGCGCAGGGGCGCCTCGTCGCCGAGCAGTTCTTGGAAGAGCTCGCGGAGCGCTTCTGCGACGGGGTCGTGTCCGCGCCGCAATGCCATCTGGGCACGGGTGTGGAGCAGCGTCCGCGCCCCTGCGGCGTGGCGTTCGGACTGATAGGTGTCCAACAGGCCGGGTGGCGCCCAGCCGTGAACCTCGGCCGCCAGCTTCCACGCAAGGTTGACCGCGTCGAGCATGCCGGCATTGAGCGCTACGCCGGTGGCCGGACACTGGTGGGCGGCGTCGCCTGCCAGCAGGACGCGGCCCTCGCGGTATCGATCAGCCTGCCGGTCCTGGAACTGGTAACGCGACAGGCGAAGCGGTTCTCCCAGAGGCAGATCGACACCGATAACGCGGCGAATGCTGTCCTGCAGCTCGGCCAGGGTCATCGGCACGTCGTCTTCGTACGCGGTGTCCTCGTTCTCGGTGGTGGAGATCATCAGCACCTCGGACGTGAGCCAGCCGAACCCGAGCACGCCGCGGTCGGTCCGCGTGAACCCCGCACGCAGTGTGCCCAGCCCGGGCACGTCGAGGTCGCCGTTGTCACACCGCCCCGCTCCCTCGGCCAGCGTGACCTGGCTCAGCCGGTTGACCTCGCGATGTGTCGTCCCCGGAAACCGGATGCCCGCCATATCCCGCACACCGCTGCGCGAGCCGTCGCAGCCGACCAGATACCTGGCGCGCGCCCGGTACGGCCCCTCCGCGCAATGGACTTCCACGGACACACCGTCCTGGTCCTGGCTGACCCCGAGCACCTCGTGACCGCGACGGACTCGGCTGCCGAGTCGTTCTGCACGCTCCTCCAGCAGGCACTCAAGACGCGGCTGCGGTATCTGGACAGCGCTCATCGGCGGATCTGTCAGGTGACTGAAGTCCAGGTGCACGTTCCCGAACGGGAACCTGGGAGCAGGGTGAGGGTCGGTGCTGGCCGCCTGGAGGTCGGTCAGCATGTCCCGATAGTGCAGCAGTTCCAGGATCTGCCCGCCCAGGCCGTTCGCCCTCGGTGTCTCGCGCAGCCGCGTCTGCCGCTCCAGGAGCAAGGGCCGCACGCCCGCGGTGCGTAGTTCGTTGGCCAGCATCAGGCCCGTCGGCCCCGCGCCCACAATGATCACGTCAGCATCCACACATCCACCCCTCACAAAGGCACGGCACGTGCCGTGCCGTTCCGTGGGCAGAAGCGTGCCGGGGTCATGCATTCCTGTCAAGCACGGCACGTGCCGTGCCGCTAGGGTGGGAACATGACCAATGCCCGTCGAAGCGGCCCCGACCTGACCAAAGCCATCATGCGAACCACGCTGGACCTGGGGCAGGATCTCGGCTACGCCAAGCTCAGCATCGAGGCGGTCGCCGCCCGGGCCGGTGTCGGCAAACACACCGTCTACCGCCGCTGGCGCTCCAAAGGCGCCCTGCTGCTCGATTCGCTGCTGTCGCTCAGTGATTCAGCACTGGACTACCCCGACACGGGCGATGTCGCCGCAGACCTGCGCAACCAGATCTATGAAGCCATTGACGTCCTGGCCGGGACGTCCCACAGCCCCCTCTTTCGGGCCCTGGTCGGCGAGGCCCAGCACGACCCCGGCGTAGCCGCCGCGCTCAATGAGCGCTTCATCGTCCCGCAGGCGAACAAGACCGTCGCCCGCCTGAAGTCGGCACGAGACCAGGGCCAACTGGCGCCCGACTTCGACCTGGACCTGGCAATGGCGATCCTCTCCGGCCCGCTGTACTTCCGCCTGCTGATCACTCAGGAGCCACTGACCCACGCATACGTCGACCGAATTCTCGACGCCCTGTTCGCCGGGATGGGACCACGACCGTGACAGGAACGAGCTTGCCGGCGCGCCCATTTGCCACAGCCGCTACGCGCCGACAGCGCGTGGAACGGGGAACTGCCCGACCGGTGGCTGAACTCGGAAGACGGCCACGTCCTGCCGGTGCTGCTCGATGGCCGCGAGATCACGTCGATGGTCGGCGATCCATGTGTGCGGTCCGGCGGCCTGCATGTGGCGGGTCAGGGCCTCAAGGGTCGCGTGGCGGACGGTAAGGGGGGAGGTGCTTCATCGTCGGTGAACTGGCCCGGGTCTGCTGTTCGGCAACGATCTGTTGGACAACGGGACAGACGCCTGCGCTCCACGGTTGCGGCGCGATCCTCAGGGGCACTGCCCCGGCGTCGGCGGTAGGCGCGCTGGTCTTCGGACTCCGGAAACGGTGTGCCTGGTTTGGCGTCGCCGCCGGTAGCGGCGGTTGCGGGAACCGTATGCCTTGTCACGCTGACGTGGTCGGGGCGGGTCCGGGGCCTTCCGCCCATCGGTCGGGGTACCCGGATCCCACCCAAGACGTCGTTGGGATCCGGTCCCGCGTTCCGGCTGCCGACCAGCGTCGATGTCGCTCATAGGCCGTTCCCCACGATCCGTAGCGTTCGGGCAGATCGCGCCACAGGATGGTTCTGCGGACCCTGAACAGGATCCCGTTGATCACCGTCCGGTGGTGTCGCACCACCGACGTCCCGATGCCCGGCAGCGGCAGATGCGGCTCGCCTCAGGCGGGTCCGTCGGGCCTGCGGGGTTACGGACCGGACCTATGACACCAGGCCGTGGGCGAATCTCAGTGAGCCGGTGAAGATCGACTCCACCCGGTCATCGGTCAACCCCGCCCAGCCGTGGTCGGCCCCCGGTATCAGCCGCAGGTCGACGTGCGCGCCGGTCTTGTCCAGCGCCGCTGCGAGATCTCTGCTGTGCGAACAGCTGACCATGGTGTCGTCCTCGCCGTGCACGACGAGGAACGGTGGTGCGCCGGCGTGGACGCGGGAGAGCGGGCTGGCCGCGCGGGCGCGTTCGGGGACCGTCGCGGGGGCGCCGCCCAGCAGCAGCGCCTCCGGGGTGGCCGGGTTGTCCGGGCTGAAGCCGCCGCGCGGGGTGGTGAGGTCGCTGGGTCCGTACCAGACGACCGCTCCGGCGAGGGGCGGGCCGGTGTGGGTGAGGGCCAGGAGCGAGGCGAGGTGCGCGCCGGCGGACTCGCCCCACACCACGGTCCGGCCGGTGTCGATACCGAGCTCGGCGGAGCGGAGTGTCAGCCACCGCAACGCGGAGCCCAGGTCGTCGAGCGGGGCGGGGAAGGCCGCCTCACCGCTGAGCCGGTAGTCGACGCAGGCCACGGCGAAACCCGCGGCCGCGATACGGGCCAGCGGTCCCGGGGACCACTCCCGCAGCCGGAACCCCATGTCGTCACGCCGGCCCCGCAGCCAGGCGCCGCCGTGCGCGAAGAGCACCAGCGGGGCCGGCCCGCCGCCGCCGGGCAGCCACAGGTCCAGCTCCAGCGGGCGCATGCCGTCGCGCAGCGCGTACGGGATGCCGCGCAGCACTCGCGTGCCGGTTTCGAAGGGCGCGGCATACGGCAGCGGGGCGACGTCCGGGTGCGGCGCGACGAGCTGTTCGGGCAGGAATTTCCCGGCGTTCACTGCGCGCTCCACTGGTGATCGGGGAGGAACCGCACGTCGTACTCCTCGGGGATGCTGGCGAATTTCCCGGGCGCCGGGACGACGGGCTCGTGCGGCAGGCCGAGTTGCTCGGTGGGGGCGCCGAAGTTCTCGAAGAACCGCTCGAAGGTGCCCCCGGGTCCTGCGGCGACGCCGACGACCTGGCTGTGGTGGCGCTCGATGCGGTAGGCGTGCGGGCAGTTCCTGGGTACGAAGCCGAAGTCGCCGGGGGTGAGGAGCTTCTCCTGCTGGATGCCCTCGGTGTCCTCGACGAACAGGCGGACGGCTCCGGCCGTCACGTAGAAGACCTCGTAGGTGTCGGGGTGCAGATGGGCCGGGATGATGTCGCCCTTGGGTCCTTCGACGGTGAAGAAGTTGAAGGAGTTCTCGCTCTGTTCGCCGCCCGCGTAGATGGTGACCAGGTCCCCGAAGAGGTGGGCTCGGTCGCCTTCGCCCTTCTCTATGAAATAGGGCTTGCCCGGCTCGGGCGGGATGCGCGACGCCCGCCGGTAGGCGGTGGCGTACTCGATCGTCATGGGTTCCTTCCGGACTCGGAACAGTGAATGTCAGGTAGCCTGACATGACCGTTCGCCGCATGGCAACCCGCCGGTCCCACTCCGGACCGGCCCGACCCCGATCCGCTGTGAGGAACAGATGCACGCCGCCGGCCGCACCCTCCCCCAACTGCTGACCGAAGCCCGGCGCTGGTTCGAGGAGGCCCTGCTGGCGACCATGGAAGAGGCCGGTGAGGTGCCGGTGTCCCCGGCGCAGGTCCATCTCTTCGCCGTGCTCGGCGAGCAGGGCACCACGGTGTCCGGACTCGCCCGGCGGATGGGGGTCACCCGGCAGACCGCTCACCAGGCGGTCCACGGTCTGGTGGCCGCCGGGCTGCTGGAGCAGGTGCCCGACCCCTCCTCCGGCCGGCAGCGGCTGATCCGGCGCACCGCTCAGGGCGAGCGAGCCCACCGGCGGGCCGGGCTCATCCTCCAGCAGGTCGAGGACGAGCTCGCGACGCGGATCGGCCACCGGGCCGTCGACGCCCTGCGCGCCGCTCTGGAGACTCCGTGGGGGCCACCGCCCGTCCTGTGAGCGTGGCCAGGGCTCCTTCAGGTGCGCGATACGGGTGGTGCAGGCGGTGTGGGCGGGAAGAAGAGGCCCACCGGCTCCCGGTGCCACCATGCCCCGCTCTCCCGCAGCTCCCGCCAGGTGGTGAACCGGTAGCGGAACAGCCGGGCCCGGACATGTGCCGGTGGTGCGTCAGGGAATGGGTTGTGCCGCAGCAGCCGCAGCGTGTCACGGTCGTTCTCCAGCAGCCTCTCCATGAACGGTCCGAACCACGGGGCGGCGTGGGCCGGGGAGAGGGCCGCGAACCACATCAACCAGTCCAGCCGCAGGTGGTACGGCGCGAACTGCCGGGAAAGCCGGCGCACCTCGCCCGGTTTGCCCTTGAAGCCGTACTCCTGCCACCGGGCAGCGTCGGTGAGCGCGGCCTCCGCGGTACCCTCGACCACCACTTCGTACCGGATGCGGGTCACGGTGCCGAACGCCCCGTACGCGTTGACCAGGTGCAACGGGTCGAAGGACGTGTTCATCAGCTGCCGCCGCGAGACCAGGTTGCGGGCCGGCCGGTAGCTCCGCAGGAGAACGAACACCGTCATCGCCGACACCAGCACCGCGAACCACAGCGGCCCCGCCTCGGCCCGCGGTGTGACCAGGTGTCCGGCACCCAGGACGGATGCGTCGACGGCGGAAATCGCCAGGATGATCGTCAGCCAGTTCAGCCAGGCGAAATTGCCCGAGAGCACCAGCCACAGCTGAGTGACCACGATCACCGCCGCAGCCCAGGTCGCCACCGGCTGCGGGGTGAACAGCAGTACCGGCACGAGCAGTTGGGCCACGTGGTTGGCGCCCGTCTCGACCCGGTGGAGCGGCCGGGGCAGCCGGTGGAAGAACCAGCTGAGCGGCCCCGGCATCGGCTGCGTCTCGTGGTGGTAGCAGAGGCAGGTCAGATCACGCCAGCAGCGGTCGCCGCGCATCTTGATCAGGCCCGCGCCGAATTCCACCCGGAAGAGCACCCAGCGCAACAACCAGACCACCAGCACCGGCGGCGCCGTCCGGGCATTGCCCAGGAAGACCGCCAGGGAGCCGGTCTCCAGCAGCAGCGATTCCCAGCCGAAGCCGTACCAGATCTGGCCCACGTTCACGATCGACAGGTACATGACCCACAGCGCCGCCCACCACACCATGGCGGCCCACAGCGGCACGGCGTCGGCGGCGCCCGCCGCCACGGCCGCCGCCAGCAGCGCGCCCAGCCACGCCCACCCGGCGAAGAAGCGGTCCGAATAGTGGAGGTGGAAGACGCCCGGCGCGCGCCGGAAGGGCGCCCGTGCCAGAAACCGCGGTGCCGGCAGCATGCCGCGTTCCCCGATCAGGCCCCGGAACTGCCGGGCCGCCGCCACGAACGCGATCAGGTAGACGACTGCCAGCGCCCGCTGGAAGACCAGCCGGCTCAGTGTGTACTCCGGTGCCCAGAACCACTCCACGCGCCCATGCATAGCACCGCTCGGGCCCGCGCCCCGGCACCGCGCCGACACCCCTGCGCGCCCCGGCCACGGATCTCCGTACGGGATTGCCGGACCGGATCACCGGCAGGAGTGCCGCTCCCGCTCCGGCGAGTAGAGGTGGCTGTCGCCGAACTGTTCGGCGCCGAGCGTGCGGCCGACCATGATGACCGCCGTGCGCAGGATGCCGGCCTCCGCGACCTGGCCCGCGATGGTGTCGAGGGTGCCCCGCAGGACCACTTCGCCGGGCCGGCTGGCCAGTGCCACCACAGCGGCCGGGCAGTCCGCTCCGTAGTGCGGCAGCAGCTCCGCCACGACCCGCTCGGCGTGCTGCACTGCCAGGTGCAGCACGATCAGCGCGCCGCTGCGGCCGAGTGTGGCGAGGTCCTCGCCTTCCGGCATCGCGGTGGCGCGCTGGGCGACCCGGGTGAGGATCACGGTCTGGCCGACGGTGGGGACCGTCAGTTCGCGCTTCAGCGCCGCTGCCGCCGCGGCGAAGGCGGGAACGCCGGGCACCACCTCGTAGTTCACCCCTGCCGCGTCGAGCCTGCGCATCTGCTCGGCCACCGCGCTGAAGACCGAGGGGTCCCCGGAGTGCAGCCGCGCCACGTCCTGGCCCTCCCGGTCGGCGCGTACCAGCTCGGCGGTGATCTCATCCAGGTCGAGCTGCGCGGTGTCGGTCAGCCTGGCGTCCGGCGGGCATTCGGCCAGCAGCTCACGCGGTACCAGGCTGCCCGCGTAGAGGCAGACACCGCAGGACGCGAGCAGACGGGCGCCGCGCACCGTGATGAGGTCCGCGGCGCCGGGCCCGGCGCCGATGAAGTACACGGTCATCTGTCTTCTCCAGGAACAGGGAGGGGATACGGGTTCTTCTCAACGGCCCACTGGGTGACCGGCATGGCCTGCCGCCAGCCGGTGAAGCCCCCGACGGGCACGGCGTGTGCGACGGCGAGGCGCACCAGGTCGCCGCCGTGTCTGCGGTAGCGGTCGGCGAGGAGCGCCTCGGACTCCAGCGTCACGGTGTTGGCGACGAGCCGCCCGCCGTCGGGCAGGGCCTCCCAGCACGCGTCCAGCAGGCCCGGGGCGGTCAGCCCTCCCCCGACGAACACCGCGTCCGGCGCGGGCAGTCCGGCCAGTGCGTCCGGGGCCGCGCCGGTGACGACCCGCAGCGCGGGCACACCGAGCCGGGCGGCGTTGCGGGCGATGCGCTCGCCCCGTACCGGGTCGCGCTCGACGGTGATGGCGCGGCAGGACGGGTGCGTGCGCATCCACTCGATGGCGATGGACCCCGAGCCGCCCCCGATGTCCCAGAGCAGTTCGCCGGGGGCGGGGGCGAGCGCGCCCAGGGTGGCGGCGCGCACATGGCGCTTGGTGAGCTGACCATCGTGTTCGTACGCCTCGTCGGGGAGCCCGGGGACGGCGCCGGTTCTCGGGGCTCCGGGGGTGCGGCGGCAGTCGACCGCGATCACGTTCAGCGGGTCGCCGGGCGGATGCGGCCAGGTCGCGGCGTTGCCATCGGTGATGTTCTCGCGCTCACCGCCGAGCTGTTCGAGCACCCGTATCCGGCTCGCTCCGAAGCCGTGACCGTCCAGGTGCACCGCCACCTCGGCGGGTGTCGCGGCGCCCGCGCTGAGCACCAGGAGCCGGCGGCGGTCGTGCAGGGCGGCGGTCAGCCGGGCGGTGGGGCGGCCGACGAGGGTGACGACCTCCGTGTCCTCGACCGGCCAGCCCAGCCGGGCGCAGGCGTACGAGACGGACGAGGGGTACGGCAGTACGACGAGCCGCCCCCCATCCTCGCCGAGCACCTCGGTCAGCGCCCGCCCGATGCCGTAGAACATGGGGTCGCCGCTGGCCAGTACGGCGATGCGGCGGCCGGAGCGTGCGGCGAGGATGCCGGGCACTGCGGGGCGCAGCGGTGAGGGCCACTCGACCCGCTCACCCGGGCATCGCTGCGGGAGCAGGGCCAGTTGGCGGGCGCCGCCGACGAGGACCTGGGCGTTCAGCAGGGCCTGCTGCGATGCGGCGGGAAGGCCGTCCCAGCCGTCGGCGCCGATTCCGACGACGGTGACGGGCGCCGGGGCGGGGTCGGGGCGCGGGGACGGTGCGGGGGCCACAGCCGGGTTCCTCACGGGTCGGGATCGGGTCAGGATCGGATCGGGTGGGGATCAGATCAGATCGGTACGGAGTCGCATTCTGGTCGCACGCCTGTGACATGCACAAATTCCCGGCGGCAGCGCCCGCCGCCGCGCGCTGCTGCACCCGGTGCAACGCCGGCCGCTCGGGCCGCGACGGGCCACCCGACCGTGCGGCCGGCGGCGAGCCGGATCTGCCGGCCCCGCCGCCGCTTCAGCGTCACACCGCGTCCGTACGTCCTCCTGGGCCGTCCCCCGAGCGGTGCCCGCGTTCGTACGTACGCAGCACATGGACCACACGCACCACCGCGAGCAGTCCGGCGGCCGCGGCCCCGGTCAGCACCAGGGCTGCCGTGACGCGGTGCGGCAGATCCCACACGGCCGCCGGACCGGCGATCACGCCGAACACCAGCGCGCCGAGGAAGCCCGCGCTGACCAGGGCATAGCCGATCTCGACGGTCCTGGCGTCACGGTCGGCCTGGCTTCCCCCGCTCATCGGCCGGCGCTCCTTCCGGGCGCGCTCATCAGCCTGCACTCTTTCCCAGCGTGTAGTGACCGGCGACCCGCGCGGCGCTGAGCACCCCGGGGTAGACGGCCGTCTCGTCCAGGTCCCCCTTGAAGAAGTCGCTCGTGGGCCGCGAGGGCCAGCCGGCCAGTGAGTCGCCGCCCACCCGCCAGTAGCCGCTGGAACTCTCGCTCTTCGTCACGGTGTTGCTCTTCAGGAGGTGGCCGTCGACGTAGAGGCGCATACCGGTCGGGCCCTGTGTCGCGACGGCCTGGTGCCAGGTGCCGTCGTTGTACGCCTTGGGGCTCTCCAGCGTCTTGAATCCGCTGCCGCTCACGCCGAACACGAGCTTGCCCGCATTGGTCATGTACACCTGCTTGTCGTACTTCTTGCTGGCGGCCGTCGTGTTGTCGCCGAACCCGATCAGCTTGCCGCCCGCGGTGCTGGTGGTCCTGAACCAGGTCTCCAGGCTGTACTTGGCGGGTGCGGCGTACCGGCGGTCGCTGTATATCCACTGGTTGGTGCCGTTGAACCCGATCGCGGTGGACGGGGCGCCGACCGCTCCCGGGGTCCGGCGCAGCGAGGGGGCGTTGACGTCCACGCCGGAGCGGTTTCCGCTCGACGTGTCCGCCACGAACGGCTGCGCGTGGTCGTCGTAGCGCCAGTACAGCGAGGCACCGTTGCCGATGACCGCCGTCGGGTAGGGCTCCGCCGCGGCCGTCGCGGTGGCGGTGACCGCCGCCGACTTGGCGCTGGTGTTGCCCGCGGCGTCGGATGCGGTGATCCGGTAGCTGTAGCTCTTGCCCTTGGTGACCGAGGTGTCCTTGACGGACACCTGGGGCCGGGCCCACATCAGTGAGTCGGCCTGCACGGTCGCCATGGGCGTGCTGGACCCGTTGCGGTAGACCTTGTACGTCAGCTTCGAGTCGTCCGTGTCGAAGCTGGCGCGCCAGCTGACCTGCACCTGTCCCGGCTTCGCACTGACCGCGGCGCCCACCGGAACGGTCGGCGCGCCCTTGTCGCCGGTGGAGGCGAACCGGGTGAGGCTCTGTGCCGCGGCGCGGTTGACGGTGGTGAACTCGCCGCCCGACCAGAGGTACTGGGTGGAGCCGGCGGCCGCGATGGTCAGGGCGCGGGGGCCGATCCCCTCACCGTTGCCGTCGTTGGTGTCAGGGAACCAGCCGAGCTTGCCGGTACCCGTGGTGGGTTCCGCCAGGAAGTGGTGGCGCGGACCGTTGGGGAACTCGCCGACGCTGGAGCAGTCGTGGGCGTGCGAGGCGCTGTAGAGCACGCCCTTGTACGACTTCACGGACTGGGTGGCGCCCAGGCAGGTGTCACGCCAGCGCTGGTTCAGGCTGCTCGCGTTGAGGGCGATCCGGCCGTCGAACACACCGAAGCCGGTGCCCTCGTTGCCGGTGTAGATCCCGGTGGCGTCCGTGTCGAGCGTCTTGACCACCGAGTTGGTCTCGATGAAGCCCGGGTAGGCCTTCGTCACCTTGCCCGATGTGGCGTCCACCACGGCCAGGGCGTGCGATGTCGTTCCGTTGACCTTGAAGAAGTCGCCGCCGAGCACCGCGTTCTTGCCGTCAGGGGTCAGTGCGAGGGCGCGGCCCGGCTCGTCGGCGTTGGCGGTGAAGGGCAGTACGGCCCCGTCGGACGCCTTGACCGCGGCGAAGCGCTGGCGCTTCTGTCCGCTGACGGTGCCGAAGTCGCCTCCCGCATACACCGTGTCCTTGGTGACCGTCAGCGCCCGCACGGTGGCGGAGAAGGCGGGCCGGAACGAGGTCCTGGGCTTGCAGGTGGCGATGTCGATGGCCGCCAGCGAGGACACCTTGGTGCCGTTGACCGCGCCGAAGTATCCGCCCGCGTAGAGCGTCTTCTTGTCGGGCGATACCGCCAGGGCTCGCACGGTGGCGGTACCGCTGCCGACCGTGAAGGAGAGTGTGCAGCTGGTGGGCGCGCCGGTGGCGGCGTTGAACGCGGCGAAGTTCACCGCGGACCGCGCCTTGCCGGAGACACCGGCCGGTGGCCGCAGCGCGGAGAACGTACCGCCCGCGAACACCACGCCGTTGCTCTGGGCGAGCGCCCAGACGATCCCGTTGGTCTGCCAGGTCGGCAGCGCGTCCGCCGTGAACGCCACCGGTGGCGTGATCGCGGACGCCCCGGGTGCCGCGATCACCCCCAGACCGGCCGTGGCGAACGACATGGCGAGAGCGACCGACAGCGTTCTCGATCTCTGCATGAACCCCCCAGAAGAAGAACCGGGCTCCGTCCGCGGAACGGCGGAACATCCGGAATACGACAGCTCGGACCGCAATACGACAGCTCGGAGAGGAGCAGGCGGATCACCCCGCCTCGATCACGCGGATCGCCCCGCCCCAACCCCCCTGTATCCCACCGTACTTGCCGAAAGGCCGTCGTACCCGCCACTCCCCCTGTGTGGCCGGAACCCGGAAACCCGGAACACAGAGCCGCCGGCCGGACCTGTTCGGTCCGGCCGGCGGCGCGGGGATGTGCGGGGCTGAGCGGGCCGATACGTCAGCTCCGCACGGTGAAGCCGTCCACGATCATGTACTGCCCGCTCTTCATCGTCCCGGTGAGGGTGTGCACCCCGGCCGGGAGTCCGCTGACCGAGTAGAGCTTCTGCTGGTACTGGCGGGAGCCGCTGGTGGCGTCCACGGTCTCCCGGTGGACCCCGTCGACGGCGATGCCGATCGTTCCCTCGTCCGCGTTCAGCTCGGTGAGGAAGTCGGCTCCGGTGCCGTTGAAGGTGAAGGTGAAGGAGTCGCCGGTGGCGGTGGTGGCGTCGATGTCGTTCTGGTACGAGCCCTGGCCGCCGGCCTTGGCGCCGCGCCAGCCCCAGCCGCTTCCGGTGTAGGTCACGCCCGCGGTGTTGTTGTACTGCTGAGGGTCGGTGGGCTTGACGAGGCCGACCGTGGTGGCGGCCTGCGCACGCCAGACGCTCAGGGTGACGGTGCTCCCGGGGGCGAGCCTGTTGTAGACGGTCCAGAAGCTGTCGCGGTCCGTCACACCGGTCCCGTTCACGGACCGGATCACGTCTAGGGGGCGCAGACCCTGCCCGTAGGCGTAGGAGGTGGCCGGGACGCTCTGGAGGTAGAGCCCGTTGAAGTCGCCCAGTCCGACGGCCGACTGGGTGGCCTTGTCGTAGACCTGGCGGGCGGTGGCGCCCATCAGCGGCTCGGGCTGGGTCTCGATCACCGTGTCCGGGTCGGGTGCGGCCGGCCAGCCGACCGCCGGGGGTGTCGCTTCGCCCGGCCTTCCGGTGCCGAACCGGTTCATCGGGAAGTCGGTGAATCCCAGTGCCTTCGCGGGTGAGTCCGCGGCCGGTGTGTAGTCCGTCATACCGGGCGAGTCCCACGGTGAGCCCCCGGCGAAGCGGGGATCCGCGGTGACCGAGTGGGTGTCCAGATGACTGGTGCTCCAGACGGCGGGCAGGGCGACTGGCCGGCCGTTGTCCCAGAACAGGTTGTTGTCTGCGGCGTACTTGGCGGCGGCGGGGTCGCTGCCGGTGAGTGAGTAGGGCGAGTCCGCAAGGATGATGTTCTTCGTGATGGCGTCGCCGTTGTCGCGGTGCGAGATCTGCTCGTAGACCGATCCGCCCACGACGATGTTGTTGGTGACCGTCCGCTTGAATCCGTCGAGCAGCTTGATTCCGGCGCCGAGCAGCAGGTTGTTCTTGACGATGTAGTTGCTCGATCCGTCGTCCAGGTCGATGGCCCATTCGCTGTTGTGCCAGATCCGGTTGTTGCTGATCGTGATCGGCCGGACGACGTCGAGCAGCGAGTAGCTCTTCTGCAGGGCGTCGGACTCCGCGCTGGGGTTGATGCTGGGCCCGGCGATGGGCCAGTAACGGTCCCGGCCCCAGGCGTTGACCGGCCCGTGGTCCGACGTCTCCTTCACGCAGTCGAAGATGTCGTTGTACTGGATCCGGTGCCCGCCCCAGGTGCCGTCGTTGACGTTGACACAGGACCGTGGACTGCCGTGGATGGTGTTGTGGGCGACGGTGACGCGGCTGCTCATCGAGATGTTTACACCGGCGCTCTGTTTCTCGAACCGGCCCATGTCGGCCATGCTGTTGTCGCTGACGTCGATGTCGCGCGGGTAGTCGTCGGTCCTGGGACCGGGGGTGAGGTCCGTGGGCGGATCGACCATGTGCGCCCAGGTCGACGGGTTCCGGACGGCCCTGGTGGAGCCCACCACCTGTACGTCGCTCGCGCCGGATCCGGTGAAGGTGTTGCCGGTGACGGCGTCGTCCTTGTTGTAGCCGTCGATGAAGACCCCGTTGCCGCCGACCTGGGCGAAGGAGGAGCGGGAGACGGTGATGTTCCTGGCGTTCTTGATGTGGACGGCACCGGCCCGCGCCACCGCCCAGTCGCCGAGCTGCAGCGGCTCGTACGGGGTGTCGAAGAGGGTCCGGTGCGTGGCGGTGTAGGTGAACCCGTCGAACGTGAGGTCATGGACGGGGCGGGACGCCGACGTGCCCTCGACCCGGACGAGTTCGTCCAGCTCCGCGGTGTCCACCGTGGTCTTCGACAGATCGGTGCCGGCCGGCGGGATCATGTAGAGCTTGCCGGCGTCCTGGTCGTAGAACCACTCGCCGGGCGCGTCGAGTTCCTCGAACACACCCTCCGCGACGACGTGCGCGGTGTCCACGTCGCCGCCCCGGTTGTTGTCGCCGACCCACTTGAGCTTCAGGCCGGAGTCGTCGCGCCCGGTGATCGTGTAGTCGTTGCCGCCCCAGTCGGATGAGTGCAGTCCGCGGATGTCGCCGGTGGACGGGTTCTTCCACCGCGCCGACCGGGCGTTGAGGGTGGCCATGGTGGTGGAGCCGTTGAGTACGGCGGTGTCCGGGTCGAAGTTCGGGTAGCGGGCCAGGACTTGCCGGGTGCCGCCCACGAACAGCCCGTCGATCTTCCGGTGCGCGCCGATGTCCGCCACCCGGATCGCGCTGTTGTCCCGGTCGGTGGTCCAGGCGGCCGTCACCCTGCGGCCGCCGCTGAGCACGGCCCGCTCGCCGGGGTACGAGGAGTAGGTCACCGGGGCGGACGCGCTGCCGGAGTCCGCGGCGCCGAACTTCAGGGTGGCCGCGAGGTGGTAGGTACCGCCGCGTACCCACACATGGACCGGGTGCCCCGCCCTGGACGCCTTCCTCGCGGAGACCTGCGCGGCCGCCAGGGTCAGCAGGGGCCTGCGGGTGGAGTCCCCGGAGTTCCGGTCGCTACCGGTCGCCGATACGTAGATGTTCCGGCCCGCCGGGGCGTGGGCCGCAGCCGCGGTGCCTGCGGTGAGCGCGGGCGCCGCGCCCACGGTCACGGCGGCGAGGACCGCCACCGTCGCGAGCCGCCGTTTCGGGGCGGCTCTGCCTCCTGGTCTGTCGTCCGAACTGCGGTGCACGTCTGACTCCCTGACACGGTAGGGGCGAGCTGCCCAGCAGATATGTCTGCCACCAACGAGCTTTCATCGGATGTATCGATGAATTCAACGAACGGGCGGAACTCTGCTATCTGGCTCAGCCAGGTGTCAAGGGGTCCGACACAGGGTCAGCAGCCATGCACGGCGACCCAGTTGTCCGATGTATCAGCGGCGGGGGCGAACGCCGGAGGGGGCGGTCATGTCGACCGCCCCCTCCGGTGGCTTCCCGTACAGCGAGGCACTACTGGCGTTCGCTCTTGAGCTCCCGCGCGATGTCCCCCACGGCCGCCCAGCTGAATGCCATGGCGGGGCCGATGGTCGCCCCAGGACCGGGATAGGTCTCGCCCATCACCGCGGCGGACACGTTGCCCGACGCGTACAGCCCCTTGATGGCGGTGCCGTCCTCGCGCAGGACCCGCGCGGACCCGTCGGCCACCAGGCCGCCCTTGGTGCCGATGTCCCCGGGGTGGACGGGGATGGCGTAGTACGGCGCCTTCTCCAGCGGGGCGAGGTTGGGATTGAGCAGCGTCGGGTCGCCGTAGTACCGGTCGTAGACGCTCTCGCCGCGCTGGAAGTCCTCGTCACGGCCCGCCCGCGCGAAGCCGTTGAACCGTTCGATGGTGGCGCCGAGTTGCTCCGGCGCCGCGCCGATCCGGGCGGCCAGTTCGGGCAGTGTCCGCGCCTTCTTGACGAAGCCGCTCGCCAGCCACTTCTTCGGGAAGGGCTGGCCCGGGAAGAGACCCATGAAGATGTAGCGCGCCTTGGCCCGGCCGTCCATGATCAGCCAGGACGGCACGGTGGAGGCGTCCGGCCGGTCCTTGGCGTACATCTCGTCGACGAACTGGTGGTACGGAGCAGCCTCGTTGGCGTACCGCTCCCCCGCGCCGTTGACGATGACCATGCCGGGGATGCCCCGGTCGGCGACCAGGAAGAACGGCTTCTCGTCCGGGCCCGGCGGTACGACGGACGGGGCGCCCCACACCTTGTCGAGCAGGTCCGTCGCGGCGCCCGCCTCGACGCCGAGCCGCAGCGCGTCACCGGTCTGCCCGTCCGATGCCGAGGTCCAGGCCGTCGAGGTGGGCGCGGGCAGGTACTTCTCACGCAGCTGCTGGTCGTGCGAGAAGCCGCCGGAGGCGAGGACCACGCCGCCGTGCGCCCGGATCGTGACGGGCGTGCCGTTGCGCTCGGCGCGTACGCCGGTGATCCGGCCGTCCTCCTCCACCAGGCCGGTGAGCGGCGTGGACAGCCACAGCACGCCGCCGAGTGCGTCGAGCGACTGGCGCATCCGGGCGATCAGCGCCTGGCCGAGTGCGATCGGCTTCGCACCCCTGGCCAGCGCCCCGACCGCCTGCAGACCGACCTTCACCGATGTCTTCCGGCCCTCCCAGGTGCGGGCGACCATGTTGAGGAAGCGGAAGTCGTACGAGGTGATGGTGAGCCCGTAGGTGGGCAGACCGGCCGGGCGCATGGTGGCGCTGCGGTCGGGCGGGAGCTTCTTGAAGTCGAAGACCAGCGGCTCGATGGAGCGGCCCTGCGGATAGCCGCCGAGCGCCTCCGGGAAGTAGTCGGAGTAGCCGGGGGTGTAGGCGAATCTGACCGTGGTGCGGTCGTGGAACTCACGGACCATGCGCGGGCCGTGCTCCAGGTAGGCGTCCTTGCGTTCGGCGGGCACCCGGTCGCCGACGGTCGCGTCGAGGTAGGCGCGCGCCTTGGCAGGGGTGTCGCCGAGGCCCGCGGCGTCCAGATGGAAGTTGCCCGGTACCCAGATCGCGCCGCCCGACAGGGCGGTGGAGCCGCCGTACAGCTCCGTCTTCTCGATCACCAGGGCGGTCAGGCCGCGCAGCCGCGCGGTGATGGCCGCCGCGAATCCGGCGGCGCCGGATCCGACGACGACCACGTCGTAACTGTGGTCCCAGCGGGTGTTCATGGGGCGGTCCTCTCCGGCCGGGCGCCGTTCGGCGCCGGCGCCCGGTCACGTTTCACGGCTGTGGCCAGCGGCGGGCGGGGGCGGCTGCCGGGCCGCCCCGCGCCGCCGCAGCGCACGCCGGGGTTCATCGGAAGTCGCCTGCCGCGTAGGCGCTGCCGAAGTAGAGCAGCGGTGATCCGTCCGGCCTGGCGGCGAGTTCGAGTACCTGGCCGGTGACGACGAGGTGGTCGCCCGCCTCCTGGACGTCGTACAGCGCGCAGTCCACGGTGGCCAGGGCGCCGTCGATCCGTACGGTGCCGTGCTCCGACACCGTCCAGCCGACGCCGTCGAACTTGTCGCCCCCGCGTCCGCCGAGCGCTGCGCAGACCTCGCGCTGTTCCTCGGCGAGGACGCTGACGGTGAATCGTCCGGTGCGCGCGACATGCGGCCAGCTGGTCGACGACTTGCCGACGCAGAGCATGACCAGCGGCGGGTCGAGGGAGAGCGAGGCGAAGGACTGGCAGGCGAGGCCCACCGGCCTGCCGTCGCTGTCGGCGGACGCGACGACCGTGATGCCGCTCGCGAACCGGCCGAGCACCTCCCGGAAGGCGGCCGGGGCGACCGGTGCCTCCGTCAGCCGTTCCACTTGTGGCCCCAGAAGCTGTCGGCGGTCATCTCCTTGGCGACCCAGGTGCTGTCGTCGACGAGGCGGCCCTCGGTGCCGTACTCGACCTGGAAGCCGCCGGGGGCCTGCGCGTAGAAGGACACCATCAGGTCGTTGGTGTGCCGGCCGAGGGTGGACGCGACGGGGATGCCGGCCTCGTGGATGCGGTCGAGCCCGCGGCCCACGTCGTCGAGCGTGGCCACCTCGACCATGAAGTGCACGATGCCGGGCTCCATCAGGCCCGGGTACAGGCCCAGGCTGTGGTGGCGGGGGTTGCACCCCATGAAGTGCATCCAGTGGAAGTCGCGGTCGGCGGCGGCGCCGGGCACGATGGCGGCGGGCAGCCGCATCGAGTCGCGCAGTGTGAAGCCGAGGAGCCCTTCGTAGAAGTCGTACGCCTCCTCCATGGCGGGGGCGGGGAGCACGACGTGGCCCAGGCCCAGGTCACCGGTGACGAAGCGGTTGCCGTACGGGGTGACGGCCGGGCTGTGGTCCTGTGCCTGGCCCCAGAAGATCTCCAGCTGGTTGCCGGCCGGGTCCTGGCAGTGGAACATGCCCTGCACCCGCCGGTCGGCGAGCTCGTCGGGCTTGGCGTCCTCGACCTCGACCCCGGCCGCCGTGAGTTCCGTGCGGGCGACGGCGAGAGCCGCGGCGTCACGTACCTCCCAGCCGGCGGCGAGGAGCCGGTCGGTGGCGCCGCGCACGACGGTGATGCGGTGCGCGCGGTCGTCGAGTCGCAACCGCAGGGTGTCCTCGGTCGATCCCGGCGCCTCGATCATGCCGAGGACGTCGAGCGTGAAGGCACGCCACTCATCGAACCTGGCGGTTTCCAGACGCAGATAGCCCAGTGCGCGAATATCCATGAACCTGGTGCCTCTCAGTGCGTGAAGAAGTCGACGGCGAGCCGGTTGAACTCGTCGGCCTGTTCGGTCTGCGCCCAGTGGCCGCAGTGCGGGAACACATGGAGCCGGGCGTCGGGGATCGCCTTGAGCGCCACCAGTGCCCCGTCGAGCGGGTTGGCCCGGTCCTCGCGGCCCCAGGTGAGCAGCACGGGTGCGGTGATGCGGTGGGCCTCGCGCCACAGCATGGTGTCCTGCTGCCAGGCCGGGTTGGCGAAGGAGGCCGCCATCCGTGCGCTGCCGACCTTGGTGCTGGGATCGATGGCCTGCGCCCAGCGCTCCTCGATCAGCTCGTCGGTGACGATGGCCGGGTCGTAGGCGAGTGTGGTGAGGAAGGTGCGCAGCTGGTCCTTGGTCGGCTCGGCGGCCGCGCTGAACTCGAAGAGCCGCTTGATGCCTTCGGTGGGGTCGGCGGCGAAGAGGTTGAGGGAGATCCCGCCGGGCCCCATCAACAGGAGCTTGTCCACCTTGTCCGGGTGGTTGAGCGCCATCCGTGTGGAGGTGCCGCCGCCGAGCGAGTTGCCGATGAAGTGGGCCCGGGATATGCCCAGTTCGTCCATCAGGGCGGCCACGGCGTCCGCGCTGAAGCTGAAGAAGTCCTTGTCGAGTTCGGGCTTGTCGGAGGCTCCGAAGCAGGGCTGGTCGACGAGGAGGGTACGGAAGTGCTCGGCGAAGACCGGCAGGTTGCCGCCGAAGTTGGACCAGCCGGAGGCGCCGGGGCCGCCACCGTGCAGCATGATCACGACGGGTGTGCCGGCATCGGCCGGTCCCGCCTCGTGGTAGTGCAGGGTGAGTCCGCCGGCCTTGACGGTGCGGGAGGTGGAGTCGTGGTCGATCACAGCATCGTGTCCTGGGTTTCGAGGCCGAGGGCTCCGCGGCCGAAGAGGACGAGCGCGCGCTCGGGGTCGTTGGCGGCGTGGCCGCGGGCGTTGTGGGCGTCGCGCCAGGCGCGCTGGATCGCGTTGTCGCCGGTGCGCATGGCGCTGCCGCCTGCGTTCTCCATCAGCAGGTCGACGGCGGCGACCGCGCGCTCGGTGGCGAGCACCTGGTCACGGCGGGTGCGGGTGCGCAGCGCGGTCGGGAGCTCCTCACCGCGTTCGGCACACTCGTACAGGTCCGAGATGTTCCGGACGAGCTGTAGCCAGGAGGCGTCGATGTCGCTGGCGGCGCGGGCGATGCGCACCTGTGCGAAGGGGTCCTCGGCGACCTGCTGCCCGTACGAGACGCGGATCCGCTCGCGGGTGGCGGCGACGTAGCTGTCGTACGCGCCTTCGGCGATGCCGATCACCGGGGTGGAGATGGTGGTGGTGAAGACCGAGGCGTACGGCAGGCGGTAGAGCGGTTCGGGGTTGTGCTCCTGCCCGGGGGACTGCAGGGCGGTGACCGGTCCGAAGCTGAGGGCGCGGTGGTCGGGGACGAAGGCGTCCTCGATGATGATGTCGTTGCTGCCGCTGCCGCGGAGTCCGACGGTGTCCCAGACGTCGTCGATGCGGTAGTCGGTGCGCGGCACCAGGAAGGTGCGCATGTCGACGGGCTTGCCGTCGGCGTCGTTGATGATGCCGCCGAGCAGCGCCCAGTCGGCGTGGTCGCAGCCGGATGAGAAGCGCCAGCGCCCGGAGATCCGGAAGCCGTCACCCTCGGCGGTGGGGGTGACCTTGCCGGTCGGGGCGTACGAGGAGCAGATGCGGACCCGGTTGTCCTGGCCCCACACCTCCTCCTGAGCGCGCTGGTCGTACAGCCCGACGTGCCACGGGTGGACGCCGACGACGGAGGCGACCCAGCCGGTGGACCCGCAGGCCCTGGCGATCTCTCTGACGGCGCTGTAGAAGACTGCGGGGTGTGCGGCGAAGCCGCCGTACGCCTTGGGCTGAAGGAGCCGGAAGAAGCCGGTATCGGCGAGTTCCTTGATGGAAGTGTCCGGCACGCGGCGCAGCGCCTCGGTCTCGGCGGCGCGCTCGCGCAGGGTCGGGGCAAGGGCCCGCACGGCGGCGAGAACCTCGTCGGCACTCATGCGCATCCCCTCTCGGTCGTCCTGGTTGGGTGCGAGGAACCTACGCTTTTACTATTCCGAAACGAAATACCTTCTTCCCGCTGAGCGGGAACCGTGGAAGCCTCACGACATGGCAGAGCAGCCACCCTCACTGTTGGAGAAAGCCGCGCTGGTACTGGGTGCCTTCGAGGGCCCGGCGCCCCGGCTGACGCTGACCGAAGTGATCCACCGCTCGGGACTTCCGCGCTCGTCGGTGCACCGCATACTCGATCAGCTCGTACGTCTGCGCTGGCTGGACCGGGAGGGCCGGGACTACCGGCTCGGGATGCGGATGCTGGAGCTCGGCGCTCTGGCCTCGCACCACAACCGGCTGCGCAGAGCGGCCCTGCCGCATCTGCACGCGCTGCACGAGTCCACCGGGCATGTGGCACACCTCGCCGTGCTCGACGGGCCCGAGGTGGTGTATCTGGAGCGCATCGGCGGGGCTCAGGACGGGAGCGTGCCCTCGCGGGTGGGCGGCCGGCAGCCGGCGTACTGCACGGGGACGGGCAAGGCGATCCTCGCGTTCAGCGAGGACGCGCTCGTGGCCGAGACGGTACGGGCGGGGCTGCGGCCGCGCACGGCCCGCACGATCACCCGCCCGGTGGCGTTCCGTGAGGAGCTGCGGCGGATCCGGGAGCGGGGTGTGGCCTTCGACGTCGAGGAGGCGTTCCGGGGGGTGTCGTGCGTGGCGGCGCCGCTGCGGGGCTCGGGACGGGCGATCGCCTCGGTGTCGATCTGCGGCAATGGCACGCACCGCGAGCTGGAGCGGCTGGCCCCCGTGGTGCTGGCCACGTCCCGCGCGGTGTGGCGCTCGCTCTTCGGACCGGGGCGCGCGGAGGCCCGGACGCGGATGCCCGGGAACCCCGCCCCCGCCCCGGCGGTGACCTCGCCCATCGACCCGGTGGAGATGGACAACATGATGTCGTGGATGCGGTTCGTCGACTGGATGTGAGGCGGGGCCCCGGCCGATCGGGGGCCCAGGGGCGGGGGGCGCGGGGCTGGCCGGAGGACCGGCCGGTCCCGCGTGGCGGGACAGCGGGAGCAGGTCAGGAGTAGCTGATGCTGATCCGCTCGCTGACCGGCAGCGCCTGGCAGGCCAGGATGTAGCCCTCCGCGCGGTCCTCGTCGTCCAGGACGTCGTCGTGGGCCACCGAGACCTCTCCTTCGAGGACCCGGCAGGCGCAGGCGGCGCAGGCGCCCTCCCGGCAGGAGAACGGGGCGTCGATTCCCGCCGCGAGCAGGGCGTCGAGCAGGGGGGTGGTGGCGCCCCAGGCCACCCGGTGGGTCTCACCGTCCAGCTCGACCACCGCCTCGGAGCCTTCGCCCTCCGGCCCGGCGGGCTCCACGGGCCCGGCCGGGGCCGTGCCGAAGACGTCCCCGCTGAGGGAGAAGAACCGTTCCCGGTGGATGGCGGCGGGGGCGGCCCCCGCCGCGCGCAGGGCTGCGTCCACCGCGTCCATGAAGGGCGCGGGACCGCAGAGGTACGCGTGGTGGCCGGCGTAGGGCTCCAGGAGTCCGGTGAGCCGGTCCGCGGCAGGCAGGCCGTCCAGCGTCTCCAGCCAGTGCAGGACGACGAGCCGCCGCGGATAGTCTTCGGCGAGTTCCCGGAGTTCGTCCCGGAAGATCACCGAGGTCGCGTCGCGGTTGGCGTACAGGAGCACGACGCGGCCCTGACCCCTGTCCAGGGCCGCCTTGGCGAGCGAGATCACCGGGGTGATGCCGCTGCCCGCGGCCGCCAGCAGCAGATCGCCGTCCAGCGGGCCCGAGCCGAAGGTGCCGGCCGGGGCCAGCACCTCCAGTTCGTCGCCCTCGCCGATGTGGTCGCAGAGCCAGTTGGAGCCGTGGCCGCCCGCCACCCGCTTCACCGTGATCTTCATCGGTTCGCCGGAGTGCGGGGAGCTGGCGAGGGAGTAGCACCGTGCGGCCACTCCCCCGTCGGGACCCGGCAGTCTCAGCGTCAGGAACTGGCCCGGCCGGTAGGCGAGTGCACCGTCGGCCGGGTCCAGTACGAAGGAGCGCGCGTCCGCCGTCTCGGCCACCACAGCGGTGACCCGGACCCGGTGCGTCCGGGCCACCGGCACCTGGGGCAGCTCAGGCATCGGCCACCGCCAGCCGCCCGTCGCCGACGGCCCGGTCGATGCTGTCGCGCAGGGCGGCGCAGGTGCGCATCGGGTCCCGGTACTCGTCGCAGACCTCCGCCGCGTCGGCCGTCCACTGCACTGAGGTGTGGGCCATGCTGAACTTCTCGCACAGGACCTGGTTGCCGCAAGCCGCGCACTCGACCGGTGTCATGTCAGCCCTCGCTCCGGTGTCGGGCCACGTTCTCGTCGACCTCGCGCTGCCATGCCTCGGTGGCACGGGCGGTGTCGATCTCGAACTCGAAGCGCTGTGTCATCTCGTCCTTGACGTCGCCGGCGTTCACATAGAACTGCTCGTACCAGCGGCGCAGTTGGTAGACCGGACCGTCCTCCTCCGAGAGGAGGGGGTTGTCGATACGGGTCTTGTTCTTCCAGATGTGGACGTCCTGCTCGAAGCCGACGGCCAGCCCGTCCGACGTGAGCCGCGCGGCCTCCGCCGCCTGCTCGTCCGTCATGCCGGGCATCTTCTTGACGATCGCCCCGTACATCAGCATGAAGCTGTCCGAGTCGATCGGGTAGTGGCAGTTGATCAGCACGCTCTCCATGTCCACGTCCGCGCCGACGTCGCTCCACATGTAGTCGATCATGTAGGAGGGGCCGTGGTACGAGGCGTCGGAGCGGAGCACGCCCTCGGTGCTGAGGGTGCCGAGGTCGACGTCGCCGCGGGGCGAACTCTCCATGTACTGGGTGGCGGTGTGGCCTTCGAAGACGTTCTTGAAGTACGTCGGGAAGCAGTAGTGCACGTAGAAGAAGTGCGCCATGTCGACGACGTTGTCCACGATCTCCCGGCAGTTGGAGTTCTCCACCCGCAGGGCGTTCCAGCTCCAGTCGCTCCACTCGTCGCTGAAGGCCCCTTCGATGCGCGGGACGGTGACGCCGGGCGGCGGCGGGTTCCCCTCGGGGTCGTTCCAGACGAAGAGCTGCTTGTTCTCCTCGACGGCGGTCCAGGCCCGGGTGCGGGCCCGCGGCGGCACCCGCCGCGCGTAGGGGATCCCCGCGCAGCGGCCGTTGCCCGACCAGCGCCAGTCGTGGAAGGGGCAGGCGACGGCGTCGCCCTTGACCGTGCCCTGGGCGAGGTTGCCGCCCATGTGCGGGCAGTACGCGTTGAGGACGTGCAGCTCGCCGTCGTCCTGGCCCTGGAAGACCACGAGCCGGGTGCCGAACGCCTCTATCTCGTGCGGCTCCCCGTCCTTGAAGGAGTCGGCGAGGCCGAGGCAGTGCCAGCCCCGCGCGAAGCGGGTGGGCGGCGCTGCCGCCTCGATCACGCGGACTTCTTCGCTTGCTGCGGTCATCTTGTGCCTCCTTGGTGGTGGTGACGCGTCGGGGCGGGCTCCGCGGGGAGCTGCGGTCAGCGGCCGGCCGAGAGTTCGAGCGCGATGTCGATGAGCTGGTCCTCCTGGCCGCCGACCAGCCTCCGCTCGCCCGCGCGCAGCAGGATCTCGGCGCCGGACACTCCGTACCGTTCGGCCTGGCGGTAGGCGTGCTTGAGGAAGCTGGAGTAGACCCCCGCGTGCCCCATCAGCAGGGCGAGCCGGTCGAGCCGGCACTCGTCGTCCATCACGGGGCGTACGGCGTCCTCGGCCGCGTCGATGATCTTGAGCACGTCGATGCCGGTGCGGATGCCCATCTTGGCGCAGACGGCGACGAGCGCCTCCACGGCGGTGTTGCCCGCTCCGGCGCCGAGCCGCCGTGTCGAGCCGTCGATCTGGAGCGCTCCGGCCTGTATCGCGGCGATCGAATTGCCGGTGCCGAGTGCGAGGTTCTCGTGGCCGTGGAAGCCGACCTGTGCGTCGTCGCCCAGTTCGGCGACGAGGGCGGCGACCCGGGCGGTCACGTCGTCCATGACCATGGCGCCGGCCGAGTCGACCACGTACACGCACTGGCAGCCCGCGTCGGCCATGATGCGGCCCTGCCTGGCCAGCGCCTCGGGGGTGGTGGAGTGCGCCATCATCAGGAACCCGACGGTCTCCAGGCCCATCTCGCGGGCCAGCCCGAAGTGCTGGATGGAGATGTCCGCCTCGGTGCAGTGCGTGGCGATGCGGCAGATGGCGGCGCCGTTGCCGTGGGCGGCGCGGATGTCGTCCTTGACGCCGAGCCCGGGAAGCATCAGGAAGGCGATGCGGGCCTGCTTCGCCGTCTCCACCGCGGTCTTGATGAGGTCCTGTTCGGGGGTGTTGGAGAAGCCGTAGTTGAAGGACGATCCGCCGAGTCCGTCGCCGTGCGTGACCTCGATGACCGGGACCCCGGCGCCGTCGAGTGCGGTGACGATCGACCGTACGTGCTCCACGGTGAACTGGTGGCGCATGGCATGCGATCCGTCACGCAGGGAGGAGTCGGTGACGCGGATGTCGAGCGTGTCCGAGTAGGGCATCTGGTACTCCTCAGAGGCCGGGGGCGAGGAGCGCCTTGGCGAACTCCTCGCCGACCTTGGTGGCGGCGGCGGTCATGATGTCGAGGTTTCCGGCGTACGGCGGGAGATAGTCGCCCGCGCCCTCCACCTCCAGGAAGACCGCGACGCGTGCCATGCCGCCGCTCTCCGGGGTGGGGTCGTCGAACTGCGGCTCGGAGCGCAGCCGGTAGCCCGGCACGTACGAGGCGACGTCCTCGGCGACCTGCTTGATGGAGAGAGCGATGGCGTCGCGGTCGGCGTCCTCGGGGATGGCGCAGAAGACGGTGTCGCGCATCATCACGGGCGGGTCGGCCGGGTTCAGGATGATGATGGCCTTGCCGTGGTCCGCGCCGCCGATGTCCTCGATTCCGCGGGCGGTGGTCCGGGTGAACTCGTCGATGTTGGCGCGGGTTCCCGGTCCTGCCGATACGGAGGACACGGACGCCACGATCTCGGCGTACCGGACGGGGACGATCCGCGAGACGGCGTACACCATGGGGATGGTGGCCTGGCCGCCGCACGTGATCATGTTGACGTTCGGCTGGTCGAGATGGGCGCGCAGGTTCGCGGGCGGTACGACGGCCGGGCCGACCGCGGCCGGGGTGAGGTCGATGGCGCGGATGCCGAGTTCGGCGTAGCGCGGGGCGTTGGCCCGGTGCACGGCGGCGGAGGTCGCCTCGAAGACGAGGTCGGGCCGCTCGTCCCCGTCGAGCAGCGCTCCGACTCCGTCGGGGCTGGCCTCGATCCCGGCGGCGCGGGCACGGGCGAGCCCCTCGCTGGCCGGATCGACACCGATCATCCAGCGGGGCTCGATGTACGGGGACCGCTGGAGCTTGTACATCAGGTCGGTCCCGATGTTGCCGGAGCCGACGATGGCGGCGGTCGCCTTGGTCCTGTTGGTCATCATCACCTCAGATGAAGGAGAGCGAGACCGGGCCGAGCCCGGTGAAATCGGCGGTGTAGGTCTGGCCTGCCTCGACGTCGACGGCCCTGGTGCAGGACCCCGGCAGCACCAGATGGCCCTTCTTCAGCGGGACGCCGAAGCGGGCCACGGTGCGGGCCAGCCAGGCGACGGAGGCGGCGGGGTCGCCGAGTACGGCGTCGCTGCGGCCCGCGGCGATCTGCTCGGGGCCGCAGCGCAGTACGGCGTCGATGGCCTTGAGGTCCAGTTCGCGCGGGTCGCGGCCGTCGCCGGTGACGTATCCGGCGGACGAGGCGTTGTCGGCGACGGTGTCGGCGATGGAGATGCGCCAGTCGGCGATCCGGCTGTCGATCAGCTCGATCGCGGGGACGACGCGTTCGGTGGCGGCGAGTACGTCCGCCGTGGTGCAGCCCTCGCCGGGCAGGTCGTCGCCCAGGACGAAGCCGACCTCGACCTCGATACGCGGCGCGCAGTAGCGGCCGACGGGGACCGGCCGGTCCTCGGACAGCCTCATGTCGTCCAGGAGGTGGCCGTAGTCGGGCTCGTCGACGCCCATCATGCGCTGCATGACGGGCGAGGAGAGACCGACCTTGTGACCGTGCACGGCGGCCCCGCCGGCGACCCTGCGGCCGATACCGAGCAGCTGGATCTCGTAGGCGTCCTCGGTGCCGATTCCCGGGAACAGCTCGGTCAGCGGGGCGATGGGCCGCCGGTCACGCTCGGCCGCGCCGAGCGCGTCCGCGGCGGTCTGCCGTTCACTGGCCGTGAGCATGGGCGGTCCTCCGCAAGAGTGGTGGGACTGAAGGGTGGTGGGGCTGGCTGGGGGGTGTAGTGCGGCTCGGAGAGTGGTGCAACACGTGGCCCTCACGCGGGTGGTGCCACACGGGTGGTGCCACAGGTGATGCGGCACATGTTGTGCAACACAGCGGCCCCACACGGGTACGGGTGGTGCCGCACAGGTGGTGCACCACGGGCAGTGCCACACGAGTGGTGGTACTGCTCGGAGGCTAAGCCGCGGGCCCCGACGCGGCCGAGCTGCGGCTCCCGCTGAGTGGGAAACCCGTGCGATCCGGTCGGTGTCGCGGGGCGGCGGGTGTCAGCGGGGCTGCTGGTGTTCATGCAGGCCGGGGCACATGTGACGGCTCTTCGGGAGCTTCGGCCGTCCCGGCCGGGGCGGGGCGGGAGGCGTACCGCGCGACAACCGCACCGGCAGCACCTCCCCCGCGGAGCGGATCCGCTGCTACCTTCCCGTCCAGCATCCGTCCACCGCACCGGACGGATCAGCGGAGAGGCCTGTTCACCGCCTCCGGGCGGACGCCGGCCACCGCCGCCCGAGCGGGACTTCACCGCTCACCGGGTGCGGCCCCCGGACCGCCGGAGCCATGGACGGCCCCGCGCCGTCCGGGGGCCGCTGCCCACAGCGGGGCGCCCGGCCGCACTGCCCTCCGCGGCCGCACCGCTCCGGTCCCCGGCCGGACTCCTCACGTCACCCCGCCCACACCCTCTGGGAGTTGTTCCGATGCGCCGTACCCGAAACCCGGCCCGAAGCCGGGCCATGGCCCGCGTCGCCAGCGCCGTGCTCAGCACGGCGATCGTGCTCACCGGGTGTTCCCACACATCCCATCCGTCGCACACCGCGCACCAGGACACCGGCAAAGCCGCCGAAGGCTCGCGGCCGGTGCCGCCCGACGCCAGGCACATCGCTCTCAAGGGCGCGGTCAATGTCCGTGACCTGGGCGGATACCGGACCAGCGACGGCAAACAGCTGCGCTACGGGGTCGTGTTCCGCGGTGACGCACTCGGCAAGCTCACCCCGGCGGACCTCGCCGTGACATCGAAGCTCGGGCTGAAGTCGGTCGTCGACTTCCGGCTTCCCGTCGAAGTCAGGACCGACGGCGCCGACCGGCTCCCGAAAGGGGCATCCGCCATCCCGCTGCCGATCGACGACACCGGACTCTACGAGCGGACGACGGCGGCCATCGGCAGCCGCGACCCGGCCCAGCAGCAGAAGGCGCTGGGCGACGGCAAGGGGGCGCAGACGATGCAGCGGATCTACCGCACGTTCGTCACCGAAGCGGGGGCGCGCCACCAGTTCGCCAAGGTGCTGGACACCATCGCCGACGGCAAGAGGCTGCCGCTGCTCTTCCACTGCACGTCCGGCAAGGACCGTACGGGCTGGATGAGTTACGTCCTGCTGCGCGCGGTGGGCGTGCCGGCCCGCACGGCCGAGGCGGACTATCTGCTCTCCAACGACATCCGCAAAACCGCCGACGAGAAGACCCGCGAAGGTCTGAAGAAATCGGGGGTCATGAAGGACCCCCAGCTGATCGTTCCGCTGCAGGAGGTCCGCAAGGACTATCTCGGTGCAGCGCTCACCGAGGCGGACCACCGGTACGGCAGTTTCGACGCCTATCTCTCGAAGGGTCTGGGCCTGGATGCCGGGACGCTGCACAAGCTCCGTACGAGGCTGCTGAAGTAGCGACCGCCCCGCCGGGTCCCGGCGCCCGGCACCCCGCCGCCGTCAGGCCCTCGCTTCCTTCGGCAGGCCGAGGACCCGCTCCGCGATGATGTTGCGCTGGATCTCGTTCGAACCGGCATAGATCGTGTCGGCACGGGAGAAGAGGAACAGCCGCTGCCAGTCGTCCAGGTCGTACGGCGCCCCGTCCGCCAGCATCCCGCCGGCGCCGCAGACGTCCATCGCCAGCTCGCCGAGCTCCCGGTGCCAGGTCGCCCAGTAGATCTTGCTGATGGAGGCCTCGGGCCCGGGAGCTCCGGCTGCCGCGCCGTCGAGCATCCGCAGCGCGTTGAACCGGATGATCTCCAGACCGGTCCAGGCCCGGGCGAGCCGGTCGCGGACGAGAGGGTCGTCGGCGGCGCCGTTGCGGCGCGCGAGAGCGATCAGCGCTTCCAGCTCACGCCGGAATCCGACCTGCTGGCCGAGGGTGGAGACGCCGCGCTCGAAGCCGAGGGTGGCCATGGCCACCTTCCAGCCGTCGCCCGGTACGCCGACGACATTCTCCGCGCCGGTGCGGGCCCCGTCGAAGAAGACCTCGTTGAATTCGCTGGTGCCCGTCAGCTGGGCGATGGGCCGGACCTCCACCCCCGGCTGGTCCATGGGCACCAGCAGGTAGGAGAGCCCCTCGTGCCGGCGCGTGCCCCGACCGGTGCGGGCGACCAGGAAGCACCACTGGGACTCATGGGCCAGCGAGGTCCAGATCTTCTGCCCGGTGACCGACCAGCCGTCCGCGTCCCGCTCGGCGCGGGTACGTACGTTGGCCAGGTCGGAACCCGCGTCGGGTTCGCTGTAGCCCTGGCACCACAGCTCGTCGACGGACCTGATCCCGGGGAGGAAGCGGGCCCGCTGGGCGTCGGTACCGAAGGCGATGAGGGTGGGGCCGAGGAGCTGTTCGCCGATGTGCCCCACCCGGGCCGGGGCGTCGGCGAGTGCGTACTCCTCGTGGAAGGCGACCTGTTCCTCCAGGGTCGCGCCGCGTCCGCCGTACTCCTGCGGCCAGCCGACGCAGGTCCAGCCCGCGGCGGCCATGTGCCGTTCCCAGGCGAGCCGTTCGGCGAAGGCCTCGTGCTCGCGGCCGGGTCCGCCGCGGCCCTTGAGCGCGGCGAACTCTCCGGTGAGCCCGGACCGCAGCCACGTACGGAACTCCGAGCGGAACTTCTCGGTACTGCTCATGAAACCTGCACCTGCCAAACGATCGCTGGGGAGAAGAGGGCCCGCCGCCGGCCGGTGCCGCACCCGTTCGCGGGCGGGCCGGCCGCCGCGCCGGTGTCAGGCAAGGCTCGTCGCACCGGCCGCGCGCGGTCCGACCACCGCTTCGGCGATGCGGTCGCGGTGCCCGGCCGGTGAGCCGAAGAGCTGGGACGAGCCGTGGGCCCGCTTGAAGTAGCGGTGGGCGTCGTGCTCCCAGGTGATGCCGATCCCGCCGTGGAGCTGGATCATGTCCCCGGCCACCGCCGAGAACGCCTCGGAGCAGGCTGACTTGGCGACGGCCGCGTACCTGGACAGGTCGGGTGAGCCGCTCGCCGCCGCCCAGGAGGCGCCGAGGGCGGCGGACCGCGCGGACTCGACGCGTACGAACGCGTCGGCGAGCCGGTGCTTCACCGCCTGGAACGAGCCGATGGGCCGGCCGAACTGCACACGGTCCTGCACATGGGCGATGGTGAGTTCGAGGCAGCGTTCCGCCGCGCCGACCTGTTCCGCGGCGAGAGCCGTACAGGCCAGGTCCCGTACGTGTGCGAGGACCCGGTCGCCGTCCACGGCGACGGCGCGGGCCTCGGCCCCGTCGAACCGCACTGTCGCCTGCGGCCGGGTGAGGTCCATGGTGGTGTGCGCCTCGCGGCTGACGCCGTCGGCCCCGGACGGGACGTGGAACAGCGCGAGCCCGGCTTCGGTACGGGCGGCGACCAGCAGTACATCGGCGCCGTCACCGGCCCCGTCCAGGACGTGGTCCTTGACCCCGGTGATCCGCCAGCCGTCGGCACCGCGCACCGCACGGGCCCGCACCGCTTCCGGGCGCCATGACCCGTTCTCCGCCCAGGCGAGCGCCCCGGTGGTCCTGCCCTCCGCCAGCGCGGGCAGCAGTCCGGTGTCGCCCGCGGCAAGCAGCGCCTGGGTGGCGAGGACCGCGGAGCCCAGGTACGGGACGGGGGCGAGCGTCCGGCCCAGCTCCTCCATCACCACATGGACCTCGACAGGACCGCACCCCGCTCCGCCGTACTCCTCCGGAACCGCGAGCCCGGCCACTCCGATCTGCCGGGTCAGCGGCCCCCAGGCGGCGGCCCCCTCGTACTTGGCCAGCAACGACCGTACGGCCGTGCGCAGTTCCTGGTGCTCTTCGCCGAATCTCATCGGCTCTCTCCTTCCGGCCGGTCCTTCGCCCCGGCCTCCTTGGCGGCGCGCCGCAGTTCGGCCTTGAGGATCTTGCCGCTGGCGTTCCGCGGCAGCTCCGGCAGGACGTGGAAGCGGCGCGGGACCTTGAAGTTGGCCAGCCGCTCCCGTGTCCATGCGGTCAGTTCGGCAGGGTCGGGGCGCTGTCCGCCCTCGGTGACGAGATAGGCGACGCCGACCTCGCCGAGCCGTTCGTCGGGGGCGCCGACCACCGCGGCCTCACTGATGAGTTCATGGCCGCGCAGGACGTTCTCGACCTCGGCGGGGTAGGCGTTGAAGCCGCCGACGACGTACATGTCCTTGAGCCGGTCGGTGATCGAGAGGTAGCCGCGTTCGTCGAGTACGCCGATGTCGCCGGTGTACAGCCAGCCGTCGCCGTCCAGGATCTGGGCGGTGGCCTCCGGGTCGTCGAGATATCCGAGCATGACCTGGGGGCCGCGTACGGCGATCTCCCCCGCACTGCCCGGGGGCAGCGCGCCGCCGTCCGGGCCGCCGGGGCCGACGATACGGATCTCGGTTCCGGGCAGCGGCAGGCCGACGGAGTGCGAGACGCTCCACGCGTCGGCGTCGACCGGGCAGACGGCGACGACGCCCATGCACTCGGTGAGCCCGTAGGCCGTGAACACGCCCGGCGCGCCCAGCCGTTCGCGGATCTCGTCGACGAGGGCGACCGGTACGACGGAGGCCCCGGTGCCCGCCAGGCGCAGCGCGGCGAGGTCGTGATCGCCGAGGTGCGGATGGCGGACCAGCCCGTGGAAGACGGTCGGCGGGGCGAGGAGCACGCTGATCCGCTCGCCGGCGATCAGGCGCAGCACCCGGTCCACGTCGTAGACCGCCTCAGGGACCATGGCGACGCCGCGCAGCAGGCAGGCGACGAAGCCGGCCTTGTAGCCGAAGGTGTGGAAGAAGGGGTTGACCAGCAGATAGCGGTCGCCGGGGCGCAGGGTGACGGCCCGGGACCAGGCTTCGATTCCGGCGAGTACCTGCCGGTGGGTGCTCATGACGCCCTTGGGGCTGCCGGTGGTGCCCGAGGTGTAGAGGATGTCGGCGAGGTCGTCGGGTCCGACGGCCGCGGCGCGGGCCGCGCGCCGGTCCTCGGAGACGCCCTGTCCGCGCGCGAGGCAGTCCTCCCAGCTCACCGCGGATCCGGTCGCCCCGCCCCGGAGTACGACGACGGATTCGAGAGCGCCGAGGTTCTCTCCGGAGTCGCGCAGCATGGCCACGTAGTCGATGCCGAGGAACCCGCGTTCGGTGAGCAGGGTGCGGGCGCCGCTGCGGCGGATGATGTCGGCGGCCTCGGCTGCTTTGTAGCGGGTGTTGAGGGGAACGAGCACGGCCCCGGCGGAGAGCGCGCCGAGGGCGGCCGTGATCCATTCGCGGCTGTTGGAGGCCCATACCGCCACCCGGTCGCCCGGCTCCAGGCCGTGGGCGATGACGGCGCGTGCCGCGGCGTGGACCGCATCGCCCAGCTGTCCGAAACTCCAGCGGACCTCTCCGTCAGCGAGGGCGTCGGAACTCCCGTACGCGCGGGCCGCGAAGTCCGCCAGCTGCGCGAGGGTGGTGGGTGGTGGCACCTGGTGTGCGCTGATGATGACCCTCCCTACTTGACGTGCGAGCGTGGCCGGTATCCAATCACAAGTGTTTCGGTTAGGCATATACCTAGTAGGAACATTGGAGGCAACATGCCGACCCTCACCCCTCACCCCACCCCGGGATTCGACGACTCCATGCGGGAGGTTCTCAGCCGGTTCTGCACCGGCGTCGCGGTCATCACCGCGATCCAGGCCGACGGCCGCCCCACCGGAATGGCGGTCCAGTCCTTCTCGTCGGTCTCACTGGAGCCGCCACTGATCTGCTTCTGCCCGGCCCTCACCTCGACGACCTGGCCGCACATCCGCGAGGCGGGCCGGTTCGCCGTGAACATCCTGGCCGCCGAACAGCAGTCGCTGTGCAGGCAGTTCGCGGTGACCGGCCGGGAGAAGTTCCAGGACGCCGGCTGGCGGCCGGGCGCCAACGGCGCACCGCTGCTCGACGGGGCCCTGGCCACCGTCGAGTGCGACCTCGAAGGCACCTTCCCCGGCGGCGACCATCTGATCGCGCTCGGCCGGGTCACCGCGCTGGAGCGGCACGCTGACGCCGAGCCACTGCTGTACTTCAGGCGGGGCTACGGGCGCCTGCGCTCCAGCTCCTCCAGGTCGGCGAGCATCGAGTCGGCCAGGTCGCGCTCCGAGGCGTAGTACCGCTCGGCCCACTTGAGGGTGAGCGTGGGATACAGCCACGCCTCCTCCGACCGCGCTCCGGCGATGTCGACCTCGGCGCGCTGCCGCATCTTCTCCGCGTACTCGCGGTGGGTGCCGAGGACGTCGCGCATCTGCTGGGTCTCCAGCAGATGACCGAGCCAGATCCGCAGCATGACGCCGTGCTTGAGCACGGGCGGCTCGACGGGCGCCTCGCGCGCCCAGGTCCGCACGGCGTCCATCCCGTCACCGGTGATCGCATAGACGCGCTTGTCCCGGCTGCCGGTCTCCTGGGCGACCATCCGGGAGGTCACATAACCGACCTTCTCCAGCCGCTTGAGCTCCCCGTAGATCTGCGAGAACGACGGGCTCCAGTAGAAGAACCTCAGCGACCAGTCCGACCACTTCTTGAGGTCGTACCCGGACAGCTCCTCACCGAACGAGAGCAGCCCGAGCACGGCCCAGCTGGTCGCCGGGAGCGCCGGCCTGCCGGGCTCAGTGCCCTGCTGACCACCCTGTTCGCTGCCCTGTTCACTGCTCGTCCGCTTCTCCGTCACGCCCGGCAGTCTACGGTCCGGCCACGTCCGGCCGGACCGCCGCGACCCGCTCCGCACCCGTCGCGCCCCCACCCCACCCCCGCCCCTTCCGTCAGACATCTATGCCTGATAGAAGTATTCCTAATCGAAATACTCCGGAGGCACCCCGTGAAGTTCTCCATGATCTTCGAGGCACAGCTCTCGAACCCGACCCCAGAGCGCGAACGCCAGGTCATCAACGACTGCGTCGACCAGGCCGTGTACGCGGAGGAGATGGGCTTCGATCGGATCTGGGCCGTCGAGCACCACTCGCTCTCGCAGTACGCGCACATGAGCGCGTCCGAGATCTTCCTGACCTGGGTCGCCGCGCGGACCTCCCGCATCCGTATCGGCCACGGCGTCGTCACGATGCCCTTCGGCTACCAGCACCCGGTCCGGGTCGCCGAGCGCGCGGCCATGCTCGACGTGCTCTCCGGCGGGCGCGTCGACATCGGCTCCGGGCGCGGCGCGACGAAGCAGGAGATGTCCATGTACGGGGTGCGCCCCGAGGACACCTATCCGCAGATGGAGGAGGCCCTGCGGATCTTCTCCAGCGCGTGGCGCAAAGAGCAGTTCGAGTGGCACGGGTCGATCGACATCGGTCCCGGCGCCATCCTGCCCCGCCCGGTCCAGGACCCGCATCCGCCCCTCTTCATGGCGTGCAGCAAGCACGACACTCTCAAGCTCGCGGCCGAACTGGGCATCGGCGCCCTGGTGATGGGCTTCGCCGGGGCCGACGACGTCCGCGCGATGCGCGCGGTGTACGACGAGGCCATCGCCGCCAGGAGCGGCGAGCGCTGTGTGTCGACCGAGATCAACGACCACTTCTCGGCGCTCTGCCCGACGATCGTCCTCGACGACGCGGAGCGCGCGCTGCGCATCGGCACCCGGGGCCAGCGCTTCTTCGCCGAGTCCATCGCGCACTGGTACGGGAACTCGCCCGCGCCCACCGGCGACGACGAGGACGAGGACCACGTGGCCCTGATGGCGCGCGACCGCGACGAGCTGGTCGCCAGGCTGCACGACGCCAACATCCCGGCCCGCCCGGTCGACACCGGCACCTTCAACGCGGACCACGCCTACGGCACCGCCGACACAGCCATCGCCTATGTCGAGAAGCTCCGCCAGATCGGGGTGGACGAGGTGATGTGCCTCATCCAGATGGGCACGGTGCCGCAGGAGGCGTGCATGGAGACCATCCGCCAGTGGGGCGAGACGGTCATCCCGCACTTCCGGGCGCTGGACGGCGAGAAGTGACCGCCCCCACGGCCGCGGACGCGGCAGCGGGCGGCGTACGACTGGACGGCAAGGTGGCGCTGATCACCGGAGCCGGCCGGGGCCAGGGAGCCGTCGAGGCACGGCTGTTCGCGGAATCCGGCGCACGGGTCGTGATCACCGACGTCCGGGAGGAGGAGGGCCGCGAGGTCGCCGCAGGGCTGGGCGACGCAGCGGTGTTCGTCCCGCACGACGTGACGGAAGCGGCGAGCTGGGAGACGGCGGTCGCGACGGCCGTACGGAGCTTCGGGCGGCTGGACATCCTCGTCAACAACGCCGCCCTGTGGCGGACGGCGCCGGTCGACACCGAGACGCAGGAGAATTTCGAGCTGCTGTTCCGCGTCAATCTGCTGGGCCCCTTCCTGGGCATCAAGGCCGTACTCCCCGCCCTGCGGAACGCGGGCGGCGGGTCCATCGTCAACATCTCGTCGACCGCGGGTCTGGTCGGCATCGCCCAGCACGCGGCCTACGGATCGAGCAAGTTCGGGCTGCGCGGACTCAGCAAGCACGTCGCCCTCGACCTCGCGGCCGACGGCATCCGGGTCAACTCGGTGCACCCGGGGATGGTCGACACCCCGATGGTCGCGGGGGCGCTGGGCGAGGACGCGGGGCAGCGGGAGCACCCGCGGGTGCCACTGCGGCGCATGGGCCGGCCGGACGAGGTCGCCGAGCTCGTCCGCTTCCTGGCCTCCGACGCCGCCTCCTACATCACCGGCGCGGAGTTCACCGTGGACGGGGGGCTGACCACCGGATGAACCTCACCCCCGCCGCACGCCGCTTCGCCGACGTGCTGTCCCACGGTTTCCCCGACCCGGCGGACGGCCCGCTGGACGTCGCAGCCCTGCGCAGAGCCTCGTCGGCAGGACCGGCGCGCGGACTCCCGGAGGTCGCGCGGGTGAGCGACGCGTCCGCACCGGGACCGCCGGGCGCCCCGCCGGTGCCCGTACGGGTCTACGAACCCGACCCGGACGGCGCGGACGGCGACCGGCCGCTCATCGTCTTCTGCCACGGCGGCGGCTGGGTGATGTGCGGACTGGACACGCACGACGGCCTCTGCCGTGAACTCGCCTCGCGCACGGGCGCGTTGGTGGTGTCGGTGGACTACCGGCGCGCACCGGAGCACCGGTTCCCCTGTGCGCTGCTCGACGCGTACGCCGTCACGGAGTGGGCAGCCGGGCGCGCCCGTGAACTCCGCTGCGCCCCGTCCCGGGTGGTCGTCGCCGGAGACTCCAGCGGCGGCAATCTGGCAGCGGCCGTCGCGCTGATGGCCCGGAACGCGGACGGGCCGGCCATCGCCGCCCAGCTCCTGGTCTACCCGGTGCTCGACGACCGCCTGGAGACCCCTTCCGCCGCCGATTACGCCACCGGGTACTTCCACACCACCGCCCATATGCGCTGGTACTGGGAGCAGTACCTCGGGCCGGAAGGCGACGGCGCCGACCCCTACGCCTCGCCGGTGCGCGCCGCGGACCTGGGCGGGCTGCCCCCCGCGCTGCTGATCCTGCCCGAGTGCGACCCGCTGCGTGACGAGGGCCGGGTCTACGCGGAGCGGCTGCGTGAGGCGGGCGTCCCGGCCGAAGTGCGGGTGGAGCGTGGGATGTTCCACGGCTTCCTCGGCGGGGCCGGTGTCCTGCCGGAGGCGGACGCGGCGCTCGGCGCGGCGGCCCGGTGGCTGCTGGAGGTCTGACGGGACGGAACCGCCGCGCGGCCTCCCTCCGGAGCACGGAGGGAGGGCGCGCGGCGGCGTCCAGGTGCGGCCGGGGCCGCGGGAGGAACGGACTGCGCCGCCCGCCCCTGCACCATTCAGCGGCCCTAAGGCCGTGGGCCGATGGGTTTCTCCCCGTCGTGGACCGTGATGGCCATCGCCGGACAGATGTCCGCCGCGTCCAGGGCCCGTTCGTCCTCGGCGATGTCGCTGTTGAGCGCGCGGGCACGGTCGTGGTCGAGGGCGAAGAGGTCGGGGGCGGCGCCCGCGCACATCCCCGATGCCATGCACTGGCTCCGGTCCACCTCCACATGCCAGGTCATCGGCTCACCACCCGACCGGCATGACACGGGGGCCGCGGACCAGCATCTCGCCCTTCCAGACGATGTCGCCCGCGAGCCGGAGGTCCGGGAAGCGGGCGGTGAGCGCGCCGAGCGCCTCCTGGAGTTCGAGCCGGGCGAGCGGGGCGCCCAGGCAGTGGTGGACTCCATGGCCGAAACCGAGGTGCTGGTTGGTGGCGCGGGAGAGGTCCAGCTTGCCCGGGGCCGAGAAACGCAGCGCGTCCCGGTTCGCCGCGCCCACCGCGACCAGGACCGGAGAGCCGGCGCGGACCAGCGTGCCGCCCACCTCGATGTCCTCCTTCGCGTACCGGGGCTGGCCCGCGCCGCTGCCCAGCGGTACGAAGCGGAGCAGTTCCTCGACCGCGCTGTCGATGAGGCCCGGGTCGGAGCCGAGCCGCTGCCACTCCCCGGGGTGGTCGAGCAGGGTGTGGACGAAGTTGGGAATCTGGCTGGCGGTGGTCTCGTGTCCGGCGACCAGGATGCCGACGCAGAGGTCGACCAGTTCGAGCTCGGACAGCCGGTCGCCGCCGTCCCTCGCCTCGATCAGGGCCGTCATCAGGTCGTCACGCGGCTCGGCGCGGTGCTGGGCGATCAACCCGGCCATATAGGCGCGGAGTTCCTCCCGGTTGGCATCGAACTCCTCGGCCGTGAGCGAACTCGTGGAGAGCGCGGCGTCGCTCCAGATCCGGAACTTCGGCCGGTCCTCCTCCGGTACGCCCAGCATCCGGCAGATCACGGCGACCGGGATCGGCAGCGCGTACTCCTCCACCAGGTCGACCGGCGGTCCGGCGGCCTCCATCCTGTCCAGCAGCCCTGCGGTCAGCTCCCGTACCTGGGGGCGGAGCTTCTCGACCTGGCGCACGGTGAACGCCTTGGCCACCAGCGAGCGCAGCCGAGTGTGGTCCGGCGGGTCCATGCCCAGGATGCCGCTGTCCCTGCGTCCCTCGCCCTGGCGGGGTTCGTCGTGCTTGTACCCCTCGGCCCGGCTGAAGCGCAGGTCGCCGAGGACCAGGCGGGCCTCCTCGTAGCGGGTGACGAGCCAGGCCGGTTCGCCGTAGGCCATCCGGACCTGAAGCAGTCCCGGCCGATTCCGTACCTGTTCGTACTCCTCGGCCAGGGCGAGGCCCTCGGCCGTGTTGAAGGGATAGGCGAGAGGTTCCGTGCTGGCTGTGGTCACACTGCTCTCCTCCTTGTAAGCACTTGCTTACAAACGGTAGGTCTTGCATCAGGGCACCGTCAACGGCGGTATACGGCCGTTATGCTGACGCCTCACCGAGGAGGAGCCGGATCATGGAGGAACGCCCCAGCAGCGGGTCCGGCGAGCGGCGCCGTGACGCCCAGGGGACCCGGCGGCTGCTCCTCGACGCGGCGGCGAAACTGTTCGCCGAGCGGGGGTACGAGGCCGCGACGGTGCGCGACATCGCCGCGCTGGCGGGGGTCAACCAGGCCCTGCTGTTCAGGTACTTCGGCTCGAAGCAGGCGCTGCTCACCGAGGTGATGGCGTCCGGGGGCCAGGAGCAGGTGCGCACGACGGCGCCGGAGCGGCTGTTCGCCACAGCTCTGCGCGGGATGCTCACCGGTGGCGGGAAAGAGGCGGCGGACCTGCCGCTGGCCGTCTATCTGCGGTCGATCGGGACCGGCGGGGAAGTCGGCGACATGGTCAAGGCGCTGGGGGACGAGTACTCCGCGGTGCTCTCCACCCTGTCCGGCGCGGAGGACAGCCTCCTGCGCGCGGATCTGGCCATGGCGTGGCTGCTGGGGATCGGCCTGATGCGGGTCGTCGTGGCCAAGGAACCCCTGGCCGGCGCCGCCCCGGAAGAGATCTCCCGCCTGGTGCTCGGCGCGCTGGAGAGTCTGCTGGAGGACCTGGCACCCGCCGAGGACTGACGGCCGGCGAAATCAGCCGCTCAGCCCCGCGAACAGTGACATTTCCTACGACCTCGGCCGCCCGCCGGACCCGGCGGGCCGTCGAACTGCGGACCGCCGGGCCGGTGACCTGGGTGGCCGCCGCCTTCCGGGTCAGCGCAGTCCGGCGAAGAGATCGTTCTCGGGTACGGCCGCGCCGGTGGCGTCCTTGACACGTAGGTACGTCTCCATGCCCATGAACTCGCCGAACCTCTCCTTGCCCATCTTGAGGAAGAAGATGTTCTCGCCCTGACTGGCGTGCGCGGCCAGCGCATCGAACTTCTGACCGCTGAACGCGGTGGTGTCCACCCACGTGGTGATCTCGTCGTCGGGGAGGCCGATCTCGGCCATCGCGGCGGCCTCGGCAGGATCCGGCTCCGGCATGTCCTCCTGGAACTCGCGCACGGTCTCCCCGAACCGCTGCATCATCGAGCGGGGCATCGTCGTCCAGTACACCTTCGGCGTCAGCTCGGTCATCTCCAGCGCCGCCATCGTGATGCGGTGGGCCTGGATGTGGTCGGGGTGGCCGTAGAAGCCGTTCTCGTCGTAGGTGACGACCACATCGGGCCGGTAGTGCCGCATGAGTTCCGCAAGCCGGGCGGCGCCTTCCTCCACGGGGGTCCGCCAGAAGGATCCGGGGGCGTCGTTGCTCGGCCAGCCCGTCATCCCGGAGTCGGCATAGTCCAGCATCTCCAGATCGCTGACCTTCAGGACGTCACAGCTCGCCTCAAGTTCCCGACGGCGCATCGAGGCGACGGCCGCCGGGTCGTGCCCGGGTTCGCCCGGCTTGACACCCCCCGCTCCGTCACCGCAACCGCCGTCGGTACATGTCACGAGAACCGTGCGGATGCCCTCCGCCGCGTACCGCGCGAGGACCCCTCCGGTTCCGGTGGCCTCGTCGTCGGGGTGGGCGTGTACTGCCATGAGCGTCAAGGGCCGGTCAGTCATGAAGAACAGTCTCCTGCAGAAATACGTCTTGGTCCGAGTGCGCGGCGGGCGTACCGCGATCCTGGGAACCGGATCCTGGTGGGGTGGACGCCCTTGTGGCCTCCGTGTTCCCCGCCCGTGCGGCTCCGGTCCCCCGGTCGGTGCAACCGTGCCGGCCGGTCCTGTTGTTCCCGGCGCGGCCGATCGGTATTCCGGGGCGCCGGCGTTTCAACGCGAACGAGGGGCGCAGGTCGGATGCCGCGTGCGGACAGCCTCGCGGGGCGGTCCCGAGGGAACCGCCCCGCGAGGAGTGGACGCAACGGATGTCAGCCGGTGAAGGCCGCGGTTCCGTTGGGGGTGCCCAGACCGCTCGGGCCGTCATAGCCCGCCTTGCCGGTGCACAGGTAGGACGAGCCGCAGCTGCCGTTCGAGCCGCTGGTGACGTCGTTGAGCGAACCGGTGTGCGCGTACGGGAACGACGCCGGCGTGGAGCCGGACGACGGGGTGCCCGCGAGTGCGTAGACCGCTGCGATCAGCGGCGACGACGCGCTGGTGCCACCGAAGACCATCCAGCCGGTGCCCGGGCTGTACGAGTCGTACACGGCGACGCCGGTGTTGGGGTCGGCGACCGCCGACACATCGGCGACCGTGCGCTTGGCGCAGCCGGTGTCCTTCTGCCACGACGGCTTGGCGTCATAGCCGGAGCAGCCCGAACCGGCTCCGCTCCACACGGACTCCGCCCAGCCACGGCTGGTGGAGGCGGTCTTGAGCGACGTACCGCCGACGGCGGTGACGTAGCGGGAAGCGGCCGGGTACTCGGCGCCGTAGCCGCCGTCACCCGAGCTGGCGGTGATGGCCACCCCGGGGTGGTTGAAGTAAGAGGTGTCGTACGAGCTGTCGGAGGAGGACTCGCCGCCGCCGTAGCTGTTGGAGACGTACTTGGCGCCGAGCTTGACGGCCGAGTTCACCGCGGTGCCCAGGTTGGCCATGGTCGGCGTCTTGGCCTCCACCAGGAGGATGTGGCAGTTGGGGCAGGCCGCGCTGACCATGTCGAGGTCGAGGGATATCTCCTCGGCCCAGCCGCCGTCCGCCGACGGCAGGGTGGAGGTGCCGGCCTGGCCGACCTTCTTGAAGCAGCCGTTGGCCGTGGTGCACGCCGGGAGCCCGTACTGCGCGCGGTACGTCCCGAGGTCGGCCTCGGCCTTCGGGTCGTCATACGCGTCGACGATCGCCACGGTCGCACCCGAACCCGCGGTCGCGGAAGGGAGTTTGTACGCCGCCTGGAGCGAGGACGGGCCGAGGCCGGAGGGCGCGGCGGCGGCCGTGATGCTGCGTTCGGTGTTGGCCGACGCGGGTGTGCCCGACGTGACATGGAGTGCGTTGCACGCCATCTCGTTCTTCTTCGTCGGCTCCGCACACGAGCGGGCCACCTTGACGCCCTGGGCCGATGAGCCCGAATGGGCGGGCGCCGCCTGGCCGATGGGTGCAGCCAGCGCGAGCGCGGCGGCGGCCATACCGGCCACCGCTGTGATGGAGAAGGGTCTGCGCAACAACGTTCTGCCTCCGTCTTGTGGGGGAACGAGGAGCTGTGTGAGTGCGCTTGCAGCCCGGGCCGACGGGTTACGCGGCAGGGCGGCCACAACCTACGTTCGCCAGGAACACGTCAACAAGACGGACAGGAGCGTCTGTACCCGCGTTTTACTCTTGAGGGCTACCAATGGGCATCCCATGGCCAAAGGCTTGCCTGCTGGGAGGAGTGAGCAGAGCCGGTATGGGGGTGACGCCCAACAACACCTGAGCACTGGGGTGTTGGGAAAGCCCCCGGAATACCCCCGGCAAGACCCGCACCGGCCGGATTCGCCTGACGTTCCGTCAACCGACGGGACCGCACACGGATCAGCCGCCCGGCCGGAAGGCAGGACGGCTGACAGTCAGAGGCAGGGGCGGCCGGCGGTCAGAGGTCACAGCACCCGACGGCCGGAGCAGCAGGCAGCCGGAGCAGCAGGCAGCCACAGAGCAGCCAGCGATCAGGGCGGGTCCGGCGCCAGGGGGGAAGTGCGCACCGGCCCGGGGGCGTACCCGCCGGCCCCTGTCCGGTTACTCGGTCGGCCCCGGTGACAGCCGGGCGCCCACGTCCCCGGGATGCAGCGGGGTCACGGTGAACAGACCGCCGTCCGGGTCACGCAGTGTCGCCTCCGCGCCGGACGGTGTCGCCTGGCGGGCGACCAGAGTCCCGCCCCCGGCGAGCGCCGCCTCCACACAGGCCGGTACATCGGGCACCGGGAAGTGCACCTGCCAGTGCGGCCGGATCGCCGGGTCGCTCGCCGCCTCCAGCGCCCCGGAACTGAGGCGGGCGACCACATGGCCGTCACTGCGCAGGACGACCTCGTCCTGCTCGTACTCGACCTCGCAGCTGCCCGGAAGTCCGCTGGCCCAGTCCAGCACTCCCCCGTAGAAGATCGCCGCGTCGAAGGCGTTGCGGGTCCGCAGCCGGAGCCAGGCGGGTGTGCTGTCGCGCCACGCCTCCCAGCCCGACAGGAGCTGGCCCTCCCAGATCCCGAACACCGCCCCGTCCCGGTCCGCGGCCAGTGCGCCGCGCCCCGAGACCAGGGACACCGGCCCGATGGCCACCGTGCCGCTGCGCTCCCTGATCCGGGCGGTGGCCACATCCGCGTCGGCCACGGCGAAGAACGGCGTCCAGGCGACGGCGACCTGGAGTGCGGGCGCGAGCGCGCCGATCCCGGCGACCGGCGACCCGTCCAGGAGGGCGACGCTGAATTCCTCGCCGAGTTTCGCGGGCCGGAAATCCCAGGACATCACCGAGCCGTAGAAGTCCTGGGACGCCACCAGATCCCGTGCGGTCAGGTTGACCCAACAGGGGGCCCCGGACACCGCGTCGCTCCATTCCACGCCTGCGGCATCCACCGGGATCTCCTCCTCGTACGCCGGGAACCATCCGCTTCCACCGCACCACGCGGGCCGCGTGTCGTAGCGGCGGCGGCGCGGAAGGGCAGGGCGCCGCGACGGCGCCCCGTCCGGTCACTCCAGTCTGCCCACACCGGACAGCCACCGCTCGTCGAACGCCCGGCGGAGAGGTTCCGGAGGGGCGGTCGGCGGGCGGTGGCCGGCGCAGTCGCGGGGAGGAGCGGGTCAGGCGTGCGTACCGCCGTCGATACGGAGCTCGGTGCCGGTGACGAACGCACCGTCGTCGGACGCGAGCATGGCGATCACGCCCGCCACCGTCTCCGGCCCGGCGAAGCCCTGGCCTATGGCCGGGGAGAGCTTCGCGAGCAGGCTGAAGTCGGCGTCCGCCGGCAGGCCCGGGTCACTGGTCATGCCCGAGGCGATCGAGCCCGGCGCGACACACACGGCGCGCAGCCCCTGCTTGGCGTACTCGATGGCGATGGCATGGGTGAACGACTGGATGCCGCCCTTCGTCGCCGCGTAGGCCGCCATGTACGGGTGCGCGAAGGTCGCGGAGGTCGAGCTGAAGTTGACCACCACGCCCTTGCCGTTCTCCAGCAGCGCGGGCAGCGCCTCGCGGGTGACCAGGAAGGTACCGGTGAGGTTCACCGCGAGCATCCTGTTCCAGAATTCCAGGGTCGTGTCGGCGGTGTGCGAGGACCGCAGGATGCCCGCCGCGTTGACCAGCGCGTCCAGGCCGCCCAGGTCGCTGATGGCGCCCCCGATGGCGGTGTGCACCGACGACTCGTCCGAGATGTCGGCCACGACCGTGGTGAGCCGGCTCTCGGTTCCTGCCGCGCGCGCCTGCTCACGGGTGGTGTCGAGGCCCGCCTCGACGATGTCGGCGGCGACGACGGTGCCGCCCTCGGCGAGGATGCGGGCCACGGTGGCCTGCCCGATGCCCGAGCCACCACCGGTGATCAGTACGCGGCGTCCGTCAAAGCGGTTCATTGTCCTGTCTCCGTTCCGGACTCGCCTTCGAGCCCTTCCCTTGCACGGTACGCCTCAATGGCACGATGTGCCACATAGGCAGACGGGGTGGACCGGGGGCATCGGGACATACCCTTTGGACATGCCTGACACGTCCCGGACAGCCACCACCCGGCCTTCACTGACCGAGCGCCGCAAGGCGGCGACCCAGCTGGAGATCGCCCGCACCGCCGCCGCCCTCTTCGCCGAACGGGGCGCCGACAGCACCACGGCCGAGGACATCGCCCACGCGTCGGGGATCGCGCTGCGCACCTTCTACCGGTACTTCCGGACGAAGGAGGACTCGGTCGCTCCACTGCTGTCCAGCGGGGTGAAGCAGTGGATCGCCGATCTGCGCGACAGCCCGGACGATCTGCCCGTACCCCGTGCGCTCGAACGGGCCGCACTGCGGTCGCTCACCCCGACCGACGAGGCCGAGACCCAGGCGCTGCACTGGACGCGGGGGCTGATCCGCGCGATGGACTCCCATCCGGCCCTGCTCTCCGTCTGGCTGCGGGTGACCCACGACGCCGAGGAGGAACTCACCCCGGTACTCGCCGCGTTGGCGGGCGGTGAAGCGGACCCGCTGGAGATCAGGCTGGCCTCCGCCGCCGCCAACACCGCGATGCGTGTCGCCGTCGAGGTCTGGGCCACGACGGACGCGGCGGACCACGGCCCCGGCGGCCCCGCCGAACTCGCGGCCCGCTGTGTCCACGGGCTGACCGCGGGCCTGCGACTGTGGGACGGACCGGGCGGAGCGGCCACCGCGGACTGACCGGGGGCGAGCGCCCGGAGCGTCCCTCGCCGGAGCCCGGCCGGCCGCCGTCCCGGGCAAGTCGTACGTATACATGCCCAACTCCGGCGGGTCCGCACGCACATCCTGCTCAACTCCCCCCGTACGCGCACCTTGACCGGCCGTCAGCATCTGCGCCTAAGATCCCCGCCCAGTGATCCGGTCCGCCCCACTGCCGCTAGGGAGTCGCCCCATGGACATCGGCCGACGCACGATCATCACCGCTCTCGGCGCCACCGCCGCACTCGGCGCCGCGCCCGGCAGCCCGGCGGCGGCGCAGCGGCCCGCGGCCTCCCGGGCGCTGGCGCGGCTCCTCCCCCACCACTGCGACCAGGTCACCTTCCGCACCGTGCCGGCCAGGGACGGCGCGGACGCCTTCCGGGTGTCCGGGACGACCGGGCGGATCGTGGTCGAGGGCACCACCCCCGCCGTGCAGCTCACCGGGGTGCACCACTATCTGAGATCGACGGCGTACGCCCACTTCTCGTGGAACGGTGAGCAGACCGGTCTCCCCCGCCGGCTGCCCGGCCTGCGGAAGCCGCTGGTCAAGTCCGCGAACGTCGCTCACCGGTTTGTCTTCAACGACACCAACGACGGCTACACGGGCCCGTACAGCGGCTGGGACTACTGGGAGCACGAACTCGATGTGCTGGCCCTGCACGGCTACAACGAGGTGCTGGTCTACGCGGGCGCGGACACCGTCTACCACCGCACCTTCCAGGAGTTCGGGTACGGCGACGCCGAGCTGCGTGCCTGGATACCGGGCCCGGCCCACCAGCCGTGGTGGCTCCTGCAGAACATGTCGGGCTTCGGCGGACCGGTGTCCCAGCAGCTCCTGGACCGGCGGTTGCGCCTCGCGCAGCGCATCGTCGGGCGGGTGCGCGAGCTGGGCATGACGCCGGTGTTTCCCGGCTACTTCGGTACGGTCCCGCCCGGCTTCGCCGACCGCAGTCCGGGCGCCCGTGTCGTACCGCAGGGCGACTGGTCAGGGTTCTCCCGCCCCGACTGGCTGGACCCGCGCACCGCTGTCTTCGGGCAGGTCGCCGAGACCTTCTACCGGATCCAGAGCGCGCTCCTCGGCGACTCGGACATGTACAAGGTCGACCTGCTGCACGAGGGCGGGAACCCCGGGGACGTACCCGTGGGCGAGGCCGCGAAGGCCGTCGAGAAGGCCCTGCGCACCGCGCATCCCGGGGCCGTCTGGAACGTACTCGGCTGGCAGACCAACCCCCGCCGCGAGATCATCGACGCGGTCGACCGGTCGAAGATGTTCATCGTGGACGGTCTCTCGGACCGCTTCCCGACCGTCACCGACCGCGAGAAGGACTGGGCCGGAACCCCGTACGCCTTCGGTTCGATCTGGAACTTCGGCGGACACACCACCATGGGGGCCAACACCCCCGACTGGACGGCCCTGTACGAGCAGTGGCGCACCCGGCAGGGCAGCGCCCTCAGCGGCATCGCGCTGATGCCCGAAGGCTCGGACAACAATCCCGCCGCCTTCGCGCTCTTCAGCGACCTGCCCTGGAGCGAGGGGCCCGTCTCCCTCACCGCCTGGTTCGACCAGTGGTCGGCCGAGCGGTACGGGGCGCCCGACCGGCACGCGGCCGCGGCCTGGGACATCCTGCGCCGCACCGCGTACGGGACCACCCGCCAGGACAGCTGGAGCGAGGCGCCGGACGGCCTCTTCGGCGCCCGCCCCTCGCTGACCGCGCGGAGCGGCGCGGCCTGGTCGCCCGACGGACTGCGCTACGACACCGCCGAGTTCGCCCGCGCCCTGCCCGAACTCCTGGCGGTACCGGCCGCGTTGCGGCGCAGCAGCGCCTACCGGTACGACCTGCTCGATGTCACCCGCCAGACGCTCTCCCACCACAGCCGCGCCCTGCTCCCGCAGGTCAAGGCGGCGTACGACGGCGCCGACCTGACGGCGTTCCGGCGGCTCACCGCGGAGTGGTTCGCGTGGATGGGACTGCTGGAGGAGACCGTCGCCACCGACCGCCGGTTCCTGCTGGGGCGCTGGATCTCCGACGCCAGGTCCTGGGGCGCGGACAGCGCCGAGAAGGACCGGCTCGCCCACGACGCGGTGTCGCTCCTGACCGTCTGGGGCAACCGAAGCGCGGCGGACGACGGCGGGCTGCGCGACTACGCGAACCGCGAGTGGGCCGGGCTGGTCGGCGGGCTCTACACACTGCGCTGGAAGACGTACTTCAAGGAGCTGGAGTCGGCGCTGGCCGAGCACCGCGCGCCCCGGGACATCGACTGGTACGCGATCGAGGACGGCTGGATCCGCGACCATCCCCCGTACCGCGCGGAGCCGTCCGGCGACATCGTGAGCATCGCCCGCAGGGTCGCCGGCACCGGCCGGAGCTGACGCGCCACGCGGCGGCCGCCACCGCGCACACAGGGGTCCAAGTGCCCTGCACATATGTCCATGGCGGGGGTGGCGGGGCCCCGGCTACCGTCCGGCCATGCTCAGAGAACTGCTGCGAACGAAGGCCGTACTGACCACGCTGGCGGCCGCCGTCGCCGGACTGGCGCCCACCGCTGCCGCCGCCCAGCACCACACGGGCACCACCTATTACGTGGACTGCCGCGACGGCAGCGACAGCGCCCCGGGCACCAGTGCGGCCCGCGCCTGGCACAGCCTCGCCAAGGCCTCGCGGGCCTACGCCCCCGGCGACCGGCTGCTGCTGCGGCGCGGGCGCAGCTGCACCGGGACACTCGCCCCCACCGGCTCGGGCACGGCCGCCGAGCCCATCCGGCTCGGCGCGTACGGCACCGGCGCCAAACCGCACATCGAGGGCGCCGGCGCACGCGCCGCGGTCCTGCTGCGCGACTCCGAGGGCTGGGAGGTGCGCGATCTCGACCTCTCCGACACGGGCCCGGCCACGACCACGGACCGCCGGGCGGGACTGCTCGTCCTGCTGCGGGACTTCGGCGTCGGCCACCACTACGTCGTCGACGGTGTGGACGTCCATGACGTCAACGGCTCGGACAGCAAGGACCCGGACCCCAGCGGCGGCATCCTCTTCGTGGTGCAGGGCTCCGATGTGCCGACCCGCTTCGACGGCGTACGGATCACGGACTCGACCGTCCGGCACACGGACCGCACCGGCATCGGGACGTCGTCGACGTGGAGTCACCGGGCCGAGAACCCGGACGGGACCGGCAGCAGCTGGCAGGCCATCACCGGTCTGGTGATCGACCGGAACAAGGTATCGGACGCGGGCGGCGACGGGATCGTCGTGCAGAACGCGCGCGGGGCCCTGGTCGAGCACAACCGCGTCGACGGCTTCAACATGCGCTCCGCCGCCTACAACGCCGGTGTGTGGGCCTGGAATTCGGATGACGTGCTCTACCAGTACAACGAGGTGAGCGGGGGCCACGGGACCCGGGACTCCATGGCGTACGACATCGACGGCGCCAACACCCGCAACGTCTACCGCTACAACTACAGCCATGACAACGAGGGCGGCTTCCTGCTGGTCTGCAACGGTGCCACCACGACCACGGACGGCAACCGGGTGCACGACAACATCAGCATCAACGACCGGAACACCTCGGCCCCCTACGGGGTGATCTCGGTGGTCTGCGGCAGCACCACGGACACCCGCGTCTACCGCAACACCGTGGTCACCGACCGTCCGGGCACCGCGATGGTCTCCGACAACGGCCAGACCGGGGTGACGTTCTCGGACAATGTCTTCGTCGGCGCCGCGGGCGGCTCGCCGGTCACGGACACCCTCAGCACGTACTCCGGCAACCTGTACTGGAACACCGCGCAGCCCCGCGACCCCGCCGCCGTCGAGGCGGACCCGCTGCTGCGCTCCGCACACCCCACGGCGCCGGACGATGTCCGGCTGCGCCCCGGCTCCCCCGCGCGCGGTGCGGGCTCCCCGGTGGACGACGGTACGGTCCTCGACTACTTCGGGCACCGGATCCCCGCCCGTCCCAACCTCGGTGCGGACCAGGGGCGCTGAATTCCGGCACCACCCTGCTGCGGTTCCACGTCCCGGCCCGGCAGACCCTCGCCCGGACCCCGGACGCGTACGATGACCGGCGGCGAGCGGCGCTCCCGCGCAGCCGCCGCCGACGGAACCGGCAGCGCAGGCCGGCCCCTCCTTACGGGCAGGAGAAGTGAGTCGTGAGCGCAGCGCCGGGGAGCGGCCGGGACCAGGATTCGTATGTCGTGGGCGTGGACTTCGGCACCCTGTCCGGCCGTGCGGTGGTGGTCCGGGTACGGGACGGCGCCGAGCTGGGCGCTGCCGAGCACCTCTACCCGCACGGTGTGCTCGACGAGACACTCCCGCACGGCGGCCCTCGGCTGCCGCCCGAGTGGGCGCTCCAGGTTCCCTCCGACTACCTCGGGGTACTGCGCCACGCCGTACCGCGGGCGCTGGAGGCGAGCGGAGTCCCGGCGGAGCGGGTGATCGGGGTGGGGACGGACTTCACGTCGTGCACCATGATCCCGGTGACGGCCGACGGCACACCGCTCTGCGAGCTGCCGCAGAACAGGGAGCGGCCGCACGCGTACGTCAAGCTCTGGAAACACCACTCGGCGCAGCCCCAGGCCGACCGGATCAACGCCCTGGCGGCCGAGCGGGCCGAACCGTGGCTGAACCGCTACGGGGGCCGGGTCTCGTCGGAGGGGCAGTTCGCCAAGGGGCTCCAGCTCCTGGAGGAGGACCCGGAGCTGTACGCCCTGACGGACCACTGGGTCGAGGCGACGGACTGGATCGTCTGGCAGCTGTGCGGCTCCTACGTCCGCAGCGCCTGCGCCGCCGGTTACAAGGGCCTGTTGCAGGACGGCGCCCACCCGTCCGACGAGTTCCTCGCCGCGCTCGACCCCGGATTCCGGGACTTCGTGAGCGGCAAGGTCGAGCACCCGACCGGCGCGCTCGGGACCAGGGCGGGCGGTCTGACCGCGCAGGCGGCCGGCTGGACCGGGCTGCCCGAGGGGATCGCGGTGTGTGTCGGGAACATCGACGCGCATGCGACCGTGCCCGCGACGGGAGCGGCCGGGGCCGGCCGGATGGTCCTGATCATGGGGACATCCGCCTGCCACATGGTGAGCTCGCCGGACCCGAGCCCGGTACCGGGCATGTCAGGGGTGGTCGACGGCGGCATCGTGCCCGGTCTGTGGGGTTACGAGGCCGGGCAGAGCGGCGTCGGCGACATCTTCGGCTGGTTCGTACGGACCGCGGTCCCGGAGTCCTGCGCGCAGGAGGCACGGCGGCTGGGCCGCACGCTCCACGAGCATCTGACCCGGCTGGGCGCCGCGCAGGCCGTCGGGGAGCACGGTCTGGTGGCCCTGGACTGGCACAGCGGCAACCGGTCGGTGCTCGTCGATCATGAGCTCAGCGGCACCGTCGTGGGGCTGACGCTGGCCACCAGGCCCGAGGATGTCTACCGCGCGCTGCTGGAGGCGACGGCCTTCGGCACCCGACGGATCATCGAGGCCTTCGAGGAGGCCGGGGTGCCGGTCACCGGCATCACCCTCGCGGGCGGTCTGCTGGAGAACACCTTCCTGACCCAGCTGTACGCCGATGTCACCCGGCGGCCACTGAGCCTGATCCGCTCGTCCCGGGGCCCGGCGCTCGGCTCTGCGATGCACGCGGCGGTCGCCGCGGGCGCGTACCGGGACATTCATGCGGCCGCGTCAGCGATGGGCGGGATCCGGCCCACCGTGTACGAGCCGGATCCGGCCAGGTCGGCGGCGTACGACCTTCTCTATGGCGAGTACTGCCTGCTGCACGACTATTTCGGCCGGGGCGCGAACGACGTGATGCACCGGCTCAGGCGGCTCCGCCGCACGGCGGTGACGGCCTCGGCACAGCCGGTGACCGGCAGCGCGGTACCCGCGTCGCAGCAGCCCTGACCGCTCCCCCGCGCTACTCCCCTTGTACGGCCCGGCCGGGTCCTTATACGCCGGTGGCCCCGTGGAGCATGTACTGGTCGAGCAGCTTCGTACGGGCGACCTCCAGGCGGGTGGCGAGGACCTCGGCGACGGACCGGGCCAGCGCCAGGCCCAGCTCGGGATCGGTCTCGCACACTTTCCTGGCGGTGACCGCGTCGAACTCGTGGGCCCGGACCGGACTGAACGCCTCGGCGCCGAAGTGCCACCGGTGCGGAGGGAAGAGCCAGGACCAGCCGAGCAGGTCCCCGACCTCCAGGGTGTCGACCATCACCCTGCCCCGCTGCGGTACGTGCAGGTCGAGTGCCACGGTGCCGGTATGGATGATCCAGAACTTGTCCGCGGGTGATTCCTCCTCGAAGATCCGCGCGTCCTGGGGGAAGAAGACGTCGCGGGCCAGATCCATAAGGCGTTCACGGTGGAATGCGGGAAGAACGTTCATCAGCCGTGTGGTGGAAGTCATCGTGGGGAACCTCCTCGCTGAGTGCCCCGCGCGCCACGGCCGCCGTATCGCCGGATGACGGGCGGGGATCCCCTTGCTTCGAGGGTATCTCCGCTGCCGCCGTCACTTCCGGCTCCGGCTCTTCTGCCGGCGCCAGATCCCCTTCGGCTCCGGGCCCCCTTATTGGCGCCCGCTCCCCCTCCAGCTCCAGGCCCCCCTCATTGGCCCTTGCCCAGCCTCGGGCTCCGGCTCCCTTATTGGTGGCCTTCCCTGCCGGTATCGGTGCCCTCCCCCTGGCGCTCCAGGCCCCCTCCAGTGGTGCCCCTCCCCCTCGCACACGGTGATCCCGTGTCCGCACCGGCGACGGCCCGGAAGTCCGCGCCCACCGGAAGTGGCGTGGACATTTACCCGCTGAAGCGGCACTGAATCACCGGAAACCACCCCAACCCCTGTGACCCACACAACTTTTAGGGCATTTCCGGGCGTTTGGCGGGGTGACACCAGCCACAGGACCTATGTCACTTACGACCCTCGATAGTCGGCCCCCGCCCCCAGCCTCGCACGGCAGAACGGCCATGATTTCGGGCATTTCACCCCATCTCACGATGAGAGGTAGTACAGAGGGTCATTGCCACCGCCGAAGACGGGCGCTAACCATGGATCCCGGCAAGCACCGAGAACGAGCCAGCGACCAACGCCAGTCGGCGAACGCGGCCAAGACCCTCGGTTCACATCCACTGCGCCGCCGAAGGCCGCACGTCACGTCCCCCATCTGGAAGAGGCCAGCATGCCCCGCATCTCTCTGCCCCGCACCACCCGTACGCACAAGATCGCCGCCGCCGTCCTCGTGACCGTGGGAGCCAGCACGGCCCTCGCCGCCACCGCCGAGACGAGCAGCGCCCAGATACCCGCGCAGGCCACCGCATCGGTGAAGCCCGTCTCCGCCAACGGCCTTCCCGCGAAGGACGCCCCGAAGAAGGCCGCTGCCAAGCCCGCCAAGAAGAGCGAGAAGGACGACAAGGCGGCGAAGGCGGCCAAGGCCAAGGCCGCGAAGGCTGCGAAGGCCGCGAAGGCCAAGGCCGCCGCCAAGAAGAGCGCCGCGAAGCACAAGGCCGCGGCGCCCACGATCTACAAGAACAACCTCGACGGCTGGATCAAGGAATCGCTGGCCATCATGAAGGCCCACCACATTCCCGGCACCTACGAGGGCCTGCACCGCAACATCATGCGTGAGTCCAGCGGCAACCCGAACGCCGTGAACAACTGGGACATCAACGCCCAGAACGGCGTCCCCTCGAAGGGCCTGCTCCAGGTGATCCAGCCCACCTTCGACACGTTCCACGTCCCCGGAACCGCGGACAAGCTGACCGACCCGGTCGCGAACCTGACGGCCGCCGCCAACTACGCGGCCCACCGCTACGGCTCCATCGACAACGTCAACTCGGCGTACTGAGCCGCAGATCCACGACGTGGACCGGTCTGACGCGGGTGAGCTAAAGCCCCGGACGAACGGCGGACACGAGCCCCGGTGACAGCGGATCCCCCAGCGGACCGCGATCACCGGCGGGCTCGTGCCGTTCGTCCCCCGCCCAGTTCACCCCCCGCGCAGTTCGTCCCCGGCCGAAGCGAAATCGGCCGGATCACCGGGCCGTTGAATCACATCGGCCCCAACACCCTTTGACATCCCACCTCGTTGGGCAGTCGCGCCCCCTCTGATGGGACCCCGCCACTCAGCCCACGGCAGGCCCCGGCCGGAGGGCCCGGTTACACGGTCTCACCGCCGTCCTCCGCACCCCCGCCCCGGCCCCACCGCCCCGACTGCGCCCGCAGCCGGGGCGCTGCCGTCGGCCGCGCCGTCCCGTACGTCCGGCGTCCGAGCCGGATACCCCCGGGGGGGGCCGGGCTCCGCCCAACACTCCACCCAGCCGGTTGACCGTTCTCACGGGTCGCAGGCCACACACTCAGCAGGTAACGGCTCCATCCGTCGTGCTGAAAGGCCCCGTCTCCGTGAATAGCCCCGGTGTCCACACCGTCGCTGCCGCTGCCGCTGTCGTCGTACTGGTCCGGCTGCTCACCCGCCGGCCCGCCGCGCGACCGCCGCGCGAGAGGCCGCACCCCGCCCCGGTCACCCTGGCTGTCGTCGCTTCCCTCATGGCCGGGGCGGTCGCGTGCAGCGGCGGGGCCGAGCGACGCACGGCGGGTTCGCCGACCGCGGGCATGTCCGGCACGGCAGGGCAGAGGTGGGGCGCCTGCCCCGCGGCGGACGCCGGTACGGGCGGCGGCCCCCCGGTGAGACGTGATCCGCGCCAGCAGTGCACGACCGTCCGCGTACCGCTCGACTACCGCGCCCCCGGCGGCCGCCGGCTCACCATCGAGGTGTCCCGGATCCGCTCCGGGGCGCCCCGCCCGAACTCCCTGATGACAGGCCAGGGCGGCCCCGGCAGCAGCGGGCTCGACCTGCCGTCGCAGGATGTGTCGGCGCTGCCCGCACGAGTCACCCGGACCACCGACCTGTACGGGCTCGACTACCGGGGTATCGGCCATAGCGACCCGCTGCACTGCGGCATCGCACGCTCCGACCGCACCACGGCCACCGGCATCTCCTATCCGGCGGCCGACGGCAGCATCGACGCCAATGTCGCGTGGGCCCGGCGCGTCGCGAGAGCCTGCACTCAGCACGCGGGCTCCGCACTGCCGTTCTTCAACACGGTGAACATCGCCCGTGACATCAACCGGATCCGGATCGCCCTGGGGCTGCGGACGCTGTCCTACACGGGCACCTCGTACGGGACGTTCGTCGGGCAGGTCTACGCCTCGCTGTACCCCGCGACCTCGGGCCGGGTGCTCCTGGACAGCGTCGTCCCGCCGGGCGGTGTGAAGGCGACCATCCAGAACAAGGGACGTGGGGTCGAGGACGCCTTCGGCGGCTTCGCGCGGTGGGTGGCGGCCCGGGACAGCGCCTACCATCTGGGCGGTTCGGCACCGGACGTGCGGCGAACGGTCCTGTCCACGGTGCGGCAGCTCAACGGGACACCGCTCCCGCTGATGACCGGTAAGAGCCTCACCGGGAACCTGCTGCTGGAGGCCGAGGAGTCGCTGCTCGAACAGCAGGGCTACTTTCCGGGGCTCGCCGAGCTGCTCGGTGCGGCCCACGCCGGTTCGATCCCCGCCGGTCTGACGTCGAAGCTCCAGTTCGACAGCGTGTTCCCGGACAACTTCTTCAGCGCGCAGGACGCCATCGTCTGCAACGACAGCGTCTGGCCGAAGGATGTCGCGGGCTACCGGCGGGCGGTCACCCACAGCAACGCGCAGTTCCCCCTGACGGCAGGGTCACCCGCGAACATCTGGCCCTGCGCCTTCTGGCCCATGGCCGGTTCCGACCACCCGCCGAAGCCGGTCGCGCGCGGTCCGCACAACATCCTCATGGCGCAGAACACCCAGGACCCGTCGACTCCGGTGAGCGAGGCCCGCCGGACACTGCGCGCGTTCGGCGGCCGGGCCGCCATGGTCACCGTCGAGGCGACCGGCCACGGTGTGGCCATGGCGAAGGGGTGCCCGGCCGATGCCGTGGCGGACTTCCTGCTGAGCGAGTCGCCCGCACGGTCACGGCACTGCCCGGCGGCGCGCTGAGGCACCGGACAGTGGCCGCCGGTGGTGCCACTGCGCCATTGGGCGCGATATCGGGCAGTACGCGCGGAACAGTCCTACCGTGAGCTGGCCAGCTATCCGCACCGCACAAGGAGCAGCGATGGGCGACGACAGCGCCATGGACAAGATCAAGGGCAAGGCCAAGGAGGCGGCCGGGAAGGCCACCGGCAACAAGCGCCAGGAGGCCGAGGGCAGGACCGACCAGACGAAGGGCAAGGCCAAGGGTGCTCTCGGTGACGCGAAGGACCGCGCCCAGGGCATGAAGGACTCGCTTGGGGACTGAGCCTCACGCACGGCGGGCCCCTGCCGGAAGGCGGGGGCCCGCCACATGTACACGGCCCTTTCGGGCGCCGTCGGTTCGGACGGCGGCAGCCTCAGTCTTGTCGCTCCGGGGCACCACTCCTACGCTGTGCGCAGCCTTGACCGGCTCAAGGTCTGCTCGATCTGCCATTCAGCGAGAAATGGGAGTGAGTGATGGTGAAGAGGTACCGATGGGCCGCCGGTCTCGCGGCCGTCTGCGGACTGCTCATGGCCGCCCCCCAGGCGAACGCCGAGGTCGAGCCAGGCGGCTGGACCCCTCAGTCACCGGGCTACAAGGTCCAGGAGAAGGGGTGCGGCCATGCCGACGGAATGACGTTCAGTCTCACCTGCGGCGACACCAGCGGTGAGCAGCGTGCGGAGCGGCGCTACGACACGTACACCGGCGGGACGCACCAGTTCGAGGGGTACTTCCGTATCTCCAGCATGGGCGGCAGCCGCATCTCGCTCAAGCAGACCTTCCGGGACACCAGCGGTTCCCAGGGGCCGTACTACATGCTCGCCGTGGAGAACGGCGGCCGGCTGTACACCGTGGCGGGAGGCACGACGGTGTCCGACGCGGGCACCGTCGGCGCGACGGTCCGCGTCAACACCGTCAACCAGGTCGGCAAGACACATCGCACCTACATCAACGGCTCGCTGGCCAACACGGTGGACAGCCCGTCCGGCAGCTACTACGACAAGTTCGGTGCGTACCGCACCAGCAGCGGGAACGGCCCGATCACTGTCACCTGGAGCAATGTGAAGTTCTGGAGCAAGTGAGCGCCGGGCCGCCCCGGACGGCTCGTGCCTGCGTTCCGGGGCAGCCCCGTCCCGGCCGACCGCACCCCGCGGCGGCCGTGCCCGCCGGCCGCCGACCCCCACGAGGCTCGCCTTGAAACTTCGCGTCCGCCCCCTGCTCCGCTGTCTGGCCGCGCTCGTCATCTGCGCCGCCCCGGTGGGGTGTTCGGCCCCTGCCCTGAGTACGGCGACATCCGCCGCGCCTTCCCCGCCGACCCGCGGGACCCTGCACGCCGCGCTCACTTCGCCGGTCGACGCCACACTCACCTGGGCGGACGGAAGCGACCGGGGCGCGGCCGGTCACGCCGTCGAGTTCGCCACCTCGCCGGGCGGCCCGTACACGCTGCTGCAGTACGTACCGGCCGCGCAGCACTCGTACCACCACCCCAGGTTGATGCCGCAGACGCCGTTCTACTACCGGCTCCGCCCCTACTACGGGCCGGCCTCCTCCGCTGTCGAGGTCGATCTGCCCCCGGGCGGCCTCAGTGCGAAGGACAAGCAGGACGACAACGTCTGGGCGAGACCGCGGACCGTCCGATCCGGGCGCGCGCCCGCCACCGGCTCGCTGCGGGTGCCGGGCGCAGGGACCCCGACGGGCCTCCGCGCCACGGCCGTGCGGGCGAACGGCATCAGGTTCACCTGGACCGATCACGCCAGCGACGAACAGGGCTGGCTGCTGGAGCTCAGGACGCGCGGCAGCGGCGCCTACCGGGTGGTCGCGGTGCTGGCGCCGGACATCAACTCCTTCGGCCTGAGCACCCTGCCGGACGAGAAGCACGCCTCGTACCGGGTCAGGGCGTTCTACTACGGCACCCGCTCCAACACGGCTCACGTGACCACCGGAAAGGCTCCCGACGGCTCGTGAGCCGCGGTATCCGTCGGTCCGTGGAACAGCCGGACGGGGTCCCGGTGGACCACCGGGACCCCGTCCGATCGCACTGTGCCACCTGTGAGTGGTCGCTACCCGTTCAGCAGGCTGTCCAGCACCTCGGCCAGCCCGGCGACCGCGGGCGGGCGCAGCATGGTGTGGTGATTGCCCGCCACCGCCCGGGCGGTGGCCTCCCCGGTGGTGAACCGACGCCAGCCGGAGAGCCGTTCCGCTGCCGCCCCGGCGTCCCCGGCCACCATGAGGGCCAACGGGCCGTCATAGCGGGCTGGTTGCCATACGGCGGCGGCCGAGACCATCGCGCCGAAGACTCCCAGCCGGGCGGCCACCTCGGGCATCGTCTCCTCCGCCACCAGCCCGGCCGAGCGGATCGCGGACAGCACGGCCCGGCGCCGGTCGGCCGGGTCGAGCTTCCTCACCTGCTCGGCATCGAGCGGTGGTGCCGCACGACCGGTCAGGCCCGCCAGGTCCCTCAGGAACAGCCACAGCAGGTCGGCCTGGTCCGGCGGAGAGGGAAGCCTCGGTGGCGTCGACGGGTCGAGCAGGACCAGCGCGGCGACCTCGTCACCCGCCGCCCTGAGCTGGGCGGCCATCTCGTGGGCGACCGCCGCGCCGGTCGACCAACCACCCAGCCGGTAGGGGCCGTTCGGCTGCTCGGCGCGTATCTGCGCCAGATAGTGCGCGGCAAGAGCGGGTACCGAGGCAAGCTCCGGACCGTCGGGTGCCAGCCCTTCCGCGTCCAGGGCGAAGAACGGCCCGGGCCGGGTGAGGGTGGCGGCGAGGGCCGCGTAGGGAGCGGCGGAACCGTTGCTGGCGTGTACGCAGAAGAAGGGCGGCAGATCGCCGTCCGCGCGCAGCGCCACCAGCGCGGCGGCCCCTCGGCCCGGCACCGCCGTGGCCCCGGAGGGCTCCGCACCGCCCAGTTCCCGGGCCAGGGCCCGGATGGTGCGGTGGGTGTAGATCGACCGGGGCGTCAGCGCGATTCCGTCGCGCCGGGCCCGGGCCACCAGTTGCAGGGCGAGGATGGAGTCGCCGCCGAGCTCGAAGAAGTCGTCGGTCACCCCGAGCTCGGTCGTATCGAAGACCTCCGACCACCGGACCGCGAGCCGTCCTTCGAGCTCCGTGGCTGCCGCCACCCGGTCGCTCCCGGGACGGCCGGGCAGCCCGGCCGTCCGCAGTGCCACCCGGTCGATCTTGCCGCCCGCAGTGCGCGGCAGGGCGCCGTGGACCACCGCGAGCCCCGGGCGCAGCGCGTCGGGCAGCCCGGTCAGGCCGTCGAGTACCTCGTCGGGCGTCAGGCCGACGCCCTCGCGGGGCGTCACATGGGCCACCAGCTGCACGCCACCGCGGTGTGTGGAGTGTGCGACCACCGCGGCCTCGGCCAGCCGCCCGTCCGCGTACAGCGCGGCCTCGATCTCGCCGGGCTCCACCCGTACGCCGTTCACCTGGACCTGGTCGTCGGTGCGGCCGAGGAATTCCAGCGCTCCGTCGGGCAGCAGCCGGGCCAGGTCCCCGGTCCGGTACATCCGGGCGCCCGGGACCCCGGAGTACGGGTCGGGCAGGAACGCTTCAGCGGTGCGGGCCGGCCGGCCGTGGTAGCCGCGGGCGGGCGCCTCCCCGCCGATGAACATCTCGCCGACACAGCCGGGCGGGACGGGGGCGAGGTTCTCACCGAGCAGGTGGACCGAGACGTTGCTGATCGGCCGTCCGATCGGCACGGTGGCCGGCCGGCCGGGCTGCCCGGATACCTCCGGGCCGGCCCGGTGGAAGGTGGCGTCGATCGTTGCCTCCGCCGGTCCGTACTGGTTGATCACCTCGCATCGGAGCTGGTTGCGGAGCTCCGCCAGCAGCGGTGCGGGGAACGCCTCGCCGCCCACGAGCAGCAGCCGCAGGTCGTTGCCTTCGGCAAGCGCGGGGTCGGTCAGCAGCCCGCCCAGCAGAGAGGGTACGAGGTGTGCGACCGTCGTCCGGGTGCTGCGCAGGAGCTCGGCGAGGCTGACGCCGGTTTCCGTGAGGTCGGGGGCCTCGACCAGGCAGGCGCCGGCCAGCAGCGGTCCGAACACTTCCCAGACGGCGAAGTCGAACACGGGTGAGGCCAGGGCGAGAAGCCGGTCATCGGGCCCCAGCGGGTAGGTCCGCTGCGCCCACTCGACACGGTTGGCCAGTGCGCGGTGCGAGACCGCGACCGGCTTCGGGCGGCCGGTGCTGCCCGAGGTGAACACCAGATAGGCCAGGTGCTCGGGGTGCGGATCGGCATCCGGGCCCGGTGCGCCGGAACCGCGCAGCTCGTCCGGCGTCCGGCAGGGCACGCCCTCCGGCACGGCTCCCGCGATCCGGCCGGGGTCGGCGGCGACGATCAGCCCGGCCCCGGCGTCCACCAGCATGTCCCGCAGCCGCTCGGCCGGCTGGTCCGGGTCGCAGACCACGAACGGCACACCGGCCAGCAGACAGCCGACGGCAGCGGTGACCAGTGCGACACCGCGCGGCAGCAACAGGGCGACAGCCGGCTCCCCGCCGGTCCCGGGGGCGGCCGGCTCCGGGCGGGCCGCGGCGCCGAAGGCCCGTGCGGCATCGAGCAGTTGCCGGTGGCTGATGGACCCGTCGGACGCCTCGACTGCCGTACGGTCGCCGGACGCCGCGAGCGCGGCAGCCAGCCCGGCCACCGGACTGCCTGCGGCCGGCGCCGTTTTCGCGCCGTGCGCGGTGGCGGTGAGGCGGAGCCGTTCGGCGTACGACAGCAGCGGGTCCGCCGTGTGCGGCAGCTCCGGCGCCGCGATGAGCGCGTCGAGCGCCGAGCGGTACCTGTCGACCATCGCCTCGATGAACTCCGGGCGGTGGAGCGACGGGTCGAAGGCGATGGACAGCTCGATCCCGCCGCCGACCGGGTCCTGGATGAAGTCCGTCATCAGCGGCAGGTTGGTGTCCCCGTGGAACACGGCGTCCAGCACCTCCACCCCGCTGCGGGTGGACAGTTCGCCGTAGCGGTGGAAGTGCACGTAGTTGAAGGCGGCCTCGAACAGCGAGTCCGCCGCCCGGGCCTGGCGGATCCGGCTCATCGGGTACCACCTGTGCGGGAGCATCGCCCGCTCCTCCGCGAAGACGTGCCCGATGAGATCGAGCCAGCTGCCCCCGGGCAGCGCGGTCCGCAGCGGCAAGGTGTTGAGGAAGAGCCCGAGCATCGCATCGGAGTCCTCCTCGTCCTCGGGGCGGCCGTTGGTGACGAGACCGGTGACCACGTCGTCGCGTCCGGTCATCACCGCAAGCACCTTGAGGTGGACGGCCAGCAGTACGTTCTTGACCGGCACGCCTGCCTGCCCGGCGACGCGCTGCACTGCCTCGCAGGTCTCCGGCGCGAGCTGGGTGCCCAGCCGCTGCTCGCCGACGCCGTCGGCCAGGCCGCTGCCGCCGAGCCGGCCGGTCGGCAGATCCTCCGTCCGACGAGCCCACCAGTCGCCGTCCGGTCCTTCGAGTGCCGCCTGTTCCAGGGCGAGGAAGCGGCCGTAGGTGGCTGCGGGGGCCGGCCGCGGTGCGGGCGCGGCCGGATCCGCCGCGTGCTGGTAGCAGTCCATCAGCTCGGTCAGCAGGACGGTGACGCTCCAGCCGTCGAGCACCGCGTGGTGCACGGCGAGGGTCAGCTGGAACTCGTCCTCGCCGAGCAGATGGACGACGAAGCGCACCAACGGGGCCTGCTCCAGGACGAACGGGGTCGCCCGCTCGTGCTCGACGTCGGCGTCCACCCGCGAACGCTGCCGGCCGGTGGGGACATCGCGCAGGTCGACCATGCGCAGCGGGGCCGGGACACTCCGGTGCACCAGCTGGAGCGGCCCCGCGGGGTGCGCCAGGTCGATGGAAACCCGCAGCATGGCATGGCGGCGGCAGAGTTCGGCGACGGCCGCCTCGAAGGCCGGCACATCGAGCGCCGAGCGCAGCCGCAGCGTGGTGACGTCGTGGTAGAGCAGCCGTTCACCGCGCTCGAAGGCGGTGTGGAAGAGCATGCCCGCCTGGAGGCTGGACAGCGGCCAGGCGTTCTCCACCTCGTCCGGCAGCCCGGCGCGCACGCCATCGGGCAGCAGCGGTTCCGTCGCTGTCGGGGTCGGCTCGCCGTCCTCGACAGCGGTCGCCAGCGGGGCGAGCGCCGCGATGGTGGGATGCCGCATCAGGTCGGTGACCTGGATGAGCACTCCGCGCCTGCGGGCCTGCAGGCGCACCTGGACCACCCGGATGGAATCGCCGCCGAGGTCGAAGAAGTTGTCCTCGACACCCACCCGTTCGCACCCCAGCACCTGCTGCCAGGCCTCGGCGAGTACCTGCTCGACCGGCGTGCGCGGCGCGACGTACACGGCCGCGGCGCGGATCGGCGCGAGCTTTCGGAGAGCGGCGTGGTCGACCTTGCCGTTGGGCAGGGTCGGCAGCTCGGGCAGTGCGTCTATCGCGGGCAGCATGTAGGCCGGGAGCGCGGACTGGGCCGCCGCCCGCACCGAGTCGGCGGTGGCCGGGGCGCGCAGCACCACATAGGCCGCGAGCCGGGTCGAGCCCGCCTCGTCGGTACGGTCGACCACGGCCGCCGCTGTGACTCCGGGCTGGGCTGCCAACCGGCTCTCGATCTCCTCCAGTTCGACCCGGAAGCCGCGGATCTTGACCTGGCGGTCGGTACGGCCGAGGAACTCCAGCACCCCGTCGGACCGGTAGCGCACCAGGTCGCCCGAGCGGTAGACGCGGGACCCCGGCTCGGCGGTGAACGGGTCGTCGAGGAAGCGCTCGGCGGTGAGTTCGGGGCTGCCGACATAGCCGACCGCCACGCTCGGGCCACCGATCCAGAGTTCACCGCGGGCGCCGTAGGGCACCTGCGCGCCGTCCGGTCCGACCACATGGAGCCGGACGCCGGGCCGGGGGCGGCCGATGGGCACCCGCTCGGAGCGCTCCGGGGTCACCTGCTGGACCGTGCACCAGACGGTGGCCTCGGTCGGCCCGTACTCGTTGAACAGCAGCACACTGGGCAGCACTTCGTGGTGACGGTCCGCCAGCGCCGCCGGACACTCCTCGCCCGCGACCAGGGCGCGCCGCAGCCGTACCCCTTCGCGGGCGGACAGCTCCTCGATCAGCGGGCGGTACAGCGTGGGCACACAGAGCAGATCGGTCACCCCGTGGTCGACGGCCAGCCCGGCCAGTGCGGCCGGGTCGCCCGACTCCTTGTCGCCGGGCACCACGAGACAGCCGCCCGCGGCCAGCGCGCCGAACAGCACGGCGACGGAACTGTCGAAGGCGATCGTGGGGATCAGCAGTGCGGCGCTTTCCGGCTCGGGCCGGTAGACGCTGAGCCGCGCACGGGTCGAGTGGGCCAGATTGCGGTGGGTGATCTCGACGCCCTTGGGGCGTCCGGTGGAACCCGAAGTGAAGATCACGTAGGCGGGACGGTCCGGCGTGACCGGCACCGTGTTCCCGTCCGCGGGGGTGGTCCACGCCGCGGCAGGGGCCACCACCGGAATTCCGGGGCCGGCGCCTGCCAGGGCCTTCTGTCCGGTCTCGTCGGCCAGCAGTACGGTGACCCCGGCGTCCGCGACCATGCCGGCCAGGCGTTCGGCCGGATTGCGGCTGTCCAGCGGCACATAGGCGGCGCCGCAGCGCAGGATCGCGAGCACGGCCACGGGGGTCAGCACACCGCGGTCGAGGCAGAGCGCGACCCGGTCACCCGGCGCGCAGCCTGCCGCGCGCAGTGCGGTGGCCAGCGAGTCGGCCGCCGCGTCGAGTCCGGCGTAGTCGAGCCGGCCGTCGTGGGACACCACCGCGGGGGCCTCGGGGCGGGCGAGGACGTGTTCGCGGATCAGGTGGAGCACGGTCCTGTCGGAGTCCGGCAGTGTCTCGCCGGTGCCGTGCCGCCGGCACAGCTCGGCGTCCCGCTCGGTGCTCAGTGCCAAGTCGCCGAGCGGGATCGCCTGTTCGGCGCAGAACTGCGCCAGCGCGGCGGCCGTCCGGGCCGCGATCAGTTCGGCGGACTGCGGCTCGCACCGGGCGGCGTCGTAGTCGAGGCGCAGTTCGAGCCGGTCCGGCGAGTGCCGGACCACCAGGAGCCGCAGATCGTGGCGGTCCGCCCGGTCGGTCACGGCCAGGCCGCGCACCGTGCCGTCCGCGACCAGCGCGGAGATGTCCAGATGACCGGCCGAGAAGCGGCAGTACGGCTCGTTGTCGCCGGTTGCGGCGGCGTCCCAGCGGAAGACGTCGGCGTCCTCGGTGGCCTGCCGGATCGCGGCGTCCACCGCCCGGGCCAGCGAGGAGGTGTCCGCGCCGTCCGGGAACGCGATCGGCACGGTGCGGTCGTACGGGCCGGGGGCGCCCTGGAGCTCGGGGGCGGCACGGCCGTTCACGGTCACCCCGAGCGCCGGCGGCTCCCCGTTCCCGCCGCCGCCGAGCGCCACGCCCCAGGCGGCAGTGGTCAGCGCGCCTTCGGTGACACCGAGTTCGGCGGCCCGTACGGCGATCTGCCGGGAGAGGCCCGGGGCCAGGACGAGCGCGGTGGTCTCCGGACGGTAGTCCGTCGGGGCGGCCGGGCGGAGCGGCAGGTCGGGCTCGGCCGCCTCGGCCGCCAGCACCCGGCGCCAGCGGTCCTGCGCGGCTGTGGTCTCCGGTTCGTCGAGCAGCTGGTGGAACCACTCGGCGACGTCGGCGTACTGGACGGGCTCCTCCTCGTCGTCCCCGGCCGCACGGCCGAGAGCAGCGGAGAGCAGCCCCACCAGGGTGGCCAGGTCGGCCGCCGCCGGATCGGCGGCAAGGGTGAGCCGGCGGGTCCCGTCGGCGGATTCGCCGATGCCGAACCGGACCGGGAGACCGCTGCCCGCGGCGTCGGCGTCGCCGATCCCCGGCTCGTCCGCGATGACCTGCACCGGGACGCCGACGCCTGAGGCCGCCACCACCTGGGTGCGCAGGACCTCGTGCCGGGCCGTCGCGGAGAGCAGGGCCTGACGCAGCCGCTCCGGGTCGGCGCTGCCCGGAAGCTCCGCTTCGAGCCGCACGACGAAGGGGGCGGCGCCGGTGAGCGCCGACCTGAGCCGGTGCAGGTGGTGCTGGGCCGGGGAGACCCGGAAGCCCGCGATGTCGTCACTCATCACGCCTCCTCACCGTCGGCCGCGACGGCAGGACCGGACTGGGTGGCGTCCTCGCCGCTGACGGGATCGGTCATCGCGACCACGATCTTGCGGTCGCCCTCGTAGGGCCGGCGGGCGTGCGCCATCGACATGTTGTCCAGCATCATCACGTCGCCCACCTCCCAGCGGAAGGCGATCTCCCCGGCGCGGTACGCCTCGTTGATGGCCTGGACGTCCTCGTCGGCGATCGGCGAGCCGTCGCCGTGGGTGGTGGTGGTCGGCAGTCCGTCCTCGCCCAGTGCTTCGACGAGCGCCTCCCTCATCTGCGGGTCGCGGCTCGATATGTGGAAGAACCCGGCGTGGTTGAACCAGAGCTTCTCGCCGGTCACCGGGTGGGTGCGTACGGCCGGGCGGATCTGCACGGTGCGCAGGCGGTCGCCCTCCAGCCACTCGGTGACCGTGCCGTTGGCCGCGGCGTACCGGTCGACGTCCGCACGGGAGTCGGTCTGGTAGCCCTCCTGCCAGGTGAGGCCGAAACCGCTGTTGTAGTTGCGCACATAGCGCACGCCGAGCCGCTCCAGCCGCTCCCGGACGGCGACCGGTATCCGCTCGATGACCTTGCGGTTGTCGATGATCGGGGTCTCGCCTCCGACGGGCGGAGCGATCAGGCAGCAGAAGAACAGCTTCTGCGGCCAGGTCGACCAGTAGGTGCCCTCGTTGTGCGGCTCGATCCGCTCGGCCGCGGGGTAGGTGGTGGACAGGTAGACGTTCTGGCTCACTTCGTCCCGGGGCGTCGAGCGGTCCCGGTACTGCAGCGGCTCACCGTCGGAGACCGCCGCCACGAACCGCTGGAAGCCCGGGGCGTCCGCCACCGGCCAGCCGCGGAACAGCAGCGCGCGATGTTCCAGCAGAGCGTCAGCCACCCACTCCTTGCTCGCGGCGGCCCAGGTCGCCAGGTCGGTGCCCGGCTCCTTCGGGCGTACCACCATCGGCGGGTTCCCGTCGGCGGTCAGCGGCTCGATCGTGACGGCGTCGGGTCCGGCGGCGGACCGCAATGCCCTGCGGACCGTCCCGACGCGTGAGAACTGCGCGCTCATGACTCATCTCCTTGCTTGACGTGGCCGTGCTGGCCGGGGGCGTCGGCCTGGGTGGCCGGCCGGGAAGGGGCGCGACGGGAGACCGATCGGAGCCCGCGCCTGGGCCGCCGGGGTACGGGGGTGGAAGCTGCGGCGAGCAGTTCGCTCAGGGGGGTCCCGGGGGCCGGCGCGGCTGTCAGGACCGCGAGGAAACCGTCGGCCACCCGCTGCGGCAGTTCCTCGCCCAGAACATCCGGGGCGGAGTCCCACCAGCAGACGAACTCGTCACCGGTGTCGGTCACATCCAGCGCCAGCCGGAACTTGCTGGTCGCGGGGGGCTGGGGCACCGGCTCCACGGCCGTGCCGCCGGGACCCGAGCCTGCCATCGGGGTGTTCTGCAGCACGAACCAGGCGTGGAAGGGGTCCCGGCGGCGGTCGGCGGCGTCCGCCGACACCGAGCCGTGCTCCAGCGCGGCCACCAGGTGGTCCCGGACTTCCCTGACCGCGTCGGCGAAGGTCACCGCCCGGTCGGCCGAGGGCAGCACGGCGGTGCGGATGAAGCAGCCGATCACGCCCTCGTCGGCCTCGGTGCGCCCGGCGGTCGGGAAGCCGAGCACCGGGGCCTCGACCCCCACCGCCGACAGGGCCAGCTGGAAGGCAGTGGCCAGATGGGCGAAGGGCGTCACGCCGAGCTCGCGGCAGGACGCCAGCACCCCGGCGCGCACCTCGGTGGGCAGGGTCATGGTGCGCCGGCTCGCCCGGAACGGGCCGCGCTCGGGAGCGCCGGGCAGGGCGGGCAGCGGCGCGGTGGCCCGGTACCGGTCCAGATGCTGCCGCCACCAGTCCAGATCGGCCGCCGCCTCCCCGGACTCCAGCCGGGCCCGCGAGCGGGCGGCCGCCTCGCGGTAGCCGACGGCCGGGAGCGGACGGGCGTCGTCGGATGCGTACGCCGCCGAGAGCTCGTCCAGCAGCACGCCCAGCGACCAGCCGTCGCAGATCAGGTGGTGGACCACCATCACCAGGATGTGTTCCTGCTCTCCCGGCACCAGAGCGGCACGCAGCAGCGGTGGCTGCTCCAGGTCGAAGGGGCGGGCCAGTTCCCGCTCGTACAGATCGGCGACGAACGCCTCGCGGTCCGCACCCGCCGGCGGGTACAGCACGATCAGCGGTGCCGGTCCGGGGTCGGCCGGCCGCATCCGGATGCCGTCGGTGGTGTCGGCGAAGCCGACCCGCAGCGCCTCCTGCCGGGCGATGACCCGGGTGAACGCCTGCCGCAGCCGGTCCGGGTCGAGTGCGCCGCGCAGCCGCAGCACGGCTCCGATGTGGAAGGCGGCGGTACCGGGCGTCAGTTGCTCGGCCAGGTAGATGCCTTCCTGCTCGGTGGAGAGCGGGGACGGTGTGGCCGGGTCGGTCAGCAGCCGGCCGGCCGGTGCCTCCGGACCGTCGGCCGCGGACAGGGCGGCCTCGATCCGCCGGGCCACCGCGGCCGGAGTCGGCTCCTCGAACAGCGCCCGCAGCGGCAGCTCGACGCCGAAGCGCCGGGCCAGCCGGTTGTTGACGCGCACGGCCGAGAGCGAGTTGCCGCCGATCTCGAAGAAGACGTCGTCGACGCCGGCCGATGGCAGCCCGAGCACCTCGCACCAGACCTGGCAGACCTCCTTCTCCAGCAAGGTCTCGGCGAGCCGCGAGGTGGGCGACTGCCGGCTCGGTCCGGGCAGCGCCGCCCGGTCGGTCTTGCCGTTCGCGGTGAGCGGGATCTCCGCGATCGTCACCAGGTGCGCGGGAACCATGTACTCCGGCAGCCGGGTGCGCAGGAACTCCCGCAGCTCGGTGTCGCTCGGCCCCTCGGTGCCGGGCAGCGGCACCGGATAGCCGATCAGCTCCGTTCCGCCGTCGGGCGCGGCGGCGGAAACCACCACCGCACCGGCCAGCGCCGGGTGCCGGGCGAGCACCGTCTGCACCTCGCCCGGCTCGACCCGGAAGCCGCGGATCTGCACCTGGTGGTCGGCGCGGCCGAGGTAGTACAGCTCGCCGTCGCCGTCGTACCGGGCCAGGTCGCCCGAGCGGTACAGCCGGGCATCGGGACTCGGGTCGAACGGGTCGGAGACGAAACGCTCAGCGGTCCGCTCGGGCAGGTTGACGTACTGCACGGCCAGTCCCGGGCCGCCGACGCAGATCTCCCCGGGCACACCGATCGGCACCAGCGCACCGTCCGGGTCCAGCAGCCGGATCCGCAGGTCGGGAAGGGCCGTCCCGACGGGCGTGCCGACCGCGGGGCGGACGTCGGCGGCCGTCATCCGGCGGTACGTCACATGCACGGTGGTCTCGGTGATCCCGTACATGTTGACGATCGAGGGCCGCTGGTCACCGTGGCGGTCGAACCACGGGACGAGGGTGCCGACGTCCAGGTTCTCGCCGGCCAGCACGACCGAGCGCAGCGAGAGCGGGCCGGCTGCCGACCGCGCTTCGGCCTCGATCAGCGAGTGGAAGGACGACGGGGTCTGGTTGAGGACCGTGACGCGGCGTTCGGCCAGCAGCCGCACCAGGGCGTCGGGGTCGCGGCTGGTCCAGTAGTCCACCGTGACCAGGGCTGCACCGTGGCTGAGAGCACCGAAGATCTCCCACACCGAGACGTCGAAGGCGTGCGAGAAGAACTGCGCGAACACGTCATCGGGGCCGAACTCGAACGACCGGTCCGAGACCCTCAGCAGACGTACCACGTTGTGGTGCGTCACCTCGACGCCCTTGGGGCGCCCGGTCGAGCCGGAGGTGTAGATGACGTACGCGGGACTCCCCGGGTCCACCGGGTACGGGGTGAAGTCCACGGTCGCGGACCGCACTTCGGGTCCGTCGACGAGTACCGTCGGGGCGTCGCCGGGAGGCTGCCGGTCCGCCAGGGACCGCTGGGTCAGCACCAGCCGTACACCGCTGTCGTCGACGGCGAGGCCGAGCCGTTCGGCCGGGTGCGTCGGGTCGAGCGGGACGTAGGCGGCGCCCGTCTTCAGTACGCCGAAGATCGCGGCGATCAGGTCCGCACCGCGTTCGAGCAGGACGCCGATCCGGTCGCCGGGCACCGCCCCCTGCGTGACGAGGGCGGCCGCGATGCGGTCCGATGCCCGGTCGAGCTCCCGGTAGGACCAGGTCGTCCCGCCGTCGATCACCGCCGGACGGTCCGGTCCTTCGGCCATCGCTGTGGTGAACAGGTCGACCAGTGACGCGTCCGCCGGCAGCTGTCCGGTGCCGGTGTTCCATTCCTCGGTCAGCAGCCGGTGCACCTCGTCCGGCACCCGCACCAGTTCGGACAGCCGCTGGTCCGGTGCGTCCACGGCGCGGCGCAGCACTTCCAGGAAGTGGTCCCCGAGCCGCGCCACGGTGTCCGGCAGGAACAGCTCCTTGTCGTACTCGAACCAGCCCGCCAGGCCGTCCTCGTGCTCCTGGAGGTGCAGGGCGAGGTCGAACTGGGCGATCCCCGGGTCGAGGTCGACCGGCGACAGCTCCAGGCCGGCCAGCCGCACGTCCTCGTTCATCCGGTTCTCCAGGGTGAACAGCACCTGGGCGAGCGGGTTGCGGTCCAACTGCTGTCCTGCTCCGGACAGTTGGACGACCTGGTCGAAGGGAACGTCCGGGTTGCTGAGGGCCTTGAGGGCGCTGTCGCGTACCCGGTCGACCAGGTCGACAGCGGTGCGGGCGCCCTCGAACCGGGCACGCACCACGACGGTGTTCACCAGATAGCCGACGATGCCTTCGAGTTCGGCCCGGTCGCGGCCGGCCACCGGGGTCGCCACCAGCAGGTCCTGGCTGCCGGTGTGGGCGTGCAGGACGGCGGAGAACAGGGCCAGCAGCGTGGTGAACGGGGTCGTGCCCCGCGAAGCGCCCAGCGCGGTCAGGCGCCGGGTGAGGTCCGCGGACACCTCGATCCGGTGGCGGCGGCCGCGGCGGCGCTGGACGGCCGGGCGCGGCCGGTCGAGCGGCAGGGGCAGCGCGGCCGGGGCGTCGGTGAGGTACTCCGTCCAGAACGCGGTCTGCTCGGCGAGGTGGTCGCCCGTCACCAGTACGCGCTGCCACGCGGCGTGGTCGGCCGCCTGGAAGGGGGCGGGCGGCAGCTGCGGAGCCCGTCCGCTGGTGAACGCGTCGTACAGCTCCACGAGTTCGCGGGTCAGCACGAGGAAGGACCAGCCGTCGGTGACCAGGTGGTGCATGGTCACCACCAGCAGGTGCCGCTCGGGTGCGAGCCGGATCAGCGCCGCTCGCAGCAGCGGACCGGCCAGCAGGTCGAACGGGCGCCGGAGTTCGGTCAGTGCCATCTCCCGCGCCTCGGCCCCGGCGTCTCCGGTGGCGCCGCTCGGCAGCAGCAGGGGCACCGTGACCTCGTACGGTTCGTCGACGATCTGCACCGGTGCGTCGTCGTGCATCCCCATCCGGGTGCGCAGGGCCTCGTGGCGGGCGACCAGCGCGGTGAAGGTCCGCTCCAGTGCCGCCTGGTCGAGCACGCCCTCCAGCATCAGGGTCTGCGGCACGTTGTAGGCGCTGCCTCCGGGCTCCAGCTGCTCGATGAACCAGAGCCGTTCCTGTGCGGGCGAGAGGGCCAGCGCGCCGGAGCGGTCAGCCTGCCGGACCGGCAGGTCGGGCCGGGACGCGCCACGCAGAGCCTCGGCGGCGACCGCGACCGCCAGCCCGCGCGGGGTCGGATGGTCGAAGATCAGCTGCAGCGGGAGCCTGACCTTGACCAACTGGGATATCCGGGACAGCAGTTGGACGGCGACCAGGGACTGGCCCCCCTGGTCGAAGAAGTTGTCCTCCGGACCCGGGTCGGCGCCGAGCAGCACCTCGGCCCAGGCCCGGTCGACCGCGGCCCTAACGGCGTCGGTGTTCACGGTGCCGGCATCGTCCATGTCGTTCACGGCCACCGCGACGGGCTCGGGCTGCGGTGCCGCGTCCGCGCCGCCGGCCCGGGGCTGCGGCGCGTCGATCCAGTGGCGGCGGCGCTGGAACGGGTATCCGGGCAGTGGCACCCGACGGCCGGGCGCGCCGTTCACGGCGGTGAGGTCCACCGGGACACCCGCGTCCCGGAGCAGGCCTGCTGCCTCAAGGACCGCGCGGCGCTCGTCGCCGCCGGGCCTGGGGAGGGTACTGGCGACGACATGCCCGGCGTTGAGGTCCAGGCCGAGCCGGGCCAGTGCTCCGAGCGACTGTCCAGGCCCGGCCTCCAGCAGGACGGCCCGGGGCCCGGCGGCGGTCAGCAGGGCCTGGTGCCAGCGCACCGGCGCCACCAGCTGGCCGGCCCAGTAGCCGGGGTCGGTCGCCTGTTCCGCGGTGATCAGGGCGCCGGTGACGGAGGAGACGTACGGCAGGAGCGGAGGGTTCAGCCGCACCTGCGCGACGGCCCGCCGGAACGGTTCCACCGCGCCTGCGACGAGCGGCGAGTGAAATGCGTGCGAGGTGTGCAGGGCGGTGACCCGCACGCCGTCGGCCGAGAGTTCGGCCCTGAGCGCTTCCAGCTCCGCGTGCGGGCCGGCGACCGTGCACTGCTTCGGTGCGTTGACGGCCGCGATCACGGAGCCCTTCGGCAGCCGTCGGCGCAGTTCGTCCTCGGCCAGCGCGGCCGACAGCATGCCGCCGGCCGGCTGGTCCGCGAGCAGCCGGCCGCGCAGGGCGACCAGGTGGACGGCGTCCGGGAGGCTGAGCACACCGGCGATGCAGGCGGCGGCGTACTCGCCGATGCTGTGACCCACCATCAGATCCGGCTGCACGCCCCAGCTCTGCCACAGCCGCGCCAGTGCGTACTCCACGGTGAACAGGGCCGGCTGGGTGTACTCGGTGCGCTCCAGCCGCGCCGCCGCCTCCGCCACCCGGGCGGGGTCGGTTCCGGGGAAGAGCAGCTCGCGCAGGTCCTGGCCGAGCTCGGTCCTGAGCAGTCCGGCGCACTCGTCGACCGCCTCGCGCACCACGGGCTGGGTGCGGTAGAGCGACTCGGCCATCCCGGGGTGCTGGGCGCCCTGGCCGGGGAACATCATCACCAGCGGTCGCGCTGCCGTGCCCCCGGCCGGTGGTGCGGCCGGCGTACGCAGGGCCGCGGCGGCCTCCGCGGCGGTGGCGGCGACCACGTGGGTCCGGGAGTCGAACTCCGCACGGCCGGTGATCAGGGTGTGCGCGACGTCCGCCACCGGCAGGTCGGCGCCGGCCCGCTCCAGGTGGCCGGCGAGCCGCTCAGCCGCCTGCGCGACGGCGGCGTCGGTACGCGCCGACAACGGCAGCACCAGCGGCAGCACGTCCGTGCCGGCCCCCGGGCGGTCCGGCTGCTCCGGTGCCTGCTCCAGGACGAGGTGCGCGTTGGTGCCGCCGATCCCCAGGGAGCTGACGCCCGCGCGCCGGGGCCCGGTGTCCACCGGCCAGTCGATCGCCTCGGAGTTGACGAAGAACCGGTTGCCGTCCGAGCTCAGCGCCAGGCCCGGCCGCCGGAAGTTCAGGGTCGGCGGCACCGTGCCGTGCTTGACCGCGAGGGCCGTCTTGATCAGACCGGCCACCCCGGAGGCCGCGTCGAGGTGCCCGATCGAGGCCTTGACCGAGCCCAGCGCGCAGCGGCCGGGAACGCCGTCGAATGCCTGGCGGAGCGCCTCGGCCTCGACCATGTCTCCGAGGGTGGTTCCGGTGCCGTGGGCCTCGATGAATCCGATCGAGGCCGGCTCGACCTCGGCGAGTTGGTGCGCCAGGGCGATCACCTCGGCCTGTGCGCCCACTGAGGGCGCGGTGAAGCCCGCCTTGGCCGAACCGTCGTTGTTGACCGCCCAGCCGCGGATCACGGCGTGCACGGTGTCCCCGTCGGCGAGCGCGTCCTCAAGCCGCTTGAGGACCACGACCGCGGCTCCGCTCCCCCGCACGGTGCCGTTGGCGTCGGCGTCGAAGGGCCGGCAGACGCCGTCCGGTGAGGCGATGCCGCTCTCCTGGTAGAGGTAGCCGGTGCGGTGCGGTACGACGACCGCGGACCCGCCCGCCAGGGCCAGGTCGCACTGGTAGTCCAGCAGGCTCTGGCAGGCCATGGCGGTCGCGACGAGCGAGGTGGAGCAGGCCGTCTGCACCGTGATGCTCGGACCGGAGAGGCCGAGCTTGTAGGAGGTGCGGGGGGCCAGGTAGTCCTTGTCGTTGCCGAGGATCACCGAGTACTCGTGCGCCGGGTCGCGGAGCCACTCCTGCGGCGCCAGGTTGTACAGCAGGTAGCCGTTGGCGCCGGTGCCGCCGAATACGGCGGCCGGGAGCCCGGCGCCGGCCCGGTTCCCGGAGTCCTCCAGGGCGTGCCAGGCACACTCCAGGAAGAGCCGTTGCTGCGGGTCCATCAACTGGGCCTCGCGGGGCGTCAGGCCGAAGAACTGCGCGTCGAACTCCTCGATCCCTTCGAGCGCGCCGGTGGCCCGCACATAGGCCGGGTCGGTGCGAACCTGGGGCGGCACTCCGGCCGCGTCGAGATCCTGGTCCGTCGGGGCGACGGTGCCGCTGAGGCCGGCCAGCAGGTTCGCCCAGAAAGCCTGGACGTCGGCGGCGCCGGGAAACCGTCCCGACATTCCGACGATGGCGATGGCGTTGGTGTTGACATTGGATTCGTCCATGCCCTCGTTCCTTTCCTCACTCGGCGCGGCGCGGTGCACGCCGTCGCTGCATGGCCTGCTTCTGACGCTCGGCGCGGTCCTGGGTCCGGTCGGTCGCCGATCCGGTGTCCGCCAGGCCGTCGACCATCCGGGCCAGGCCCTCGATCGTCGGGTTCTCGAACAGGTGGACAAGCTGGAGCTGTCCGTCGAAGCGCTGCTGGAGCAGGGCGTGGATCTCGGCCAGCCGCAGCGAGTTGCCGCCCAGGTCGAAGATGTTGTCGCGGCTGCCCGGCCGCTCCACCCCGAGCACCTGGCTCCACACCCCGGCGATGAACTGTTCGGTCCCGGTGCGCGGGCTCGCGAAGTCCGCTCCCCCTGAGCCCAGGACCGGGGCCGGAAGCGCGCGCCGGTCGAGCTTGCCGTTGGGGGTCACCGGGAGCCGCTCCAACTGGACGAGGTGGCCCGGCACCATGTACGCGGGCAATCGGGTACGCAGTTCCTTGCCCAACTGCGCCTCGTCGAGGCTGCGTCCCTCGGCCGGGACGGCGTAGCCCACCAGGCAGCGCCCGCCCGGCAGGTCGTCGCGCACGGCCACGGTCGCCTCGCGGACGTCCGCGCAGTGGCGCAGCGCGGCCTCCACCTCCCCGGGCTCCACCCGGAAGCCGCGGATCTTCACTTGCTGGTCCGAGCGGCCGAGGAACTCCAGGGTCCCGTCGCGCCAGTAGCGCGCCAGGTCGCCGGTGCGGTACAGGCGCTCACCGGCCCGCCCGCTGTGCGGGTCCGGCACGAACCGCTGCGCGGTCATCTTCGGGTCGACGTAGCCGAGGGCCAGGCAGGCGCCGCCGATGTACAGGTCGCCCGGCACACCGACGGAGCAGGGCTGCATCCAGCGGTCCAGTACGTGGTAGCGGGCGTTCTGGATCGGACGGCCGTACGGGATGCTGGTCCAGGACGGGTCGACGTGTTCCACGGGGAAGTGGTTGGACCAGATGGCCGCCTCGGTGGCCCCGCCGAGAGCCCGCACATGGCAGCCGGGCAGCAGCTCGCGCAACCGGTCCGGCATGGTCACCGGGATCCAGTCACCGCTGAGCATGACCAGGCGGACCGCGGGACTGTTCGGCTGCGCCGCGCGGCGCTCCAGGGCCGGCAGCAGTCGCTGCAGTGCGGCAGGCGCCGAGTCCCAGACGGTGACCTCGCCGCCAAGCAGCAACTCCGCCAGGCGCGAAGGCTCGGCGAGTTCCTCCTCCTCGGCGACCCTGATCCGGCCGCCCGACGCGAGGGTGCCGAAGATGTCGAAGACCGAGAGGTCGAAGCAGAGCGAGGTGACCCACAGCAGTCGGTCCGACGGCCGGAAGTCCAGGGTGCCGATGACCCAGCGCAGCGTGTTGACCACCGCCGCATGCTGGAGCACAACCCCTTGCGGGACGCCGGTGGACCCGGAGGTGAAGATCGTGTACGCGACCGACTCCGGTGCCACTGACGGCAGTTCGACCGTATCGGGAACGGCCGTCGGTGCGGAGTCGGCGTCGACCAGCACCACCCGCGTCCCCGGCCGGCCGGCCGCCAGTTCCTCGGCCTGTGCCAGGTGCTCCGGGTCGGCGAGCAGGCAGACGGCGCCGCAGATGTCCAGGATCCCGGCGATCCGGCCGCTCGGGAAGGCCGGGTCGATCGGCACGTACGCCTTGCCCGCCTTCAGCACCCCCAGCACCGCGGCCACCGCCGCCGCCGACCGGCCCATCAGTACGGCCACGTCCCGGCCGGGCACGGGCAGCAGTTCCCGCGCCACCCGCTCGGCCCTGCCGCGCAGTTCGTGGTAGGTCCAGCTGCGGCTGAGGTCGCACACCGCCACCGCGTCCGGGGTCGCGGCCTCCTGCTCGTCGAAGAGGGTGTGGATCGCGACGGGCTGCTGCGGCGCCGCGGTGTCGTTCCACTCGTGCAGGATGCGATTCGTCTGCGTGGCGTCGAGCAGCGGGATCCGGGAGACCGGCGCCCCGGCGTCGCCCACGACCCGCTCCAGGAGCGCCTCCAGATGGGCGATCAGCTCCTCCACCGTGGCGCGGTCGAAGATCTCCTGGTTGAACTCCATCGCTCCGGACAGGCCGGCCGGACCGTCGGAGAGAGCGAGCAGCAGATCGAACCTGGCGGTGTCACGCGGCACGTCGAGACGCTCGCTGCTCATCCCCGGCAGGTCGAGCCCGCCCAGCGGGTCGTCCTGCAGCGAGACCATGGTCTGGAACACCGGGGTGCGGCTGAGGTCGCGGGCCAGACCGAGTTCGCCCACCAGGGTCTCGAAGGGCAACGTGCCGTGTGCGTAGGCCTCCAGCGCCCGCTCCCTGGTGCGGTCCAGCAGCTCCGCGAAGGACGGGTCGCCGGAGAGGTCCAGCCTGATCGGCACCGTGTTGGTGAACGGGCCCATGACGTCGTCGAGTTCGGGAAGCGGCCGCTCGGCGATCGGTGTGCCCACCGCGAAGTCGTGCTGCCCGCTGTGGCGCATCAGTACGGTGGCGAAGGCCGAGAGCAGCACCATGAACAGGGTCGCGTCCCGGCCGGTGCCAAGACCCGCAAGCCGGTCGCGCAGTCCGCGGTCGAACCGGACCGGGACACTGCCGCCGCGGAAGCCCATCACCGAGGGCCGGGGCCGGTCGGCGGGGACGGCCAGCGCCGGGAGGCCGTCGAGCCGTTCGGTCCACCAGGAGAGCAGTTCCTGCTTGACGGGCTCCAGCGAGGCCCGCTGCCAGTCCGCGAAGTCGGCGTACTGCACGGCCGGTTCGATGACGCCGGCCCCCTCATCGCCGGAGAGCGAACGGTAGGCGAGCGCGAGGTCCCGGAAGAACACCCCGGACGACCAGCCGTCCATCACCGCGAGATGGCTGACCAGCCCGACCAGGTGCTCGTCGGCGGCCAGCCGGAGTACGACGAGCCGGACCGGCCTGCTGCCGCCCAGGTCGACGGGGACGGCGGCCTCCGCGGACATCCGCCGCACCGCGGCCGCCGTCCGCTCCGGCTCCGGCAGCTCGGTGAGATCCTCCTCGATCCAGCCGAAGTCGGGTTCCTCAGCGATCACTTGGCGGACGCCACCGTCGCCGGACACCAGCCGGGTACGCAGCACCTCGTGGCGGCGGACGGTCTCCCGCAGGGCGCGGCGCAGCAGTCCGGTGTCGAGCGGACCCCGCACCCGGACCGCACCCGCGACGCTGTAGGCGGTGTTGCCGGGCATCATCTGCTGCATCAGCCACATCCGCTCCTGCGCCGACGACGGCGCCGGAGCCGGCTCACGGGAGACCGGGAGGAGCCGGACGGTGGCGTCGGCTTCCTGACCGGCTGCCGCCGCGACCAGCGGCGCGAGAGCGCGGATGCGGGGGTGCTCGAAGACCGCCCGCATGGGCAGGGCGACACCGAACGCCCGCCGGATCCGGGTGATCAGGCGTGCGACCAGCAGCGAGTGGCCGCCGAGGTCGAAGAAGCTGTCCTCGACGCCGAAGTCCTGCCGGGCCAGCAGCTCGGTGAAGATCTCCAGCAGTTGCTGCTCGACCGGCCCGTCGGGGGCAGCCGTGCCCGCGGCGGCGGCGAGTCCCGGTGTGGTCAGGGCACGCTTGTCGAGCTTGCCGTTCGGGGTCTGCGGCAGCCGGTCCACCACGGCGATCGCCGAAGGCACCATGTAGTGCGGCAGCCGGGTGCGGGCGAACGCCTGCACCTGTCCGGGCTCCAGGGTGCTGCCTGCGGCCGGGACCAGCCAGGCGCACAGCACCGTTCCCGCACCCGGGACCTCACGCGGCAGCACCGCGGCGTCGGCGACCGCCGGGTGGCGGCGCAGCGCCTCCGCGCACTCTCCCGGCTCGATCCGGAAGCCGCGGATCTTCACCTGGTCGTCGGAGCGGCCCAGGTAGCGCAACTGCCCGTCGGCGTCCACCCGGACCACGTCGCCGGTGCGGTACATCCGCTCTCCGGGCCGGGCCAGGTCGGGCAGGAAGCGGTCGGCGGTCAGCGCGGGGTCGTTGAGATAGCCGCGGGCCAGGCCGGGCCCGCCCAGGTACAGCTCACCGGGGACGCCCGGGGCCACCGGCCGCAGCCGGTCGTCGAGCACATAGGCGTGGGTGCCGGAGATGGGGCGGCCGATCGGCGGCTCGCCCGGGTCGCCGGCCCGGATCAGCGCTTCGCAGGCGTACGTCGTCGCCTCGGTCGGACCGTAGAGGTTCATCAGCCGGTCGACCGAGGGATGGCCGAGTACGGCGTCGGCGAGCTGTCGGGGCAGCGGCTCACCGGCCAGGTTCACGGTGCGTACTCCCTGCGGGAGCCGTCCCGAACGCAGTAGCTCGGCGAGGGGCGAGGGAACGGTGTTGACCAGGGCGACGGGCGCCGGCAGGGCGTCCTCGGCCAGCACGAGTACGTCCCGGGCCACGACGACGGTGCCGCCGCTGGTGAGCGGGCCGAAGATCTCGAAGACGCTCAGGTCGAAGGAGAAGGAGGTGGCGGCGAGCACCGCGCTCAGGTCGGTACCGAACCGCTCCCGCGCCCAGGCGAGAAAGGAGACAGCGTTGCGGTGGGTGAGCGCGACGCCCTTCGGACGACCGGTCGAGCCGGAGGTGAACAGGACGTAGGCGAGGTTGCCGGGACGCACCGGAACGTCAGGCGGCGGTGGCAGCTCGGACGTCGGCTCCGCCGGCACCACGGGCAGGTCCCCGGGCAGGTCACGCGCATCGCCGGCGGCGACCACCAGCGGCACCCCTGCCCGGCCGAGTATCCACTGGAGACGGTCGTCGGGCAGCGAAGGGTCGAGCGGCAGATAGGCGGCGCCGGCCTTGAGCACGCCCAGCAGCGCGATCACGGTCCTGACGTCGCGGCCGGTGACCACGCCGACCACGGACTCCGCGCCGACTCCGCGGGCGGCAAGTTCGGCGGCCAGGCGGCCTGCGGCACGGTCGAGTTCGCGGTAGTCGAGGGTGCGTCGTCCGTCGGTCAGCGCGGTGGCCTCCGGCGTGCGCCGGACCCAATCGTCGATCAGGCCGGTCAGGCTGGTCTCGTCGTACGCCCCGGGGGCTGCGGGCGTCGCGAGTGCCGGGAGAGCCGCCCCCTGCGGTGTGCCGGACAGGCTCAGGGCGGCGGTCGGCTGCGCGGGGTCGGCCAGCGCGGAGCGGAGCAGGCCCAGGTAGCAGTCGACGAACTGACGCACGTCCCCGGCGGCGAACAGGTCAGCCCGGTACTCCACGTTGCCGAGCAGTTCGGCTCCGGAGTCCGCCAGGTTCATGGTGAGGTCGAAGGCGTTGTCCCGGCGGGGCAGCGGTACCGGCAGCATGGTGAGCCCGCCGACCCGGACCGGCAGCCGTGGGTCCTCAAGGGCGATCCGGGCGATGTCCGCCGTGTGCTCGGACTGGATGCTCTGGTAGGCGACCAGGACGTTGCACCGGTCGGTGGACCTGTCGGCGGCCTGCAGGATCGCGGCGTACGGCAGCTCGCCGTGCTCCAGGCCGACGGCGAGGGTGTGCTGCAGTTGTGCAGCCGCCTCCGCGAAGCCGGTCTCCGGACGGTGGGTGCTGGCCAGCGGCAGTACGTTGACGAAGTAGCCGACGACGTCCATCCGGTCGCTGCGGCCGCGGTTGGCGGAGGGGGTGCCGACGGCGACCCGCTCCTCGCCGGTGAGGCGGTGCAGCAGGACGTGCAGGGCGGCCTGCAGCACGGCGTTGACGGTCAGCCGGTGGGTCCGCGCGAAGTCGTGTACCTGCGCGGACAGTTCGGCGGGGACCACGAAGCGCTCCACAGCGCCACGGGCGGACCCCGTCGCGGCTCGGGCCATCGGCAACCGGATCTCCAGCGGGACACCGCTGAGTTCTGTCTTCCAGTGCCGCCGGAGCCGGTCCTCGTCGCCGGTCTCGACCAGGCGGCGCTGGCCGGCCGCGAACGCACCGTACGCCGCGTCGTGGGCCTCGTCGTGGGTCCTGGACACCGCTGCGCCGGAGGTGGCGGTGTCGGACGTGGTGGTGTCGGCCGACCGGTATGCGTCGGCGACCTCCAGCAGGAGCAGTCCGAGCGAGCGCAGATCGCAGACCGCGTGGTGGACGGCGAAGACCACGACCGTCTCGGTCTCGGCGGTGCGGATGGCGGTGACCCTGACGAGTGGGCCGGTGGCCGGGTCCATACGGCGGCAGGCCGCGTCCTCCAGCAGCGCCGTCACCGCGGCCGCGTCCTGGCCCCGGGCGTCGAGCACGGCCAGCTCGGGCGGGAGCTCGGGGTGCAGTACCCGTCCCAGTACCTCGTCGCCCGGGACGAACGAGGTCCGCAGGGCCGGATGGCGGGCCACCACCGCTCGTACCGCCGCCAGGAAGTCGTCCACGCGGAACGCGCCGAGCACCTTGACCGCGCGGCCGACCACGTAGGGGGCGTCATCACCGGCGAGTTCGTCCGCGAGGAGCAGCGCCTCCTGGCCCGGCGAAGCCCCGGAGTAGGCGGCCTCGGCCGCCTCCGGCCCGGTCGAGACCCGCGGTGCCGCCGCGACGGCGGCCGCCAGTTCGGCGACGGTCGGCCCGGCGAGCAGGTCGGACAGGGACAGCTCGACCCCCAGCTCGGCGAGGACGCGTAACCTCAGGTCGACCACGCCCAGCGAGTCAAGACCCAGATCGAAGATGCCCGTGGAGTCGTCCAGCGCCTCCGGTGAGAGCCGCGCCACGGCAGCCAGCACGGCGCGGACACCGGCGCCCTCCTCGCCGGACGGGGCCGAGGTGCCCGGCGTGTCACCACCGACCAGCGGCAGTTCACCGCCCAGCCACTGTTCCCGGCATGCCTGCCGGCGGATCTTGCCGCTGGTGGTCCGCGGGACGCCGCCGCGCCGGGTGAAGAAGACGGCACCGACCGCGACGCCGAGTTCGGCGGTGGCCGCCGTCCGCACGCTGTCCGCCATGGAGGCGAGCCGGTCGGCGGAGATGTGCCGGTCCACTTCGAGGACGATCCCCAGGGCCTCGGCGCCGTCCTCCTCGTAGCCGAAGGCGGCAGCCGCGTCCGGGTCGAGCCCGGGGTGGCTTGCCGCGGCGATCCGCTCGGCGTCCTGCGGATGGACGTTGCGTCCGCGGACCACGATCAGGTCCTTGATCCGTCCGGTGACATAGAGCTCGCCGTCGTGGCGGAACCCGAGGTCGCCGGTACGGAGGAAGGTGCCTGCCACGTCGGCCACCTGTGCGCCGAAGGTGGCCGCGGTGGCCTCCGGAGCATCGAGGTAACCGGCCGCCACGCTCGGGCCGCTGACCCATATCTCGCCGACGGTTCCGTCGTCCACCCGGCATCCGAGGTCCGGATCGACGATCAGGACCTGGTGGCCGGCCGCCGGTGCACCACAGCTGACGAGCCGAATGCCGCGGCCTTCCGCTGCGGGCACTGCCCGTCCGTGCAGGGCGAGTTGGTCGTCGTCCACGGCCAGTACCCGGGCGCCTTCGCCGCGGTCGGCACCGGAGACCAGCAGGGTGGCCTCGGCGATCCCGTAGCAGGCGAAGAAGGCGCGGGGGTCGAACCCCTGCGCCGCGAAGGCCTCAGCGAAGCCGTCCTGGCTCTCCGCGCGGATCGGTTCGGCGCCGTTGAACGCCACCCGCCAGCTGCTGAGATCGAGTCCGGCCGCACGTTCGGCGTCGATGTGCCGGACGCAGTGCGCGTATCCGAAGTTGGGACCGCCGCTGACGGTCGCCCGGTGCTCGGAGATCGCCTCCAGCCAGCTCCCGGGGTCCCGCATCAGGGCCTGGGGCGACATCAGCAGCGCGGGGAAACCGGTGTGGACGGGCTGGAGGATGCCGCCGATCAGGCCCATGTCGTGGAACGGCGGGAGCCAGATCACCGAAGAATCCTGCGCGGTGAGAGCGAACTTCGACCGGATCGCCTCAGCGTTGGCCATCAGGTTGTGGTGGGTGACCATGACACCGCGAGGAGCGCCGGTCGAGCCCGAGGTGTACTGCAGGAAGGCGAGGTCGGCAGGGGCCGGACGGCGTCCGGACCAGTCATCGGCCCGGTGGGTGGGCGCGCCGTCGGTGGTGTGGACCGTGACCGGGCCGCCACCGGCGTCCGCCGCGTGCTCGTCGAGCATCCTGCGGGAGGAGGCGACCGTCAGCCAGGCGGCCACCCGGGCGTCGGTGGCTGCGGCCAGCTGGCGTTGTGCGCGCTTGCGGCTGGTCGGCAGAGGCATCGGTACCGCCACCATGCCCGCATACAGACAGGCCAGGAATCCCACCACGAAGTCGAGGCCGGGCGGGTAGAGCAGCAACAACCGGCTGCCGGAAGGGTGTTCGGACTCCAGGCGCGCCGCCAGTGCGCGCACCCGCCCGTCCAGTTCGGCGTAGCTCAACTCCTCGGCCATTCCCCCCGTGGCCCGCAGGAAGCCGAAGGCGCGGCGGTGCGGTTGGGCTTCGGCACGGTGGCTGAGCACGTCGACCAGCGTGCTCATGTCCGTGGACGGTGACATGTCGATGGCGTGGCTCACGGGCTTCCCCCAGAAATGACGTCAGAACGGAATGGCTTGCGGTTCGGCGGGCGCACAGCGGCGCGCGGCACGGCCTCGCGCGGCACGCGGGCGCGGCCGGCCGGCGGGTGGATGCCGACGGGTGGATCAGGTGGCGGGGGCGGACCCGCTGCTCAGAGGACGGCCGACAGCAGGCCGGTGACGTATTCGGGGTCGGTGTCTACGAAGAAGTGCTCGCCGAGCACCGTGCGCAGGGTGAACGACGCGCTGGTCTGCCGGGCCCAGCCCGACATCAGGTCCGCCGTCGCGCGCTGGTCACGGGTGCCCGCCAGGGCCAGGATCGGCACATCGAGGGGCGCCTCGTCCCGGCAGCGGTAGGACTCGACGATCGTGAAGTCGGCCCGGAGCAACGGCATCAGAAGACCCATCAACTCCGGCTGCTGGAAGACGGCTTCGGGGGTACCGCCGAGGTCGCGCAGCGCCTCGGTGAATTCGGCGTCCGGCAGACCGCTGATCGGCCGCTCGGTCCACGGCAGATCCGGTGCCTGGCGTCCGGAGACCACCAGGGCGGCGGGCGGGCGGAATCCGAGTCTGCGGAGCTCCCGGCACAACTCGAAGGCCACCGTGGCCCCCAGGCTGTGCCCGAACAGTGTGTACGGACCGTCCACGGCAGCTGCCAACTCCCGCGCCAGGGGCTGCACCAGTGACGGGATGTCGCGGCAGAGGGGCTCGCCGAACCGGCGGCCACGGCCCGGAGGCGTCACCGCGAGCACGGACGTGTCCGCCGGCAGCGATGCCTCCCAGCCCTCATAGGTCTGAGGTCCCCCACCGGCGTACGGGAGGCAGACGAGTGTCCGCCCGGTGGCTGGACCGGGCAGGCCGGTCCACCACCGGGAGGACCGGGAGTGGGTGGTGCTGATCACCGCGGCACTCCTTCCAGGAACGGGCGTGGCCGGATCAGCCACGCAGGCTGAGTGGACGCATGTCGGTCCAGACCCGTTCCACGTGCGCGAGGCACTCTTCGCGCGTGCCTCTGACGCCCTCAGGCCGCCATCCCGCAGGGAGTTCGATGTCGGCCGGCCAGATGGAGTACTGCTCCTCGCCGTTCACGACTACGCGGAAATCAATCGATGATTCGTGGTGGAACACTATCGCCTCAAACCTTGGAGTGCTCATACACAGGAAAGGGGACGCGAGCGCGCCTGTGGCAGCACTCGACGCACGAGAAAGAAAGTGGAAAACCCGAAACACTGACGAGAGTCTTGAATCTCCCGCCGCCCCCTGGGAGAGAACCGGTCATAGCCCGCTCCCGAATCCAAACATTAACACGATGTGTCGATCGCAAGAAAGACCCGATTTCACCGCCAGGGCAGCAATGCGGTGCATCGGGGGCATCTGTGCGGCATGCCGGGGCATCATCCGGTGCGCCAGGGGCAGCAACGCGGCGTGCCGGGGGCAGCAACACCATGGACCGCATTACGGATATGGGATATCAAGCATGATAAAAGCCATCAGCTCGATAAATCAGGAATCACTGGACATTACCCAGTGACCATAACCCACCAAAAAGGTAACTATCGGTCCGGACGACGAGTCCAACGTAAGACCCCGGGGACAGCCGGAGGCGGACAGCCGGCGCACGCTCCACCCTCGTCGAGCGCGGCCCAGGCGTACCAATATCACTGCCCGAACAGGCACCTCTCCGACGACAAGGGAGGCCCGGCGGGACAGCTTGCGTACTGATCGCCGTAAATCGGCCGGCCGGGTCGCATTCCTGTGACAGCTCTCCGGGGATCAGAAATCCGGCAGATCTTGACCCGCGAAGTCGACGCACCTAGGATCCACGAATCGGGGGAGAGTGCGATTGAATATTTCTTTGCGATTCGCGATGTGATACCGCCTGCCGATCGCCGATATCACTTCCGAGAGTGCCGCCGGCCGCACCGCGGACAGCCCGCCGGTCGCCGGGACCGGGAGAACCCCCGAAGCCCCAGCTCTCTGCCGGAAGGAATCCCTCAGCATGCGGCCATTCGCCTCCCTTTTACCTGCCCGCGGGGCGACGCGGCCCCTGTCGGTCAACTATCTGGTCGACTCGCTCGGGACGGGACTGTTCCTCACCGGCGGTGTGGCGTTCTTCGTGCACGTGGTCGGGCTGACGCCGGCACAGGTCGGCGCCGGGTTCTCACTGGCGGGGCTGATCACGCTCGGGGCCTCGGTGCCCACCGGATGGCTCGCGGACCGGATGGACACCCGCCGGCTGCTGATCGTGCTGCACGTGGCGGAGGCCGTGCTCTTCTGCCTCTATCCGCTGGTGCACTCCTTCCTCGGCTTCGTCGTGGTGGCCTGCGCGACCTCGCTGGCGATCCGGGCCACCAGTACCGTCCGGGCCGCACTGATCGGCGCCGTACTGGAGCCCGACCGTCTGGTGGCCGGACGGGCCTATCTGCGCGCGGTGTTCAACGGCGGCTTCGCCGGTGGTTCCGCGCTGGCCGCCTGGGCGCTGGCCGACGGTTCGCATCTCGCCTGCGAGCTGGTGATCCTCGGGAACGCGGTCACCTACGTGCTCGCGGCCCTCACTCTCATCCCGTTGCCCGCCATGCCGCCCCGGCAGCGGCCCGCGGGGGCGAGCAAGGCGCCTGCGCTCAAGGACATCCCCTTCGTCCTGCTCACCCTGATGAACGGTCTGCTCGGCATGAACGGGATCGTCCTCACGCTGGCGCTGCCGCTGTTGATCGTCTCCGGGCAAGGCATCCCGAAAGCCCTGGCCGGTCTCTTCGTCACCGTCAACACCGTACTGATCGTGATCTTCCAGGTGCGGTTGAGCCGTGGCGCCGACACGCTGGAGGGGGGTGCCCGCGCCCAGCGCCGGTCCGGCTTCCTGCTGGCGGTCTCCTGTGTGGGGATCGCGGCCGCGGTGGCGGCACACGGTACCGCTCTGAAGATCACTTTCCTGACTCTGGCGGTCCTGGTACTGACCGCAGGCGAACTCCTCGCCATGGCCGGGAGTTGGGGAATCTCGTACGGCCTGGCCCCGGAGCACGCCCGCGGCGAGTACCTGGGCGTCTACGCACTCGGCGCGGCCTTCTCCGAGACGGTCGGGCCGGCTGCGACGGCATTCCTCGGTGTCCGCGAGGGCCCGCCCGGCTGGCTGGCCATCGCGGCAGTGTTCCTGTTGTCCGGGGTCGCCGTGGTGCCGCTGGTGGCCAGGGCGCAGGCGAAGCGGGCCGCGGCTGCCACAGGCGGCGCGACGGGAGACGCCGAGGACCTCACTGCTTCCGCGGGCGGCGCCGCATGAACCGTAACTGGCTCGAATATCTGCCTGGTTGGGGTGAGATCCGGTGTCAGATCGTCGACACCCTCGGCGAACTCAGGACGCGGCCCGGGTTCGACCGGGACCTGGCGGCGGCACTCCCCGGCATCACCGCGGCCGGAGTGGAGCGGCACATCACCGCGTTGACGGCCGGCGGGCCGCGCTGGCGTGAGGACGAGGAGAACGTCCGGGAGACCCTCCGCCACCTCCGCGAGGAACTGTCCGGGTACGGCTACCCGGTGGTGGAGACGCGGTACGGCGAAGCGCCGCACCAGGTCAACCTGTTCGCCACGCTGCCGGGCCGCGACATCGACGCACCGCTGGTGGAGGTCGGCGCCCACTGGGACTCCAAGCAGGGCAGTCCCGGAGCCGACGACAACGCGAGCGGGGTCGCCGGTCTGCTCGAAACGGCCCGCGCCCTGCGCACTCTCGGCCCGCGTCAACGCGGCGTCCGGTTCTGCCTCTTCGGCGAGGAGGAGGAGTGGATGCTGGGGAGCCGCGAGCATGTGTCGGACATCGAGGCCGGCGGCGAGGTGGTGGAGGGCCTGATCGTGCTGGAGATGATCGGCTTCCGGGACGCGCGCCCCGGCGCACAGCGCAGCCCGCTGCGCATTCCGGGGGTGTTCTCGCCGCCGAGGACCGGCGACTTCATCGCGATCATCGCCGACCTGCGCTCACTGCCGTTCGCCAACGCGGTGCAGCGCAGCGCCCGGCAGTACGTTCCGGGGCTGCGGCTCTACCCGGTCAAGCGACTCGGGGGTCTGCTCAGGGACGCCGCACGCAGCGACCACCTGCCGTACTGGCGCAGTGGTCGCCGCGGGCTGCTCGTCACCGATACGGCCAACCTGCGTAATCCGCACTACCACAAGGCGACCGACACCCTCGGGACGCTCGACCTGGAGTTCGCGGCCGACGTTACCCGTGCGGTCGCGGGCGCCGTGGCCCAGCTGGCCGACCGCCCGACGGGCTGAGCCGGTGCGACGGGCCGGGTGACACCGTGGAACGGATCAGCCAGGGCCTGTCCGGCCGACCTTCGTGGATCAGGCCGCGGCGTCCGGTGCGGTGCCTCGCAAGGCGGAGGATCGCCCCCGTACTGGACGTACTGGGGTGACTCCGACAACGCGGCGAGGTGCCGTGCCAGGCGTCGCGGGCCCACGAAGACCGGCCGGACAGGACCTAGGCCTGGTGACGGGCCTCGAAGGCTGCGCGCTCGGTCTCGTAGCGCCACTGGAGGGTCGCCTTGGGGCTGGCGTTCAGCAGCTCCCGGCAGCTCTGGGTGATCCTGCCGGTACGGGGGTCGCTGGTGGCGCAGGCGGCGGTGGGCCGGTGGTCGCCCACGGCGCGCCAGAGGCTGCGGCCCTGGATGAAGGCGTACTCCAGCGAGGTCCGGGCACTGTCGCGCAGCTGACGGTACGACAGGTGGTGCTCGCTGACGGCGCGTGCGTACTCGATGGTGATGTCGGTGCCCGACACGCCCTGGTCGTCGGTGGACAGCGCCACCGGGACACCGGCCGCCAGGTAGCGGTTGACCGGGTGGTCGGCGCCGCAGACTTCGAGGATCTGACAGTTACTGGTCAGCGGTACCTCCACCGCGATGTGCCTGCGGGCCATGGTCCGCAGGAGCTGCTGCGGCCGGTCCTCGCTCATGATGTCCACACCGTGGCCGATGCGCTCGGCGCCCGCGGTCTCGACGGCGTCGCGGATGTGGAACCTGAGGTCCTCGCGGGGGGCGACCTTGCTGGTCAGCTCACCGGCGTGCAGCGTGACATGTGCCGTGCGGTAGACGGACCGCAGGTACTTGATCATGCGCATCTGCAGGTGGTAGTCGCGCAGCGCGATGGGGGCGTCCTCGGCCTGCACCAGGTTGACCCCCACGTAGCGGGGGTCCTTGTCGGCCATCTCGAAACCGGCGAGGAGCTGGGTGAAGACGTACTGCGGCTCGGACGCGCGGCCGACCTGGAAGTCGAAGCGCACCTGCACCTTGCACGCGGGCTGCGGGTCGGAGCCGTCGCAGCCGAGGGTGGCGCGCTGCTCCGCCATCTCCCGGGCGGTCTCGGCCTTCGCGTCGTCCAGGACGCGGTTCAGCTTGCCGTCGGCCCGCAGGGAGTCCCGCATCCGGTCGAAGTCACCGGTCCACCGGAGATTCGTTCCCAGATTCCGCAGGGCGTCGCCCTGCGGGGTGAAGAGCGGTTCCACGTAGTCCTGGTGGTTGGCGGCGGCCACCTTCGTCACCTCTGCGACGAGCCTGCCACGGTGCGTTCCGGTGACGGCCTTGAACTTTCCGAAGGTGGCGAAGAAGTGGTCGTGTCCGCTCTCGGCGGGAGTCTCCTTGAACCCCTCCATGGACCAGGCGTGGATGACGTCCTGCCGGAAGTCGTGGTCGGACACGGCGTCCCGGGCGGGCCGGGTCCCGGGCCCGCACGGCGGTGCGGACGCCGACAGCGTGGTCTCGTCGATGCACAGCCCGTCGTCGGCGGCGAAGCCGATCAGCGCCTCGACCGGCACTGCGCCCGACAGGTGGGTGTGCAGGTCCCCGCCCTTCGGCATCGGGCGCAGAAAGGCCCTGAGCCGGTCCGGGTTGTCCTTCACCTTGTCGAGGTACCGCTGAGTCCCGGCAGCCCCGTCCTGCCAGGGGCGTTCCGCGGCGAGTCTGTCCCGGGGGGCGGCCGCCGATGCACCGGGCACCGTGGCAGCCAGTACGGCCGTGGCGGCGGCGAGCAGCGCGGTACCGGCGCGCAGGCCGGAGAGGGAACGGGTCCGGCCTGCGCGGCCGGAGACGCGGGAGGAACCGGAGGTGCGGGAGGAGGAAGAATCGGATCGGGAAGTTCCATCTGTATCCATGCGCACAGGAATACCGGATCTTGATCCACTTTACGGTGAGATTCGCCCGATCATGCCGGTACGAGTGACGACGGCCCGTCCCAACCCCCCGCCGCCCGCCGGGTGTCCGGCGAGGGCGGGGCCCCGGTGAGTGCACCGGTCAGTCCCCCGCGGTCAGCCGTACCGGCAGGGTGGCGGTGCTGTTGGAGAACAGGGACGGCACCGGGGTCAGCCGGTCCGGATCCGCGGCCAGGGTCAGGCCGGGATACCTGGCGAAGACGGCCGGCAGGGCGAGTGCCGCCTCCAGCCGGGCCAGCGGAGCGCCCAGGCAGAAGTGCGGTCCGTGACCGAAGGCCAGATGCCTGCGCCGCTCGCGGGCGATGTCGAAGGTCCCGGCATCCGCACCGTGCTGCCCCTCGTCACGGCCGACCGCGCTGTACGGGGCCATGATGGCCTCGCCCCTGGGGATCCGTACCCCGGCGATCTCCACGTCCTCCAGGGGGTAGCGGAAGGGGAAGCCTGGCGGCCTCGGCGTGGTGGTCGGCGCCGTGCGGGTCGAGGGTGACCTCCGGGGACGGGGCACCGGGTGCGAGGTCATGTGCTTCGCCAAGTCGACGCGAGGGGTGGGTGTCCGGTCACCGGGATGTGCCGTCGCCGGTGTCCGCTCCTTACCGCGCGGAGAAGTCGACGGGCAGCGAGACGGGGACGCGGGTCCAGGGCGAGGGGCGCCAGGCCACGTCGCGGGCAGGGATGCTGAGCTTCATGTCGGGCAGCAGATGCAGGACGGTGTTGACCGCGGTACGGGTGATCAGCCGGGCCGGCACCTGGGCGGGGCACACATGCGCGCCGGCCGAGAAGGCGAGGTGCGCGCGGTTGCCCGGCTCCACCCCGCCGTCGGGCGCGCGGACCGCGGGGTCGCCGTTGGCGGCGCTGATCCCCAGGATGAGGACGTCGCCCCGCCTGATCTGCTGTCCGCCCAGTTCGGTGTCGCGCAGTGCGTAGCGGGCGGGCACGTTGTTCATCGGCGGGTCGCGCCAGAGCGCCTCGTCGAGTGCGTCGTCCACGCCGAGCCGCCCGCCGTGCATCCGGGCCGCGAACCGCGGGTCGGTGAGCATCAGCCGCAGGGTGTGTGAGATCCAGGCGGTGACGGTCTCGTTGCCCGCGGAGACCATCAGGACCATCGACTGGAGCTGCTCCACCTCGTCCCGCAGGTTGGGGTGGTCGAGCAGGGCGGTTGTCAGGTCGTCCGCGGGCTCGGCACGGCGGGCTCTGAGCGTGTCGGCGAGGATCTCCTCGAAGTGGCGGTTTCCGCTCTGCGAGTCGTCCGCGCTGCCGACCAGTGCGATGAGCGCGTTCAGCAGTTCACGCCCTTCGGCGCTGTCCAGGCCGAACAGCGAGGCCGTGGAGAGCATCGGGACGATCGTGGCGTACTCGTTGACCAGGTCGGCGCTGCCGCGTGCGGAGAACCCGGCGATCAGTTGCGCGCAGACCGCCTCGACCTGGTGCCGGGTACGGCGCTGGTCGATCCGGGCGACGCCGTCGTCGAGCGGCTGCCGCAACCTGCGGTGCTCCGGGCCGTCGGCGCCGACGACGTTGGCCCGCCAGGCCATCATCGGGAGCAGGCCCGAATCCGGTGACACTACACCGTCGTTGAGGTCGCGCCAGTTGCGCGCGTCCCGCGAGTACACCTGCTCCTGGCGGGTGATGGTCAGCAGTTCGCGGTAGCCCATGACGAGCCAGGCGGGCACCCCCGGCTCCAGTTCCACCTTGGCCACGCTGCCCCACTGCTCACGCAGCCTGCGGTAGGCCGCCTGCGGATCGCTGGAACCGACGGCCTCGGACAGCGGGAGCAGCCCGGTGGTGTGGCCACCGCGGGCCGGGCAGGACGGCGGCGGGAGGGGATGGTTCATGAGGCGCTCTCCGGTACGCGCGCCGCTCCGGCGCTCAGCACGTAGTGAACAAGGCTGATCAGCGCGTCGAGCGACGAGGTGCGCTCCCGTGCGTCACAGATGACGACGGGGGTCTCCGGCAGCAGATCGAGCGCGACACGGAGTTCGTCGGCGGAGTAGTACTCGCTGTCCGGGAACTGGTTCACGGCGACGGCGAACGGCAGCCCGCGGATCTCCAGTTGCTCCAGTACGTCGAAACTGTCCTCGATCCTGCGGGTGTCGACCAGGACCAGCACGCCGATGGAGCCCTCGGCCAGCCCTTCCCACAGGTCCCAGAACCGGCGCTGGCCGGGAGTGCCGAAGAGGTAGAGCACCAGCCGCGAAGTGACCGTGATCCGGCCGAAGTCCATCGCGACGGTTGTGGTGGTCTTGGTGCCCGTACCCGAGAGGTCGTCCACCCCGATGCTCGCCCGGGTCATCACCTCCTCGGTGCGCAGCGGTTCGATCTCGCTGACCGACCCGACCAGCGTGGTCTTGCCGACGCCGAAAGCACCGACGACGAGGATCTTGGCGGCCTGCTGGACGGTGCCGGCCAGATAGCGGTCAGCGGAGACGGCGGAGACCATCGAGTACCTCCTGAAGCAGTTGGCCATCGGGGGGAGCGGCCTGCGGTACGCCGGGGCGCGCCGACAGATGACCGCTGTCGGCGAGGTCGGACACCAGTACTTTGACCAGGCTCACCGGCAGTTGGAGGTGGGCGGCCGCCTCCACCAGGGAGAGCAGCCGACGGCACATCCGCAGGAGGGCGCGTTCTTCCCGGGTGGCGGAGACGGGCAGGTCGTGCGGAGGGTCGACGGCGATGAGCAGTGTCTCAATACCGATGGTGTTACGCGTGGGGCGTGAGCGCCCTTTGCTGATCACATAGGGGCGCAACGCCCGGTCCGTGTACTCCCCCTCCGGGTCGCTCACCGGGCGGCTCCCGGCCTCGGCGGGCTGCTGAGGTTGGCCGCGCCGATTCTCATGACCTGTGCCTGCATCTGACGGGCCACCAGCTTCGGGTCGACCACCGGTCCTGTCACCACGGCGAGATGGACGTTGTCGGCGCTGCGCATGAAGAGGAAGCCGCCGTTGAACTCCACCATCTGCTGGTGGACCGAGCCGCCGTCCTCGCCGAACTCCCGTCCGAGGCTGCGGCCCAGGGACTGCAGCCCCGAGCAGTTCGCCGAGAGGCGGTCGGCGGCGTCCCGGTCCATGCCGTCGGAGCTGACCAGCAGGAGTCCGTCGGCGCTGAAGACGATCGCCTGGCGTACCCCGGGCACCGCCGCGACCTCCGAGATCATCCAGCCACGCTGCTCGGGGTTGTCCACGTAACTCATGCTCACGCCTGTCCTTCTGCGGAATCGGGGGTGTGGGGGGAAGAATCGTCGCGGCCGTCCTGGCCGGAGCCGGGTTCGGGCACGGACCGGCCGCCCTCGAAGAACTGCTCCATCCAGTCGCCCGCCTCGTCCGGGGTCGCCGAGGACATGGAGCCGGCCGGGGGCGGCCCGTCCGGCGGCCCGTCGGACAAGCGGTACTCGTCGCGGCGCGACCGCCGGCGCGGGAGGCGCCTGGTCCGCTCGCCGCCCTGCTCGTACAGCGGAATGGCCTGTTGCACCGGCTGTTCGGCGGGGATCTCGGGGCTCTGCGAGGTCTGCCCGGGGACGGTGGGCGACTGCCCTGCCCCGGAATCGGGGGCGGGCGGGTGCTGAGCGTCGGAGCCGTCCGCGGGCGAACCGGGCGGGTCGATGGCTTCCAGTACGTGTGTGGGAATCAGCACCACGCCGCGGACACCGCCGTACGGGGAAGGCCCCAGGTCGACGCCGAACCCGTGGCGCTGGGCGAAGCGCCCCACCACTGCGAAGCCGGTCTGCGGGATCTCGCCGACGTCGCCGACGCCCAGGATCCTGCGGCCCGAGGCGACTTCACGCGCTTCAACGAGCCGGTACTCGTCCAGGCCCAGACCGCCGTCGTCCACTTCGATGACTGCGCCGCGCTGCACGGTCCGTACGGTCACCGGTACCGCGGTACTCGGGGGCGAGTACTCGGTCGCGTTGGCCAGCAGCTCCGCCAGCAGATGGATCAGCGGTTCGACGACGGGCGCCGCGATCCCCACGTCGGGGTCGCCCGATACCTCGACACGGGTGAACGCGACGATCCGTCCCGAGGCGGCCCGCACCACATCGACCAGGGCGAGCGGCTTCTGCCACTGCTGTCCCGGCCACTCGCCGCACAGCACCTTGAGGCTCTGGGCGTGCCGGGCCTGCTGGGTCGCCGCATGGTCCACCCGCATGGTGGATTCGAGGAGTTCGGCGTCGCCGGGGTACCGGTCGGCGATCCCCGTCACGGCGGCCTGGATCCGGTGTGCGGAGGTCTGGACCCGGCTGGCGAGCTCGACGAGGGCCAGCCGCTGCGACTCCTCGCGGTACTCGGCTGCTTCGCGCACCTCGCCGAGCAGCCGGTCGAGCAGGCCGGTCACGTTCTCGTCCAGCGGCCATGTCCCGTTCGAAGGGCCCGGGTCCTCCCGGCCGGCCAGTGCTGCGGGCAGCCGCTCCTTGACGGCGTGCTCGACCTCCGCCTGGACCAGATCGCTCTGCTGCTGCGCCCGGCGGCGCCACTCGGTGTCGCGGAGGGCCGCACGGTCGGCCTGATCCCCGGCCTCACGCAGCGAGCGGGCCGCCCCGGCCTCTGCGTCCCTGTGCTGTCCGCGCAGTCTCACCAGGAGCGTGAGCACGGCCAGGGCCGCGGCGAGGTACACCACGAGAACGACGGGGCCTGCGGCGCTGCCGGCGGCCAGGGGCACCACGGGAGCGGCGAACGTGATGAGCGCGAGGCTCAGAACCGTCGGCCAGAGGTACTGCGTCCGGCGTGGCGGGGGGACGGACGCGGGGGAACGGGCCATGAAGAACCTTTGAATCGGCTTCTGGAATCGGCTTCTGTATCAGCTTCTGCAACGGCTTCGAACTGGCTGGGAACCGCTTCTCGAATGGGGTAAAGCCGCGGCCTCACGATTGGTGTCACGGCGCAACAGGCCGATACGGCGACCACGGCTTGAGGACCCGTACCGGCTTCGCCCGTAGCCACTCTGACAGGCTTTCACCCCGCACTACATGTAACTGGACGTACATCGTCCGCCTACCGGGCGACTTAGCGAGATCGTATGGTCGCCCTGCGTATCCTCAGGCCTGTTTTCAGCCACCTCGACTGACCTTCGCCTGCCTCGGTCGACCTCGGCCACGCCGGACACCAGGTGTCATCAAATCCTTGCATCCGGCGACATCCGAGCGCCGGGCTGAGCTCACCACCGGTACAGGGCGGGCAGCTCGGCGCCTGCTGCCGGTGCCGCGCCGCAGGCGGAGTCCATCAGCATCCGGTACGCGGAGACAGTGGCGCGGTCATGGGTGAGGGTGGCCTCGCCGCCCGGACCTCCGACGACGGCGTGATCCGGGACCTCCGGCACCGGAAGGCGCAGCAGCTCCAGCGGCGGGGCTCCGGTCAGCGCGTGCGGCCCGGCCGTCAGAGGCATGACCTGCAGGGTGATGTTCGGGTGGGCGGTCGCGAGCCGCAAGGCGTCCAGCTGCTCCCGCATGACATCCGGGGAGCCGACACACGTACAGAGGGCGGCTTCCGGAATCAGCCCCCACAGGACCGCGCCCCGTTCGCGCAACCGCTCCTGCCGGGCCCGGAGGAACTCCGTGCGCCGGGCCCGTGCGGCGGGCGGCGCCTGTGGGTGCCGGACCGCCTCGACGGCGGCGGCGTAATCGGCGGTCCGCAGCAGGTCGGGGACCAGCGCGGGGTGCCACATCCGGATCACCCCGGCCGACGACTCGATACCGAGGACGTCCCGCTGCCAGGCGGGCAGGACGTCACGCCAGCGGTGCCACCATCCGGGCTCGTTCGCCCTGGCCAGGCTGGCCCTGATCCGCCGGGCGTCGGCCTCGGGGTGCTTGTAGTACTTCAGGAGATCCCGGACCTGCCCGGCATCCAGAGCGGTCTCCGCCCGCTCGATGCGCCGCACGGTGGCCTCGGACAGGTCCAGCGCGGCGGCGACCGCCGCGAGGCCGCAACCGGCCCGCTCACGGGCCAGGCGGAGCTGTTCCGCGACGACACGGTGCTCCAGGGTCGGGCCTGAGCGGGCTCTCACGGCGTCCATCTCCTTCGCGGTGAATCCGGGCAGCCGTCGTGTCACATTCTGTGTGATTCACACTCTGACAGTTGCAGAGTATGCCGAATATGTTGATAGTGCATATATGTCTGAATTCGATGGTGATGCCTCTGCCGCGTACTCCGACGACAGGGACGACTCCGCCTACCGCTGGTCGACGCCGCGCATACCCGAGGGGGTCATCGACTCCCGGCAGCACGTACGCGACGCCATGCTGGCCTGGGGCGAGCCGGAGGAGCGGACCGAGACCGCCGTCCTGCTGGTCTCCGAACTCGTCACCAACTCCGTGCGCTACAGCGCCCGGTCCGCGACGGTGCGCTGCTGTCTGCGGCGCACCTGCTCCGGGATAAGGATCCAGGTGTGGGACGCGGGCGGCGACGGCGTTCCGGCCCAGCGCCGGCCACCGGAGTACGGGACCGAGCCGGACGGCGCCGCCCGGACCGGTCTGTCGGAACGCGGCCGCGGTCTGCTCATCGTCACCGCACTCGCCGCCGCCTGGGGCACCTGCCAGGACGCCGGCGGCCGGCTGGTCTGGGCCGACGTCTGAGCCCGGGAGCCCGGCCCGACCCGGACTCATGGCCCTGGGGAGCCGTACGGGTGCGGTCGGCCCGGCCGAGGAGATAGGGCACCGCGAGGTGGTGGACGGGCGCGGCCGCGGACCACACCAGCCGGGAGACCCGCCGGTTGAAGCGCACGAAGGTGACCCACACGACGCCGGAGCCGTTCACCACGACGACGTTGCGGGTGGCGACCAGGGGCGAACTCGCGTCGAGGGTCACCGATCCGGGGCCGGATTCCGAGCCCAGCCAGCCGAGGACGTGGTCCGGCGACGGCCTCGGCCCCATCCGCAGCCCGAGGCCGAGAGTCCAGCCCCGCAGCAGGATCCACCGCACAGCGGCCGGAGCGTCCTCGAAGGTGGCTCGTGCCCACTGCTCCGGTGTCCGGGAACGCGCGTGCCGGGAGGGCAGTTCGAAGGCGGAGGCGTAGTCGGCCGTGGCGAACTCGCCGGCGGTCCGGGCCACTTGCGGCACTTCCACCCGGCGCACGCGAGGAGTTGTCATCAGAAGGGCCCCTTCCGCAACGGCTGTACGGACGGGCCCCGGCGGCACCGCGGGTCTCGTACGGCACCACCGATTGTGCCGCCCGGGGGTCACGGACGCGGCGTCATCCGCGGGAATGTCCCAAGTGCCGGTCCGAGGCAGTGGCTCAGGTGCCCAGGGGCAGGGGCTGCCAGGTCCAGTCGGCCACCTCGGGGAGGTCGGTGCCGTGCTCGCGGATCCACGCGTGGTGCCTGAGGCGGGCGTCCTCCATGGTCTGGCGGGCGTGGGTGGCGCGGACCGCGAGCCCGGGGACGCGGTCGATGACGTCCAGGACCAGCCGGTATCGGTCCAGGTCGTTGCGGACCACCATGTCGAAGGGGGTGGTCGTGGTCCCGGACTCCTTGTAGCCGCGTACGTGCAGGTTCGCGTGACCGGCCTGGCGGTAGGCGAGACGGTGGATCAGCCACGGATAGCCGTGGTACGCGAAGATCACCGGCTTGTCGCGGGTGAAGAGCGCGTCGTACTGCCTGCCGGACAGTCCGTGCGGGTGATCCGATTCCGGGAGCAGCCGGGCCAGGTCGACCACGTTGACCACGCGCACCGCGAGGCCCGGCAGGTGACGGCGGATCAACAGGGCGGCGGCCAGCACCTCCTGGGTGGGTACGTCGCCCGCGCAGGCCAGCACGACATCGGGCTCCTCGCCCTCCCGCTCAGTACCTGCCCACTCCCAGACCCCGGCTCCGCGCGCACAGTGAGCACGCGCCTCGTCGAGAGTGAGCCAGTCGAAGCAGGGCTGCTTGCCCGCCACGACGACATTCACGTAGTCGCGGCTGTGCAGGACGTGTTCGGCGACGCAGAGCAGGGTGTTGGCATCCGGCGGGAGGTAGACACGTACGACTTCCGGGGACTTGTTGAGTACGTGGTCGACGAAGCCGGGGTCCTGGTGGGAGAAGCCGTTGTGGTCCTGGCGCCAGACGTGCGAGGTCAGCAGGTAGTTGAGGGAGGCGATGGGGCGGCGCCAGGGCAGGGTGCGGGACACCTTCAGCCACTTGATGTGCTGGTTGACCATCGAGTCGACGATGTGGACGAAGGCTTCGTAGCAGGAGAAGAGCCCGTGCCGCCCGGTGAGGAGGTATCCCTCCAGCCAGCCCTGACAGGTGTGTTCGGAGAGGATCTCCAGCACCCGGCCGTGCCGGTCCAGGTGCTCGTCGACGCCGAGCGTCTCCGCCTGCCAGGCCTTTCCGGTGGCGCCGTACAGAGCCTGGAGCCGGTTGGAGGCGGTCTCGTCCGGTCCCACCACGCGGAAGTCGCGGCGCTCCGCGGTGGCCGCCATGACCGCCTCCAGCAGATCGCCGAGTACGCGGGTCGGTTCGTGCAGGGTCGCGCCGGGCCGTGCGACGTCCACGGCGTACTCCTCCAGGGGCGGTACGGGCAGGTCGAGCAGGTGCAGCCCGCCGTTGGTGTGCGGGTTGGCTCCGAGGCGCAGGGGCCCGTCGGGGATACAGGCCAGGACCTCGGCGCGGGGCCGCCCCGCGGGGTCGAAGAGGTCCTCCGGCCGGTAGGAGCGCAGCCACATCTCCAGCTGCCTGAGATGTTCCGGGTTCTCGCGGACAGCGGGCAGCGGGACCTGGTGGGCCCGCCAGGTGCTCTCGACCGGCAGGCCGTCGACGCTCACGGGGCCGGTCCAGCCCTTGGGCGTACGCAGCACGATCATGGGCCAGCGCGGGCGCGCGGTGCTGCCCTCCTCGCGGGCGGCGCGCTGGATGAGGCCGATGCGGTCCAGTGCGGTGTCCATCGCCTCGGCCATGGCCCGGTGCACGCTGTCCGGATCGGCGCCGGTGACGTGCAGGACGTCATGGCCGTACCCGCGGAGCAGTTCGTCCAGCTCCGCTTCGGGAATGCGCGCCAGCACCGCCGGATTGGCGATCTTGTATCCGTTCAGGTGCAGGACCGGCAGGACGGCGCCGTCGTACACCGGGTCGAGAAACTTGTTGGAGTGCCATGACGCCGCGAGCGGGCCGGTCTCCGCCTCGCCGTCACCGATGACACAGGCGACCAGCAGGTCCGGGTTGTCGAAAGCCGCGCCGTACGCGTGGGAGAGCGAGTAGCCCAGCTCCCCGCCCTCGTGGATCGAGCCCGGTGTCTCGGGCGCGACATGGCTGGGCACGCCGCCGGGGAAGGAGAACTGGCGGAAGAGCCGGGCCATCCCCGCGGCGTCCCGGCCGATGTCCGGGTACGTCTCGGAGTAGCTGCCCTCCAGCCACGAGTTGGCCAGTACGGCCGGGCCGCCGTGTCCGGGCCCCCAGACGCACACCGTGTCCTGGCCGCGCGCCTTGGCGACGCGGTTCAGGTGCGTGTGGACCAGGTTCAGTCCGGGCGAGGTGCCCCAGTGGCCGAGCAGCCGGGGTTTGATGTGTTCCGGCCGCAGCGGCTCGGCGAGCAGCGGATTGTCCAGGAGGTAGATCTGGCCGACCGCCAGGTAGTTGGCGGCCCGCCAGTGGGCGACCAGCGACGCGAGTTCCTCGTCGGTGACCGCGGCCGGTGCTTCCGTACTGGTCTCGCGCATGGCGCTCGCTGCCTCCTGGGTCATCACTGCCGGGCTGTGCCTGCTCAGTTCCTGCTCGGTGCCTGCTGGACCGCGGGTGCTCGGTGGTGCTTGTTCAGTGGTGCCCCTGTCCGGTCGTGTTCGCTTCAGCCGTGCGGGACGACTGCCACCGGGCACGGCGCGTGGTGCACGGCCGAGGACAGGACGTGGCCGACGGGCGGCGACAGCGCGGGCCCCCTCCTGCGGCGCCCCACGACGAGCAGCCCCGCGCCTGTGGCACCCCGTACGACGGCGTGGGCCGGGCTCTCCGTGCGTACCCGGTCGGCCGTGCGGACCTGCGGGAACTTCTCCCGCCAGGGCCGCAGCGCCTCGCCGAGCTCCGACTGGGCGCGCTCGGTCGTTCGCCCGGAGACCCGCGAATCGACTCCGCTCCGGGTGTACGCGTGCTCCGGAAGGCTTCTGCCGTGCACGGCCCGCAGCATGACGCCGCGCCTGGCCGCCGTGGCGAAGGCGAACTCGCACAGCTCCTCGCACGGCCCGTGCAGTGAAAGGCCCAGCACCACGGCGCCGTCCTCCGCCACCGGGCCGGTGGCTTCCCGCGCCCGGACGAGGACGACGGGCGCGTCGGCGCGTGCCACCACGTGCAGGCCGATGTCGCCCAGGTAGTAACTGGCCAGTGGCGCCATGTCCCGGGAGCCGAGCACCACGACCTGCGAATCGCCCGCCGCCTCCAGCAGCGACGCCACCGGGTCGCCCTCCGTCAGCTCCTCGGTGACGGGCAGCCCCGGACAGCGCTCGTCCACGACGATCCGCGCCCGCTCCATGATCCACCGGGGCAGGCCGTCCTGACCTCCCCCGTTCGCCGGCCGGTCAGGACCGTCGGGGCGCCCCGCCCGTGCGTGCAGGATGCGCAGCCCCGCGCCGCGCGACTGTGCCTCGCGCGCGGCCCAGCGGGCCGTGGCGAGCGACTCGGCCCTGCTGTCCAGGCCCACGGTGACGATCGGCTTCATGGCCGTGCTCCGTTCTCGGCGCGGATCGCGCCGGTTCTCGCCGCCGGTTGTGCACGCACCCTGTCGTGACGGGGCGCGGACACGGCCGGCCGCGTTCGCAGCCTCGGCGCGCCCCGGACAGGGCCGGTCCGTACTGCGTCCGATTCTCGGCGCGAGTGACACACCCCCGCAAACGCAGCAGCCGTCCGCGGAGCCGTCGCGCGGCGCGGGTCCACTCTTGGCATGAACCTGATACCTTGTTCGCCCGCCCGCTCCGGGCGCCGCCCTGACGGTCCCCCACCCCGCACCGGAAGGCCCACATGTCCCCCACGCCCAGACGGCTGACCCTGCTCTCCGCACTGTCGTGCCTGCTTCTCGGCTTCCTGCCGCAGGCGGCCTCCGCCGGCCCGCGGACCGCTTCCGCCGACACTCAGGGAGCGATCTGCAACAAGTACTGCGACGCCCGGGATCCCGCCGCGGCGACGAAGGACCGAACGCCGGTCACCACCTCGATCTACTCGCGCACCATCGCTCTGCATATCGATGACAACGATGTCATGGGCTGGGCCTCCATCGACAACGGCAGTGCGGGTGACGAGGTCTGGCTGGACCGCTCCTTCGACGGAGGCAGGACCTGGTCGTCGGGCAGCAAGCTGGGCGACACCAGGACCCCTTCGGGAGCAGGCGGCTGGCGCACCCAGATGTACAACGTCGACGACTGGAACTCGGCCGGCGTCGGCGCACTCCGGGCCTGCGGAAAGGCCGGGGACCGGGCCGAGATCGCCTGTACCGAGTGGGCGCGCACGGACTGGAACGCGGGCAGCAGGAGCACCGCCGCCGCGACCGCGCTGATGATGTCGTTCGACCGGAACACCGGCCTGTTCGGCGGCAACGGCTGGTGGACCAGCGCCAACGCGCTGACGGCCGTCATCGACAACATCCGCACCAGCGGGATGCCCAGCTACAAGTACGCCGTCTCCAGCACCTACGACAAGAACATCGGCGCGCAGGGCGGCAACTTCACCAACGACTATCTCGACGACACCGGCTGGTGGGGGCTGGCCTGGGTCGCCGCGTACGACCTGACCGGCGACAGCCGCTACCTGACCACCGCACGCGCCGACGCCGACCACATGTTCGCCAACTGGACGGACACCTGTGGCGGCGGGGTCCTGTGGAACGAGAACAAGACCTACAAGAACGCGATCACCAACGAGCTGTTCCTCCAGCTCAACGCCGCCCTGCACAACCGGATCCCCGGCGACTCCGCCTATCTGGACCGGGCGAAGAACGAGTGGTCGTGGTTCAGCGCCAGCGGCATGATCAACTCGGACCACCTGATCAACGACGGTCTGAACGACGACTGCTCCAACAACGGCCAGCAGACCTGGACATACAACCAGGGCGTGATCCTCGGCGGACTGACCGAGCTTCACCGGGCCACCGGCGACAGCGCGCTCCTGGACACCGCGCGGACCCTGGCCGATGCCTCCACCACCCGGCTGGAGACCGACGGAGTGCTGCGCGAGCCCGGTGAGTCCGACGGCTGCACCGGTGACGGTCCGTCCTTCAAGGGGGCCTACGTCCGGGGGCTCGGCAAGCTCGACGGAGAGCTGTCGGACCACCCGTACAGCACACCGCTGAACCGGTGGGCGGACGCCGCCCACAGCAAGGACCGCAACGCGCTCGACATGTACGGGCCGCACTGGAACGGCCCGTGGGCCGGCACGCCGGACTACGGCTGCCAGCAGAGCACGCTCGACCTGCTCAACGCGGCTCCCGCCGGGTGACGGCAGGCCTTCTCGCACGGTGCGCGTGCACGGGCGGAACCCCTCCCCCGTGCACGCGCTCAGGCCATCGCCCGCTCGGATCGCCGCAGGCTCAGTCCGGCTCAGTCCGGCTCAGTCCGGCTCAGGTCATCGAAGGATCGCCCTTGATCAGCGCGAACACCGCGCCGTCCGGGTCCTTGAGCATGGCCAGCCGGCCGACCCCCGCAACGTTGCTCGGCGGCATGAGGACCGTGGCGCCGCCCCCGGTGGCCGCGGCGAACGTGGCATCGCAGTCCTCGACGCCGAAGTACGGGTGCCACTCCGACCCCGCCCCGGCTTCGATGTTCTCCTTCGGGAGCTGCATGATGCCGCCGTGGCTGGTGTCGTCGCCCTTGCCGCCGCCGGCCGCGGACACGACGGTGTAGACCATGCCGTCCCCCATGGACATGTCCTGGTAGTCCCAGGAGAAGACCGCACGGTAGAAGGTCTTCGCCGCTGCCGCGTCGGTGGTGTGCAGCTCCGTCCAGCACATCGCGTCCGGCTCCATGACGGTTTCCAGGCCCTGTACGTCGCCCGGCTGCCAGACGCCGAACTCGGCGCCGGTCGGGTCGGTGAAGCCCGCCATGCGGCCGGCGGTGAAGACGTCCGTCGCCGGAACGCGGATTGTTCCGCCGGCCTGCTGGACCGCGCGGCCGGTGGCGTCGGCGTCGGAGGTGTGGAAGTAGACCGTCCAGGCGGCGGTCGCGCCCTTCTCCGTCAGCGGGCCGACGGCTCCGACCGTTCTGCCGTCCTTCTGAAGGAAGCCGTAGCCGCCGGCTTCGGGGCCCGCCGACTGGAAGGTCCAGTCGAACACGCCGGTGTAGAAGGCGACAGCCGCGTCGATGTCGGGGGCGCCGAGGTCGAGCCAGTTCGGCGCGCCTGGGACGAAGTGGGTCGTCAGCACGGGAGATCCTCCGGTGTACGGGTGGTGGTGGGGCCGGCCGTCCACGGCCCGGGAATCCCTCTTGCCCCCGATGGGCACGGCAGCCGCTGACTGTCCCCCATCCGTACCGGCGCGGCCAGGTCTCCGAAACAGGAACGTGGGCCACGCCCTACGGACGGCTCCCGGGCCCCACCCGTACGGCCCAGCGCGGCCGGCCCCGGGTGGACCGCGACCGGTCGCGCCCGGTGGCCGGACCGGACAGCTCAGGACTGGACGGTCTCCTGAGCCGGGCTCAGCCGGTACGCATAGGTGTAGGTACGTCCCGCGTGCAGCAGATACGCGTCGAGCGGCGGCGCACCCCACGAGTCGTTGCCGCCGACGCCCATCTGCCGGTGGTTGACCCCGAGCAGGGTCTCGTCGCGCCGCTTCAGCTCGTACGGATGCCTGGGCCCCTCCAGGTCGAACGGCGAATAGTGCAGCGCGCTGGTCTCCAGCATCGGTTCGCCGTCGGCCGGGTCGGCCCGTACAGTCAGCCCCGCGCCGGAGCGTTCCGTGAGCGACAGCGTGCGCACGTCGGTCATGTTCCCGGTCTGCTCGGGACGGACGTAGGGCGCCACCTGCGCGTCGACGGTGGAGCGGTAACGGCCCACGAAGGCACCGGAGTTGCGGTCCCAGTAGTTCTCCTGCGGGCCGCGGCCGTACCAGTCGATGCGCTCGAATCCCTGAGGCACCGTCAGCAGGGCGCCGACCACGGGCAGATCGGGCAGCCCGTCAGCAGCGGTCAGGGTGTGCCTGATACGCACCTCCCCGTCGCCCCTGACGGTGAACTCGGTGGACCAGGTGGATGTCTTCGGCGCCGTGGGCAGGGTGCACTCCACCGTGATGGCGACCGCGCCCCGCGACGGCTGTGCGGCCTCGACGGACGTCACCGTGCGCTTGGTCCCCGCGTCCCGCCAGGTCCGCAGGGTGTCCTGGGCGCCGCGCCCGATGTCGTTGTCGGTCGGGCCGCGCCAGAAGTTCGGCACCGGGCCGCCGGACAGCAGGAGCCGGCCCTTCCAGCGGTAGGAGCTGAGCGTCCCGGTCGCCCTGTCGAGCACCACGTCCACGTGACGCCCGGTGACCCTGACACTGCTGTCGCTCTCCTCCAGGGTGAGGGCGGGCAGCCCGTCGGGATCGGGGTCGGCCGGCGCCGGAGCGTGCCAGTCCAGCGCGAACTGCTCACCGGCCACGGTGTGTCCGGCATCCGCCCAGCTGGTGTCCGAAGCCAGCACGAAGGTGAGGTTCAGCCAGTACTCGGCGCCGGGCTCCGGCGTGCGCGGCTTGCTCCAGGGGATACGGACGGTCGCCTCGCCCCCTGGCGCCGCCTTCGGCGGGGGCAGCGTGCCGTGCTGCGCCGTCCGTCCGTCACAGGTCACCGTCCACCGCAGCTCGTACGCTCCCAGGTCGCTGAACAGGTGCTTGTTCCGCACCGTCACCGTGCCCGCGGTGAGGTCGGCGGCGCTGATCCCCACCGGTTGGTAGACCTTCTTGAGCTCCAGGAGCCCGGGGTGGGGGCTGCGGTCCGCCGCCATCAGGCCGTTGCAGCAGAAGTTGGCGTCAGTGGGGTATCCGGGGTGCCAGTCCCCGCCGTACGAGAGGTAGTTGTGCCGGGGGTCGCCGGGGACCGGCAGCCTGATCGCCTGGTCGACCCAGTCCCACACGAAAGCGCCGTGCAGATTGGGGTAGCGCTCGAAGATCTCCCAGTACTCCTTGAGGTTGCCGCTGCTGTTGCCCATCGCGTGGGCGTACTCGCAGAGGATGAAGGGCGTTTCACTGCCCGACTTTCCGTACGCCTCCACGTCGGCGGGCACGGTGTACATCTGACTGTGCAGATCCGCGACCGCGTTCATGCCTTCGTAGTGGACCGGACGGGAGCTGTCCCGGGTGCGGACCCAGTCGGCCATGGCCCGGAAGTTGGATCCCTGCCCTGCCTCGTTGCCCAGCGACCAGACGACGACGCTGGGGTGGTTCTTGTCGCGCTCGACCAGGGAGCGCAGGCGGTCCACGCAGGCACCGGTCCACTCGGGCAGCGAGGCGGGTACAGTGTCGCGCACCCCGTGGGACTCCAGGTTCGTCTCACCGATGACGTAGAGGCCGTACTCGTCGCACAGTTCGAGCCAGCGGGGGTGGTTCGGGTAGTGCGAGGTGCGGACGGCGTTGATGTTGTACTGCTTCATCAGCCGGATGTCCTGGATCATCCGGTCCTCCCGGATGGCCTGGCCGTGGTCGGGGTCGGTCTCGTGGCGGTTGGTGCCGCGGAACATGACCGGCTTGCCGTTGACGGTGAACTTGCCTGGCCCGTAAGCGACTTCGCGGAATCCGAGCGTGGTGCGCTGGATGTCGACCGCTCTCCCCCGGCCGTCGGTGAGGGTGACGACCAGGGTGTACAGGTTCGGCTGCTCCGCCGACCAGAGCGCCGGGGCGCGGACGCCGGCGGTGAGCTGCACGTCGGCGTCCTTCCTGCCGGGGGTGACCCCGCCGCGCATCGGGCTGCCCACGCGCCGCCCCCCGGCGTCGTACAGCACGGCCTCGACGCGGTGCCCGCCTGCCGTGGCGCTGCCCCGGTTGCGCACGGTCGCGGTGACGGTCAGGGTCGCGTCGCGGCAGGCGTCGTCCAGCGCGGTCCGTACGAACAGGTCCTGCACATGGACCGGCGGGATCGCGTAGACATACACGTCCCGGAAGATTCCGGAGAGGTCGATCATGTCCTGGTCCTCGAGCCAGCTGCCGTCGGACCAGCGGTAGACCTCTACGGCGAGGCTGTTGTCACCGGCGTGCACATGGTCGGTGATGTCGAACTCGGCCGGGGTGTAGCTGTCCTCGCTGTAGCCGACGCGCTTGCCGTTGACCCAGACGAAGAACGCGGACTTGACGCCCTGGAAGGAGATCAGGGTGCGGCGGCCGGACCAGCCGCGGGGCACGGTGAAGGTACGCCGGTAGGAGCCGACCGGGTTGAACTCGTGCGGGACGTCGGGCGGTTCGGGCTTCTCGTAACCGGTCCACGGGTAGGGGATGTTGAGGTAGATGGGCTCCTGGTAGCCCTTGATCTCCCAGTTCGACGGGACGGCGATGCGGTCCCACCCGTGGTCGTCGTAACCGGGGGCCTGGAAACCGGTCGGCCGCGCGTCGGGGTTCTTGGACCAGTGGAACCGCCAGGTCCCGTTCAGGGAGCGGAAGTAGGGGGACTTCGCGAAGTCGCCGTGCAGCGCGTCGGACTCGGTCGCGTACGGGACGAGCCTGGCGCGGGCTTCTTCTCTGCCGATCTGGAAGACCTTCGGCTGCGCGTCCCACTCCGCGCCCGTCCCGCCCCCGGTATCCGCGGCATCCGCGGCGAAGGCGAGTTTCTGCGCGGAGAAGGCGGCCCATCCCGCGAGGGCGGCCCCGGTGACGAGGACGGAACGTCTGCTTACCCGGTGTGCACTCATACGGCAGCTCCGAACGTAAGAGAACAAGAACCGCCAGCATCAGACAGAAAAACTCAACACACAAGACCGTCGACCCGCTCGGGAAGCGATGGTGCAGGGCTGCGCAGGGAAAGGACGCGGAGCGCCGCATGCCGCCGGTCCGCGTGGACCGGCGGCATGACGCGCTGTCATTTCTTGCCGGGGAGCCACTTCTTCCAGATGCCCGGGTTCTGGTCCACCCAGCGCTTGGCTGCCTCCTCGGCCGAGAGCCTCTGTGAGGCGATCATCTCGGAGACCTTGTTCTGGTCGTCCTTCGTCCACTTGAAGTTCTTCAGGAACGTCACGGCGTCGCCGCCCGTCCTGGTGAACTCGGTGTTGAAGTACTTCTGGAGGGGCGTCGACGGGTAGGCGCAGTCGATGGACTTCGGGTCCTTGACCCCCTTGTCCGCGCACTTCGCCGTGTACGGGGGGAGCTTGACCTCCTTCATCGGTACCTGGTTGAAGAGCCACTGCGGCTCGTACCAGTAGCTGAGGAAGGGCTTCTTCTCCTTGGCGAACTGCTGGATCTGGGTGATCTGCGCGGCCTCGGACCCGGCGAAGACCACGTCGTAGTTCAGCTTGAGGTTCTTCACCAGGGCCTTGTCGTTGGTGACATAGGACGGCGAGCCGTCCATCAGCTGGCCCTTGCTGCCGCTCTCCGCCGTACGCAGCTGACCGGCGTACTTGTTGAGGTTCTTCCAGTCGGTGACATCCGGGTGTTTGTCCGCCCAGTACTTCGGGACGAACCAGCCGATGTGGCCGGTGACCCCCAGGTCGCCGCCCGCGGTGATCGTCTTCTTGTCCTTGACGTACCGCTTCTCCTGGTCGGGGTGGCCCCAGTCCTCCAGGATCGCGTCGACCCGGCCCTGGCTGAGCGCGTCCCAGGCGGGGATCTCATCCACCTGGACGGTGTCGACGCGGTAGCCGAGCTTGTGTTCGAGCAGATACTTGGCGACGGCCACGTTCGCCTGTGCGCCGACCCAGCTCTGCACGGACAGCGTGACGGACTTGGCGCCCTTGGCCGCCGCGAACGGTGAGGCCTGCTTCGTCATGTCGGCGGCCCCGCAGCCGCTGAGCGAGACGAGCAGGGCGCCCGACGCCAGGGCGGCGAGTACGGTCGTGGCGCGGCGTGCGCCACGGGTGCGGGTACGGGTCACGGCTCAGGCCCCCTTCCGGGTGCGGCGTTCGGTGGGCTGGGTGACCCGGTCGAGCATCAGGCCGAGGCAGACGATGGCCACACCCGCGACGAGGCCGATGGCGAGGTCGCCCGTGGCCAGTCCGGTGACGACGTCGTAGCCGAGGGCGCCGCCGCCCACCAGGCCGCCGATGATGACCACGGCGAGTACGAGGACGACGCCCTGGTTGACGGCCAGCAGCAGCGCCGGGCGGGCCAGCGGCAGCTGGACCTGACGCAGCGTCTGCAGCCGGGTGGCGCCGAGCGACCGGGCGGCTTCCACCGCTGCCGGGTCGACCTGGCGCAGGCCCTGGGTGGTGATGCGGATGACGGCGGGGAGCGCGTAGACGACCGCGGCGGCGGCGGCCGGGGCGCGGCCCACGGCGAAGAGGGCGACGACCGGGATGAGGTACACGAACTGCGGCATGGTCTGCATGACGTCCAGGACCGGGCGCAGTACGGCCTCGGCGCGTCGGCTGCCCGCTGCGAGGATCCCCACGGCGAACCCGATGACGAGCGTGACGACCAGCGCGGCCAGGACCTGGGAGAGCGTGTCCATGGACGGCTTCCACATGCCGAGTACGCCGATGGCGCAGAGCGCGAGTACCGCGGTCAGGGCGGTCTGCCAGGTGCCGATCAGCCAGGCGAGGGCGGCGACGATCAGCAGCGCGCCCCACCAGGGCAGCCCGGTGAGCCCGTCCCTGAGGGGGTCGAGGATCCAGGAGGTGAAGTGCGCGGCCCAGTCGGCGGTGCCGCCGACGACGGGGACTCCGGAGTAGAGGTGGTCGACCATCCACTCCTTGAAGTCGTTGACGGGCCGCGCGATGGCCACGGTGGTTCCGGCGGGCCAGAGCGTGGAGCCGGCCAGCCGGCCGGCCACCGCGACGACGGCGGTACCGACGGCCGCGAGGGCCCAGCCGCGCCAGCCGCGCAGAGCGGCGGGTCCGGAGGGCTCGCTGCCGAGGCGGGTCCCGGCCGCGGCGGTGGTGCGGTCCATGACGATGGCGAGGAGCACGATCGGGATGGCCGCGGCCAGCGCCCCGCCGACGTCGACGGAGGCCAGCGCCTGGTAGACGCGGTCGCCGAGACCGGCGGCGCCGATGAGTGAGGCGATGACGACCATCGAGAGCGCCATCATGATGGTCTGGTTGAGACCGAGGAGCAGTTCCTTGCGGGCCAGCGGCAGCCGGGCGGTGATCAGCCGCTGGCGTGCGGTGGAGCCGAGCGAGGCGACGGCCTCCAGGACTCCGACGTCGGCGCCGCGCAGCCCGAGCGCCGTGAGCCGGGCCATCGGCGGAGCCGCGTAGACCACGGTGGCGAGCAGGGCGGCCGGGACACCGATGCCGAACACCAGGACCACGGGCAGCAGATACGCGAAGGCCGGCAGCACCTGCATGGTGTCGAGCACCGGGCGCAGGATGCGGAACAGCCGGTCGGAGAGACCGCCCGCCAGACCCAGCACGGCTCCGACGACGGCGGACACGATGACCGCCACCACCATCAGCGCGAGCGTCTGCATGGTCGGCACCCACATGTCCAGCACTCCGCTGACCAGGAGGGAGACCAGGGCGGTTGCGGCGATGCGCCATCCTGCCACCCGCCAGGCCACCAGGGTGACCGCGGCGGTGACTCCGGTCCAGCCGAGGGCGAGCAGCACCAGATAGACGGCGCGTACGGCGATGACCACGGCGTTGCTCAGATAGCCGAGGAAGTACAGGAACAGCGGGTGGGTGTCGCGGTTGTCGATGATCCAGTCGCTGACGTGGCCCAGCGGTGCCGAGACGTCCACGGTGAGCGCACCGGGCCACAGTCCGCTGGACCAGACGGAGTTCGCGATCGGTACCAGGACGGCGGCGGCGACGGCGAGCACGAGGAGCTTGCCCGGACCGCGGTGGAGCAGTGCGGTACGGATCCGGCCGGCTCTGCCGGGCGCGGCCGGGCTTTCGGCGCCGAGGGGCGTGGTGGTGGCGGTCGTCATGCGCGCCTCCGGGTGGCCGGGTGGAGCAGGCGCGCGGGCGCGTGGTGCGTACGCATCAGGCGGCCACTCCGCTCTCGGCCGGGCTCTCGTCGAGACGGGCCACGACGGCGAGCAAACAGGCGTGGTCCACGATGCCCAGGCACCGGTCCCCCTCGACGACGCGGACGGCGCCTCCGGAGCGGACGACGGTGTCGATGGCGTCGGATATGAGCGTGCCGGCGGGCACCGACTCGCCCTCGCCGGCCTCGCCGTCCTGTGCGGGGCGCATGGCCCGGCGGACGGTGAGGACCTGCTCGCGCGGCACGTCGCGTACGAAGTCGCGTACGTAGTCGTCGGCCGGCGAGCCGACGATCTCCTCCGGCGTGCCGAGCTGCACGATCCGGCCGTCGCGCATCAGCGCGATGCGGTCGCCCAGGGTCAGCGCCTCGGACAGGTCGTGGGTGATGAAGACCATGGTGCGGCCCTCGTCCTTGTGCAGCCGGACGACCTCCTGCTGCATGTCCCGCCGGATGAGCGGGTCGAGCGCGCTGAACGGCTCGTCGAAGAGCAGGACTTCTGGGTCCACGGCGAGCGCGCGGGCCAGGCCGACCCGCTGCTGCTGGCCGCCGGAGAGTTCGCTCGGCCGCCGGTGCTCCAGGCCCGTCAGGCCGACCTTCTCGATGAACTCGGCTGCCTTGGTGCGGCGTTCGGCCCGGCCGACGCCCTGGATCTCCAGCCCGTAGGCGACGTTGTCCAGGACCGTGCGGTGCGGGAGCAGGCCGAAGTGCTGGAAGACCATGGCGGCGCGGTGACGGCGCAGTTCGCGCAGCTTGGTCCTGTCCATGGCGCGGACGTCCTCACCGTCCATGGTGAGGTCGCCGCTGGTGGGCTCGATGAGCCGGGTCAGACAGCGCACGAGCGTCGACTTGCCGGAGCCGGACAGGCCCATGACCACGAAGACCTCGCCCTCGTGGACGTCGAAGGAGACGTCGCGCACGGCGGCGGTGCAGCCGGTGCGCAGGCGCAGCTCCTCGCCGGTCAGCCCGGTCAGCGCGCTGTCACCGGGGATCCGGTCGGCGCGGGGGCCGAAGACCTTCCACAGATTGCGCACGGAGAAGACGGTGCCGCGCTTCTCGTCCGCCGGTGCGGCGGCAGCGTCCGATGCGGGCGTCACGTCCGATACAGGCGTCACGTTCGATACAGGCGCGACGTCCGATGCGGGCGCGACGTCCGATGCGGGCGCGACGTCCGATGCGGGCTTCGCCTCCGATGCGGGCGTCGTCGGTTCGCCGCTGTGCCGTCCGGCGTCGCCGGAGGCGGCCGGGGTGCCGGTCGCTGTCATGCCGTACCTCCCTGGGCGGGGGTGGCGGCCAGCAGTTCGGCGCACTTCTCGCCGACCATGAGGACTCCGATCATGGGGTTGACCGACGGCATCGTCGGGAAGACGGACGCGTCGGCGATACGGATACCGGCCAGTCCGCGGATCCGCAGCTCGGGGTCGACCACGGCGAGGGCGTCGTCGGGGGCGCCCATCCGGCAGGTGCCCGCCGGGTGGTAGACGGTGTGCGCGACCTTGCGGGCGTACTCGCTGATGTCCTCGTCGGACGTGACATCGGGACCCGGGCAGACCTCGCGCTTGAGCCAGTGGGCGAGCGGTTCGGTCTTCGCGATCTCGCGGGCGAGGCGGATGCCGTCGACCAGCGTCCGGCCGTCGTAGTCGTCCTCGTCGGTGAAGTACCGGAAGTCCAGGGCCGGTTTGACCTCGGGGTCGGCGCTGGTGAGGTAGAGGCGGCCGCGGCTGCGCGGCTTGGGGATGTTGGGTGTCATCGACACACCGTGCTCGGGCTTCTCGTAGCCCAGCCGCTCCGGGTTGTCGGTGAAGGGGATCTGGTAGAAGTGGAACATCAGGTCAGGGCCGCGCGATCCGGGGTCGCGGCGGACGAAGAGTCCGGCGTCGGAGTCCATCGCCGAGTTCTCCGGGATGGGCCCGTCGGTCTCCCACACGATGACGGACTCGGGGTGGTCGAGGAGGTTCTCGCCGACGCCCGGCAGGTCGTGCACGACGGGAATGCCGAGGGCTTCCAGGTCCTGCTTCGGGCCGATGCCCGACAGCATCAGCAGCCGCGGGGTGTCCACGGCGCCCGCGCAGACCAGCACTTCGCGGCCGGCCCGCAGCAGGACCTCTTCGCCGTCCTTGGTGCGCACGTGCACACCGGTGGCACGGTTGCCGTCCAGTTCGAGCCGGTGGGCCCAGGTCTCCAGCATGATGGTGAGGTTGGGCCGGTCGCCGGCCTCGATGTGCGGGTGGAGGTAGGCCACCGAAGCGGAGGAGCGCTTGTTGTTCTCCGGGTGGTAGGCGAGGTCGAAGAAGCCGACGCCCTCGTGGAAGGGCTTCTTGTTGAAGCCCTCCACACGCGGGACACCGGCCGCCTGCTGGGCCGCGGCGACGAAGTCGCTGGCGATGGCGTTCCGGTCCTTCTCGTCCACCGCGACGATGTTGTTGCGGAGCTTGAAGAAGTACGGGTCCATGGACTTCGCGTCCCAGCCGGCCGCACCGTGCTCGGACCACTCGTCCCAGTCGCCGGGCAGCGGCTTGAACGAGATCAGGGTGTTGTGCGAGGAACAGCCGCCGAGCACCTTGGCGCGGCTGTGCAGGATGTGCGAATTGCCGCGCGGCTGCTCGGTGGTGGGGTACGCGTAGTCCAGGTCGCCACCGAGCAGACCGAGCCAGCGGCGGAGGGTGAGGACGTCGTCGCGGTCGATGTCGGTCGGGCCGCCCTCGACGACGACGACGCTGACGGCGGGATCCTCGGTGAGCCGGGAGGCGATCACCGAACCCGCGGTGCCGCCGCCGACTATGACGTAGTCGGCGGCGACCGTGGAGATCTCCGGAGGCATGAGGCGTTGCTCCTTCTGCAAAGTGCTGACGGCGGTAAGCGGTGCTGCGAACAGACGGGCAGTCAGCCCGTGAACCAGCGGACCGGTGCGGGCCGGAGGTTCTCGTAGATGTGCTTGGACTCGCGGTACTCGTCCAGGCCGGTGGGGCCCAGCTCGCGGCCGATGCCGGACTTGCCGAAACCGCCCCACTCCGCCTGCGGGAGGTAGGGGTGGTAGTCGTTGATCCAGACAGTGCCGTGCCGGAGCCGGGCTGCGACGCGGCGGGCGCGGGCGGTGTCGGCCGACCAGACGGCGCCGGCCAGTCCGTACTCGGTGTCGTTGGCCAGTGTCACCGCCTCCTCCTCGTCACGGAAGGTCTCGACGGTCAGGATCGGGCCGAAGGTCTCCTCGCGTACGACCTTCATGGAGCGGTGGCAGCCGTCGAGGACGGTGGGCGCGTAGAAGTATCCGGTGGCGGGCCGCTCGTCGGACGGCTCGGGGCGCTTGCCGCCGCAGCGCAGCTGCGCTCCTTCGGCCAGGGCCGACGCCACGTACGCCTCGACCTTGTCCAGCTGCTGCTGGGAGACCAGCGGCCCGCACTCGACGCCTTCGGCGGTGCCGCGGCCGAGCCTGATCCGCTCGGCGCGGCGGGCCAGTTCGGCGACGAAGCGGTCCCGGACGGACTCCTCGATGATGAGCCTGGCACCGGCCGAGCAGACCTGGCCGCTGTGGATGAAGGCGGCGTTCAGCGCCTGGTCCACGGCGGTGTCGAAGCCTTCCTCGGTGGAGCAGGCGTCGGCGAAGACGACATTGGGGTTCTTGCCGCCCAGCTCCAGGGCGATCTTCTTCGCTCCGGCGACGGCCGAACTCGCGGCCGTGGTACCGCTGGCCAGTCCCCCGGTGAAGGAGAACAGGTCGACCTGCGGGTGTTCGGCGAGCCTGGCCCCCACGGGTACTCCGGGGCCGGTGACGATGTTGGCCACTCCGGCGGGCAGGCCGGCCTCCGCCAGGAGCTTCACCAGGTGGACGGTGGAGAGCGGGGTGACCTCGCTGGGCTTGATCACGAAGGTGTTGCCCGCGGCGAGCGCCGGTGCGATCTTCCAGCTGGCCTGCAGCAGCGGGTAGTTCCAGGGGGTGATCAGCGCGCAGACGCCGACCGGCTCATGGACGACGACGCTGTGGACGTCGGGCGATCCGGCGTCGACGACCCGGCCGCCGCTCTCGTTCATCACCAGATCGGCGAAGTACCGGAAGGCGTTGGTGACGTCGTCGACGTCGACCCGGCCCTCCTCCAGGGTCTTGCCGGTGTCGCGGCTCTCGATGAGCGCGATCTCCTCGCGGTCGCGCTGGAGCAGCCCGGCGACCCGGCGCAGCAGCGCGGCGCGTTCGGACACCGGCGTGAGGGGCCAGTCGCCCCGGCCGCCGGCGAAGGCGGTGTGCGCGGCCAGTACGGCGGCGTCCGCGTCCTCCGCGCCGCCTTCGGCGACGACTTGCAGGGTCTTCGCGTCGGCGGGGTCGATGACCTCCCGTGTGGCGCCGGATGCGGCGCCCCGCCACATCCCGTCTACATGAATGGTCTCGCTTGCCGACACGTGTGTTCTGCCTTTCCTCACTCAACTGAATCCACTGGTTCGACCAGTGGTCCGGTCACCTCCCCGATTGGCCTTTACCTATGCCTGAACATCAACAGAAAGTGACCCGGCTCACTCACCGTGCACTTACACCGCTCCGGCCGGTGCGGTCAGGCGCTGAACCCGGCCCGTCCGCCGGACACCACTGAGCGGCCGCCGCCGAGGAGTTCGAAGCGCAGTTCGGCGGGCGGCGCCGGGCGCGCGCCGGCAGGCGGGCGCGCCTCCGGACCCGCGGGCTCCCAGGCGTGTGCCGTGAGGCGGTCCCCCGGGAACACCGGGGCCGCGAAGCGGCCTTCGAGGCTGACCAGATCGGCCGGATGAGCGCCGACCGCCCGTGCCAGCGGCAGCGTCGCGGCCGCCATCGAGCACAGCCCGTGCAGGAACGGCCTCGGCTGCCCGGCCGCCCGTGCGGCGTCCGGGTCGATGTGCATGGCGTGGCGGTCCCCGAGCAGCCGGTAGAGCGCCGCCTGGTTCGGGGCGGTCGCCACCTCGGCCCGGTGGCCGGGCGGTTCCGGCGGGGCGGACGGTGCGGCCGGGCCGCGTTCGCCGCCGAAGCCGCCGCATCCCGGGGCGAAGAGCGACCAGGTGGCGACGGAGCAGTCGCTGACCACGACGACCTCGAACACCGCGGCCGATCCCTTGTCCCAGACCTCGCTCACGTACGCGCGCATGGACAGCTTGCCGGAGCGCGGCAGCGGTGCCTTCACCTGGAGCCGCTGGGCACCGTGGACCGCGGTACGGATGTCGAACGCGCCCAGCGAGCCGAGTGCGTCGGGCGCCCACTGGGCGAGGGTGAGCGCGAAGGTGGGCAGCACCCGCAGCCGTTCCTCGAAGACCAGGTCCAGGTCGGTGGCTTCGGCGCCGATCGCGAGGGCGTAGAGGATCGCGTCGCGCTCGTCGTAGCTGACGGTGCGCTCCCCCAGCTCACGGCCGCGCCAGGCACCCGCCGGGGTGCGCGGCGCGCTCACGCCGTGGCTCCCGGTACGGCGGTGAACTCACCCGGCGGGATCCGGTACTTGGCGGCGTGCATCGCGGTCAGCTCCTGTCCAGGGCGGTCTTGAGGACTTTCCCCATGGCGTTGCGCGGGAACCGGTCGAGGACCACGACCTCGCGCGGCACCTTGAAGTTGGCCAGCCGCTCCCGGCAGAAGGCGATCACCTCCGCGGGGTCCGGCCGCTCGCCCGGCCGGGCCGTGACATAGGCCCGGCCCACCTCGCCCAGCCTCGGATCCGGTATTCCGACGACGGCGGCCTCGGAGATCTGCCCGTGGCGGGCGAGCAGTTGCTCGATCTCGGCGGGGTACACGTTGAACCCGCCGACCAGGAACATGTCCTTGAGCCGTCCGGTGACGGTGAGGTTGCCTTCCTCGTCGAGGCACCCGACGTCGCCGGTGTGGAGGCGGCCCAGCGCGTCGATCGCCTCGGCGGTCGCGGCGGGGTCCTCGAAGTACCCGCGCATCACGTTGTATCCGCCCACCACGATCTCGCCGTTCTCCCCGGCCCCGAGCGGGTTGCCCGCCGCGTCCACCACACAGAGGTCCACGCCGTCGACAGCCCGGCCGGAGGTCCGGGCGACGGTCCGCGCGTCGTCGTCGGCGGTGCACATGGAGACCATGCCGCACGACTCGGTGAGGCCGTACGCGGTGAGCACGGTCAGCTTCAGTTCCTCCCGCATCCGCTCGACCAGTGCGACGGGTACGACGGAAGCGCCGGTGACGGCCAGGCGCAGCGACGAGGTGTCGTAGGCGTGGCGGTCCGGGTGGTCGAGGATCGAGGTGTAGATGGCGGGCGGACCGGGCAGCACGGTCACCTTCTCCTCGCTCACCAGCCGCAGAGTCTCCCGCACGTCGAAGACCGGCTGGAGCACCATCGTGGCCGCCCGGCCCAGACAGGCGAGGACTCCGGCCTTGTACCCGAAGGTGTGGAAGAGAGGGTTGACGATGAGATACCGGTCCCCGTGGCGCAGCCCGGCCCGCTCGCTCCAGGCGTCGAAGGCGCGGATGTTCTGGCCGTGTGCCGTCAGTGCGCCCTTCGGTCTGCCGGTGGTGCCCGAGGTGAAGAACATGTCGCAGGCGTCCTCTTCGCCGACCGCGGCGGCCCGTGCGTCGGCCGCCGCGTCGGACACGGGCCCGCCCGCGGCCAGGAACTCCTGCCAGCCGCGCGCCCCGGGGACCGCGCCGTCCCCGATGAGCACCACGTCGAGCAGTGCCGGCAGCGCGGGGACCAGCCCCGTGCCGCGTACGGCGGGCAGCCCGCCGAGGTAGCCGAGGTAGTCGTGGCCCAGGAAGCCGTTGTCCACGAACAGGGTCCTGGCCCCGCTCCGAGCGAGCAGCCAGCCCGCTTCCTCGCCCTTGTAGCGGGTGTTGACCGGCACCAGCACGGCCCCCGCACCGAGCGCCCCGAGTGCCGCCACCACCCAGCGGTGCCCGTTGGGGGCCCAGACGGCCACCCGGTCGCCGGGGACGACGCCCGACGCCATCAGGGCGGCGGTGGCGCGCCGCACCCGCGCGGCCAGTTCGCCGTACGTCAGCCGGGTCGCGCCGTCGACGAGCGCCTCGGTGTCCGGGTGGCTGCGGGCCGTCGTGGCCAGCACGCCGGGAACAGTGCGGGCCGGCTCGTCCTGCGTCATGGAGACCCCTCGTCGTAGGAATTCTCGGAATGAAAGCTCGTAATCCAGTGCACTCTAGTCCACCTACCTAACGCTTGGTAGGTTGATGTCGCACCAGCTCCCGGCCGTCCAAGGCGCAGCCGGGCCCGGACGGCACGGAGGCGGCTCATGACCATCAGGAACCCGGCGGACTTCACTGGACGGGCAGTCGTCGTCACGGGCGGCACCAAGGGAATCGGATACGCGATCGCCGAGGCGTTCCTCGGCGCGGGGGCCGAGGTCCTCGTGTGCGGCCGCGGTGAACCGGATTCCCTGCCCGCCGCCGGCGGACGCACCGCGGCCTTCCTCGCGGCGGACGTACGCGACCCCGACGCGGCGGCCGGCCTCATCGAGCACGCGGCGGCCCGGTTCGGCCGGCTGGACACGCTCGTCAACAACGCGGGGGGCTCGCCCGATTCGGACGCCGCCACCGTCTCGCCGCGGTTCGTCGAGCGGATCGTCGCACTCAATCTGCTGGCGCCCTTCTACACGGCCCAGGCGGCCAACCGCGTCATGCGGACGCAGGACGAGGGCGGATCGGTCGTGAACATCGGCAGCGTCTCGGGCCACGATCCGCAGCCGGGCACGGCCGCCTACTCGGCCGCCAAGGCCGGACTGCTCGGCCTGACCCGCGCCCTGGCACTGGAGTGGGCGCCGCTGGTCCGCGTCAACCACATCACCACCGGGCTGATCCGCACCGCGAACGCGGCGGCCGTCTACGGCAGCGACGGAGGTGCGGCGGTGGCGCGGACCATCCCGATGGGGCGGATGGCCGTGCCGCCCGACGTGGCCGACGCCTGCCTGTTCCTGGCGGGCCCTCAGGCGTCGTACGTGAACGGCGCCGATCTCGCCGTCCACGGGGGCGGCGACGTACCGGGCCGCTACCTCGCGGCGCGCTCCGCCGACACGGCCGCAGGCTGACGGGCCGCGACCGGCCCGGCGCCGGGCCGACCGCCGCGCGGGCGCCACGAACGGGCGCCCGCACGGCGATGCTCACTGCGCGCCGTACACCGGCTGCGGCGGCTCGGCGGCGGCGAGCAGCCGCAGCGCCGCCTCGCCCGCCTCGGCCGGCGTCCAGCGCGCCCCCTTGTCGGCGCCGGGCCCCGGCCGCCAGCCCTCCATGACGGTGATCCGCCCGGCCTCCGCCTCGAAGACCCGGCCGGAGACTCCGCCGGACGCTCCGGAGGCCAGCCAGACCACGAGCGGCGAGACGTTCTCCGGGGCCATCGCGTCGAAGCCGCCGTCGCCGGAGGCCGCCATGGCGTCGGCGAAGACCGTCTCCGTCATCCGGGTGCGGGCGGCGGGGGCGATGGCGTTGACCTGGACGCCGTAGCGGCCCAGTTCGGCAGCGGCGACCAGGGTCAGCCCCAGGATCCCGGCCTTGGCCGCCGCGTAGTTGCCCTGCCCCACACTGCCGAGCAGCCCGGCACCCGAACTGGTGTTGATCACCCGGGCCTGCGGCATCCGCCCCGCCTTGGCCTCCGCGCGCCAGTGCGCCCCGGCGTGCTTGAGCGCCAGGAAGTGACCCTTGAGGTGAACCCGCATGACCGCGTCCCAGCTCTCCTCGTCCAGGTTGACGAGCATCTTGTCCCGCAGGAACCCGGCGTTGTTCACCAGGATGTCCAGCCGCCCGAAGGCGTCGAGCGCGGCGGTGACCAGGGAGGCCGCACCGTCCGTCGTGGCGATGTCCCCACCGTGCGCGACGGCCTCGCCGCCCGCCGCGACGATCTCGTCCACGACCTCCTGCGCGGGGCCCGCCGAGCCGCCCGCGCCGTCGAGCCCGACCCCCAGGTCGTTGACGACGACCCGGGCACCCTCGGCCGCCAGGGCGCGCGCGTGGGCGCGGCCCAGACCCCGGCCCGCCCCGGTGACGACGGCGACCCGCCCCGCGCAGATTCCCCCGCCGTTCCCGGCCGTGCCGTCCGTCGCGCCTTGCACGTTCTGTGACGTCATCCCACTTCTCCTCTTCGCTTCTTCGGCTTCGTCTCTTCGGCTTCGCCGGCAGTCGTACGGGCAGGGACGCCGGGCGCCCCCTCCCGCGGTACGCGAACCACTGCTACCTTCTCACCTAACAAATGTTTGGTGGAAAGGTAGCTGATCTGCTCATGGGTGTCTCCACCTCAAGCCCGCTCAGCGGCGTAACCGTGGTCACCGTCGACTTCCCTCCGGTCAACGCCCTGCCCGTACAGGGCTGGTACGACCTGGCAGCGGCCGTGCGCGCCGCGGGCGCCGACCCGTCCGTGCGCTGCGTGGTGCTCGCCGCGGCCGGGCGCGGATTCAACGCCGGAGTCGACATCAAGGAAATGCAGCGCACCGACGGCCATGAGGCACTGGTGGGCGCCAACCGCGGCTGCGCCGAGGCGTTCGCCGCGGTGTACGAGTGCGAGGTCCCGGTGGTCGCGGCCGTGGCGGGCTTCTGCCTGGGCGGCGGTATCGGCCTGGTGGGCAACGCGGACGCCATCGTGGCGAGCGACGACGCGACCTTCGGCCTCCCCGAGCTGGACCGGGGCGCGCTCGGCGCCGCGACCCACCTCGCGCGCCTGGTCCCGCAGCATCTGATGCGCACCCTCTACTACACCTCGCGCACCGCCACCGCGCAGGAACTGCACCACCATGGCTCGGTGTGGAAGATCGTCCCGCGCGCGGAGGTGCTGGACGCGGCCGTACGGCTGGCGGCGGAGATCGCCGCCAAGGACGGCACTCTGATCCGCCTCGCGAAGGCGGCCATCAACGGGATCGACCCGGTCGACGTCCGCCGCAGCTACCGCTTCGAACAGGGCTTCACCTTCGAGGCCAACCTGATCGGCGTCGCCGACCGGGTCCGTGACACCTTCGGAAGCAAGGAGAAGTCGTGAGCAGCGACACACCCGGGGAGACCGGGCAGACCGGAAAGATCATGTCGCCGGACGAGGTCGCCGGACGGCTGCGCAGCGGCATGACGATCGGGATCGGCGGCTGGGGCTCCCGGCGCAAGCCCATGGCGCTCGTCCGGGCCCTGCTGCGGTCGGACGTCACCGATCTGACCGTCATCTCGTACGGCGGCCCCGATGTGGGCCTGCTGGCCGCCGCCGGGAAGATCCGCAAGCTGGTTGCCGCCTTCACCACGCTCGACTCCATCCCGCTGGAGCCGCACTTCCGTGCGGCGCGCCAGCGCGGTGACTTCGAGCTGACCGAGCTGGACGAGTCGATGTTCATGTGGGGGCTGACCGCGGCCACCCACCGGCTGCCGTTCCTGCCGGTGCGGGCCGGTCTCGGCTCGGACGTGATGCGGGTCAACCCCGAGCTGCGTACGGTCACTTCGCCGTACGCGGACGGCGAGGAACTGGTGGCCGTGCCCGCGCTGCGGATGGACGCCGCACTCGTCCACCTCAACCGGGCCGACGCACGGGGCAACGCCCAGTACCTGGGCCCCGACCCGTACTTCGACGACCTCTTCTGCGACGCGGCGACCGAGGCGTACGTCTCGTGCGAACGCCTCGTGCCGAGCACGGAGTTCGCCGATGCGGGCGCGCCGCAGACCCTGTTGGTGGGGCGGCAGTCGGTGACCGGGGTCGTCGAGACCCCGAACGGGGCGCACTTCACCTCCTGCATGCCGGACTACGGACGCGACGAGCCGTTCCAGGCGGCGTACGCCAAGGCCGCCGCGGATCCGGACGCCTGGCGGGAGTTCACCGCACGCTTCCTGTCCGGGGACGAGGACACCTATCAGGCCGCGGTCGCGGCGTTCGCCGAGGAGGGCGCATGAGCACACAGGACGCCACCGCCGATGAGCGGAGCGATGTCACCCGCGCCGAGTACTGCGTCATCGCCTGCGCGGAGGCCTGGCGGGGTGACGGCGAGATCCTGGCCAGCCCGATGGGTACCGTGCCCGCTGTCGGTGCCCGGCTCGCCCGGCTGACCTTCTCCCCCGACCTGCTGCTCACCGACGGCGAGGCGCTGGTGATCGGCGATGTCCCCGCCATCGGCGCCACGCCGGAGGTCGTCGAGGGCTGGCTGCCGTACCGGCGGCACCTCTCCATGGTGACCGGCGGCAAGCGGCACGTGATGATGGGCGCCAGCCAGCTCGACCGGCACGGCAACCAGAACATCAGCTGCATCGGCGACTGGAAGCAGCCCGCCAGGCAGCTGCTGGGTGTGCGCGGCGCCCCGGTCAACACCATCAACAACCCGACGAGTTACTGGGTGCCGCGGCACTCCACCCGGGTGTTCGTCGACAAGGTCGACATGGTCAGCGGTGTCGGCCACGACCGCGCCGCCGCCGCGGGCCCTTCGGCCACCCGATTCCACGAGCTGCGCCGGGTCGTCACCGATCTGGCGGTGCTGGACTTCGAGACCCCGGACCGCACACTGCGCGTACGCTCGCTGCACCCCGGGGTGAGCGCGGACCAGGTGCGCGAGGCCACCGGCTTCCCGCTCACGATCGCCGACGACGTACCCCGTACCCGCGAGCCGAGCGCGGAGGAACTCCGGCTGATCCGTACGGTCATCGACCCTGCGGGGCTGCGCAACCGTGAGGTGCGTACGTGACCGGGGACAGCGGCGGTACGGGCCCGGCCGCCGCGCTCTCCACCCCGTTCACCGAGCTGGTCGGCGTGCGCCATCCGGTCGTGCAGACCGGCATGGGGTGGGTGGCGGGGCCCCGTCTGGTGTCGGCGTCGGCCAACGCCGGGGCGCTGGGCATCCTGGCCTCCGCGACCATGACGCTGGAGCAGCTGCGCTCGGCGGTGCGCGAGGTCAGGTCCCGTACGGACCAGCCCTTCGGCGTCAACCTCCGGGCCGACGCGGGCGACGCCGCGGACCGGGTGGCCCTCATCATCGAGGAGGGCGTGCGGGTGGCGTCCTTCGCGCTCGCCCCTTCCGAGGCCCTGATCGGCCGGCTGAAGGACGCGGGCGTCGTGGTGATCCCGTCCATCGGTGCGCGCCGGCACGCCGAGAAGGTGGCCGCGTGGGGCGCCGACGCGGTCATCGTGCAGGGCGGCGAGGGCGGCGGGCACACCGGTGAGGTCGCCACCACGGTGCTGCTTCCGCAGGTCGTCGACGCGGTGGACATCCCGGTCGTGGCGGCGGGCGGTTTCCGTGACGGCCGCGGTCTGGTGGCCGCGCTCGCCCAGGGCGCGGCGGGCGTGGCGATGGGCACCCGGTTCCTGCTGACTTCGGACAGCACGGTGCCTGACGCGGTGAAGGCGGAGTATCTCGCGGCGGGTGTCAAGGACATCACCGTCACCACCAAGGTCGACGGGCTGCCGCACCGGATGCTCCGTACGCCGCTGGTCGCCTCGCTGGAACGCTCGGGGCGGCCCGCGGCGCTGCTGCGGGCGCTGCGACACGCCGCCGGTTTCAAGGCGCACTCCGGTCTCGGCTGGGCGGAGATGGTCCGCGACGGCCTGGCCATGAAGCACGGCAAGGACCTGACCTGGAGTCAGGTGCTGCTGGCCGCCAACACACCGATGATGCTCAAGGCGTCGATGGTGGACGGCCGCCCCGATCTGGGGGTGATGGCGTCGGGGCAGGTCGCCGGATTGATCGACGATCTGCCGTCCTGTGCCGAGCTCGTCGGCCGGATCATGTCCGAGGCCCACGAGACGCTGCGGTCGCTGGCCGCGCTGGAGGCCGGAGTCGCCGTCCCTGGTGCGTCCACCGGGACCGGCTGAGAACACCGGGACATGCAACGGCCGTGCCTTCCCGGCACCTGGAGGTGCTGGGAACGGCACGGCCGCATTGCGTGAGAGGCCTGCCGGAAGCCCCGCCGGATGCCGGTAGGAGGCATCCGACGGGGCCGTCGTGTCAGAGGCGCTCGATGATGGTGACGTTGGCCTGGCCGCCGCCCTCGCACATGGTCTGGAGGCCGTAGCGCCCGCCGGTGCGCTCCAGTTCGTGCAGGAGCGTCGTCATCAGCTTGGTGCCGGTCGCCCCGAGCGGGTGGCCCAGTGCGATGGCACCACCGTTGACATTGACCTTCTCCGGATCGGTGCCGGTCTCCTTCAGCCAGGCCAGCACCACAGGCGCGAACGCCTCGTTGATCTCGACCAGGTCGATGTCGTCCATGGACATGCCCGCCTTCTTCAGCGCGTACGCCGTGGCCGGTATGGGCGCGGACAGCATCCGGATCGGGTCCTCGCCGCGTACCGAGAGGTGGTGGATCCGGGCCCGGGGCGTCAGCCCGTGCTCGCGTACGGCCCGTTCGGATGCGAGCAGCATGGCCGACGCCCCGTCGGAGACCTGGGACGAGACGCCGGCGGTGAGCCGGCCGCCTTCGACAACCGGCTTCAGTCCGGCCATCTTCTCCAGTGAGGTGTCCCGGCGCGGCCCCTCGTCGGTGGTGACCTCCCCGTAGGCGACCGTCTCGCGTGCGAAGCGCCCTTCGTCGATCGCCCGGAGCGCGCGCTGGTGCGAGCGGAGCGCGAACTCCTCCATGTCGGTACGGGAGATGCCCCACTTCTCGGCGATCAGTTCGGCGCCGTGGAACTGGTTGACGGGCTGGTCGCCGTAGCGCGCCCGCCACCCCTCGGACCCGGCGTACGGCCCTTCGGTCAGCCCCAGCGGCTCGGCGGCCTGCCGGCTGGCGAAGGCGATGGGAATCATCGACATGTTCTGGGTGCCGCCCGCGACCACGAGGTCCTGGGTGCCGGACAGCACCCCCTGCGCGGCGAAGTGCACGGCCTGCTGGGAGGAACCGCACTGCCGGTCGACGGTCACACCCGGCACCTCCTCGGGGAGCCCGGCGGCCAGCCAGCTCGTCCGGGCGATGTCCCCGGCCTGCGGGCCGACCGTGTCCAGGCAGCCGAACACGACGTCCTCGACGGCGGACGGGTCGATACCGGAGCGCTCCACGAGCGCCCGGAGCACATGCGCGCCGAGGTCGGCCGGGTGGACGGCGCTGAGCCCGCCCTTGCGCCGCCCGACCGGGGTGCGTACCGCTTCGACGATGTAGGCCTCGGCCATGACTGCTCCTCCATGGGAACCTGATGGGGTTCCGACCGTCCGGCAACCGGCGGTCGGTCTACGTTTCCTGGTGCGGCCCGGACGCGATGCCTTCCAGCACCATCGCCAGGTACTGGCGGGCGATCTCCTCCGGGCTGTGCTGTCCGCCCGGCCGGTACCAGCTCGCGGCGACCCAGACGGTGTCGCGCACGAAGCGGTAGGTGAGACGGACGTCGAGATCGCCGCGGAAGGCCCCATCGGAGACGCCGCGTTCGAGCGTTCCGAGCCAGGCCTTCTCGTACTTCTCCTGCGAGTCGGCGAGATAGCCGAAGCGCGGCTGCACGGAGAGGTACTTCGATTCCTTCTGGTAGATGGCGACTGCGGCGCGGTGCCGGTCGATCTCCCGGAAGGACTCGGTCACAAGGGCTTCGATGGTCTCCCTGGGGCCGAGACCGGAGGCGAGTACGGCGTCGTAGCGGGCCCACAGCTCGTCCAGGAAGGTGGTCAGGATTTCATCGAGCATCGACTCCTTGGAGTCGAAGTGGTAGTAGAGGCTGCCGGCCAGGATCCCGGCCTCGTCCGCGATCTTCCGCACCGTGGTGGCGTTGTAGCCCTGAGCTGCGAACACCTCGGCGGCGGTGGCGAGCAGCTCCCTGCGCCGCGCGGGCGAGGGACTCATCGCGGTCTTCTTCTTGGCTGCGGTCGCGTTCTTGCCCGGCACGTTGTCGGCCGGCGCGTTCTTGGCTGTAGGCACAGACCCATTGTCGTTCCCCGCTCACGCGTGCTGACTGCTGACCGACACCGTCTCGCCCGTCATGTACGAGGAGTAGCCGCTGGCCAGGAAGACGATGACGTTGGCGATCTCCCACGGCTCGGCGTACCGGCCGAAGGCCTCGGCCTCGGTGAGCTGTTCGAGCAGCTCGGGCGTGGTGACCTTCACCAGGTGCGGGTGCATGGCCAGGCTGGGCGAGACCGCGTTGACCCGTACGCCGTACTCGGCGGCCTCCACGGCGGCGCAGCGGGTGAGTGCCATCACGCCGGCCTTCGCGGCCGCGTAGTGGGCCTGTCCGCGCTGGGCGCGCCAGCCGATGACGGAGGCGTTGTTGACGACGACTCCCCCGCCGCCGGAGGCCTTCATCCGGCGCAGCGCGGCGCGGGTGCACCGGAAGGTCCCGTTCAGGGTGACGTCGATGACCTTGTCCCACTGGGCGTCGGTCATCTCGGTCAGCTCGGCGGTTCCGCCGAGCCCCGCGTTGTTGACGACGAGGTCGAGCCCGCCGTGCCGTTCCTCGGCCAGGTCGAAGAGGGCGCCCACCTGGTCCTCGTCGGTGACGTCGCAGGTGGCGCCGGCGACCCGGTCGGCGCCGAACTCATCGGCCAGGGCCCGGACGGTCTCGTCGAGGCGGCGGGCGTGGCTGTCGCCGAGGACGACGCGGGCGTCCTCCTCCAGGAACCGGCGCGCGGTGGCGCCGCCGATCCCCGCGCCGGCTGCCGCGGTGATCACTGCGGTACGGCCGGCGAGCAGCTGGTGCCCGGGGAGGTACTGCGGGGGCTTGTTCACGGATGTCCACCTCGCGATGCGGTCCGCTGCCGGGCGGTCCCGGTGCCGGATTCCTCGACGCTGCTCATGGCCGTAGGTTAACCTACCAAACACTTGTTAGGGAAGAATACCTGCCAGAGAAGGAGCCGCCGATGACCGCCGACCACGAAGAGCCCGTGGTGCGCTACGAGCGGCAGGGCCCCATAGCCCTCGTCACCATGAACCGCCCTGACTACCGCAACGCCCAGAACTCCGCGATGACGTACGCACTCGACCGCGCCTTCTACCGCGCCGCCGACGACAGCGAGGTCAAGGCCGTCGTCCTGGCGGGCGCCGGCCGGCACTTCTCCGCGGGGCACGACATCGGCACCCCGGAGCGCGACGCGCACCTCCCCTTCGACCGCACGGCGGGACTCTGGTGGGACCACTCGGACAAGACGGGCGCGGAGAGCCGTTTCGCCCGGGAGTCCGAGGTCTATCTGGGCATGTGCCGGCGGTGGCGCGAGCTGCCGAAGCCGCTGATCGCCTCCGTGCAGGGCGCGTGTGTGGCGGGCGGGCTGATGCTCGCCTGGGTCTGCGACCTCATCGTCGCCTCCGACGACGCCTTCTTCGCGGACCCGGTCGTACGGATGGGGATCCCCGGCGTCGAGTACTTCGCCCACCCCTGGGTGATGCCCCCGCGGATCGCCAAGGAGTTCCTCTTCACCGGTGACCGGATGAGCGCGCAGCGCGCCTACGAGGTCGGCATGGTCAACCGGGTCGTTCCCGCGGCCGAGCTCACCGACCGCACCCGTGAACTCGCCGCGCGCATCGCCGAGATGCCCCGGATGGGGCTGGCCCTGACCAAGCGCGCGGTCAACCAGGCCGAGGATCTTCAGGGCCTGCACACCGGTCTCGACTCGGTGTTCGGCCTGCACCATCTCGCCCACGCGCACAACGCCGAGACGGCGGCCGACTCGCTCGGCGGTATGGACATCGGTGCGATGAAGAAGGCAGGACGCTGATGGATCTCGACTTCACCGCCGCCGAGGACACCTTCCGCGCCGAGGCCCGCGAATGGCTCGCCGCGCATGTCCCCGCCTCGCCCCTGCCCTCCCTGGAGACCGCCGAGGGCTTCGCGGCCCACCGCGCCTGGGAAGGGACCCTCTCGGCCGACCGCTGGTCGGTGGTCTCCTGGCCCGCCCGGCACGGCGGCCGGGACGCCTCGATCCTGCAGTGGCTGATCTTCGAGGAGGAGTACTTCGCGGCTGGCGCACCCGGCCGCGTCAGCCAGAACGGCATCAACCTCCTCGCCCCCACCCTCTTCGAGCACGGCAGCCCCGAGCAGTGCGCCCGGATCCTGCCCGCCATGGCGAGCGGTGAGGTGATCTGGGCGCAGGCCTGGTCCGAGCCCGAGTCCGGCTCGGATCTGGCCTCGCTGCGCTCCACCGCGACCCGGACGGCCGGCGGCTGGCTGCTCAACGGCCAGAAGGCGTGGTCGTCGCGGGCCGCCTTCGCCGACCGGGCCTTCGGGCTCTTCCGCAGCGACCCGGACGCGGACCGGCCGCACCGCGGCCTCACCTATCTGATGTTCCCGCTCGACGCCGACGGCGTGACCGTACGGCCCGTCGGACGCCTCGACGGCAAGCCGGCCTTCGCCGAACTCTTCCTCGACGACGTCTTCGTGCCCGACGCCGACGTCATCGGCGAGCCGAACCGCGGCTGGCAGGTCGCGATGAGCACAGCGGGCAACGAACGCGGCCTGACGCTGCGCAGCCCGGGACGCTTCACCGCCGCGGCCGAACGGCTCACCGCGCTGTGGCGCGCCGAGGCCGACCCGGACGACACCGCGCTGCGCGACCGGGTCGCCGACGCCGTGATCCGCTCGCGCGCCTACCAGCTGTTCACCTATGCCAACGCCTCACGGATCGCGGCCGGCGGCTCCATCGGCGCCGAGTCCAGCCTGAACAAGGTCTTCTGGTCGGAGCTGGACATCAGCCTGCACGAGACGGCACTCGACCTCCTCGGGCCGCGCGGCGAGCTCTCGGACGAGGCAGCGGACGCACCCGCCGACGGCAGCTGGGCCGACGGCTACACCTTCTCGCTGGCGGGCCCCATCTACGCGGGGACCAACGAGATCCAGCGCGACATCATCGCCGAGCGGCTGCTGGGCCTGCCGAAGGGACGCCGGTCATGAAATTCCTGCTGGACGACGAACAGACCGAGTTCGGCCGGACGCTGGACCGGATGCTCACATCGGCCGACGTTCCGGCCGCCGTACGGGCCTGGGGCACTGGCGACACCGGCCCCGGCCGCGCGCTGTGGAAGCGGATCGCCGACGCGGGGGTCTTCGCCCTCGCTGTACCGGACAAGTACGAGGGAATGGGCCTGCTCCCCGTCGAACTCGCCGTCTCCTTCATCGAGTTGGGGCGGCACGCCGTACCGGGGCCGCTGGTGGAGACCGTAGCGGCGGGCGTCCTTCTCGGCGGGCCCGCAGGGTGCCCGGACACGGCGACCGCGGACCGCTGGCTGCCGCGGCTCGCATCGGGACAGGCGATGGCGTCGCTGGCCATGCCGGCGGGCGGCCCGTACGCCCTGGACGTGGACACCGCCGACGTCACCTTCGTGGTGGGACAGGGAGAGACGGAGCTGCACGCGGCGTCCGGGCACGGCACCGTCCAGCCCTCGGTCGATCCGGCCCGGCGGCTCGCGGTCCCGCACATCGCCGGCGGAGTCCCGCTCGCGTCGGGCGCGGATGTCGGCGCGGCGGCCCGTGCTGCCGCCGACTGGGCGGCGTTCGCGACTGCGGCCCAGTCGCTGGGGGTCGGTCTGGCGCTGGTCGAGCGGACGGTCGCCTACGCCAAGCAGCGCACCCAGTTCTCCACCACCATCGGCTCTTTCCAGGCCGTGAAGCACCGGCTGGCCGACGCGCTGACCGGGCTGGAGTTCGCGCGCCCGCTGGTGCACGGTGCGGCGGTGGCCCTGGCGGGCAGGTCGCCGGATGCGGGGGCCGAGGTCGCGGCCGCGAAGGTGGCGGCGGGCGAGGCGGCCTACGCGGCGGCCCGTACCGCACTGCAACTGCACGGCGCCATCGGCTACACCGCCGAGTACGACCTGTCGCTGTGGATCCGCAAGGCCCGCGCCCTGCGCTCGGCCTGGGGCTCCCCGTCCGCCTGCCGGGCCCGGGTGCTGGCCGCGCCGGGTGGGTGAAGCCTCAGGAGGCACGACCGGGTCCGGGGCTCCGCGACCGCTCGCACTGGCGGCGGTCGCGGAGGCACCCGGACATCTCCGGTCCGTGCCGGGAAGGGTCCCGAAGGGCCCCGTCAGAAACCCCAGGGGGGGGTTACTTCTCGACGACTCCGGAAGCCGCGATCTCGATCTTCGCGCTGGTGCCGCCGGAGCGGGATCCCAGCGACTCGATCTTCTTCACGAGGTCCTGACCCTCGATGACCTCGCCGAAGACGACGTGCTTGCCGTCCAGCCACGGGGTCACCACCGTGGTGATGAAGAACTGCGAACCGTTGGTGTTCCGGCCGGCGTTGGCCATCGACAGCAGGTACGGACGCTCGTGCTTCAGCGTGAAGTTCTCGTCGGCGAACTTCTCGCCGTAGATGCTCTTGCCGCCGGTGCCGTCGCCCCGGGTGAAGTCGCCGCCCTGGAGCATGAACTCCGGGATGACACGGTGGAAGCCCGAGCCCGCGTAACCGAAGCCGTGCTGGCCGGTGGCGAGCTCGCGGAAGTTCTGCGCGGTCTTGGGAACGACGCCGTCGAAGAGCTCGAAGACGATCCTTCCCGCGGCCTCGCCGTTAATGGTGATGTCGAAGAAAACGTTGTTAGACATGGAGACATCCTGTCACGTCCGCCCCGGAGCCCCAGGCCACAGGTCCGGCGGCCCGCCGGACGGAGTCGTATGCCGTCCGGCGGGCCGCCCGGCCCGGGTGGTGGAACAGGGCCGTCAGACGGCCTCGGGCTGCTCCTGCGGCACAGCTCCCTCCGTTCCGGAGATCGCCGGCGCGCCGCGCAGGGTGAGGAGCGAGGCGGCCCCGCCGGCCGCGGCGAGGACCGCCGCACCGATGAACGCGGCGGAGAAGCCGTTGGCGAGGGCCTCGGGATGGCCCAGTTCGTTGGAGCCGTGCGCGGCGGCGACCGCCGTCATGGCCGCGAGCCCCAGGGCCGAGCCGACCTGGTAGCTGGTGTTGACGATGCCGGACGCCAGCCCGCCCTCCTCGGGACGCGCGCTGGAGAGGGCCGTACCGAGCGAGGGGATGAAGGCCAGCGACATACCGACCGCGGCCAGCAGCGAGGCGGGCAGGACATCGACCCAGAAGGTGCCGTCGGCGCGGACGAAGGAGAGCCAGACCATGCCGGCGGCCAGCGCGAACAGACCTGTGACGATCATCGGCTTGGGGCCGAACCGGGCCATCAGCCGGGGCGCGAGGACGATCATCATGACCATGATCGCGACCGTCATGGGCAGCAGCGCGGCCCCGGAGGCGAACGCACCGAGCCCCAGCACCTGCTGCAGGTAGAGGTTGAGGAAGAACCACATCGGGATCCAGGCGGCGGCCATCAGCAGCTGGGCGATATTGGCACCCGCCAGATTGGGTGAACGCAGGATGGCGAGCCGCATCAGCGGCTCACGCCGCCGGGACTGGATGACGACGAAGGCACCGATCAGGGCGATCCCGGCCAGCAGGACGAGCCAGGTCCTGGGCGAGCCCCAGCCCGTTCCGGGGGCACGGACCACCGCGAAGACGGCGATGGCCAGCCCCGCCGTGACCGTGACGGCTCCGGCGAGGTCGATGGAACCCCGGCGCGCCGGGACCGACGGCATGACGCCCGGCGTGATCGCCAGGACGGCGATCGCGATGGGGATGTTGATGTAGAAGACCCAGGGCCAGCTGGCGTACTGGGTGATGAGGCCGCCGAGGAAGACGCCCGCGGTGCCGCCCGCCGGGGCTGCCGCACCGTAGAGCGACAAGGCCTTGGGGAGCTCGGCCGGGCGGGATCCGAAGAGCATCATCAGCAGCGTCAGCGCCGACGGCGCGATCAGTGCGGCGCCGATGCCCTGCAGCGCGCGGCCGGTCAGCTCGATCCAGACCTCGCCGGCCAGCCCCGCGGTCAGGGAACCGACCGCGAGGACCGTCCAGCCGATGACGAAGAGCCGTTTGGCCCCGAACAGGTCCGACAGCCGGCCGCCGAGGAGCAGGAGCCCGCCGAACGCCACGACGTAGGCGTTGAAGACCCAGGACAGGTTCTCCTGCGAGAACCCCAGGTCGTGCTGCATATCGGGCAGGGCCACGCCAATGATCGACGTGTCCATGATCACCATGAACTGCGCCAGGGCGATCACCGCGAGCGCGGTCCAGCGCCGCGGATGCGGAGGTGCGGCTGAGTCTGACATCACTGTGCTCCCATACCGGAGGGGGGTATCGTTGGAGTTGCAACATACCCCCAGGGGGTACGTAACGCCAGTCCCGATGTCGTATCGATCCGACTTGACGAGATACCCCCAAGGGGTATGTAGTCGGACGAGTGACCGGCGGAGAGACCGCCGGCGCGACCGAGAAGCAGGAGGCTTCGCCATGACCACCACCGCGTCCGCGTCCCCGGCCGTCTACACCGTCAGCGGCATGACCTGTGCGCACTGCGTCAAGTCCGTCACCGAAGAGGTCTCCAAGATCGACGGCGTGACCCAGGTCGATGTCGACCTGTCCACCGGCAAGGTGACGGTGACGTCCACCGCCGCCGTGGACGACGCGGCATTCGCCGCCGCCATCGACGAGGCCGGTTACGAGGTCACCGCGGCACCCGAGCAGGCGTCGGGGAGCTGCTGCGGCAGCTGCCACTGATCCAGCCCGCCGCCCCGGCCCGGCGGCCCGCGCACAGCGGGCGCCGGCCGCCGGCGGCCGTATCCCGCCCCCCGCACGATCGGCACGGAGCCGTCGGCTCCCCGGAAGGACAAGCGATGAACACCATCGGCAAGACAGCAACGTTCGCGGTAGGTCTCGCCCTGGTCTTCGGGGCCTCCCTCGGTATCGGCCACGCGGTGGGGCCTGTGGGTGACAGCGCCGAGGCCCACGCCGGCCACGACATGGCCGGTTCCGCCGACCCGATGGGGTCGGGCGACACCGTGCCCGGCGGCCTGCAGGTCTCCGAGCACGGGTACACCCTCGTACCGCCGTCGGATCCGCTGCCGGCCGGCAAGCAGACCGACTTCCGCTTCCGGATCACGGGGCCCGACGGCAGACCGGTCACCCGCTACACGCAGTCGCACGGCAAGGACCTGCACTTCATCGTCGCCCGCCGCGACCTGTCCGGCTTCCAGCACGTCCATCCCGAACTGGGCGCCGACGGCACCTGGTCGGTACCGCTCACCTTCGGATCGGCCGGGAGCTACCGCGTCTTCACCGACTTCGTGCCCGCGGGCGGCAGCGGACTCACGCTGGGCGCGGACGTCTCCGTCGCGGGCGACTACCGGCCCACTCCGCTGCCCGCCCCCTCCCGCACGGCACATGTCGACGGATACACCGTCACCCTGTCCGGGGATGCGACGGCCGGCGCGGCGAGCATGCTCACCCTGTCGGTGGCGAGGAACGGCCGGCCGGTCACCGATCTCCAGCCCTACCTCGGTGCGTACGGGCATCTCGTCGCCCTGCGCCAGGGCGACCTCGCCTACCTCCACGTGCATCCGCAGGGAGCCCCCGGCGACGGCACCACGCGCCCCGGGCCCGGGATCACCTTCCACGCGGAATTTCCCAGCGCCACCGCGTACCGGCTGTATCTGGACTTCCAGCACCAGGGGAAGGTCCACACAGCCGAGTTCACCGTGCAGGCGGCGGCCTCGCACGACGGCTCCGGGTCCGGTGCGGACATGCCGGACCACGACGGACACGACCACTGATCCACGCACAGGACGGACCGGGCCCGGCGGGCCCGGTCCGTCTTCATTTCCCCCCGTCCCCTCAGTTCCGCGGGGCCAATGCCATGTGCTGGGTGGCGAGTTGCTGTGGCAGACTGCGCCGACAAGGCGCTGGTCGGCCGGGGTGCGGTGGACTGCGACAGTGCGGCAGTCACCCTCTCCCCCGGCCTCACCCAGGGGCCTGCCCCGTCCACTCCTCGCGCAACGGAGCCCGCCATGACGGCAGCCGCACCCGCCCCCCGGATCGACACGAGCAAGCCGCACCCCGCGCGGGTCTACGACTGGCTGCTGGGCGGCAAGGACAACTACCCCGTCGACCAGGAGGTGGGCGAGAGCCTTCCGCCCGAGGCGAAGGACGCCGCCCGGCAGAACCGCGCGTTCATGAACCGCGCCGCCGGGTGGCTGGCGGGCAGCGGCATCGACCAGTTCCTCGACATAGGCACCGGCATACCCACTCGGCCGAACCTGCACCAGATCGTCCAGCAGACCGTGCCGTCGGCGCGGATCGTCTACACGGACAACGACCCCATCGTCCTGCGGCACGCGGAAGCCCTGCTGGTCAGCAGCCCGGAGGGCGCGACCGACTACATCCAGGCGGATGTGCGCGAGCCGCGCACGATCATCGACCACGCCAGGAAGTTCCTGGACTTCGACCGGCCGATCGCGCTCTCCCTGATCGCGCTGATGCACTTCGTGCCGGACGACCAGGACCCGTACGGCATCGTCGGCGCCCTGGTGGAGACGTTGGCGCCGGGCAGCTGCCTGGTGATGTCCCACGCCGCGTCGGACCGGTACGAGGAACTGGCGGCCATGGTGACGGCGCAGTACGCCAAGGGCGGCATCCGGCTCGGCTTCCGCACCCGTACCGAGGTGGCCCGGTTCTTCGACGGAATCGATCTCGTCGAGCCCGGCCTGGTGACCGCGACCGAGTGGTTCAAGGACACGGCCTCCCCGGAAGCGGAGGGCAGCGGGATCTACGCAGCGGTGGGGCGCATCCGCTAGGGCCGGACAGAACCTGGAGCCCCGGCCCTGGGGAGTCTCCTCCGGATCCGGCCGGGAGCGGCGCGGGCGGAGCACACTGGGTGGTACAGGATCCGTGTGATCAGGTGCGCGGCCGCCCGCGTTCCCGGTGGCCGCAGCCGGGAAGGGGATTCCTCATGTCCCACCGTGCCGCACTGGGAACAGGCCACGGCGGACGCGCCCCGCACTCGCACTCAGTGTTCTCCGGCCCCCGATGGGTCAGGACCGGGACCGAACCGCTGACCGCCTACAGCGCACTGGGCGCCCGCCTGGTGCTCTCCGCCATCGCCCTGCCGCTGTTCGCCGCGGGGGCGGCGCTCCTCGCCCTGTGGGCGGCTTCCGCGCGCCCCGCGGGATCCCCGGGCACAGCGGTCCTGGTGGCTCTCGCCGCCGTCTGCGCTCTCTTCACCGCCGTGTCGGCCATCGACATCGCCGTCATCCGGCGCCGCCGCGCCGAGCGCCGGTGAGGTCCGGCCCCGCCCACGACTCCGCGTGCCGCTCCGATCGTGCGGGGTGGGTAGGCGCGTGAGCGGGCACCTGACACCACACACCCGGATGCCTCGTGCATCGGCTGCGCCCTCGGCGGGCATGGACCTCATGTCCCGCGTGAGGGCGCAAGGTGTCATTAGAGTCGCATCGCGGAGCATTCCGCAGACACTGGAGGCGGAGAGACTTGAACCGTGACGTCATGCTGGCCCTGGTCCCCGACGAACAGGGCGTGCTGCATGTGGCAGCCGCCGACGTGAGCCACATGCTGCGGACGCTCGGCGCCGGCTGGCTCCAGGCGGTGCGCGACGACGCGTCGAACGCCGACGAGGACACCGTGGCCGCCCTCACCATCGAACTGGCGAAACTCGCCGACCAGATCGACGTCGAGTGCATCGCCCACACCTCCAAGGGGAGCGGAGACGTGAGCGGAGACGTGGAGAGCCCCTGAGCCCCGGCACGCCCCGGACGCAGTAAGGGGTGGGCCCGGACGCGGGCCCACCCCTTGTCGTACCGCCCGCGTCTACCAGATCGAGTCGACCCACTCGGGGTGGTCGATGAACGGGTTGCGGTTGTGCTGGTAGTCGCTGTAGATCACGTCGTTACGGTGTTCCTCGAAGGCGTCGGGCGGGTCCTCGTCGCTCCACTTCGTGAGCACGCTGATCCGGCCGATGGCCGGCGCCGATCCGTTGTCCACCTTGTCGTTCGGCTCCAGGTCCGGGAATCCGTCACCACCGTCGTACCGCACGGCCATGTAGAGGATCATGCGCGCGACATCCCCCTTGACCGCGTCGCGCGGCTCGAAGGAGTCCGAGTCGGTGAAGTTGCCGGGGGCTCCGGCCACCGCCGTGCCGCCGTTGTCGAAGTCCTTGTTCCCCCGGACACCGTTCACCGAGACGTCCGCGGGCCGCAGATGGTGGAGATCGGTGCCCGGTCCGGTGGTGGTACCGAAGTCCCCGTGCGACTTGGCCCAGACGTGCTCGCGGTTCCAGTCCCCCGTGCTGCCGCCGCTGCTCGACTTGGGCACGGACTTCCCGGTGTACAGCTCGATCACGTCGGAGGAGTTGGCCGGGTCCTGGTCGGTGACCTCCAGCGCGTCCCAGACCTGGGCGTAGCTGACCGTCGACTGCTTGCTGATGATCGTGTGGAGCGCGCTCTTGAGCGCCGCGCCGGACTTGCCCTCGGCGTCCGCGTAGTACGAATCGTCCAGCACCCCGGCGGCCGTCGCCGCCGGGAGGGGAGCCGGGCGGGCCGCCGCGGGCGCGGGGGGTGCCACGCTCAGCGCGGCGACCGCCGCCAGGGCCGCGGCGGTCATCCATCTCGTCGCTGTAAGACGGGACATGTGGGGTGTCCTCTCCAACTGGCGCGCGGTAGCACGTGGTTGATGTCATGTACGGTTCACAGGACACTGCCACGGCCCCCGGTCCGGCGTGTGAAGAACACGGAACGAGCGTGTGCCGATCTGCCGAACGCCCCGGCCCTGGACAATGGCGGCATGCAGCTCCGTATCGAAGCCTCCGGCCTCCCCGGCCGCACCAGTTCCGCTTTCGCCGACGCCGTCGACATCCACGTCGGCGTCCAGGCCAAGGACCGCCCCCAGGAAGTGGCCGCACCGCACGCCGGCGACCTGCCGTCGGCCCGGTGGACGCTGGAGTGCACGACGGCGCCGGGGCCCGACGGCACCGTCATCTCCGGTCCGTACATCCAGAACCGCTTCGGCGGACGCTTCGTCTATCTGTCCTGGACCACCGCGGACGAGGACGGCACCGCCACCATGTTCCGGCGCGCCAAACTGATGCTGGACGCCGTCAGCCCAGAAGTGCTCGACGCGGCGGTACGGTCCGGCCGTCTCACCGCCCGGCTGCGCCTCACGGACGGCCAGGGGCAGCCGCTCTGCGGGTCGGTGCGGCCCCCGCTGATCACCTGGACCGCCGAGCCCGCCGACTAGGTCCTTTCGCTGGGAGCCGGCCGGGCTCGCGGCTACGTCGCATTCCGGCCATCAGCAGGCAACCGCCGTGCCGGGGTGGTGCGTTCGTACGGACGTCCGGTCTACGCTTCGCCTCCCGCTGCCGAACCGCCGGAGGATCAGTGCCCCCCAAGACGCTCCGCGTTGCCGCCGTCCTGACGGGCGCCATAGCGCTCTCCGTCGCGTTCCTGCCCAGCGCGACCGCCGCCTCCCCCGGTGGCTGGACCGAGTCGGGCACCTCCTACACCGGCTCCCTGACCGGCGGCGAGGGCGTCGCCAGCCGGGCGGACGGCTCGCTGCTCTTCCGCGGGCTCGCGTCGGTGCCGCTGGACCTCCGCGCCAAGGGCTGGAACCACGTGGGCGATCCGGACATCGCCGACGGCGATGTCTTCGACGCCTACCAGGGCGGGGACGACGCGACATCGAAGATGTACGCGGTGACGACCCCCGACGGGAAGCGGTACGAGTACGTCCACCGACTCGACCCGGGCGAGAAGCTCAACAACTCCTTCACCGCGGCCTCTCCGGACTCGCAGTGGATGGTCTCCGGGGAGTGGGGCGACCAGGACCGCCTCCAGGTCTTCCCGGCTCCGCTGCTGAATCCGGCCACTCCACCCACGGGCGGGGCGCTCCCGCAGGCCGGCCAGATCTCACTGGACCGCGCGGTGAGCGACATCCAGGGCTGCGACTTCGTATCGGACACCCGGCTGGTGTGTGTATCCGACGACGAGGCCAAGGACCTGCTCCAGGTCGACCTCCCGCACGCCCTGGACGGCAGTGCGGTCACCGGCCGGGTGACGACACTGCTCCAGCTCCCCCGGCGCAGCATCTGCTCCGGCACCTTCGAGTCCGAGGGCGTCGACTACGACCCGAAGACGTCCACCCTGCGCGCGGAGGTCGTCCAGCCGGGCGCCTGCATGGTGTCCACGACGGTCTACTCGTACTCCCCGGCCGGCTGATCCGGCCGGCCGCTCGGCTCAGGCGTCCGCCGTGCGGCAGTCGGGGTGACCCCAGCCGTCCGCGTTCTTGGCGATGGGCTCACCGGTCGCGTAGGAACGGCCGCAGCGGCACCGGCCGGGGAACTTCGCGTTCAGTGTCCGCGACGAGGTGCGCTTCGCCGACGGCCCGGCCTTCGTGGCGCCCCCGGAGGGACGCCGGGACGCCCCGCCGGTACGGACGGCGTCGGGCGCGGCGGGCGGCTGCGGGGAGCCGAGGTGGCTGCCAGCGGCCTGCTGCGCGATCGCGGCCTGGCTGGCGGCCCGGTCGGCGAAGTCATTGAGCGGGTCACCGTTGACCTGGTGCGCGGGGACGTAGCGGAACTCGACGGTACGGCCGGTGAGCAGCTCATCGATCCGCATCACGAGTTCCTGGTTCGCGACCGGCTTGCCGGCCGACGTCTTCCAGCCCTTGCGCTTCCAGCCGGGCAGCCAGGTCGTGACCGCTTTCATCGCGTACTGGGAGTCCATCCGGATCTCCATCGCTACGCCCGGGTCCACGGCTGCCAGCAGGCTCTCCAGAGCCGTCAGTTCGGCGACGTTGTTGGTCGCCGTGCCCAGCGGACCCGCCTCCCAGCGGACGGGTGCCCCCGCACCGTCGGCAATGACCCAGGCCCATGCGGCAGGTCCCGGATTTCCTTTCGACGCCCCGTCACACGCGGCGATAACGCGTTCAGCCATGCCCCCGATCATGCCAGCAACAGCGGCGGGCCCGGCACCACACCTTTACCGGGCGGCCTCGGCGCAGAGCACTGCCGTCACCGGTCTCGCTTCCTTGATAATTCGGCCATAAAGCCACCAACCACCCCATAAAGACCGCACTATTTACCATTACTTGACCTGCGCTAGAGTATGAGCAGGGCTACCGGCTGCCCACCGGACCGGATCCACCGAGACCGAGCGCGGTCGGGCCGCGCCTCCGGCAACCGTGTCCGTACACCGCCCCTCAATGCCTTGATGGAGCCTTCCATGGAACCCGCCGCCCGCATCCGGAAAACCGGCCTGCCCGGAGTCGGAACCAGGTACGACCTCAACACCGATGCCGGACAGCACATTTCGGTCGTGGCACATCAGGACGGCCGGCGCATCCTCGCTTTCCACGACCCCGAGGACGACGACAGCTGCCGCAGCTCGACTCCGCTCGCCTCGCACGAAGCGGCCGCGCTGTCCCGGCTGCTCACACCGGCGCCGGTGGCCCAGTTGCACGAGCACCTGGAGATCGACCTGGTGAGCGAACGCATCGCGATCACCAAGAGGTCCCCGTACGCGGGGCGCGTCCTCGGCGCCACTCAGGCGCGCACCAGGACCGGCGCCTCCATCGTCGCCGTGCTGCGGCGGACCACCGCATTCCCCTCTCCCACCCCGGACTTCCGCTTCGCCAGTGGCGACATCCTCGTTGTCGTCGGCACCCGCGAAGGCGTGGACGCCGTCGCGGAACTGATCACCGGAGGATAGACGCCTGTGCACGACATGTCCGCGCTGCTCATCGAACTCGGGGCGGTCATCCTTGCCCTGGGCCTCCTCGGCCGCTTCGCCGGCCGCATCGGCTTCTCCCCCATTCCGCTGTACCTGCTGGCCGGACTCGCCTTCGGCCACGGCGGCCTCATCCCGCTGGACGCCAGCGAGGAGTTCACCGCCACCGGCGCCGAGATCGGCGTCATCCTGCTGCTCCTGCTGCTGGGACTTGAGTACAGCGCGTCCGAACTCGTCACCAACCTCAAGACGCAGTACCCCTCCGGGATCGTCGACTTCGTACTGAACGCGACCCCGGGCGCTGCCGCCGCGCTCATCCTCGGCTGGGGCCCGGTCGCCGCCGTCGCGCTCGCCGGTGTCACCTGGATCTCCTCATCGGGAGTGATCGCCAAGGTGCTCGGGGATCTCGGCCGCCTCGGCAACCGGGAGACACCGGTCGTCCTCGGCGTGCTGGTCATCGAAGACCTGGCGATGGCCGTCTACCTGCCGCTGCTCACCGCGCTGCTCGCCGGGCTCAGCCTGGCCGGGGGCAGCCTCACTCTGCTGATCTCTCTCGGCACGGTCGGCGCGGTCCTCTACGTGGCGCTGCGCCACGGCCGGTTCATCAGCCGGGCGGTCTCGTCCGACAACCCCGAGATGCTGCTCCTCGTGGTCCTCGGGCTGACGCTGTTCGTCGCGGGGATCGCGCAGCAGCTCCAGGTCTCCGCGGCGGTCGGTGCGTTCCTGGTCGGTATCGCGCTCTCCGGTGAGGTCGCCGAAGGCGCGCACAATCTGCTGACTCCGCTGCGTGACCTCTTCGCCGCCGTCTTCTTCGTCTTCTTCGGGCTGAGCACCAACCCCGCCGACATTCCGCCCGTCCTCGTCCCCGCGCTGCTGCTCGCGATCGTGACGGTGCTGACGAAGATCGCCACGGGCTGGTACGCGGCCCGCCGGGCCGGGATCAGACCGGCGGGACGCTGGCGGGCCGGCGGCACACTGGTGGCGCGCGGTGAGTTCTCCATCGTGATCGCGGGTCTGGCGGTCGGCGTCGAGCCGCGCATCGGCCCGCTGGCTACGGCATACGTCCTGATCCTGGTCATCGTGGGCCCGCTGACCGCCCGCTGGACCGAGCCGCTGGCACGCCGGCTCCGCCGCGGAACGACAGCCGCACCGCCGACGGCCCCGCGGGCCCCCGAAGCGGCGGACGCGGCCGGCACGGCGGGCTCCCGCGGCTGACGGGCCGGGTACGGCTACGCACACCGCGCCGGTGAGCGTGCCCTACTGCTGAGTCGTCCAGGGCCCTGCGTTGTACGTGACGGTCTGGGCCGTGGCTCCGCCGCCGGTGCGGACCGCCTCGACGACGATCTGGTGGAGTTCCCGGCTGGCTCGCTCCGAGCCGCAGGGCACGGGGCTGCCGACCAGGGTGAACCAGTCCGACGACCCGCTGTACTGCACGGCGAAGGACGCCTGGTCCTCCGACCACGTGGTGTGCACCGTCAGGTCGCCGGTCAGCACACCGACCTCTTCCGTACGGACTCCGCCCGGTCCCGCGAAGATTCCGCTGGTGGTCCACGAAGCCCAGGTCATGGCGTCGTCCTTTCGGACAGGGACAGCCGTTCGAGTGAACATGTCCGAGTATGGCACCGCCGCCCGGGGTGCGCACGACAGGTGCCGCACACACTCTGGGCGGGTACCGCGTACCCGTGACGAAGGGGACCGGAATGGACCGTACAGCGCTGGACGTACTCAGGAGCACCACGGCCGCGCTCGCACCGGGCGCGGCGGACAACCGGCTCGTGCCGCTCATCGCCGCGGGTACCGCGGACCCCGGCGCACTGTCGGCGCTCGCGCTGGAACAGCAGTACATCATCGCGAGCGACCGGAGCGCCTTCGCGTATCTGGCCGAGCGGTCGGCCGCTCGCCGGGAGGACGCCTGTGCCGTATTCTTCGCCTCCCTCGCGGGCGGCGAGAACACCGCGGCCGAGCGGCTCGAAGCGCTGACCTCCGCGTGCGGACTCGACAGCGCCGACGTGGCGGCGTACGAACCGACGGCCGGCTGCCAGGCCTACCCCTCGTACGTGGCCAGGCTGGCGCTGACCGCCGCACCGGCGGAGGCGGCCCTCGCACTCACCGCCAATTTCGCCGCCTGGGGTGGCTACTGCGCGGCGATCGCGGAGGGGCTGCGCACCCACTACGGCTTCGACGACGAGGCCTGCGGGTTCTTCGACTTCTTCGGCGAGCCCGCGCCCGGTCTCGAAACGCAGGCAGCGGCCGCCGTCCAGGCCGGGCTCGACGGCGGCCTGGACACCGCAGCCGCCCGCCGGCACGGGCGGCTGTTGCAGAGCTACGAGCTGATGTTCTGGAACACCCTCGCCGAACTGGCCTGACGGACATGCCGGTTCAGTGTTCGGACTCCCGGTCGTCGAACTCCTCGGGGAAGGGACAGTCCGTGCCCTGGGGCGGCTCGGGGCCGTACTCCGTCATGACGACCGTCTGTTCGACGCGCACGATGCGGTAGACCCTCTCACCGAGGACCACCTGGTCCGCGCCGTTCTCGACGGCGTCGGCCGCCTGTGCGTAGCGGACCGCCGTGACCTGCGGGTGCTCGGTGGTACCGCGCAGGACCGCTGCCAGATCGAGCCGCGCCTCGTCCTCGCTCGGCTGGGCCGGGAACATCTGCCGCCAGCCCGCGCCTTCGAGGACCATCGCCGCGTACGCGGTGTACGGCGCCATCCGGGTCCGCTCGAAGGACGTCGATTCGATCGGGTAGCGGCGGCGCAGCTTCTCCTCGCGTGCGCCCGTCGCGAGGACCTGTCGTGCCTCCTCGTCGAAAGCGCTCCGGCTGCCCGCGGTCTCGTCGTGATCGCTCATGGGGCCATCATCCTGCCCAGGTCCGGGTCGCCGTAAGACGTCAGCGCGGTGTCCGGCACGCGGCTCGTCGACGACGATCAGCTCGGGCTCCAGGGCGAGCGCCCGTGCGATGGCGACGCGCCGGCGCCGGCCCGCCGGAGAGCTCGTACGGGTAGCTCCGCAGGGTGCGCTCCGGGGCGAGCCGGACCAGTTCGAGCGGTTCGGCGGGGGCTTGGTGCCTCCGCTTGACGTGAGCTGCCTGGTCCCGGCCGCGGTACTCGTGCGCTGAGACGGTGCTCGTGCTCTGAGACCCGGGGGTCCTCCCGATGCGGGGGAACCGAACAGCGACGGCATCGGGTGCAGAAATTTGTCTGATGTCTGATGTCTGATGGCTGGTAACGTGTGAACGTAGCTGGGACGAGGAGAGGGGTCAAGGGGTGGAGAGCCGACACATCCTGGAAGGACGTCAGGGGCGTTCCCTGCTGAGACAGGAGGTCAGCGAGGGCATCAAGCGGTACATCCTGGAGAACAAACTCCGCCCGGGAGATCCGCTGCCCACCGAGAGCGAACTGAGCGCCACGCTCGGCGCCAGCCGGTCGAGCGTCCGCGAGGCGGTCAAGACCCTCGACGCGCTGGACATCGTGGAGGTGCGGCACGGCCACGGCACTTACGTCGGCAGGCTCACCCTCTCGGCTCTGGTGGAGGGGCTCACCTTCCGCGGACTGCTCAGCCGTGACGACGACTTCAAGGTCATGTCGGACCTGGTGGACGTACGCGAACTGTTCGAGCGCGGGATGGCGGAGCGCATCCTCACCTCCCTGGACAGCGACCACCTCCGCACCCTCTACCGCATCGTGGACGACATGGAGCGCTCGGGGAGCGGCGACGGTACGGGCTTCGTCGAGGCCGACCGCGCCTTCCACGCCCTGCTGGTCGAGCCCCTCGGCAACGAGCTGATAGGGCAGTTGTCGCTCGCGTTCTGGGATGTCTACACGATCGTCGTGCCGCATCTCGGCGTGATCACCAGCAAGGACGAGGCCGAGACCGTGGCCAACCACCGCAGGATCGTCGACGCCGCCCGCGCCGGCGATGCCGAGGCCTTCACCCGCGCCATCGCCGAGCACTACGCACCGGTCAGGCGACGGGTACAGGAGGCACGGGCGGCGGCTCCGGCCGGCTGACCCGCCCCTCCGGAACTCCGGGCCCGCCCCCGCACCTTGACGAGGGGGCGGGCCCGTACGCCCGCACCGGGCCCGCCAGCCGACCCGGGTCCGGGAACTGATCGGCTGACCGCACCGCAAGCACCGGATCACGTGCGGGTCAGGACTGCCGTGCCCAGTCGGGGGTGAAGCTGCTGAAGACGATGCCGCCGGTGTCGCCGATCTCGTAGAGGTCGCCGATCACCCCGTCGTTGAGGACCGCCGTGGTCGAGTAGCCGGCCGCGCCCGACTTGATCAGCACCTGGTGCGGCCAGGTCACACCGTCGTCCTCGCTGGTCCGCACGGTCAGCTCACTGCGATCGCCGGACGCGTTGTTGCTCTGCACCGTGACGGGCGTCAGGGCCGGGTATCCGCCGGATCCCACATCGGTGGGCCTGAGGTACGAGATCTCGTCGCCGTTGCAACCGGGGTCGATCAGGCCGGAGTTCCAGGCCGGACCGTAGGCGCCCGCGACGTTGCGGCCGGCGGCCGTGTCCGCGGCGGTGGCGTACCAGCGGTTGCCTCCGCTGTCCGACCTCAGGTTCTGCACCACCTGGCCGCTGTCGCGCTGGACCGCCTTGTTCTCGTTGACGCCGGTCGCCGCCGCGGCGCCCGCGTGCCAGGTGGCGCCGTGGTCGTCGGAGTAGATGTTGCCCGCGTGGTCGGCCCCGTCCTGCTTGTAGACGATCGGCTGGACGAGGCGGCCGTCGGAGAGCTGGATGCCGTGGCCGGAAGAGGCGAACATCCCGGCCCACTTGACGCTTTTGACCTGCGGGTTCAGATCCACCGGGCGGCTCCAGGTGGCACCGTTGTCCGTGGAGGAGATCACCCGGATGTGCATGGCGGTGGTGTCGGTCGCCGAGTTCGAGCCGGCCGACGAGCCCGCGTAGCCGATGCCGGGCGCGGGCGAGTAGTTGATGAACGCGTAGACCTTGCCGTCCGGACCGGCCGAACGGTCCACCAGGAGGCTGCTGTCGCCGTACCCCTCGCTGGTCGTCGCCGCGTGCGCGACCGTGGAGGCGCCCGTCCAGGTGGCGCCGCCGTCGGTGCTGCGGCGCATGGCCACCTGAATGTTGTTGCTGCTGCCGCCCAGGTCGCCGGAGCTGTCGATGCGGGCGTCGGCCATGGCGATGACCGTGCCGTTGTCGGTGACGGCCATCGCGGGGATACGGACCGACGCGGCGGTGCCGGTGTAGGTCTCGTAGCCGCTGCCGTCCGCCTTGGCCCGGTTCAGACCGGCGATCGGGGTTCCCGCGCTGGTGGAGGTGTGCGCGGCGAAGAGCGTCCGAGCGTTCATTCCGGGTGTGCCCGCGGCCAGCCCGCAGCGCACGGTCCCGCTCTCGGTGCGGTCGAAGCCGGTGGCCGTCGTCCTGATCCGGTACGGGGTTCCGTCGGCCACCGTCCACGACAGCGTGTCGTCGGAACTGCGCGCCGCCACGGTCCGGGTCCAGGGGGAGCCGGAGCGGCCCTCCCACCCCACAGTGAAGGTCTTCGATGTGTCGGAGCGGTTGACCAGGGTGAGCTTCAGCCGGTGGGTCGCGGCCGGCGAACCGTCAGCGGCGCGCGGGCACTCCGCGCTGACCTGCGCGGCCATCGACCGGCCGCAGTCCAGGGTGCCCGTCGTGGTCCTGTCCAGCCCCTGGGGTGTGGTGGTGCGGAACGAGTAGTCCGTACCGCTGGGCTTGGAGAAGTACAGATCGGTACGGTCACCGGCGGCCACCGCCCGGGTCCAGGTGCCGTTGCCCGGCCAGGTGACCGTGAAGGTGGTGGCCGCGGCGGTGGGGTTGAGCAGCGCCACCCGGATCCGGCTGCTGGTGCAGTCCTGGCTGACCACGGCCGACTGGCTGCCGTCGGCCGCGGCGGCCGGGCCCGTTGTCACCACGGCGACGGCGGCGAGTGCCGCCACCACCGCCGACAGGGCAACAGCCAGTCTCCGCAGGGACGTTGGTGCTCTCCACGTCAATGCCATCTGCTCGAACGCTCCTTGGTGCGATGGGGAGGGTGCGGGGAACTCGTGGACCACTGAACATCGACGCATGACGTCAGACGTCATGTGTCGAGTGGTTCGAGACCTTAGGAGCGGTGGACAGAGGCGTCAATAGGCGTGGTCCGGCGGCGAGTTCCCCCGAACGACGGCGACGGCCCCGCGGACCGGGCCGCGGGGCCGTCGAAATATGGGTGAATGATCCATCCGGACAGTGGTACTGATCGGTCCGGTCAGTGGCGCAGGGCCGGTCCGGTGCGGGCGGGGTCAGCCGAGGGAGAAGGCCGACGCCAGCTCGCGCCACTCGGCGCGGGGCAGGTCGCTGCGCCGGTCCCCCGTCAGCACCTGGAGCGCCACATGGTCGGCGCCCGCCGCACGGTACGCGTCCACCCGGGCCCGCACCGTCTCCAGGTCGCCCAGCGCGAACAGTGCGTCAAGGAGCCGGTTGCTGCCGCCGTCGGCGAAGTCGGCGTCCTCGAAACCGAGCCGCAGCAGATTGCTGGTGTAGTTGGAGAGTTGCAGGTACATCGAGAGCGTGCCGCGCGCGACGGTGCGCGCCCGGTCGAGATCGGTGTCGAGTACGACCTTCAGCTCGGGAGCGAGCAGGGCGTCGGCGCCGAGGGCTTCGCGCGCCTGCGCCGTGTGTTCGGCGGTGACCAGATAGGGATGGGCGCCCACGGCCCGTTCGGCCGAGAGCTTCAGCATCTTCGGGCCGAGCGCGGCCAGCACCCGGCGCGAGGCGGGCACCGGGACGGACGCGGTGTCCAGGGCGTCGAGGTAGGCGACCATCTCCGAGTACGGACGGGCGTACTTCGGGGCGAGTGCGTCATGGCTGACCCCGATCCCGAGCACGAACCGGCCCGGGTGGCGCTTCTCGATCCCCGCCACCTGCTCCGCGACATCGGTGGCGCTGTGCTGCCAGATGCTCAGGATGCCGGTCGCTACGGTGATGCGCCGCGTCGCGTCGACGAAGGGCACCACGTCGTCCATGGACGGGCTGCCGCCGATCCAGAGGGTGCCGTAGCCGAGCTCGTCCAGCTCGGCCACGGCCTCGGTCACTTCACCGCCGCGGTCGGGACCCGCGGGGTGCAGAGCCGCACTCCAGATGCCGATGGTGCCGAATCGCGCGACTTCGTCAGAGCTCTCAGAGGTCATGGAAACCCCAACCGCTTTCGGTCCGGCGCCTATTCCGCCGCCCGGCATCTTCCCCCGGGCGGCCCATCGGCACGGCAGGCTCCCCCGGTGCCTGCCTGGCAGGGTCAGTCGGCGCGGAGTCCGGCCAACTGCTGCGCGAACGGCACCACGTTCTCGTAGATGTCCTCCGCTCCGGCCGTCGCGGACCTGCCCGCCATCAGTGCGGCCAGTTCCCGGCCGGCCCGCTCGATGCGGCCCGGAAGGCTCCCGCCGTCGCCGTCGCCGTCCGATCCCCAGTCCTCGGATGCGGCGTAGACGGCGGTGGGGACGACCACCGCCCGCAGATAGGCGAAGAGCGGGCGCATCGCGTGTTCCAGTACGAGCGAGTGGCGTGCGGTGCCGCCGGTAGCGGCGACGAGCACCGGGGTACCGGCCAGCGCGGTGTTGTCGATCAGGTCGAAGAACGACTTGAAGAGCCCGCTGTACGAGGCGGTGAAGACCGGCGTCACCGCGATCAGGCCGTCGGCCTCTGCCACAGCGTCGATGGCTTCACGCAGGGCGGGGTTCGGGAAGCCGGTCACCAGGTGGTTGGCGATGGCGGTCGCCAGATCACGGATCTCGATGACCTGTACCTCGACGTCGCCGCCGTCGAGCGCGCGGGACGTGGCCTCCGTCAGCCGGTCGGCCAGCAGCCTGGTCGACGACGGCCGGCCGAGACCGGCCGATACCGCCACCAGTTTCAGCGCGGTCATACCACTGCCTCCTCGGTCCCGGCCCGCAGACCGCGGTCACGTTCGGCGACGAGCGCCGCATGGGTGGGACCGTCCGGCACGTCCGCCGGCCGGTCCTTCGCGAACTCCTTTCGCAGCACCGGCACCACCTCCTCGCCGAGGATGTCGAGCTGTTCGAGGACGGTCTTCAGCGGCAGGCCCGCGTGGTCCATCAGGAACAGCTGGCGCTGGTAGTCGCCGAAGGACTCCCGGAACGTCAGGGTCTTCTCGATGACCTCCTGCGGACTGCCCACGGTCAGCGGTGTCTGCTCGGTGAACTCCTCCAGCGAGGGCCCGTGCCCGTACACCGGCGCGTTGTCGAAGTAGGGCCGGAACTCACGTACGGCGTCCTGCGAGTTCTTCCGCATGAACACCTGCCCGCCGAGTCCCACCGTCGCCTGCCGGGGAGTTCCGTGTCCGTAGAAGGCGAAGCGCTCCCGGTAGAACGTGATCAGCCGCTTGAAGTGGTCCTTCGGCCAGAAGATGTTGTTGGCGAAGAAGCCGTCGCCGTAGTACGCCGCCTGCTCGGCGATCTCCGGACTGCGGATCGAGCCGTGCCAGACGAACGGCGGCACACCGTCGAGGGGGCGGGGCGTGGCGGTGAAACTCTGCAGCGGTGTACGGAACTTGCCCTCCCAGTCCACGACGTCGTTCCGCCACAGCTCGTGCAGCAGTGCGTAGTTCTCCACGGCGAGCGGGATCCCCTGCCGGATGTCCTGGCCGAACCACGGGTAGACCGGCCCGGTGTTCCCGCGGCCCATCATCAGGTCGACGCGGCCGTCGGCCAGGTGCTGGAGCATCGCGTAGTCCTCGGCGATCTTCACCGGGTCGTTCGTCGTGATGAGGGTGGTGGAGGTGGAGAGGATGATGTTCTCGGTGCGGGCCGCGACATGGCCGAGCAGCGTGGTGGGGGAAGACGGCACGAACGGCGGGTTGTGGTGCTCGCCGGTAGCGAAGACGTCCAGGCCCACCTCCTCCGCCTTGAGCGCGATGGCGACCATCGCCTTGATCCGCTCGTGCTCGGACGGCGCCTTCCCCGTGGTCGGGTCGGTCGTGACGTCGCCGACGGTGAAGATTCCGAACTGCATCGCGCTCACCTCTCGAAGCTCTGGCTCTGGCTTTGACTGCTCGATTAGTAGTTGAATGTTGAACTGAATCGTACAACGGCCGACCCCCCGTCCGTATTCCGGTCCGGCGCACAGCGCGCAACTGCCGACTGGTCCGCAGCCGTGTTCAGCCGGGTGAGCCGCCGCACCCTCGGCCCGCCCGGCGGCGTTTGGCACGGCGACCGTACGAACAGTTACGCACGGTTACCGACAGAGGGAGTACGGATGCACGGCAGAGCAGTACGGCACAGCGGGAGGCTCGCTCTCGTGACGCTGGCCGCCTCGCTGGCGATGGCGGCCCCGGCCCTGGCGGCCGGCGGGGCGCCGGGCGACGGCTGGCACACCTGGAGTCCGGCCGGGCCCCAGCGCGACGAGGAGTTGCGTGGAGTCGCGGCCCGCGGCCCGGCCGACGCCTGGGCGGTCGGATACCGCGAGAACGGCGCGGGCGTCGACGTGCCCGTCGCCGAGCGTTTCGACGGCCGGGCCTGGCGGGCGACGCCCGTGCCCGGCCACTCGGGGTCGGGCCGGCTCGACGCCGTGGCTCCGCTCTCCGCCCACGACGTATGGGCTGTGGGGACCTGGAACGATGCCCCGGCCGCGCAGGACCGCTCGCTCGCCGAGCACTTCGACGGCCGGACCTGGCGCACCGTCCCGCTGCCCGCCGAACCCGCGAACCGGTCGGCCTATCCCTCGGCGCTCGCCGCCATGGGCCCCGACGACATCTGGGCGGTCGGAGTCACCGCCGAGGACCGGGTCGGCACACCCCGGCCGCTGGCCTACCACTGGGACGGCCACCGCTGGTCGTCCGTCCCCACCCCGTCCACCGGTGGCGACGCCCTGCTGCAGGGCGCGGCCTCCGACGGCGCGGGAGGCGTGTGGGCCGTCGGCGTGGCGTACGACGCGCAGGGCGCCGGCCGCCCGCTGACCGAGCACTGGGACGGCAGGTCCTGGCGGATCGTCGACGCGCCGCACACGGCGGGCCAGGGCGAGTCGCTCGACGGGGTCACCGCTGTCGCACCCGATGACGTCTGGGCGGTCGGCGGTGGCGGGCCCGCCACCGGGGCCTCGCACCCGCTGACCCTGCACTGGGACGGCCACATCTGGGCCTCGGTCGCGACGCCCCCGGCCGACGCCGACCTGCACTCCGTCTCCGCGGACGCGCACGGCGGGCTCTGGGCGGCCGGCGAGCAACAGGGCGTCGCCACACCGGCGTTCACCCTGCGCTGGGACGGCAGGGCGTGGCACACCGTGCCCGCCGACAGTGGACCCGGCGGCAAGGGCGCCTCGCTCTTCGGCGTCGCCACCGTCCCGCACCCGAGACCGGGAGGCCCCACCGTCTGGGCGGTCGGTTCGACGCTGCCGCAGCTCCGGCCGACGTGGCACCCGGTGATCGAAGGCTTCGGGCGGGCTCCCTCGGCCCGCTGACGCACAGGGCGCGCGCCGCACGGCGATCCGGCGGCGCGCAACCCGCCTCAGCCCGCTCGCCGCTCAGCCCGGTCGCGCCTGTCCGTACAGATCCATTCGGATGCGCCAAGTGGCGGTACTCCACGGCCGCCCCGAGCCTCGGAAAGAACCCGAGCCTCGGAAATAGGCAGCGCAGAGGAAGCCGGAGGAACATGGGCACCGCAACACCCATCGCCGCCCCGACGCCCGCACCCACGAAACCCACCGCGTCCGCGTACCGGAACCTGGTGCTCGCGACGATCGGCTTCACTCTGACCTTCTGGGCGTGGTCCCTGATCGCACCGCTGGGCAGCGACTACAAGGACCGGCTCGGGCTCAGCTCCTTTCAGCAGTCGCTGCTGGTCGCCGTGCCCGTGATCGTCGGCTCACTGGGCGGGATCCCGGTCGGCGCACTCACCGACCGGTGCGGCGCGAAGGTGATGTTCCCGCTGGTCACGGCGTTCACCATCGTGCCGGTGCTGCTGCTGATCCCCGCGAAGAACTCGTACGGCGCGCTGCTCGCCGTCGGCTTTCTGCTGGGGCTCGGCGGTACGACCTTCGCGATCGGCATCCCGCTGGTCAACTCCTGGTTCCCGCCCTCCGAACGGGGCCTGGCGCTCCGTGTGTTCGGTATGGGCATGGGCGGAGTCGCCCTCTCCGGTTACTTCACGACGCGGATCGCCGAGCACGGCGTCAACCTGCCGTTCATCGTGGTGGCGATCGCGCTGGCCGCGTTCGCCGGGCTCGGCGCATTGCTGATCACCGACCATCCGGACCGGCAGGTGCCCACCACCACGCTGGCGACCCGGCTCGGCAGCGCCGGACGGCTGCGGGTGACGTGGGAGCTGTCGGCGCTGTACGCGATCGGGTTCGGCGGGATCGTGGCGTTCGGCGTCTATCTGCCCACGTATCTGAAGACCTGGTACAACCTCTCCCCCACCGACGCGGGTACCAAGGCCGCCGGTTTCGCGCTCGTCACCGTCGTCTTCCGGCCCGTCGGCGGACGCCTCGCCGACCTGATCCACCCCGCCGTCGTCACCGCGGGCGCCCTCGCCCGGGTCGCGCTGATGGCGATCGTCCAGGCCTTCGATCCGCAGCTGAACCCCACCGGCACCGTCTGCTTGCTCCTCATGGCGGCGGGCCTCGGCACAGCGAGCGGCAGTGTGTTCGCCCTGGTCTCCCAGGTCACCCCGCAGCCCCAGGTGGGCAGCGTGACCGGGATCGTCGGGGCGATGGGCGGACTGGGCGGCTTCGTTCCGCCCCTGGTCATGGGGGCGATCTACAGCGCCAAGGGCACCTACTCGATCGGCTTCATGCTGCTCTCCGACCTGTCGCTGGCCGGGTGCGTCTACGCGTTCGGACGGATGCGGACGATCAGACCGTCCACCGGCGGATCGACTCCCGGCGGATCGTCCACCGGCCGATCGTCTGCCGGCGGATCGACTCCCGCCGAACCGCGATCAGCCAGAACCCCCGACCGGTCCGAAACTTGATCAGCCCGGACCGTGATCAGGCCGGACCGTAACCAGCCCGGACCGTGATCAGACCGAAGGGGGACCGTCCGCCGGGCGCTCCGGTGCGGCCGTCGACTCCCGGCGGTGGAGCACGGTCGGCAGCTCGGTCACGACGGTCCTTCGGCTGCCTGCGCAGACCTCCAGCAGCCGGGTCACCGCGAGCGCTCCCGCCTCACCGACCGGGACACCCAGCGCGGTGACGGCCGGGGATGTCGCCCCGAGCGCCGTGAGGTCGTCGGCCGCGGCCAGGCTCATGTCCTCGGGGACGCGGACACCGGCCGCCTTGAGCCCGTGCAGCAGGCCGAGCACCAGATAACTGTTGTACGCGATCACCGCGGTCGCCCCGGACGGCAGCGCCGCGGCGGCCCCGATCCCCGCGTCGAAGGTGGGCGGCAGCGGCCCGAGCACCCGCAGCCGCGCTCCGGCGGCCTCGGCCTGCTCCGCCATGGCAGCGCGGCGCTGCGCGTCGGCCCAGGACCCGGACGGACCCGACACATACGCGATGTCGCGGTGCCCCAGGTCGAGCAGATGCCGGACCAGGGCGGACGTGCCGGATGCCGTGTCGAGGACGACGGCGGGCAGCCGGCCGGAGCGGCGGTCGACCAGGACCAGCGGGCGGCGGCGGGCCCGCTCGCGCAGCGCCGCGTCCGAGCCGACGGGCGCGACCATGATCAGACCGTCGACCTGCTCGGAGATCCGGTCGGCGAGCGCCGCCTCACGTTCGGCGCTGTACTCGGAGACGGTGAGCAGCAGATGGCTGTCGGTCTCCTCGGCGGCCTGCTGAGCGCCCAGGACCAGCGGTGCGAAAAACGGGTTGGCGAGGGTCGGTACGATCAGTCCGACCATGCCGGTACGCCCGGTGGTCAGAGCGCGGGCGGCCGGATTCGGGTGGAAGCCGAGACGTTCCGCGGCGCCTCGCACCCGCTGGAGCGTGGTTTCGGCGACCATCTCCGGGCGCATCAGCGCACGGGAGGCCGTGGCCTTGGACACACCTGCCGCACGGGCCACGTCAGCCAGCGTCGCCATCGTCGGATCCCCCTCCGTCCGCCGTACGGGTCGGCCGTCGGCACGCGCCTCCGTACGAACCGTGTGACCGCAGTGTGACCGATCACGGGGTTCACGTGGCGGCCCGGTCGTGCCATCCTATCCGCAACCGGTCTCTGCAACCGGTTACAGAGACCGGTTGCAGAAAGTCCGGCGGCGCGGCACAGCGGAGTCGCGCCGGAGATGTGCACAAGACCCGGAACACCGGCCTCGCCCCCTCATCCTGCCGAGGTACTCATGCACCGACCCGACGCGCCCGACGTACAGGACGCGCCCGACGTTCAGGACGCGCACGCCCCAGGGCCACGCTCCTCGCTGCTGGAACGGGTGTTCCACATCCGCGAGCGCGGCAGCACACCACGGACCGAGGCCGTCGCCGGCCTCTCCATGTTCGTCGCGGCCGCCTACGCGGCGGTGGTCGTGCCCGGCCAGCTGGCAAAGGCGGGCCTCCCGCTCGGCCCCGTCACCACCGCCGTGATCATCGCGATCGTGCTGGCCACGCTCGCGATGGGCCTGTTCGCGAACCTGCCGTTCGTCCTCGCACCCGGTCTCGGCGGGGTGGCGCTGCTCGCCGTCACGATCGTCGGCCAGGACGGGGTCCCCTGGAGCTCCGCACTGGGCATGGTGTTCTGGTCCGGTGTGGCGTTCCTGGTGCTCACCGCCCTGGGTATCCGCGACCTGATCACCCGGCTGATGCCGCTCAACCTCAAGTACGCGATCAGTGGCGGCCTCGGGCTCTTCATCGCGCTGCTGGGCTTCCGCGACAGCGGGCTGGTGATCGCGAAGCCCGCGGGCAATTCGCTGAGCATCGGCGACATCTCGCAGCCGGCGGCCCTGCTCGCGCTCGGCGGCCTGGTGCTGCTGACGGCCCTGGTGACCCGGAAGGTGCCGGGCGCGTTCCTCATCACCATGGCCGTGGTGACCCTGGCGGGCATCCCGTGCGGGGTGACCGAGCTGCCCGGTCACTTCTTCGGGGCGCCCGCCGGCCCGGGTCCCGTCATGTTCCACGTCGACATCCTGGGCGCGCTGAAGCCCGCGTACTTCCCGTACATCTTCGCCTTCTTCGTCTCGGAGTTCTTCTCCATGACGGGCACGCTGCTCGCCGTGGCCGGCCGGGCCGGTCTGACCGACAAGGACGGCAACGTCCCGGGCATCCGGCGCCCGTTCTACGTCGACTCGGGCGCGGTGATCGGCGGCGCCGGACTCGGCGCGCCCAGCATGACCGCGTATCTGGAGTCGTCGGCGGGCGCGGACAGCGGCGGCCGTACGGGCCTCACCTCGGTGTACGCGGCGCTCGGCTTCGCGGCGCTGCTGCTCGTCACGCCGTTCGCCACCCTGATCCCGTCGGCCGCGACCGCTCCGGTGCTGATGTACATCGGTCTGAGCATGCTCGGCGCTCTGCGCAACGTCGACTTCCGGGACCCGACGGACGCGATCCCGGCCGCGCTGGTCGTCGCGACGACCATCTTCTTCGGCAACTTCGGCACCGGGATCGCCGTCGGCCTCGCCGCCCACGTCCTGGTCAAGGCCGCCGCGGGCCGGTTCCGGGAGATCCCGCTCGGGCTGTGGATCGTGATGATCCCGCTCGGCTACTACTTCTACACACTCGTCCCCTGACCCCGCCGCCCCGAGGGTTCGGGGCAGAGGTCCTGGACTCCGACGGCTCGCTGAGGAGCACCTACCGCATGACCACTGACCAGCAGCACCTGCCGGAACCGCACGACGTCCGCATCAGCGGCGGCCGGGTGGTGTCCACTTTCACGGGTGAGGAGTTCGCAGCCGATGTCCTGCTGCGCGGCGACCGCATCACCGGTGTGCTGCCGCCCGGCGCGCCCGGCGACGCGCGGGAGCAGGTGGACGCGACCGGGATGCTCGTCGTGCCGGGCTTCGTCGACGCGCACATGCACATCGAGAGCTCGTTCCTCACCCCGCAGACCTTCGCCGGGCTGACGCTGGCCCGCGGGACGACGACGGTCCTTGCCGACCCGCACGAGATCGTCAATGTCGCGGGCGCCGAGGCGATGCGCTGGATGACCGAGGCCGGGCAGGGCACTCCGCAGACCCAGCTCTGGGGTGTGCCGTCCTGTGTTCCCGCGCTCGAAGGCCTGGAGCACGCGGGCGCCAGTCTCTCCGCCGACGACATCGACGCGATGCTCCAGTGGCCGGGCGTCATCGCGCTGGGCGAGGTCATGGACTACCGGGCCGTGGTGGCCGACGAACCCCGGATGCGGGGCATCGTGGGCGCGGCCCGCGACCGCGGAGTCATCCTCGACGGCCACTGCCCGAACCTCAGCGGGGCCGAACTCAGCGCGTACATGGCCACCGGCGTCGACTCGGACCACACCAAGAACCGCACCGAAGTCGTCCTGGAGAAGGCCAGGATGGGCATGCTGATGATGCTCCAGGAGAAGTGCCTGCTCCCCGAGGTAATCGAGGCGCTGCTTGCGCTGCCGCAGCTGCCGCCACTGTGCCTGGTCACCGACGATCTGGCCGCCGACCACATCCTCTCCACCGGCCACCTCGACCACATCGCGCGCGTCGCGGTCCGGGCCGGGCTGCCCGCGGTCGACGTCCTGCGCGCCCTGACCTGGAACCCGGCGCAGCGGCTGCGGCTGTACGACCGCGGGGTGGTCGCTCCGGGCAAGCGGGCCGATCTGGTCCTGCTCCGCGGCGAGCTGGCCGCGTTCGACCCGGCACTGGTGATCGCGGGCGGCCGGACCGTGGCACGGGACGGGAAACCGGTGTACGCGACGGAGCCGGTGGCCGGTGCGCTGTCCGGCACGTTCGACGTCGAGCCGCAGACCCCGGAGGGCTTCCGCTGGCAGGTGGAGCTCCCCGACGGGATGCACCGCTTCCGGGCGATGCGGGTCAACTCGCGTGACACGTACACCGACGCCGCGGAGGCCGAACTGCCGGTCCTGGACGGCGAGGTGCAGTGGGAGGGCCGGGTGATACTGGTCCGGGTGCGGAACCGCTACGGCCGCTCCGGTACGGTCTTCGCCCCACTGCTGGGCCGGGAGCTGGGTGCGGGCGCGGTCGCGACGACGTACGCCCATGACAGTCACAACCTGGTGACCGTGGGGACGTCCAGGACCTCGATGGCGAAGGCCGCGGCCGCGGTGCTCGCCGACGGCGGCGGGGTCGCCGTCGTGCACGGCGAGACGGTGGCGGCCAGGCTGCCGCTGCCGGTCGGGGGCGTGATGTCCCCGGCACCGGCCGAGGAGATCGCCGCGCAGTCGGGTGCGGTGCGGACCGCGCTGACGGAGTGGGGCTGGGACCACCTCAACCCGTTCATGAGCGTGTCGACCCTGACGCTCGCGGTGTCGCCCAGCCTCAAGATCACGGATCGGTCGCTGGTGGACGTGGTCCGGAGGGAGCCGGTGGGCGCCACGGTGCCCGCTTCTTCCTGAGTGTGCTTCTTCCTGAGCGCGGCAGCCGCCCCGCCCGGCCGAGGCCCGTACCGCCTTCGGCTGTGCGGTGCGGGCGAACGGTGTCAGCCTGGAGGGGGCGCACGGTTCCCGCGTATCCGCCGACGGGTGCGGGGGCAGGAGACCGGGCGACCGCACACCGGGCACCGGGCACCGGACGACGGGAAGGATCACGGTGATGAACCACCCCACCGACAGCGACGACACCGGCAACGGCGGCGACGACGACGGCAACTCCGGATACGGCAGGAAGCCGTTCAAACGGTCGAGGAGCCACTTCGCCGACCGCATCACCGCCGATGGCCGCGACGGCTGGCCGGCCGAGGCCGGGCGGTACCGGCTGGTGGTCAGCAGGGCCTGCCCGTGGGCGAGCCGCGCACTCGTGTCACGGCGGCTGCTCGGCCTGGAGGACGCACTGTCGCTGGGCATCACCGACCCGATCCAGGACGACCGCAGCTGGCGCTTCACCCTCGACCCGGGCGGCCGGGACCCGGTCCTCGGCATCCGCTTCCTCAGCGAGGCCTACGACGCACGGGAGTCGGGCTACCCCGGCGGTGTCAGCGTCCCCGCGATCGTCGACGTACCCAGCGGGCAGCTGGTCACCAACGACTTCCAGCAGATCACGCTGGACCTCGCCACCGAGTGGTCCGCGCTGCACAGGACCGGTGCGCCCGACCTGTATCCGGAGCGGCTGCGCAGCGAGATCGACGAGGTCATGGAGGGGATCTACCGCGACGTCAACAACGGGGTGTACCGGGCCGGGTTCGCGTCGGAGCAGGGCGAGTACGAGGCCGCCTACCGCGATGTGTTCCAGCGGCTCGACCTGGTGTCCGAGCGGCTGACCGGGCAGCGCTATCTGGTGGGAGACACGATCACCGAGGCGGACATCCGGCTCTTCACCACACTGGTGCGGTTCGACGCCGTGTACCACGGCCACTTCAAGTGCAACCGGTCGAAGCTGACCGAGGACCCGGTGCTCTGGGCGTACACGAGAGACTTGTACCAGACACCCGGTTTCGGTGACACGGTCGACTTCGACCACATCAAACGGCACTACTACCAGGTGCACACGGGGATCAACCCGACCGGCATCGTGCCGCTCGGCCCGGACCTGAGCGGCTGGTTCACCCCGCACTACCGGGAGGAGCTCGGCGGCCGCCCGTTCGGGGACGGCACACCGCCGGCTCCGGTCGCACCGGCCGAGGAGGTCCCGTCGGCCGGGCGCCCGCCCGAGTACTGACGAGGGGCCCGGCAGGGCTCTACCAGGTGGCGTCACCCCTCCGCGTGCCTCCAGCGAGCGCGCCAACGGCCGTGCGGCCACTATGGAACGGTGACGAATTCTCAGAAACTGGATCATCTCGCCCAGGTGACGACAGGCTGGGTCGCGCGCGATCTCAGCTCTCCGCACGGCCGGCTCAGGGACGCGCTCGTCAACTGGCGCCAGGCGTTCCCGCCGTCCTTCACCACCGACTCGGCCGGTGCGAGCACCGCGCGGCTGGTGATCGCCCCGCCCGGTCCCGCGCATCCCGAGGACGCCATGCTCCTCCATCTGACGCGCGCCGAGGCGGACCGGCTGATCGGGCTGCTCCACCAGGACACGACACAGCAGCTGGACACACCCGGCAGCGTGCCCGAGCGCCTGGGCGTCGGCGGCTGAACCAGCCTCGCAGCGGCGTAGGTTGGGCACCGGAGTACCTGAGGATTCCGACAACGAATGGGGTCAGAGATGCTGTTCGGCAAGGAGCATGTCGAGCGTTACGTCGCAACCGACGGCGCCGAGGGACATGACTGGCAGGGCACGACGACCCTGATCCTGACCACCACCGGCCGCAAGAGCGGCCAGCAGCGCAGCACTCCGCTGATCTACCAGGAGTACGGGGACGACGTGCTGGTCGTCGCCTCCAAGGGCGGCTCCGACCAGCCGCCGGCCTGGTATCTGAACCTCCAGGCGGAGCCCGAGGTGCAGGTGCAGGTGAAGGGCGACCGGTTCACGGCGCACGCCCGGACCGCGCAGCCCGGCGAGAAGCCGGACATGTGGCGGAAGATGGCTGCCGCCTGGCCCGCGTACGACGAGTACCAGACCAAGACCGAGCGTGAGATCCCCGTGGTGGTGCTCACCAGGTCCTGACTGCGGCGGGCGGGCGTAGCATTTCCGCTGCGCCGGCCGTACGTCCGCAGCAGGAGGATCCGTTGTCCAGCACCCCCGCCCCCGGTGTCGTCACCGACACCGCCCGCCTCGTCCGCGACGCCTCCGACGGGGACCGGGGTGCGCTCTGGCGGCTGGCCGAGCCGGGGCGGCAGCTGGACTCGAACGTGATCCGGCTGGCACCGGACGCCGAGGTCGCCGGACATGTGGAACCGGACCTCGACGTGCTCGTGTGCGTGGTCGGCGGCGGCGGGCTGCTGGAGACGGCCGGGGGACGCCAGGAGCTGGCGCCGGGCGCGGTCGTCTGGCTGCCGCACGGCGTCCGGCGCTCGCTCGCCGCCGGACCGGACGGGCTCTGCTATCTCACCGTGCACCGCCGCCGCCCCGGCCTCACCGTCGGCCCCGCTCCCACGGCCGCCTCCGCCTCCTCCGCCGTCGAGTACGGAGGCGGCGAAGCGGCATGTCTGCTCCATCTGGTCTGCCCCGGCTGCGGGCGCCTCGCGCAGGAGTCCGGCGCACGTTTCTGCTCCCGGTGCGGTGAGGAGCTGCCGGCGGACTGAAGCCCCGCCGGCCCTCCGCTCAAGCCGTTTCCCCGCAGCGGCGTTCCCCAAGGATTGGCAATGGTCTAGTCCAAGTCGTTGACGCGCACCCGACAGGACCCGATTCTGGCGGCCACTCCCCCATTCAGGAGACCGTCAGATGAAACGCATTCGCATCCGAGCCCTGTTCTGCGGCGTGGCGACCGCCGCGCTGGCCGCCGCCGGGCTGGCCGCATTCAGTACCGGCCAGGCGGCCGGAGCGACCACCGGCGCCGGCACCACCGGGGCCACCGCGCTCAGCAACCGCTGGTACGCGGCGGCCCCTTACCTCATGCCCACCGACAACAACCCGCCCGACGCCGGTGCCATCATGGACGCCACCGGACTCAAGGCCTTCCAGCTCGCGTTCATCCTGGCCCCCAACGGCGGGGGCTGCAGCCCGACTTGGGGTGGCACATCTGCCGTGTCGTCCGACACCGCGGTGGGCTCCGTCATCAGCTCGATCCGCGCCAAGGGCGGCGACGTCTCAGTCTCCATCGGCGGGTACGGCGGCACCAAGCTCGGCCAGGCATGCTCCGACGCGGCATCGACTGCCGCCGCGTACCAGCAGGTCATCACCAAGTACCAGCTGAAGGCTATCGACTTCGACCTGGAGGAGCCGGAGTACGAGAACACCGCGGCCGTCGCGCACGAGATCGGCGCGGCGAAGATCCTCCAGCAGAACAACCCCGGCCTGTATGTGTCGGTCACCACCGCGGGCACGGCCGACGGCACCGGCTGGTTCGGCAAGCAGATGCTGAACGAGGCCAAGTCGCAGGGGTTCACGCCCAACAACTTCTCGATCATGCCCTTCGACGGGGGGTTCAGCGGGGCCGCCTCGCAGACGAGCGCGCTCACCAACTTCAACACCATCCTGCAGTCCACGTTCGGCTGGGACGAAGCGACCGCCTACGCCCACGAGGGCTTCTCCGGTATGAACGGTCGCAGCGACACCGGCGAGTACTTCAAGCAGGCGGACTTCCAGACCGTCCTGGACTTCGCCACCAGCCACCACATGGACCGCTTCACGTTCTGGTCACTCAACCGCGACCGCCAGTGCAGCCCGCCGGACAACGGCACCACATCCGGAACCTGCAGCAGCGTGCCGCAGACGGACTGGGAGTTCGCCAAGTACGCGGTGACGTTCGCCGGGGCGACACCACCCACCACACCTCCGACGACACCACCCGTCTCCACCTCCCCCACACCGCCCGGCGGCACCTGCACCGCGGCCGCCTGGAGCAGCACCGCGACCTACACGGGCGGCGACACGGTCTCCCACGGCGGACACACCTGGCAGGCCCAGTGGTGGACCCAGAACGAGGAGCCGGGGACCACGGGCGACTGGGGCGTCTGGCGGGACAAGGGAGCCTGCTGACCGGGCACCGCCCGCAACGCCGGAACCCCGGCCCGCCCGAGCAGCACCGGAGCACCTGAGCACACCCGTGCACACAGAAATGTCCCACTGGGCATCATGTCCCAGTGGGACATTTTTAGGTGTACGGTGCATGTATGAACGATGCGGGAACCACCGATGACCGGCGGAGCCGCAAGGCCCGCCGCACCCGTGAAGCGCTTGCGGAAGCCGCCTGCACCCTCGTGTGCGACCGTGGGCTCAAGGCCGTCACGGTCGAGGACATCGCCGACCGCGCCGACGTCGCCCGCCGGACGTTCAGCCGGTATTTCTCCAGCAAGGAGGACGCGGTGCTGGACTCCGTACGGGCCGACGGCGACCGGATCAACGCCGCCCTCAGCGGGCGGCCGGCCGAAGAGACCCCGCTCGCGGCCTACCGCAACGCGGTGGACGACTGGCTCACGGACGACGCACACCCGGCCTGGCACCGGCGCCCGAGGATCTTCGAACTCATGCGGATCGCGGACGGCGAGCCGACGCTGTACGCGGCCTTCCAGCACATCCGGGTGGAGGCCCAGGCGGACTCGATCCGGATCCTGGCCGCCCGGATGGGCATCCGCGACGAGCACGACCTGCGCCCCGCCGTTCTGGTGGCCGTGGGTGCGGGAGCCCTCGTGGCGGCCCAGTCCGCCTGGGTCCGGGGCTCCCGCCAGGACGCTCTCCCCAGCCTCGTTCATGCCGCGTTCGCCGCACTCACCGGCGAACTGCCTCTGTCGTGACGCCACCGCGGCGCACAGCACGAAAGGAACACAGGCACCATGAGCAACACCACCCCCACAGATGAGTTCGCCGGCCGGACCGCGCTGGTCACCGGCGGCGCGTCCGGCATCGGCCTGGCCATCGCCGGCCGGCTCGCCCGCGGCGGCGCCGCGGTCGTCGTGGCCGACTACAACGAGGAAGGCGCCCGCAAGGCCGCCGCCGGTCTTGAGGCGTCCGGGGCCCGCGCCACCGCCGTCGCCGTGGACGTCACCGACCCCGCATCGGTGGAGCGTGCCGTGCGGCACTCCACCGACACCTTCGGCGCACTGCACCTCGCCGTGAACAACGCCGGGATCGGCGGCCATAGCCGGCCGACCGGTGAGTACGAGGTGGCCGACTGGCAGCGCGTCATCGACACCAACCTCAACGGCGTCTTCTACTCGCTCAAGTACGAGCTGCCCGCGATGCTCGCGGCGGGCGGCGGCGCGATCGTCAACATGGCTTCCATCCTCGGCACCAACGGTTTCGCGGGATCCCCCGCCTATGTCGCCGCCAAGCACGGCGTCGTCGGGCTGACGAAGACCGCGGCGCTCGAATACGCCGCACAGAACATCCGCGTCAACGCCGTCGGTCCTGGCTTCATCGACACCCCGCTGCTGCACGGCACCGAAAACCCGATGCGGGAGCAGCTCGTCTCGCTGCACCCGGCGGGCCGTCTGGGGACGGCCGACGAAGTGGCGGAGCTGACGGCGTTCCTGCTCTCGGACCGCGCCTCGTTCATCCACGGCAGCTACCACCTCGTCGACGGCGGCTACGCCGCGCGCTGACCGATCACCGCGGCGGGCCGACATCGGGGGCGGGCCCGCTGCTCAGCTGAGGAGCACACCATGAAAGCAGTTCAGTACCGCACCGTCGGGGCAGCACCCGAGGTCGTCACCGTCCCCGACCCCGAGCCGGGGCCGGGACAGGTCCTCCTGAAGGTGACCGCCGCTGGCGTCTGCCACTCCGACATCGCCGTGATGAGCCGGCCCGCGGAGAGCCTGCCGTACGAGCTTCCGCTCACCCTCGGGCACGAGGGGGCCGGCACGGTCGCCGCGCTGGGCGCCGGTGTCACCGGCCTCACCGAGGGCGAGTCCGTCGCGGTCTACGGACCGTGGGGCTGCGGCACCTGTATCAAGTGCGCCGAGGGCAAGGAGAACTACTGCCTGCGCGCCGCCGAACTCGGCATCCGCCCGCCCGGCCTGGGTTCCCCCGGCGCGATGGCCGAGTACATGATCGTGGACAGCCCGCGCCATCTGGTGCCGCTCGGCGACCTCGATCCGGTCGGGGCCGTGCCGCTCACCGATGCCGGCCTGACTCCGTACCACGCCATCAAGCGCTCACTGGCGAAGCTCACCCCCGGCTCCACCGCTGTGGTCATCGGTACCGGCGGCCTCGGGCACGTGGCCATCCAGCTGCTGCGGGCGATGTCCGCAGCGCGGGTCGTGGCGCTCGACGTCACGGAGGACAAGCTCGCGCTGGCGAAGACGGTGGGCGCCCACGAGGCGGTGCTCTCCGACGAGCACGCGGCCGGCAAGGTCCGTGCGCTGACCGGCGGGCTCGGCGCCCAGGCCGTCTTCGACTTCGTGGGCGTCCCCGCCACGGTGGCGCTGGCCGGTGCGGTGGCCGGTATCGAGGCCGATGTCGCGCTGGTCGGGATCGGCGGCGGCACGCTGCCGGTCGGCTTCGGCACACTCGCCTTCGAGGTGTCGGTGGCCGCGCCCTACTGGGGCTCGCGCTCGGAACTCACCGAGGTGCTCGATCTGGCGCGCGCCGGATCGGTGGACGTCCATGTGGAGACGTACTCGATCGACGAGGCCCCGCTCGCCTACGAGAGGCTGCACGCCGGACAGATCAAGGGACGCGCGGTCATCCTGCCGCAGAGCTGAAGACCACGGTGGAGCTGTCCAGCGTGGCCAGCAGAACGGCCCCCGAGGGAAGACCCGCCAGGTGCGGATTACCGAAGTCACCGCGCCCTCTGGCCTGCGTATGCACCGACAGAGGGCTGCGGTGTTCCGGTACGGATTCGGCTCCCGACGGGGCGAGCGAAGGAATTGCGCGCTGCATCCGCAGTGCGTCGACCGATTCCGCGAGCAGTTCGTACTCGGTGGTGTCGTCATTGATCGCGAATCGCATGAGACCGCCGCCGGCCAGCACTTCGGCGGCCTTGTCCTGTTGCGGTCCGCCGTCCCGCCAGGCGCGGAGAGCGCCCGGTACGTCGGGGGCGTCGGCGGGCAGTTCGAAGAGCGCCCGGGCCGGGAAGCAGTCACGGCCGGGGCTGGGATCCAGCCGTTCCGCGATCCAGGTCGCCCGGTCCCGCAGCCACCACAGGGCCAGCGGGAGAGTGGGCGCGCGATAGGTGCCGAGCGGCACACCGACGCGTCGTCCACCGCAGACTCCGTACGCGGTGACATGGCACAGGAATTCGTCGTGCACAGCCACTCCCCCAGGGCAGTTCGCGGCCAGGGCCCCACTCCAGGACCGGTCGATCCCCGGCCGGAAAGTGCGGGCCTTTCGCTGGTGGATCACGGTTGAATCGAGCGGAATTCAACCTTCACAGTCAACGAGTATCGTCACTCCGGGCGCATTGTCACCATAGGGTTCTGGCCATATCTCTGGCATATTCCCTGTCGACCATGGCCGAAATGATTCCGGTCGCACGCCATACGGAACGCCATGCGGAACGGGATACAGCACCGGGACACGCAAGGGGACAGGCAACGGGATACCGCGCCGGATACAGAAGAGCCCCGGCTGGTCGGGGGAGGCCAGCCGGGGCGGTCCGTACGCGGTGACGGAGGGTCGGCGCCTGGGCGCTCCGCTCCGTTCCCACATAAAGGGGAACGGGGAACCAAGCCTGGATGTTCCATCCCCAACCGGGCAGAGTATGTGAGACGCGACACCCGGCGTCGCCGGGCCCCGGAGGCCCGCCCCGGCACCGCTCCACCCCCGTCGAGCCGGTGACATATGCCAGAAGCACCACCGCATCGAGTGTTGCCAATTCCCTTACGGGCCTTCGCTCCCTGTGCAACAGTCGTAACCGGTCCATCCCGCAGCCCTGGCCGCGCCGCGCCCGTATCGGAGTACGTCATGCCGTCCCATGTGTTCGCGGACCGTCCCGCCCCCCAGCCACCCGAGCGGGGCACGGTTGACGCGCTCATCACCCGGACCCGCCTGCTGCGCGGGGACATGGACGCCGTACGGCGTGACGCCGGAGCGGACGACGACGATGTGCAGGGCCGCTGGCAGCGCGCGCTGTGCGACCTGGCCGTCCACCACCTCGACGATCTGGGCACGCATCTGGGACAGCTCAAGGAAGGGCTGCCGGCGGCCGGGGCGGAGCCGCTCGCCGGTGAACCCTCCGGGCACGGCGCCCATGCCCACCCCGGGTCCGGCGGCGGGCCGGCGTCGCTGCTCAGCCGGGTGGGCAGCGCGGACTGGAATCTCCTCACCGACGAGGTCAGCTGGTCGGACGAGCTGTACCAGATCTTCGGCCGCCCGCCGGAGAGCGGGCCGCTCTCCCTGGACGAACTCCCCTCCGTGGTACTGCCCGACGACCAGACGCGGCTCACCGCGATGGTCACCGACTGCCTGGTCGACGGGAAGCCGATCGACGGCGAATTCCGGATCAGGCGCCCCGACTCGACCGTCCGCACCCTGCACATGATGGGCGAGCCCGTTCTCGACAGCGACGGCTGCACGGCGTCCATGTGGGCCGTGCTGCGCGATGTCAGCGATCTGCGGCGCAGTGAACGCACGGTGCGCGAGACGGAGGACTCGCTCCAGCGCCGGGAGCGGATCGCCAGCACCGAGCGCCAGGTCGCCGTCGAGTTACAGGAGGCCGTACTGCCGCCCTGGCGCGGCCCGGTACGGCTTCCGCAGGGCGGCCCGGCGGCACTCGACCTGGCGGCGCACTATCTGCCGTCCGCCGCGCCCTCCCGTATCGGCGGCGACTGGTACGACGCGATGGCACTCCCCGACGGCCAGTCGCTCCTCACCGTGGGGGACCTGACAGGCCACGGCGTGGGTGCCACCTCCGCGATGGCGATGCTGCTGGGCGCGTTGCGGGGAATGGCGGTGGCCGGGATCGCCCCCGGCGCCCTCATGGGTCATCTCAACGAACTTCTGGAAGCGTCCGCGCAGCCCGCGCTGGGCAGCTCGGTGTGCTGCCGTTACGACCCCGTCGAACAGACCCTGGCCTGGGCCCAGTCGGGGCACCCCGCCCCCCTGCTCTTCCGCGGGGGAACGGGGTGCGCCCTCACGCCGCCGAGCGGAGTGCTGCTCGGAGCGATGCCCGGGACGGCGTACGGACAGGCGCAGGAGCAGCTGCGGACCGGGGACGTACTGGTCCTGCACACCGGCGGACTGACCGCGCACGGCGCGGACGCACCGGGCGAGGACGGACTGCTCGCACTGGCACCGCGGTTCGCCGGTGCCGGCACCGCACAGGAGTGCATGCGGATGATCGTCGAGCAGTACGGCCACACGGAACGCCAGGAAGACTCCTGTGTGCTGATCGCCCGCGTCGGCACCCCGTAGGGGAACACCCCCTCCTCGCTCCGCCGCCTTCCGCCCGTCTCCCCGTCGCCCGGCTACGCCTGGGCGTTCCGGGGACGCTTCACCTGCTGGGGCATGGCGAGCCGGATCTCCTCCCGCAGCTCCTGGATGCTCCCGTGGCGCGCGTACTGCCCGGTGAGCCGGTACATCTCACGCAGCCGGTCCCAGGTGCGGTGCGACGAGGTCTCCCCCATCGACACCAGTGCCAGCCGGGCGTAACGGTCGGCCTGTTCGGGGTCGTCCGCGATGAAGCAGGCGGAGGCCAGCGAGATGTAGTCGAAGATCTTCGAGCGCTGGCGGCCGTTGATCCGCAGTTCGAGCGCCCGCTTGGCGTGGCCCTGGGCGATGGCCGCAGCGGACGGATCGTGGTCCGCCAGTGTGCGGTACGCCAGCGCCTGCATCCCGTGGAGATCCGCCTCGTCGAACATCTGCATCCAGCTCGGTGCGGGCTCGTCGCCGCGGTCCGAGACGAACAGCTCCTCGGCCTCACCGAGCGTGCGCCGCATGGCCTGGCCGTGGCCCAGCGAAGCCTGCGCCCAGGCCTCGATGGTGTGCAGCATGGCGCGGGTGCGCGGCAGGTTGCGTTCGCCGGAGCCGCTCTGCGCGAGCTTCATCAGATCCAGCGCCTCGTCGGGACGGCCCAGGTGGACCATCTGGCGGGCGGCGCGGGACAGCGCCTCACCGGCACGTGGGCGGTCGCCGCCCTCGCGCGCCGCGTGGGCGGCGATGACGAAGTACTTCTGGGCCGTGGGTTCGAGGCCGACGTCGTGGGACATCCAGCCCGCGAGTACGGCGAGGTTGGCAGCGACACCCCACAGGCGCCGCTGGAGGGAGTCGGGGTGGTGGTAGGAGAGCATGCCTCCCACCTCGTTCAACTGGCCCACGACCGCCTTGCGCTGGAGTCCGCCGCCGCGTGAGGCGTCCCAGGCGCGGAAGATCTCGACGGAGTGCTCCAGCGCCTCGATCTCCTGCGACCCGATGGGCGCGGCCTCGTAGCGGTCGGAGGCGGCGGGCTCGGCGTGCAGGGGGCGGTCGATGCGTGGGGCGTCCGAAGCGAGGGCCGGATCGGTGTGGAGCCAGTCGTGCATGGCGCTGCTGAGTGCGGAGCCTGCGGCAAGCGCAGCGCCCGCGCCCACCAAGCCGCGTCGGTTGAGCATGAGGTCCATTCCCGTGAATTCGGTGAGGACCGCAGCCGTCCGTTCTGGCGCCCACGGGAGGCCGTCCGGGTTCGCTGTCTCTTCCGCGTTCCCGACGGTCTGCCGTTTCCCAGCGCGCCCAGGCCGTACGAACCCGAGGTCCTCGATGGTCACGACACGGCCGAGCCGCTCGGTGAACAGGGCTGCCAGCACCTTCGGTACCGGGTCGCGCGGGCTCTCGCCCATGTCGATCCAGCGCCTGACCCGCGAGGTGTCGGTCGCCAGCTGCTGGTGGCCCATGACGGCCGCCTGCCGGTTCACGAGTCTCGCGAGTTCGCCCTTGGACCAGCCGGCCAGGCCGAACAGGTCTGCCAGGCGGGTGTTGGGTTCTCCGGTCACGTCAAGCCCCCAGGTTCTCGGCTGGTTCGACAGTAACCCTGTGTCAGATGCCTTGCGACTATTCGCCAGGGTCCGCCAGGGTCCGCCAGATGGTGTGCCACCCGCAGGCCGTTGTGAGGTAGGAACGCGCCACCCCGACCCGGTGGCCGGACCGTACTCCCCAGGGTACGCACCGGCCACCGGGGCGGGCAGCGCACGTAACCCGTCGGCACACGAAGGGATCTGTCTTCCCCATGTACACAGCATCGTCCTCCGTGTCCGCCCCATCCCGGCCGCACCGTTCCCTCCCTGCCGGTGGCGGACCGTTCCTGGATCCCTCCCACGCCGCTGCGGCGCTCGGCACCGGGCGGATCCGGCGGGCGGCGGGACCGGGCACCCAACCGCTCAGCGGGAGGCTCGACTTGTCCGGCCCCCAGGGTGCGCAGCTGCGGATGGCGATCGCTTCGGTGCACCGCATCTGCCCGGAGTTCAACCCCGTCCAGATACTGCGCCGGAGCAGCCGTTCGGTTCTACTCGTCGGAACGACCGGGCGGGCGACGGCAGTTGCCAAGTGTCTGATCGACCAGTCCCCCGCCTGGGCGGAGAGCTTCCGCCACGAAATAGCTACATACCGCACGTTCGTCCGGCACCGCCCACCGGTCCGGGTTCCGCGGCTCATCGCCGCGGATCCCGAGAACTGCACCCTGGTGATCGAGCGGATGGCCGGACGGGCTGCGGCACTTCAGCGCCACCCCGTGGACACCCCGCCGCGTGCGGATCTGCGGGCCGTGCTCGGCGCGGTGACCCGGGTGAACGCCTGGCGGCCGCCGGGCGGGCTGTTCGGCCAGCCCCTCGACTACGCCTCCCGGATCGCCAGGTACCACGAGCTCGGTCTCTTCACCGACCGGGACCTCGGCGACCTCCAGAAGCTGCTGCACGGTCTCGCGTACTCCGGCGGCCGGCAGGGCATGGGCCAGTTCTGCCACGGTGACGCGCTGCTCTCCAACATCCTGCTGTCACCGGCGGGCCCGGTACTGGTCGACTGGGAGCACGCGGGCTGGTATCTGCCCGGGTACGACCTGGCGACGCTCTGGTCCGTGCTGGGCGAGGCGCCGGTGGCACGGCGTCAGATCAGCCAGCTGGCGCAGGCCGCGGGCCCCGCGGCCAGGGACGCCTTCCTGGTGAACCTGATGCTGGTGCTGACCCGTGAGATCCGTACGTACGAGACGGCCGTCCAGCGCACCATCCGCGAGGCCGCGCCCACCGGCGCGGGCCATCAGCCGCAGCCCGGCGTGCTCTCGCACGGCGAGGAGCAGCGCCTGCTGCTCAGGCGGCTGCACGACGACTGCGCCCTGGCCCGCCGCGCCGTCCGCGCGGCTGTCGGGACCCGCTGAACCGCGGGGCCCGACGCCAGGCTCCTGAGGGGTGAGGGGGAAGCACGGTGCGCGCCCGGTGCCGACACACCGGGCGCGCACCGTGCTGTTCGTGTGCGGTCTCCGCCGGAGCCGGCCGCCGAACCGAGTGGCCGTCAGTGGGTGCGCACGGAGCTGAGTGGTCGTCAGTGGGTGCGCACGATGTCGACGTCGGACGCCTTGACGAAGGCCACCCGGTGTCCGATCTGCACGGTCACGTACTTGGTGGCGCCGGGGAAGTACGTGTGGTCGTACGGGTAGGAGGCGTCGATCGTCGGGGCGTAGTAGTAGCCGGTGGGCGCCTCGCCGCCGCCGGGGTAGGCCTGGCCCTGCTTGATCGTGTACGGGAGGGGCGTGCCGAGGCGGGCGGCGGTGAAGTCCGCCGGGTACTCGCTCTTCTCGGGGTAGGCCACCCCGTACACCGGCACATCGGTCCGGCCGGCCTTCGGCCTGACCACGTATCCGGAGGTCGGTGTGGTGGTCCTGGTGTGCGCCGGGCTCTGGAACCAGGCCTTCTGGCCGTACCACCAGATCGCGGTCCAGCCGGGCGCGTGGCCGGCGACCACGGCCTGCTGCGATGCGCTGATCTTGCTGCCCCAGTCGGCGATGCAGTTGGTGCCGGGCTTGCCGTCGGTGTGCAGTGCCGGGTCCGAGAAGAGCGGTGATCCGGTGGAGGGCCCGGTGTGGAGCGGCACCGCGCTCGATGCCTGCGCCGGGAGGTCCACGTTCTTCTCGCAGTCGCGGAACTCCTGGATGTTCTCCTTGAACACCGGGCTGATGGTGACGAGTTGGCTGTGGGGCGAGGCGGTCGGGACGGTGGGCCTGCCCACCAGCTTCATGAAGTAGTCCCAGTCCCAGTACGTCCCGGGGTCCCAGTGCATGGCCGCCGTCCCGGCGGTGCTGGTGGGCGGGACGTTGTCGTGGCCGATGATGTGCTGGCGGTCCAGCGGGATGTCGTACTTGGCCGCGAGATAGCGTACGAGGGCGGCCGTCGAGCGGTACATCGCCGGGGTGAACCACGTGGAGCCGTCGGCCGCCACGCCTTCCTGCTCGATCCCGATGGACTGCTGGTTGATGTACCAGTTGCCCGCCTGCCAGGCGATGTCCTTGTCCTTGACCATCTGCGCCACATGACCGTCGCCGGAGCGGACCACGTAGTGCGCGGACGTCTGGCTGTGCGGGTCCTGGAAGATCTGCAGCGTCTTGTCGAAGGTCTCCTCGGTGTCGTGCAGGACGATGTACTTGATCTTCCCGGTGTGCGGGCGGTCCGCGGTGTCGTAGTTGCCGTACGTCTCCTTGTCGGCGGGATCCCCGGTCTGCTGATAGGCGGCGGGGGCCCACTCGCAGTCGAGGGTGCGGGGGCACTCCGGCCGGGTGCTCGGGGGGCTCGCCTGCGCCGCCGGGCCGATCAGGGCGAGGCCGAAGGTGCTCGCGGTGGTCAGCGCGAGCGCGAGTCTGATCCGCTGCTTGGACGTCATGACGGCCCTTCTTGCCGGGAGTTGCGCCGTGGTGATCTCTCGAACGGTATGGGCGCACTCTCCGACGTGAGTGATGGCACGTCAAGAGCGCCGCACAGGGCGGCTGTTGAAACAGTTGTCCAGACCACTGGCATGGCCGATGACCAGCGCGAAGGGCGCGGCAACCAGGCTCTGACAGAGCCGTGTTACCGGACCTTTACGTACGGGGGTGCTCGTCCCTGCCGGTCCTGGCGCGCGGGACTCAGCCCTGCTGGAACATCTCCGCGGGCAGCGGCTTCAGAAGGGCGTACAGGTCGTCGGTGATCGGCCGGTCCCAGCTGGCGATGGTGACCAGGACCTTGTCGCTGCGGTCGAACTGGACGCAGGAGATCCGGCTCTCCGAGAGCTTCAGGCGCCGCACGATGAGGAGGTTGTCGCCCTGCATCACCGGCATGTCCTCGGTGTCGAGCACCTCGATGGGCTCGTCGTTCTCCAGGGCCACGAGCAGCTGCGCCACCTCGAAGGGGATCTGGCCATCGGCGACCTCACGGGCGGGCGAGCCCTCCGGCAGATTCCCGATGATCATCGCCGGGCCGCGGCCGCCGAAGAGGTCGTACCGCAGGAAGACGCCCTGGCAGGTCCCGTCGGGTGCGGGAAGGAGTCCGGCGCCGAGGTTTCCGGGCCAGTCACCCGGGTCCATGGCCAGGACGTCGAAGTCCGGGCCCGCGGGAGTGGCGGCGCTGCGGCGGCGGAGGAAGGACATACAGCCATGGTACGTGGCCCCGCCGGCCCGGCGAAGCCGGGGCCGGGGCTGTGCGGACCGGCCCTGATCGTCCTGACACCCTCCCGCGGCGAAGCTCAGCGTAGGCCGGTGGGCACACCCTGTGCACCGGGTGCCACGGGCGCCTGCGGCCCGCACCGGCACACTGCGGACCCGGGCACCGGGGCGGCCGTCAGGTCAGGTCGAAGTCGCCCTCCCGGGCGCCCAGGACGAAGGCCCGCCACTCGCCCGGATCGAAGATCAGTGACGGGCTCCCCGGTTTACCGCTGTTGCGCATCGCGATGAAGCCCTCCACGAAGGCGATCTGCACGTCGCCCCGCCCCTGGCTCCCCGACTGCCAGTCCGCGTCGGTGAGATCGAGGTCCGGCTTGTCCCAGCCCGCAAGGGTCCGCTGAGGGGTGGTGCTCTCGCCCACGTCCGTGCTCCTCCCGGTTCGTCGTCCGTGGCCACCCTAGCGATCCGTACGGGCGACGGACAGGCCACAGCTGTTCGGTGCCTGATCCGATCGAATGCCCCCGGCCTCCAGCCGTCAGCCCCCAGCCGTCAGCCGGTGGGCGGTTCGGAGCCGACCAGCCACATGGAGAAGAACTGCGAGCCGCCGCCGTAGGCGTGCCCGAGCGCCTTGCGGGCGCCGTCCACCTGGTGCTCCCCGGCCGCGCCGCGCACCTGGAGGGCGGCCTCGGCGAACCGGATCATGCCGGAGGCGCCGATGGGGTTGGTGGAGAGCACTCCGCCCGAGGGGTTCACCGGAAGGTCGCCGTCCAGTTCGGTGGCGCCGGACTCGGTGAGCTTCCAGCCCTCGCCCTCGTCCGCGAAGCCCAGGTTCTCCAGCCACATCGGCTCGTACCAGGAGAACGGGACGTACATCTCGACGGCGTCGATCTCCCGGCGCGGGTCGGTGATCCCGGCCTGCCGGTAGACATCGGCGGCGCAGTCCTTGCCCGCCTGCGGGGAGACGAAGTCCTTGCCCGCGAAGAGGGTCGGCTCGCTGCGCATCGCGCCGCCGTGCATCCAGGCGGGCGGCCGTGGCGAACGGGCCGCCCCCGTACGGTCGGTGAGGACCATCGCGCACGCTCCGTCCGACGACGGGCAGGTCTCGGAGTAGCGGACCGGGTCCCACAGCATGGGGGAAGCCTGGACCTTCTCCAGGGTGATGTCCTTCTCGTGCAGATGCGCGTAGGGGTTCTTCAGCGCGTTACGGCGGTCCTTGTACGCGACGAGCGAGCCGACCGTGTCGGGCGCCCCGGCCCTGCGCATATAGGCCCGCACATGCGGGGCGAAGAACCCGCCGGCTCCGGCGAGCAGGGGCTGCTGGAACGGTACGGGGAGGGAGAGGCCCCACATGGCGTTGGACTCGGACTGCTTCTCGAACGCGAGGGTGAGTACCGTCCTGTGCACCCGGGAGGCGATCAGGTTGGAGGCGACGAGCGTGGTCGATCCGCCGACCGAGCCGGCCGTGTGCACGCGCATCATGGGTTTGCCGACGGCGCCCAGCGCGTCCGCCAGATAGAGCTCCGGCATCATCACGCCCTCGAAGAAGTCCGGGGCCTTGCCGATGACGACGGCGTCGATGTCCGCCCAGGTCAGTTCGGCGTCGTTCAGGGCACGCGCGGCGGCCTCGCGGACGAGGCCGGCGATGGACACGTCGTGCCGGGCGGCGACGTGGTGGGTCTGGCCGATACCGACGACGGCCACGGGCTCCTTGCCGGTCGCGCCTCGGTTGTTCGCGGGCTGGTTACTCACTGGGCCTCTCCTTCGAGGACGGCGACCAGATTCTGTTGCAGGCACGGGCCGGATGTGGCGTGCGCGAGGGCCCGGTCGGACTCACCGCGCTGGATCCGGGCCGCGGCCTCGCCGAGCCTGATGAGCCCGGCCGCCATGACGGGGTTGGCGGCGAGGGCGCCGCCCGACGGGTTGACGCGTACGTCGTCGCCGAGCCGGAGCGCCTTGCGCAGGACGACCTCCTGGGAGGTGAAGGGCGCGTGCAGTTCGGCGGTGTCGACGGGGCGCTCGAAGGCCCCGGCCCGTTCGGCGGCCAGCCGGGCGGACGGCGAGTCCGTGAGGTCGCGTACGCCGAGGCTGTGGGCCTCGATGCGGTGGTCCATCCCCCGGATCCAGGCGGGACGCTCGCACAGGTCGCGTGCCCGGTCGCCCGCCACCAGCACGACGGCCGCCGCGCCGTCCCCGATGGGCGGGCAGTCGCCGGTGCGCAGCGGCTGCACGAGGTAGTCGCCCTGCGGCCGGGCGCCCGGGAGTTGGGCGTGCGGGTTGTCGGCCGCGTCGCCGCGGCTGCGGGCGGCGACCCCGGCGAGCGCGGGCTCGTCGGTCTCGCCGGCGTCGATCAGCGCCTGCGCCTGGAGCGCGGCGAGCGCGACGGAGTCGGGCCAGAGCGGGGCGACGTAGTAGGGGTCGAGCTGCCGGGTCAGTACGTCCCTGACCGATCCGGGCGATGACTTGCCGTAGGAGTAGACGAGGGCGGTGTCGGCCTCGCCGGTCAGCAGTTTCACCCACGCCTCGTACAGCGCCCAGGCCCCGTCCATCTCCACATGGGACTCGGAGATCGGGGGCCAGGCTCCGACGCCGTCGAGCGTCATCGTGAACGAGAAGGCCCGGCCCGCCAGATAGTCGCTCGACCCGGAGCAGGTGAAGCCGATGTCGCTGGTTTTCAGCCCGGTCTGCGCGAGCACGCTGTGCAGGACCGGCATCACCATCTCGACCTCGGAGCACTCGTCGGTGCGCCGCAGGTGGTCGCTCTGTGCGAAGGCGACGATCGCGATGTCCCGCATCAGATCAGCTCCTTGTACGTGTCGTAGTCGGCGTCGGGCTCGCCGGTGGGCCGGTAGTGGTCGGGGAAGCGGGCGCCCTCGGTCCACACCGGTTCGACGCGCAGTCCCATCCGCACCTGGTCGTACGGGATGCCGCCGATCCGGCCGTGCAGCGCGAGGCCCGCGCCGTCGAGGGCGATGTGCCCGTAGACGTAGGGCACTTCGATGTCGAGGCCGCGGGCCTTGATGTTGACGATGCAGTACGTGGTGAGGGTGCCTGCGGGGCCGACCTCGACCCGGTCGGTCGTCGCGACTCCGCAGGTGGGGCAGGCGCCGCGCGGGGGTACGTAGACCTTGGCGCAGGAGGGGCAGCGCTCGCCGACGGTCTTCCGGTCGGCGAGCGCGTTGATGTAGTCGGTCTGCGCGCGGCCGGGGCTGTAGACGTAGTCGAGGCGTGCGGGGGCGGTGATGCCGGTGACGAGGTCGTCGAACAGTCCGCTGTGTGCGGGCGCGGCGGTCCCGCCCGCGCCCTCGCTCTCGCTCTCGCTCTCATACGGCTCGAAGCAGGCGATGTCCGTGATGGCTCCGGTGCGCTCGGCGGCCCAGCGGATGCGTACGCGCTGCCCGGAGTGCACGGCGTCGGGTCCCGGGGCGTCGAGGACATGCAGCAGTGCGGTGTCGGCGCCGTCGAGTTTCACCAGGACCCAGGCGAAGGGGGTCGTGAGTGGCTGGCCGCGGCGCGGGGACGCGTTCCAGGCCCAGGTGGTGACGGTGCCGGTGGGGGCGACCTCGACCAGGTCGCGTATCTCGTCGGCGGTGACGGGGTCGTACTCGACGGGTGGGACGAGGATCGTGCCGTCGCCGGTCCGCACCCCCAGGACGGTGCGCTCGCGCAGCCCGGTGAGGAAGGCGCTCTGCACGGGTCCGAGGGAGCGGGTGAAGGGGAACTCGACGACGAGGGGGGCGCGGAGCACCTCCGGTGAGGGAGCGGCTGTCATGGGTGGGCTCCAAATTCTCCGCTGCGGGCGGGGGCTCGTCCGGCGGGTGCCGGAGCGTCGGAAGGGGAACCGGTGCCGGCCGGGGGCCGGTGCGGAATGCGGCGCACGGTCAGGCCCTGCGGTAGACGGGCGGCCGTTTCTCGGCGAAGGCGCGTGAGCCCTCCTTCGCGTCCGCGGTGTCGAAGACGGGCCAGCCACGGTCCAGTTCGGCCTTCAGCCCCTCGGTCTCGGTCAGTTCGGCCGTCTCGTAGACCGAGGCCTTGACGGCTTCCACGGCGAGCGGCCCGCAGGCGTTGATCTGCGCGGCGATCTCCAGGGCCTTCTCCAGCGCGGTGCCGTCGGGCACCACATGGCCGATGAGACCGACGGCCGCCGCTTCGGCCGCGGTGTAAGGGCGGCCGGTGAGCAGCATCTCCAGCGCGTGGGTGCGGGGGATCTGGCGCTGAAGGCGCACCGTGGAGCCGCCGATCGGGAAGAGTCCGCGCCTGACCTCGAAGAGGCCGAAGGTGGCGCTCTCGGCCCCGACCCGGATGTCGGTGCCCTGGAGGATCTCGGTGCCTCCGGCGACGCAGTGGCCCTCGACCGCGGCGATCACCGGTTTGCGGGGCCGGTGGTGGCGCAGCATCGCCTTCCAGTGCAGATCGGGGTCGGCCTTGAGGCGGTCGCGGTACTGCTCGCCCTCCATCCCCGCGCCGGCCAGGGCCTTGAGGTCCATGCCGGCGCAGAAGGCGCCGCCCGCTCCGGTGAGCACCACCGAGCGGACCTCGTCGTCCTCGTCGGCCGCCAGCCAGCCGTCGTAGAGCCCGACCAGCATCGGCAGCGAGAGCGCGTTCTTCGCCTCCGGCCTGTTCAGAGTGAGCACCAGCGTGGCGCCTTCGCGCCGCACGGTGAGGTGTTCCGTACCACCCATGACCGTCCTCCCGTTTCAAGACCTGGGCGCCCTCAGAGGATGTGAGCCGGATCGGTGAGCGGCGCGTAGACAGGTTGCAGGAGGCGGGGTTGCAGTTCAATAGTTTTCTGACAGTCAGTCAGATTTCTTCGCGGGGGGCCTTCCCACTTTCCGCGCGCGGCGCTGTAATGACGCCGGGTCATTGGACGCCGGCGTCAGGAGATGTGGTGGAGTACAACCTTGCCGACCTGTTCGAGTCCGTCGTCGACGCGGTCCCGGACCGCGAGGCGCTCGTGTTCATCGACCATCCCGGTACGGGCGCGGAGCGCAGGCTCACGTATGCCGCGCTGGACGAGGCGGCCAACCGGATCGCGCACCATCTGGCCGACAGCGGTATCCGCCCGGGCGAGCACCTGGGGCTGCATCTGTACAACGGGGTGGAGTACCTGCAGACCGTGCTCGCCTGCCTCAAGGCACGTGTCGTGCCGGTCAATGTCAACTACCGTTATGTGGAAGAGGAGTTGGTCTACCTCTACCGGGACGCGGATCTGGCGGCGCTGGTCTTCGACGGCGAGTTCACCGAGCGGGTCGCGGCGGCGCTGCCGAAGACCGAGAAGCTGCGCCATCTGATACGAGTCGGCGAGCCCCCCGAGGGGGCGCCGGAGCCCGGCGTCCGGCCGGTGGCGTACGCCGATGCGGAGGCCGCCGGATCCCCGGAGCGCGGCTTCGGGCCCCGGTCGGCCGACGACCAGTTCATCATCTACACCGGGGGCACCACCGGGATGCCGAAGGGCGTCATGTGGCGTGCGGAGGACCTGTTCTTCTCCGGCCTCGGCGGCGGCGCCCCCACCGGCGAGCCGGTCGGCGCGCCGGAGGAACTGGCGGAGCGGGTGGCCGCGGGCGGCGACGGGATCACCTTCTTCCCCACTCCCCCGCTGATGCACGGCACCTCCACCCTGACCGCCTTCATCGCCTTCAACTTCGGCCAGCGGATCGTGATCCACCGGAAGTTCGCCCCGGAAGAGGTGCTCCGCACCATCGAGAAGGAGAAGGTCACCAGTGTCTCGCTGGTCGGCGACGCGATGCTGCGACCGCTGATCGACGCGCTCAGCGGCCCGCTCAGCGGCACCGACTGCTCCTCACTGTTCAGCGTCTCCAGCTCGGGCGCCATCATGTCGGAGACGGTGCGCGCCCAGTTCCAGGAGCTGGTGCCGACGGCGATGCTGCTGAACAACTTCGGCTCGTCGGAGTCCGGGTTCAACGGAACGGCGACCCCCGACTCCGGCCCCGACAAGGGGTTCAGGCTGCGGATGAACTCCCGTACCGCGGTGGTCGATCCGGCCACCTGCCGGCAGGTGGCCGTCGGCGAGGTCGGCCGGATCGCGCAGCGCGGGCATGTCCCGCTCGGCTACTACAACGACCCGGAGAAGACCGCCGAGACCTTCTTCCAGAGCGACGGCGAGCGGTGGGTGCTGCTCGGCGACATGGCGACCGTCGACGAGGAGGGCATCGTCACCGTCCTGGGGCGCGGCTCGCAGTGCATCAACACCGGTGGCGAGAAGGTGTATCCGGAAGAGGTCGAGCAGGCGCTCAAGTCCCACCCCGATGTGTACGACGCCCTGGTCGCCGGGGTGCCGGACGCCCGGTGGGGCAACCATGTGGCGGCCGTGGTGCAGGTACGCCCGGGGGCGGACGAACCCAGCCTGGACGACATCCAGGCACACTGCCGCAGCAAGATCGCCGGGTACAAGGTGCCCAGGCAGCTGGTGATAGCCCCGGAGATCCAGCGCTCGCCGAGCGGCAAGGCCGACTACCGCTGGGCGCGCGGGGTGGCGGTCGCCGCCGACTGAAGCGTGTCCGGGCGAGCCGGCTGATCCGCGTACGGGCGACCGGGCCGGACGGGACCGGAACCGGAACCGCGGAAGGTGGCACGGTAGGCGCTCGGGGACACCCCGAGCGCCTCGTGCAGATGGTTGCGGAAGGAGGCAGCGGTCCCGAACCCGGCGTCCGCCGCCACCCGGTCGACCGGCAGGTCGGTCTCCTCCAGGAGCTGTCGGGCCAGGTCGACACGGCGCTGGGTGAGCCACTGGACGGGGGTGAGGCCGACCTCCTCGCAGAAGCGGCGCGAGAAGGTGCGGGTGCTCATCGAGGCGCGGGCCGCCAGCGCGTCCAGGGTGATGCGCTCCCCCAGGTGCTCCAGCGCCCAGGCGCGCGCCGCGCCGGTCGGCAGCGGTGCGGGTGCCGGGACCGGGCAGGGCACGAACTGCGCCTGGCCGCCCTCGCGGTGGGGCGGAACCACCGTGGCGCGGGCCACCGCGTTGGCGACGGCGGCGCCGTGGTCGCTGCGGATCATGTGCAGGCAGAGGTCGATGCCCGAGGCCACGCCGGCCGAGGTGAGGACACCCCGGTCGTCGGTGTAGAGCACATCGGGATCGACGTCCACCGCCGGGTGGAGCCGCCGCAGATCGGCGGCCGAGCGCCAGTGGGTGGTGGCGCGCCTGCCGTCCAGGAATCCGGCCGCGGCCAGCACGAAGGAGCCGGTGCAGATGGAGGCGAGACGGGTCCCGGGGCGGATCCGCGCGAAGGCGTCGGCGAGCGCGGGCGGCAGATACGGGGCTTCGCGCGGGGAGTAGTCCTCGTCCGATGCCGGGACGACCACGGTGTCCGCCTCGGTGAGCAGTTCCGGCCCGAGGGTGACGTTGACGGTCACATCGGCCTCGGTCCGGATCTCCCCCGGCTCGACCGTGCAGGTCAGGACGGTGTACAGGGGCTCGCCCGCCGCCGACACCGCGCCTCTGAACAGCCGGTGGACGATTCCGAGCTCCATGGGCAGCATCCCGTGGCGCACGAGGACGGCCACCCGGTGGCGCCCGCCGGGGCCTGCTCCGTCACCGAAGAGAGTCATGGCGAGATCCTTGCACATCATGTCCATCTCGCCACTGGTACCGGTCGTGGCAGGGGCGCAGGGTCGGTGCATGGCTGATATCGCGACGAAGTACACGGGTGGCCCGACGAGGCGCGGGCGGCTGCATCCCGCCTGGCCGGTCGCGGCCGTTGCGGCGCTGGCGATCGTGGCGGCGGGGGCGTTCACCACGATGGCGGGGCTGTTCACGGAGCCGCTGCGCCGGGAGTTCGGCTGGTCGCACGGGGAGATCGGTCTGGCGGCCTCGGTGAACATGGTGGTGTACGGGGTCGTCGCCCCGTTCTCGGCCGCGCTGATGGACCGGTTCGGGATGCGGAGGGTGGTGGGCGCGGCGCTGGCCGCCGTCGCCGTCGGCGCCCTGCTCAGCACCGCGATGAGCGCCCCCTGGCAGTACGTACTGACCTGGGGCCTGCTGATCGGACTCGGCTCCGGTGCGATAGCGCTGACCTTCGCGGCGACCGTCACCCAGCGCTGGTTCGTCCGGCGTCGCGGGCTGGTCAGCGGGGTGCTCACGGCCGCCGGGGTCTTCGGCCAGTTCGTCTTCCTGCCCGTGCTTTCGTGGGTGGTCGACGGCCACGGGTGGCGGACGGCCGCGGTGCTGCTGGCACTGGTCGCGTGCGCGGCGCTGCCTCTGGCGCTGGTGCTGCTGCGGGACCACCCCGCCGATGCGGGCGTACGGGCCTACGGGGCCCAGCGGTTCACCCCGAAGCCGGCCGCCCTGCCGGGTGCGGCCGCCCGTACGGTGCGGGTCCTGGGCGCGGTGGCGCGGGGTGCCCCGTTCTGGCTGCTCGCGGCCACCTTCGGGATCTGCGGCGCCTCGACCAACGGCGTGATGTGGACGCACTTCACACCGGCCGCCCATGATCACGGGATGCCCGCGACCGCCGCGTCCTCGCTGCTCGCGCTGATCGGTGTCTTCAACGTCGCGGGCACGGTCCTCTCCGGCTGGCTGACGGACCGTCTCGACCCGCGCAGGCTGCTCGCCGTGTACTACGCGCTGCGCGGGGTGACGCTGCTCTGCCTGCCGGTGCTGATGTCGGCCACGGTCCAGCCGCCGATGGTCGCCTTCGTGGGGCTCTTCGGGCTGCTCGACGTGGCCACCGTGCCGCCGACTCTCGCGCTCTGCCGGGAGTTGTACGGGGCGGACAGTGCGATCGTCTTCGGCTGGGTGGCCGCCGCGCACCAACTGGGCGCCGGGCTTGCCGCGTTCCTCGGCGGGGTGGCACGGGACGCGTTCGGTTCGTACGACCCGCTGTGGGTCGCGATCGGCGCGGTCTGCGGCGCCGGTGCGCTGCTCGCGCTGGTGATCGCGCGGCCCGCCGGCCGGTGCGGCACCGTGTCGGGCCCGGGGTTCCGGTGACCCAGCCTCCGGTACGGCCCGGTGGCGGGGCGGAGTTCCGGTGACCGTGGCCCGGTACGGCGCCGTGGCGGTCGGAGCCACGGTCCCCGGAAGGTCCGCCGGGGGCGGCGCGACGCCCCCGGCGGACGGGGATCAGGCGGCCCCGGCTCCCTGCGGTGCGAGTGCCTCCGCCCACGGTGTGCGGGCCGCGACCAGGGGGCGGAGGGTGCGCAGCGGACGGATCATGTTCACACCGACCGCGCCGCAGACCTGTCCCGCACGGGCGAACAGTGCGGTGAACTTCCGCTCGGCGAGGCTCCCTTCGACGATGTGCACCTGGTCGGCGCCCCGGGTCCTGCCGTGGATCTGGACCTTGAGGTCGTACTGGTCCGACCAGACGAAGGGCACCGTGGTGAAGGCGGTGGCCGCCTCTCCGGCGAGGATGTTGCGGGCGACCGCGCGGCCTTGTTCGGATGCGTTGGTGCGGTGCTCGATCCGCAGCCGCTCCCCGGTCACCGCGTCGGGCCAGGACGCCACGTCGCCGGCGGCCCAGATGTGCTCGGCGGCGCGGAGGGTGGCGTCGCACTCGACGCCGTCGCCGAGGCGGAGCCCGCTTCCCGCGAGCCATTCGGTGTTGGGCCGCGCCCCGATGCCGACGAGCACGGCGTCAGCCGCGAGGGTGCGGCCGTCGGAGAGGCGTACGCCCGTCGCACGGCCGCCATCGGTGACGATGCTCTCGACGAGGGCATCGGTCACGGTCCGTACACCGTGTTCGTGGTGCACCTCCGTCAGCATGCTCCCGATGTCGTGGCCGACCGCGTCGGCGAGCGGCACCGCCCGGTCGGTCACCAGCGTGACCTCGCAGCCGGCCTCCCGGGCGACGGCGGCGGCCTCGGCGCCGATGAAGCCTCCGCCGACGATCACCAGATGCGGGCGGCCGGCGAGCGACTCGCGCAGGGCTGTCGCGTCGTCCAGCGTGCGCAGGACATGAACCCCCGCGATGCCGTCCGTGCCCGGCAGCACCCTGGGCCGGACTCCGGTGGCGATGACGAGCGCGTCATAGCCGATGGTGCCGCCCTCGCCGGTGTCCATCTCCCGGGCGGCCGGGTCGAGGGCCCGGGCCCTGGTGCCGGAGCGCAGCTCGATGTCCAGGTCGGCCAGCGCATCGGCGCTCCGCAGCAGGACCCGGTCGGCCGCCCACTCACCGGCGAGCAGTTGCTTGGAGAGCGGCGGGCGGTCGTACGGAAGGTGCGCCTCCTCGCCGACGAGCACGAGCCCACCGTCGTAACCGGACCGGCGCAGCCCCTCCGCCGCGGCGAGGCCCGCGGCGGACGCGCCGACGACCACGACCCGGCGCGGACCGCTCACGCGAGGGCCCCGGGCAGTCCGGCGCCGCGGCGCCCGTCCTCTTCGGTGGTGATGCGCATGGCCGCTCCGATCGTCACGGTGCCCGGCGCCGCGCCGTACACCACGGTGAGTGAACGTCCGAAAATTTACACCCGTGCCCCGACCTCGCCAATGCCACCCCGCACCCCTGCCCGGGAGTTGGCGCTCCGGGGACCGCGGACGGCCCCTGCTTCAGGCTCGGCCACCCCTGGGGCCACGGCGGCCGGGCGCCGTCGAATGCCTGCCTCCGGAGCCCGTGCCCGGCCGGGCATTCACCCGCGCGCACCTCTTGACGCTCCGGCCCGCTCCTGAATTACTGATCACAGCAGAGCGACCGAATGATCGGTCGGCTGGCTGGCCGGTCGGGGACATCGGGACGGGAGTGACCACATGACAGCCCTGCTGGACGCGGGTGAGCGGCTCAGCCGCGACGAGCTCGAAGCGCTTCAGACCGAGCGGCTGCGCGCGACGCTCCGGCACGCGTACGAGAACGTGCCCTTCTACCGTGAGTCCTTCGACAGGGCCGGGCTGCGCCCTGAGGACTGCCGCACACTCGCCGACCTGGCCCGCTTCCCGTTCACCGTCAAGGCCGACCTGCGCGACCAGTACCCGTTCGGGATGTTCGCCGTACCGCAGTCCGACGTACGGCGCATCCATGCCTCCAGCGGCACGACGGGCCGCCCGACGGTCGTCGGCTACACCGAGCGCGACCTGTCCACCTGGGCGGACGTGGTGGCCCGGTCCATCCGCGCGGCGGGCGGCAGGCCCGGCGACAAGGTCCATGTGGCGTACGGTTACGGGCTGTTCACCGGCGGCCTGGGAGCCCACTACGGCGCCGAACGCCTCGGGTGCACGGTGATCCCCGCCTCCGGCGGGATGACGGCCCGCCAGGTGCAGCTCATCCAGGACTTCCGCCCCGAGATCATCATGGTGACACCGACCTACATGCTCACCCTGCTCGACGAGTTCGAGCGCCGGGGCATCGACCCCAGGTCCACTTCACTGCGGGTCGGTATCTTCGGCGCGGAACCATGGACCGAGGAGATGCGGCGCGAGATCGAGGAACGCTTCGCGATCGACGCCGTCGACATCTACGGCCTCTCCGAGGTCATGGGGCCCGGCGTGGCCCAGGAGTGCGTGGAGACCAAGGACGGCCTCCATATCTGGGAGGACCATTTTTACCCGGAAGTGGTCGACCCGGTCACGGGTGAGGTCCTGCCGGACGGCGAGCAGGGGGAGTTGGTCTTCACCTCGCTCACCAAGGAGGCCATGCCGGTGATCCGCTACCGGAGCAGGGACCTGACCCGGCTGCTGCCGGGCACCGCCAGGGTGTTCCGGCGGATGGAGCGGATCAGCGGGCGCAGCGACGACCTGGTCATCGTGCGCGGGGTGAACCTCTTCCCCACCCAGGTCGAGGAGATCGTGCTGCGCACCCCCGGCCTCGCCCCGCACTTCCAGCTGCGCCTCACCCGCGAGGGCCGGATGGACGCGCTGACCGTACGGGCGGAAGCCAGGCCGGACGCCACGCCGGAGGCACGGGAGGCCGCGGCCCGTTCGGTCGCGGCCGGCGTCAAGGACTCCATCGGGATCTCGGTCGGGGTCGAGGTGGTCGACCCCGACACGCTGGAGAGGTCGGTGGGCAAGTTCAAGCGGATCGTGGACCTGCGGAGCGGTCCCGTGGAGTCACCGCGCGGCGCGTGAAGTGGATCGGAGGGTGGCACAGCCCCGGTGCCGAAGGCTTCCGGGGCTGCGATACCGGGGCTCTTCCCCACCCCGTGGGTGGAAACGACGGTTCAGCGGGGGTGCACGGTCCCGCTCAGCCGTTCGGTGTCCGTCACTCCGAGCCGTAGTACAGCCGGAGGAACTCCTCCATCGCCGCGTCGACGCCGGCACGGTCACCGGTGGCGAGCAGGTCAAGCAGTAGACCGCGGACAGTGGCGAGTCCCAGTCTGGCGCGTCTCCGGGCCACGGCAGGGTCCGCTCCCGCGCTGACCTCGGCGGCCACGAGCGGCTCCAGCCAGTCCTTCACAAGCCCTTCGAGAACCGGAGCCGCCTCGGGGCGGCCTCGCAGCGCCTGCCCGCAGATTTCGAAGAAGAGCCGCTCCTGACCGGCCAGCCGAGGGTCCGTCAGCTGCTGCCACAGCCGGCGCGCGATGCCGACGGGCGAGAGACCGGGCTCCAGGCGGAGCCGGGACAGAAGATCGCGCTGACGTCGCTCCGACGTCCGGACGATCTCGACGAACAGCTGTTCCTTGGAGCCGAAGTAGTGGATCAGCATGCGATGACTGACGCCGATCGCAGCGCCCAGGCGGCGCAGGCTCAGGTCCGCGATGCCGTGTGCCGCGACGTGATCGACGGCCGCGTCCACCAGCTGTGCGCGCCGGTCCCCGTGGGTGCCTTGCCCGGCCTTGCCGCCGGGATGCGAGTCGTCCGTATTCACCACGGCCGCGAGTGTACCAATCGGTACATGCCGCATGTACCGTGTGGTACATGAAGTCTGTCACCGTGTCGATCCACGTACCTCAGACGCCGGAGCAGGTCTACGACTTCCTCGATGTCATGGCTCACCACGAGCGGTTCACCAACCACTACCTGACCGACTGGCGCTACAACGGCCCTGCCCGCGGCATCGGATCGTGCGTGACGGTGACCGCCGCTCTGGGCGGCACCAAGAGCGACGTCACCATCGAGGTCGTGGAGGCCGATGTGCCGCGGCGCATCGTCGAACGCAACGTCAGCGCGGCCGGCCGGCGCGTGGCCCACGGCACCTATGCCATGGAACCGCTGCGAACCGGCGGGACCCACATCTCGTTCACCTACAGGTGGGTGCACGCCCCTCTCGCCGACCGGCTGCTGGCCCCCGCCGTTCGAACCATGATGCGGCGCGCCAACTCGGTGGCCATGCGACGCCTGGCCACCGAGTTGGCGCACCACGTGCCCGCCGGCGTTGCGGAGGCAGACGAACAACACGGAGGGCATGCGTAGTCAGACAGGGGCGCGGTCTTCCTCGGCCAGGGGCGCGGGGGCGGTGAAGAAGCGGCGGGCGTACAGCGCGACGTACACGAGGCCGATCAGTACGGGTACCTCGATGAGCGGGCCGACCACACCGGCGAGTGCCTGCCCGGACGTGGCGCCGAACGTGGCGATGGCTACCGCGATGGCCAGTTCGAAGTTGTTGCCGGCGGCGGTGAACGCGAGCGTCGTGGCACGCGGGTGGTTGAGTCCCACGGCACGGCCGACCGCCATCGATCCGGCCCACATGATCGCGAAGTACACGAGCAGCGGCAACGCGATGCGGACGACGTCGAGCGGCTGCGAGGTGATTGCGTCGCCTTGCAGCGCGAACAGGACGATGATCGTGAACAGCAGCCCGTACAGGGCGAACGGCCCGATGCGCGGGATCAGCTTCGCCTCGTACCAGGCGCGGCCCTTGGCCTTCTCGCCGATTCGGCGCGTGAGGTAACCGGCGACGAGCGGGATTCCGAGGAAGATCAGTACGCTTCGGGCGATCTCCCACACGGATACGTCGAGGCCGGCCTGTTCGAGGCCGAGCCATCCCGGCAGCACGGACAGGTAGAACCAGCCGAGGGCAGAGAACGCGATCACCTGGAACACCGAATTCAGCGCCACCAGGACGGCGGCGGCCTCGCGGTCACCGCAGGCGAGGTCGTTCCAGATGATCACCATGGCGATACAGCGTGCCAACCCCACGATGATCAGACCCGTGCGGTAATCGGGCAGGTCGGGCAGGAACAGCCACGCCAACGCGAACATGAGCGCCGGTCCGACGATCCAGTTCAGCAGCAGTGAGGGCAGCAGCAGGCGGCGGTCGCGGGTGACGGTGTCGAGCCGGTCGTACCTCACCTTGGCGAGGACCGGGTACATCATCACGAGCAGGCCGAGCGCGATCGGCAGTGATACGCCGGTCACGGTGACCTTGGCGAGCGCGTCCCCGAGGCCGGGCACGATGCGGCCGAGACCGAGGCCGAGCGCCATCGCGGCGAGAATCCACACGGCGAGGTAGCGGTCGAGGAAGGAGAGGCGGCCGGCGACCGCCCGCTCGGGCGCGGGGCTCACGCGGTCACCTCGGCGGGCGTGGGCAGGGGTTCGCCGGCGGGGCGGGTCAGGATGCCTGCGAGGCGGTCCGTCATCTCGGGCAACAGCCAGTAGTAGACCCACGTACCGCGGCGCTCGCAGTCGATGAGGCCGGCCTGCCGAAGCAGCTTGAGGTGATGCGAGATCGTCGGCTGCGACAGGTCAAAGGCGGGGGTCAGGTCGCAGACGCAGACCTCGCCGCCGGCGCGCGAGGCGATCAGCGACAGCAGGCGCAACCGCACCGGGTCGCCCAGCGCCTTGAAGACCTTCGCCAGTTCCACGGCCTGTCCCTCGTTGAGGGGGGCGGCCAGCAGCCCGGGGCAGCAGGCGCCGGTCTCGTCGGTCTGGCCGAGCACCGCAAGCTCTTGTTTCGACATGCTTCTATGTTGACGTCCATCGATTCAAGATGCAACCTTGAATCGATGGACATCAATACAGCCGATCGGAGCCCTGCCATGTCCCGTGCACAGCTCGCCCTGCGCGTCAGCGACCTTGAAGCGTCGGTGACCTTCTACTCGAAGCTGTTCGGCACCGAACCGTCCAAGCGGCGTGCGGGATACGCCAACTTCGCCATTACGGAGCCGCCGCTCAAGCTCGTCCTGATCGAGGGCGAGCCCGGACAGGAGACCCGCCTCGACCACCTCGGCGTAGAGGTGGAAGCCACCGAGCAGGTGACCGCCGCAACGACTCGTCTCAAGGACGCCGGCCTGGCCACCTTCGAGGAGAACGACACCTCGTGCTGCTACGCCCTACAGGACAAGGTGTGGGTGCACGCCCCCGGCAAGGAGCCGTGGGAGGTCTACGTTGTCAAGGCCGACGCAGACCAGCTGGGCAAGAGTCCTGTCCTGGAGGGCAACGCGTGCTGCAGCAGCGAGCCCGCTCCTACGGATCCCTCCCCTGCAGCAGTTGGTTGCGCATGCGGCAGCTGACTCATCGCCCTCCTGGACTGTGAAATGACCTGGCGCTGCTCTCGAAGGCCGCCGGCTCGAACCCGGCATCGCCCTGGAAAGTTGCCGGCTTGACCCCGAAACGCTCGAACGGCCGGCGGGCACGTTCAAGCGGATCGTGGATCCGCGAAGCGGTCCCGCAGCTCGCGCTTGAGGATCTTCCCGCTGGCGTTCCGCGGCAGCGAGTCCACGAACAGGACCCGCTTCGGGGCCTTGAAGTGCGGGAGGGATGCGCGGGCGTGGGCGAGCAGTTCGGCCTCGGTGATCTCGTCGCACACCACGACCACGGCCGTGACCGCCTCGATCCAGCGGTCGTCGGGCAGTCCGACGACCGCTGCCTCGGTGACCCCGGGGTGGGTGTAGAGCGCGTCCTCGACCTGGCGTGAGGCGACCAGTACGCCTCCGGAGTTGATGACGTCCTTCAGCCGGTCGACCACGGTGAAGTACCTCTGGGCGTCGCGCACCGCGAGATCGCCGGAGTGGAACCACCCGTCGCGGAACGCTTCCGCGGTCTCCTCGGGCTTGCCCCAGTAGCCCTCGCACAACTGCGGTGAGCGGTAGACGACTTCGCCCGCCGTGCCGTCGGGTACCTCGTCGCCGTTCTCGTCGACCACCATGGCCTCCACGAAGAGAACGGGCCGGCCGCAGGAGTCCATCCGCCCCTCGTGCTCGTCCGGCCCCAGGACCATGGCCAGCGGGCCGATCTCGCTCTGGCCGAAACAGTTGTGGAAGGCCAGACCGGGCAGCCGCTCCCGCAGGCGTTCCAGGACGGGTACCGGCATGATCGACGCGCCGTAGAACGCCTTGCGCAGCCCGCTCAGATCGCGGGTGGCGAAGCCGGGGTGGTGCGAGAAGCCGATCCACACGGTGGGCGGCGCGAAGAGCGTGTCCGCGAGCCCGGCCTCGACCAGCCGGAACACCTCGGCCGCGTCCGGAGCGTCCAGGATCGTGTTCTCGGCTCCCACCGCCAGATACGGCAGCAGAAAGACGTGCAGCTGGGCCGAGTGGTACAGCGGCAGCGCGTGCAGCGGTCGGTCCGACTCCTGAAGGCCGAGGGCGGTGATGGCGCTGACGTACTCGTGGACGAGCGCCCGGTGCGTCATCATCGCGCCCTTGGCGAGTGCGGTGGTGCCCGAGGTGTAGAGCAGCTGCACCAGGTCCTCGGAGCCGGGTGGGCGCTCGGGGGTGAAGGAGCGGGGAGCGCCGAGCGCGGTCAGCAGCGAGTCGTCGCCCCCGCGCAGCAGGAGCACCGGGAACCCGTCCGGTACGGCGTCGGCGAGGCCGGGGTCGGCGAGTACCAGCGCGCTGCCCGACTGGCCCAGGATGTAGGCCAGTTCGTCACCCGAAAGGTTCTGGTTCACCGGGACATGGATCAGCCCGGCCCGGGCGCAGGCGAGGAAGCCGATGAGATAGACGTCCGAGTTGTTGCCGTAGGAGGCGACCCGGTCGCCGGTCCGCAGCCCGCGTCCTGTCAGGACGGCGGCCGCCGTGCTGACGGCCTCGTCGAGGGCCGCGTAGGTCCAGGAGCGGTCCCCGTACCGGACCGCGGTACGCCCGGGCACCCGCCGCGCGCTGCGGCGCAGGATTCCGTCGACCGTGCTGGCGCGTACACCTGTCGTGGCGTGTGTCGTGGCGTGGTCCTGTGTCATGGCGTGATCCTGCGGTTCACCGGGGGCCCGGTCAAGGGAGCCGTCCCGGGTGAGTGAACGGCGGGACCACCAGCGGCCGGCCGTCGGCTCCCGGCGACAGCGCGCCCCGGCTCAGGGGCTGACGGCCAGGAAGACGAAGGCGGCGAAGATCGCGAGGTGGATACCGCCCTGCATCAGGGTCGCCCGGCCGGGGACGATGGTCAGCGCGCCGACCACCACGGTCAGCGCGAGCAGCACCATATGGGTGGCTCCGAGGCCGAGCAGCAGCGGGCCGGTGAGCCAGACCGAGGCCAGCGCGATGGCGGGGATCGTCAGTCCGATGCTCGCCATGGCCGAGCCGAGCCCCAGATTGAGGCTGGTCTGGACACGGTCGCGGCGCGCCGCCCTTACCGCGGCGAGCGTCTCGGGCAGCAGCACGAGAAGCGCGATCACCACGCCGACGACCGCGTGGGGCAGCCCCGCCGCGGCGACGCCCGACTCCAGGGTCGGCGAGATGGCTTTCGCGTTGCCCACCACGGCGATCAGCGCGACCAGCAGCAGCCCGAGGCTGAGCAGGGCGGCCCGTCGGCCGGGCGGCGCCGCGTGGCCGTCCTCGTCCTGGATCTCGCCCTCCTGGGTGACGGGCAGGAAGTAGTCCCGGTGACGCACCGTCTGGACGGCGACGAAGAGGCCGTACAGGCAGAGTGAGGCGATGGCGGCGAAGGCCAGCTGCGGGCCGCTGAACTCCGGTCCCGGCGTCCTGGTGAACGTCGGCAGGACCAGAGTGAGGGTCGCGAGCGCCGCCACGGCGGACAGCGCGGTGCCCGATCCCTCGGCGTTGAAGACGGCGACCCCGCGGCGTACCGCGCCGACGAGCAGGGAGAGACCCACGATCCCGTTGCAGGTGATCATCACCGCGGCGAAGACGGTGTCCCGGGCGAGTGAGGAGTACTTGGAGCCGCCGTCGGCCATCAGTGTGACGATGAGCGCCACCTCGATGACGGTGACGGCGACCGCCAGCACCAGTGACCCGAAGGGTTCCCCCACCCGGTGGGCGATCACCTCGGCGTGGTGCACGGCGGCCAGCACCGCTCCGGCCAGGCAGAGCGCCACCAGGACCACGGCGAAGACCGGCAGATCGCGGCCCCAGCTGAGGATCAGGGCCACGACAGCGACCACAGGGACCGCGGTGGTCCACTGTGCCGCCAGGGCCCGGCTCGGCGCTCTCATGGGGCCACGCTGGCAGAGATGATCAGCGGCTGCCCGGCGAGCCCGCCCTGCCGGGCGGGACGGCAGGGCTCCGCCCGGAGAGGTCAGACGGCGCGCTCGTGGCCCTCCCAGTACGGTTCGCGCAGCCGCCGCTTGTAGAGCTTGCCGTTGGGGTCGCGAGGCATCGTCTCGATGAAGTCGACGGTCCTGGGGCGTTTGTACCCGGCGAGCCGGGACTCGCAGTGGGCGAGGATCTCGGCGGCGAGCGCATCGCCGGGCTCGGCGCCCTCGGCCGGTTCGATGACGGCCTTGACCTCCTCGCCCCAGTCGGTGTGCGGGATGCCGAAGGCCGCGGCGTCGGCGACCGCGGGGTGGGTGAGCAGCGCGGACTCGATCTCGGCCGGGTAGATGTTGACCCCGCCGGAGATGATCATGTCGATCTTGCGGTCGCGGAGGAAGAGGTAGCCGTCCTCGTCGAGCAGGCCCAGATCGCCGACGGTGAAGAAGTCGCCGATGCGGTTCTTCGCCGTCTTGGCCTCGTCCTTGTGGTAGCTGAAGCCGCCGGTGGACATCTTCATGTAGACGGTGCCGAGTTCGCCGGGCGGCAGCCGGTTGCCGTCGTCGTCGTGGATGGCGAGTTCGCTGATGGGCCAGGCCTTGCCGACGGTGCCCGGCTTCTTCAGCCAGTCCTCGGCCGTGGCGAAGGCGCCGCCGCCCTCGCTGGCCGCGTAGTACTCCTCGACGCAGTGGCCCCACCACTCGATCATCGCCCGCTTGACGTGGTCGGGGCAGGGCGCGGCGCCGTGGATGGCATGGCGCATCGACGTCACGTCGTACCGCCCCTTGACCTCGTCCGGCAGGGCGAGGAGGCGGTGGAACTGGGTCGGGACCATGTGCGTGTGCGTGCATCCGTGCGCGTCGATGGCGCGCAGCATCTCCTCGGGCGTCCACTTGTCCATCAGGACCAGGGGGTGGCCGATGTGCAGGGCAGCGCCGGCGAACTGGAGCACGGCGGTGTGGTAGAGCGGCGAGCAGACGAGGTGGACGTTGCCGTCGAAGGGCTTGATCCCGAAGATCCCGAGGAACCCGCCGAGGTAGGTCTCCTCGGGCAGCTTGCCGGACAGCGGCCGGCGGATGCCGCGGGGCCGTCCGGTGGTGCCCGAGGTGTAGTTCATCACCCAGCCGAGAGTGCGGTCCTCCGGTACGGATCCCGGCTGCCCGCCGGGGAGTTCGCCGTAGGGACGGAAGCCCGGTATGGCGCCGACCGCGTACCGGTGGGTCGCGGGGAGCCCGGCTTCGTCCGCCGCTGTGGTCGCCGCTTCGGCGAACCGCTCGTGGGCGATGAGGACCTTGGCCCCCGAGTCGGAGACGATCCAGGCGATCTCAGGACCCACGAAGTGGTGGTTGACCGGGACCAGATAGAGACCGGCCTGCGAGGCGGCCAGATACGCGGTGAGGAACTCGACGCTGTTCGGCAGGACGACCGCGAAGGCGTCCCCGCGCTCCAGACCGGCGGCGCGCAGTCCGTGCACCAGCTGGTTGACGGCCGTGTGCAGCCGTCCGGCGGTCCACTCCTCGCCGTCGGGTGCGATCACGACCGTGCGGCCGGGGTCGGCGGTGGCCTGGGCCCAGAAGCCGTTGGGGGTTCCGCTGTCCTTCGCTGCCATCAGTGACTCCGTCCTGCGATGCGGTTGATCCGGTCGACGGCCCGCTCGAAGCCGCGGGTCAGTTCGTCGAAGACCTCCTGGACACCGCGTTCGGAGTTCATCCGGCCGACGATCTGGCCCACCGGGGTGCCGAGCAGCGGCGCGACCTCGTACTTCTGGATCCGGGAGACCGCGTCGGCGACGAGCAGACCCTGGAGCGGCATGGGCAGAGTGCCGGGCCCTGCGGGATCGTCCCAGGCGTCGGTCCATTCGGTACGGAGCTGACGGGCGGGTTTTCCGGTGAGCGCGCGGGAGCGCACGGTGTCGCCGGAGCCCGCCTCGATGAGCTTTTGGGTGAGGGCGCGGGAGTGCATCTCGGCCTCGGTCGTGGTGAGCCAGAGCGAGCCGAGCCAGACGCCCTGGGCGCCGAGCGCGATACCGGCGGCGATCTGCTCCCCGCTGCCGATCCCGCCGGCGGCCAGCACCGGCAGCGGGGACACGGCATCGACCACGTCGGGTGTCAGCACCATGGAGGCGATGTCCCCGGTGTGGCCGCCCGCCTCGTACCCCTGGGCCACGACGATGTCGATGCCGGCCTCGGCATGGCGGCGGGCGTGCTTGGCACTGCCGGCCAGTGCCGCGACCAGGACATCGTGGCGGTGGGCGCGTTCGATGACGTCGGCGGGCGGCGAGCCGAGGGCGTTGGCGAGCAGTTTGATCGGATAGTCGAAGGCGACGTCGAGCTGGTTGCGGGCGACCTGTTCCATCCACCCGGTGATCCGCCAGCCGGAGGGTTCCCCCTCGGGCCACGCGGGAACCCCGTGTTTGGCGAGGGTCTCCTCCACGAACCGGCGGTGCCCCTCCGGGATCATCGCCTCGACCTCGGCCTCCGTCACCCCCTCCACCTTTTTCGCGGGCATGACGACGTCGAGGCCGTACGGCAGCCCGCCGGTGTGCTCCTGCATCCAGTCGAGATCACGCGCCAGTTCGTCGGGGGCGGTGTACCGGACCGCTCCGAGTACCCCGAATCCGCCGGCCCGGGTGATGGCGGCGGCCACGGCGGGAAAGGGCGTGAAGCCGAAGATTGCGTGCTCGATCCCCAGTTTCTTGCTCAGCTCCGTCTCCATGGGGCGCAGGATGCCCCAGCGGAGCAGCCGAGGGAAGAGATTTTCTGATGCTGTGTCAGATTCTTTGGAGCGCCGGGGACACGCGGTACGAGGGTTGACACCCCCGTACCGATGGCAGAAAGTTTCCGCAGTCGATCAAGGCCCCGAAAGATACTTTCAAGGAGTGCTGGGATGAGCGGCAACGCGGCGGGCGGGGACATCAGCAGGCGCGGGCTGGGCGGCGGAATGCTGGCCCTGGGAGGGGCACTCGCCCTGGCCTCGCTCCCGCTGGGACCGGCCGCCGCGACCGCGGGACCGGCCGCGGGTTCCGGATCCGGGCACGGCGCGGACCCAGGCGCTCCGAACTCGGGCCCGAACTCGAACTCCGGCTCCGGCTCCGGGCGTACGACGCTCCGCCGCGGCACCGCCGAGCAGGCCGGTCTGCTGCCGGACCCACTGCGCCAACTGGTCAGCGACGCCCGGGCGTTCCTCGGCCCCTCCCCCACCCACCCGTGGTACGCGGGCGCCGTTCTGCTCGCCGGGCGCGGCGGCACGGTGGCGCTGCACGAGCCCATCGGACACGCGGTGCGTTACTCGGCGTACGACGAGAAGTCCGACACCGGCGTCGAGTTCCCCGCGGATGAGCAGATCGCGGCAGACCGGGACACCCTCTACGACCTGGCCTCCGTCTCCAAGCTCTTCACGTCCCTCGTGGCGGTGCAGCAGATCGAACGGGGCACGCTGGAGCTGACCGCGAAGGTCGCCTCGTACCTCCCCGAGTTCGGCGCGGCCGGCAAGGGGGACATGACGGTACGCCAGCTCCTCACGCACACCTCCGGATTCCGCGCGACGCTGGCGCTGTACAAGGAGCCGACGCGGGAGGGGAGACTGCGGATGCTGTGGAACGAGGCGCCGATCAACACCCCCGGTACCGCGTATCTCTACTCCGACCTCAACCTCATCTCGTTGCAGCTGGTCCTGGAGCGGATCACCGGGCGCACGCTCGACGTGCTGGTCCGTGAGGGGATCACCGCACCGCTCGGGATGCACCGCACGCGATACAACCCGCCCGCCGCCTGGAAGCCGCGGATCGCGGCCACCGAGGACGCCAGGCGGCCCTGGTCGGGCCTCGACCGCGGGCTGGTCTGGGGAGAGGTGCACGACGAGAACGCCTACAGTTTCGGCGGGGTCGCCGGTCAGGCCGGAGTCTTCTCCTGCGCCTGGGACTTGGCGGTGCTCGCCCGCACCCTGCTGAACGGCGGCGCGTACGGACCCGCCCGCATCCTGCGTCCCGACTCCGTCGGTCTGCTGTTCACCGACTTCAACACCGCGTTCCCGGGCGACAATCACGGTCTGGGCTTCGAGCTCTACCAGCACTGGTACATGGGCGCGATGGCCACCCCACGCACCGCGGGCCACACCGGGTTCACCGGAACCAGCCTGGTGCTCGACCCGTCAACCGACTCCTTCCTGATCATGCTGGGCAACTCGGTCCACCCGGTGCGCAACTGGCGTACGGGGAGCGCCCCCCGGGTCCAGGCGGGCAACAGCCTGGCGCGGGCGGTGCCGGTGCGTCCCGCGCACGGGCGTACGGCCTGGTTCTCCGGCATGGCGAGTGCGACGACGGCCACCCTGACCCTGCCCGCCGTCGTCCCGGCGTCCGGGCGGGCACGGCTCGGCGCCTCGGTGTGGTGGGACAGCGAACCGCACGCCGACTTCCTGTTCCTGGAGGCGTCGGCGGACACCGGTGCGGCCTGGCAGCCGGTGCCCTTCTCCACCACCGCCGAGGGGCAGCGACCCGAGAACCGTCCGGCGGGCTCCGTGGACGGCTGGTCGGGCCGCGTCTGGCACCGGCTGGAGGCGGATCTGACAGCGTGGCGCGGCAAGGCGGTGCGGTTGCGCTGGCGTTACACGACCGATCAGCTGTACGTGGGCCGCGGGGCGTACGTCACCGGCATCGTGGTCGGGGACGGCCGCCGTACGGTCTTCGACGAGGCCCGGGCGTCGGACGCGGCCCGGATCGAGGCGACCGGCTGGGTGCGTTCCGCGGACTGACGCGGCCGGTGACACCCGGTCAGGAGGTCTCGGCGCACGACCGGTTCATCCGGCCCGCGGAGATCGTACAGAAATCGCACAGAGATTCATGTCACATACAGGGATTCCCGCCTCCTCTGCAACCGATCTGATGCCCGGGACGTGATATCGGTTCGGAGATCACTTACAGATCGCTTACTCACGCGTAGATCACTTACGCACGATTCCAGGGGCCCCACACTCATGACCACACAGCTGAACCGACTCCCCCGCCGGATGGCAGCCCTTCTCGCTGTCACCGCGCTCAGCCTCGGCGCCGCCGCCTGTTCGTCGTCGTCCGACGACAAGGCATCGGGGGATTCCTCATCGGCCACCTCGTCCGAGAGCGCCACGTCGGGCCAGGGGACGGCCGGTTCGGACAGCTCCAGCAGCTCGGCCTCCGGCAAGGACTCCAGCGGCACTGCGTCCAACAGCGGTACGAACGCGACGGAGAGCTCCTCCACCGGTGGCGGCAAGGGAGCGGCGGCGGGCAGCTCAGCGGGATCGCGCTGCCACACCGCCGATCTGAAGGCGGCCTTCGCCACGGGCGGCGACGCCGTGCCCGACATGAAGTCCGACAACCAGACGCAGGCCTCGGTGGCGTTCACCAACATCGGCAAGAGCACCTGCACGCTGACCGGCTTCGCCGGCGTCGACATGGTCGGCGACCAGGCGTCCGACGGCACCTGGTCGCTGGCGCGCTCCTCGAAGCCGACCACCACCGTCTCGCTGTCGCCCGGAGACACCACCGACTTCAGCATCACGCTCGGCGCGACCACGGAGAAGGGCTCGGGCAGCTTCCAGCCCGGTCTGGTGCGGATCACCCCGCCCAACGAGAAGACCCAGTTCGCGCTGAAGTGGCCGTTCGGTGGCGCTGTCACCAAGCAGGACGGCGCCACCCACCCGGCGACGTACGTCAACCCGATCGGGTCCTGACACCCGGGTCCTGTCCGGCTCTTCACGGTCCACGCGATCGTCGAAAGTTCTTCGCAGTTCTTCGTGGTCTTCGCGGACCGTAAGGCCGTGAGACCGTCGCGGGCCGGACAGGGCCCCGTTCTTTTGATACCGCCGGACTGATACCTGCCGCCCCGCACAGCGGCGGCTCACAGCCCCGGCGCGCTCCGCTGCTGCCGGCGCGCGGCGACCTGGCGGTACAGCTCCGCGGCCTCGTCCCCGCAGCCCAGCTGCTCCAGGCAGTGTGCCTCGTCGTTGCGGCTGGCCAGCGCGTCCGGGTGGTCGAGGCCGAGCACCCGCTCCCGGGCCGCGGCGACCGCCCGGTAGACGGTGAGCGCGTCCGCCCAGCGGCCCAGCCAGCCCAGCCCGACAGCGATTTCGCGGCGGCTGACCAGGGTGTCCGGGTGGTCGCCGCCCAGCGCCTGTTCGCGCAGTGCGCAGACCTCGCGCGCCTCGGCGAGCGCCTCGTCCCACCGGCCGAGCCGGCCGAGGTTCACCCCCAGGCCGTGGCGGGCCCGCAGGGTCTCCGGGTCGGCAGGCCCCTGGACCCGGGTGCGGTCGCCGACCAGCGCGCCGAACCGTTCGAGGGCTTCCGCGCTGCGGCCCAGCCGGCCCAGGCTGATGGCCACCTCGTAACGGGTGGCGAGGGTGTCGGGGTGATCGGCGCCCAGCGCCTGTTCACGGGCGGCGGCCACCTCCCGGTAGATCTCCAGCGCCTCCGGCCAGCGCCCCAACTGTCCCAGCGCGTAGGCGACTTCGTACCGGGTCACCAGGGTGTCCGGGTGCGCGGCGCCGAGCACGGCGGCACGCGCAGCGGCGACCTCGCACGCCATCCGGTGCGAGTCCTCCAGCCGCCCCAGCCTGCTCAGGTTGAAGGCGAGGTTGTGCCGGCAGCGCAGCGTGTCCGGGTGGTCAGGACCGACGGTGCGCTCCCGGGCGGCGAGCACCGACGCGTACACCTGGTGCGCCTCGAAGTGGCGGCCGAGCTGACCCAGTACGTACGCGGTCTCCTGCCGGGCGGCGAGGGTCTCGGGATGGTCGGCGCCCAGGGCCCGCTCCCGGCCGTCGGCGACCCGGGTGAACTCGCGCAGCGCGTCGGCCGCTCGCCCGGTACGGCTCAGTGTGAAGCCCACCTCGTAACGGCTGGCCAGGGTGTCCGGATGGCCGGGGCCGAGGACGTACTCACGCTCGGCCGCCACGGCCCGGTGCACCTCCCCCGCCTCCGCCCAGCGGCCCAGCCTGCTCAGGCTCAGCCCGGCGTTGTGGCGGCCGGCGAGCGCGGCGACCAGATCCGGCGGCGGGGTGGGCCGCTGCCCGGTGGAGACCACAGGGACGGCAGCGGCTCCGCGCGGAGGTCCGGCGGTCGTCCACTCACCGGTGAGCGCCGTCGCCCGGTCGGTGGGGGTGGAGGTGACCGTCCAGGTCCCGGTGGCCTTGTGGCCGGTGGTCATGGACCGGGTCCAGGGCGGCAGCGGCGGCAGCCGCGGGGGCAGCTGGACCGCAGGCCCCGGCACGGCCGTCGCGGCCAGCCCTGCCGCCGGTGTCTCCGGGCCGAGCAGCAGGCCGAACTCCCTGGCGTCCGCGGGGCGCTCGTCCGGGGTCTTGGCGAGCAGGTCGAGGACGGCCCGGTCGAAGAACTCCGGCAGTTCGGACCGGTGGCTGCGCGGTGGTTCGGGCACGGTGTCCCGGTGTCCGACGAGCACCGCCCAGGCGTCGTCGAGGTCGAACGGCGGTGCCCCGGTGGCGATTTCGTACAGCACGCACCCCAGTGAGTAGAGATCGCTGCGGTGGTCGATCTCACCGCCGCCGATCTGCTCGGGTGACATGTAGTGCGGGGTGCCCATGGCGATGCCGGTACCGGTGAGCCGGGAGGTGAAGCCGATGTCGTGGCCCAGGCGGGCGATGCCGAAGTCACAGATCTTCACCGTGCCGTCGGTGAGCCGCATGATGTTGGCGGGCTTCAGGTCCCGGTGGACGATGCCCTGTTCATGGGTGTACGCGAGGGCGGAGGCGACCTGCCGGGCGATGTCGACGACGTCGGGCACCGGCAGCGGCCGCTGCTCGTTCGCGACGAGGAGCTGGCTGAGGTTCTGGCCGTCGAGCAGCTCCATGACGAGGTACAGGACGCCCTCGTACTCACCGAAGTCGTGGACGACGGTGACCCCGCGATGCTGGAGGGAGGCCGCGACCCGCGCCTCGCGGCGGAAGCGCTCGCGCAGCACCCGGGTGAAGGACTGGTCGTGCTGGGGTCCCAGCGGCTTGAGGCACTTGACGGCGACATGGCGGCCCAGGGACTCGTCACGCGCCCGCCACACCTCGCCCATGCCCCCGCGCCCGATCGCTTCGAGCAGCCGGTACCGGCCGTGGATCAGCCTGGTGTCCGCCATCTCGTGCTGTCGCCCCCGTCGCCTCGCTGCACCGTCCCCGGCCCGTCCAGTATGGCGTCCGGTGTCCGGAGTTTGTACGGTGCCGGACGGCTGCCCGGGCCCAAGCGCGCCATTGCCTTCAGAATATGGCCAGGTGGCAGCTGCCAGCGCAGCCGGTCGGGGATGCAGCGCAGGGCGTTGCCGGTGGCGGTGAGCCGACGGTTCACGGTCTCCGGGCCGGGTGCCGGTCTCCCGTAGAGCTCATGGGCGTACGGAGGCAGTGAGGCGTACGCGAGAGCGGCCACCTGCCGCCAGAGCGCCGCGCGCGCCGGAGCGAGAACGGCGGGAACGGGGGGCCTGCGCAGGAACGCGTCGACCTCGTGGGACTCCGCGGTGGCGGCGAGTTCGGGGCGTACCGACTCGAAGTACGCGGCGAGTGCGGCCCGGTCCGCGGGCACCTCCGCCGGGTCGAGCCCGACCAGCCGGGCGCTCTCGCGGTTCTCGTCGATGTAGCGGTCGGCCTGCGCGTCGCCGATGGGGACGCCGGAGCGGCGCAGGACGCCGAGGTACGAGTCGATCTCGGCGCAGTGCACCCAGAGCAGGAGCGCCGGCTCACCGACGCCGTACCGCTCCCCGGTCACGGGATCGGTGGCACCGAGGAAGCTGTGGATCCGGCGGACCCGGGCGCCCGCCTGCTCGGCGGCCTCGGTCGTGCCGTAGGTGATGGTGCCGACGAAGCTCGCGGTGCGCAGCAGCCGCCCCCAGGCGTCCCGGCGGAAGTCCGAATTCTGGATGACGCCGCGGACCGCGCGGGGGTGCAGCGCCTGGAGGTAGAGGGCGCGGACACCGGCGATCCACATGACCGGGTCCGCGTGTGCCTGCCAGGTCACCGATCCGGGGCCGAAGAGGCCGGGGTCCGGTCGGTCCGCCGTACGCGGTCTGTCGCTCATGCCGCTCCGCCGCCGCTCGTTGTCCTGCCGGGCAGCTCGCTGGTTGCTACCGACCGGCCGTCTCCGTTCCCGGACCGGTTCCGGGCCGGACCTCCTGGGTCACATGTCCCCCACGTACGGGATGCCCCGGTTCGCAGCGCGCCACTCCGTGCTGAGCGTGCGGGTTCCCTCCCGGACGAACGCCGCGGGAGAGCGATGCGCTCCCCTCGCTGCCCGGCCCGGCCGGGAGGGTCCGGTCAGCAGCAAAGCGATCCGGAAGAAATGTCCTAGGCCTCGACGGAGGAGCCCTGCGCCCCGGGCCACTGAGTGGCCGGGGTCATTCCGTTGGCCCCATGAGACACCGAAGAGCCCTGCGCCCCGGGCCATTGGGTTGCCACGGTCTTGCTGGTGCTCCCAGGAGACTCAGCCGCCGCCTGCCAGGCCAGGCCGAGCACCGACAACGAAAGCACTGCTGAAAGAGCAGTAGCGATCAGCTTCTTCTTACCGTTGTTCATAGGTTCCCCTCAGCACCTCAACCAGCTGGCAGAATCCGTCAGTTGGCAACTCTCCGCTGGTCAGGCGGTCGGTTGTGCGATGATCCGTCAGATTAACATGGCACGCACACGCGACTTGTGGCCTGTGCGTCCAGCACAGCGGCCGGATCGCCGGGTCACCCACCTTCTGCCCACTCCGCCGGCGCCGCGTCGAGCAGCTCGGCGAGGCGGGCGCGGTCCGGCAGGGGGCCGTGGTCGCCGGTCACCCGCAGTGCGGCGCCCGCCGTCAGATGCCCCAACCGCAGCGCCCGTACGGGTTCTTCGCCGCGCAGCAGCCCGGCGAGGAACCCGGCAGCGAACGCGTCGCCGGCGCCCACCGGTTCGATGACTTCGACCGGGGGCGCGGGCACCGTGTGAGCCCGGGGGCCGTCGAAGGCGGTGGCGGCCCGGGCACCGTCCTTGACGACGAGGACGGGCGGCTGTGGCAGCAACTCCCGTACGGCGAAGGCGTCGGCCAGTTCGTCTCCCCACAGCGCCTGCGCCTCGTCGAGGCCCACGAACGTGATGTCCGCCCTTCGGGCGAGCCCGAGCAGCACGGCGGGCGCCGCACCGTCCGCCCACAGAGCGGCCCGGTGGTTGACGTCGAAGCTCACGGGGCACGGGCGTTCAGCGATGTCGGGCCGGAGCAGCGCGAGGACCAGGTCCCGGCAGCCCGCCGAGAGCGCCGGGGTGATGCCGCTGAGGTGGATGAGGCCTGCGGAGCGCACGGCGTCGTCGTCCAGCAGGTCCGGGGTCAGGGCCGAGGCGGCGGAGCCGCGGCGGTAGTAGTGGACGCGGGTGCCCTCGGTGCCGGGGTCCTTGACGAGGAGTCCGGTCGGGCGGTGCGGGTCGGTGCGTACGCCGCTGATGTCGACACCGGCCGCGGCCACCTCGGCGCGGATCCGGTGTCCGAACGGGTCGTCACCGAGCGCGGAGACCCAACGGCTGGGCACCCCGTGGTCGGCGAGGTACATCGCCACGTTGGACTCGGCGCCCGCGATCCGGATCCCGAGCAGACCGGCGCCGTCCAGCGGGGCGGCGGGTTCGGGGATCAGCGCGGCCATGGTCTCACCGATACAGGTCACCGGCCCGGTCACCGGCCGCCGGCCGGTTCCGTGGGAGCTGTGCATCGACGTCACTCGGTTCTCCCGGGGTGGTAGGCACACGTGGGCAGGCCCCGGACGCCGGCCCGGGTGGCGAAGACCGCGCCGTCCAGCGGTCCGGGTGCGGCGAGACCGTGCCGCGCGCTGGTGACGTACAGGCTGTCCCCGTCGAGGCACAGCCCGGCGGGCTGCGTCGCCGGAATGCGGATCTGCCGGTCCAAGGTGCCGTCGGCGCGGTAGCGGTGGACGGTGCCGGTACCCCAGACCGCAGTCCACAGGGCGCCTTCGGCGTCCACCGTCATACCGTCGGGGCTGCCGCGGTCGAAGACGGCGAAAGTGTCCGGCGTACCCGGCAGTCCGGTGTCCGGATCGACCGGGTACCGGCGGATGATGCCCTTGGCGCTGTCGGCGAGGTACATCACGGTGCCGTCCGCGGAGAATGCCGGGCCGTTGGGCACGGTGAGGCCGTCCAGCACCCGGATCACCGTGCCGTCGTGGTCGACACGGTAGAGGGAGCCCGCGCCGTCCTCGGCGTCGCAGGCCATGCTGCCCGCCCAGAACCTGCCGTACGGATCGGCGGTCGCGTCGTTCATCCGCATGGCCGTGGCGGCCCCGTCCTCGGGGCGCGCGAGCCACTCGGTCCGCCCGTGCGCGGTGATCAGACAGATACCGGTTCCGGCGGCCGCGATCCAGGTTCCGGGGCGAGAGTGTACGGGGGCGACCGCGCCCAGGGGCACGGGCAGCCGGGCGAGTTGCGTCAGCGGAGCTGAGCGGTCCGTTGGTCCGGCCAGCAGCCGCCCGGTGAGGATGTCGACGAGGACGATGCCGCCGTCGACCGCGCGTATTCCTTCGCCGAGCCCGAGCCGGTCCTGCCAGCAGACGGCCGGGGTGCCGGCGGTCATCGGACGGTGTCCGCGGAGGCGGCGGCGCGTACGGCGTCGCGGAAGGCGCGCGCCCGCTCGCGGAGTGCTGCGGTGCTGCCGCCGTCGGCCGCGTCGCCGATCAGCGGCGAGCCGACACCCACCGCGGTGGCCCCGTGCGCGAGATAGCTCCCGGCCGCGTCGGCGTCCACCCCTCCGACCGGCACGAACGGCGCGTCCGGGAACGGGCCCCGCAGTGCCCTCAGATATCCGGGGCCACCGGCCTGCGCAGCGGGAAAGATCTTGAACGCGTCCGCACCGAGCCGCCGCGCGGCGACGATGTCGGTGGGGGTCATCACCCCTGCCAGGACGGGCAGCCCGAGGCGCCCGGCCTCGGTGACGGCCTCGCAGACGGCAGGGGTGACGACGAAGCCGGCTCCCGCGTCCCGCACCGCGTGTGCGTCCTCGGCGGTGAGCACGGTGCCCGCACCGAGCGGCGCACCGGGGCCCAGCGCGGCGCGGGCCCGGCGGATGACGTCGAGTGCGTCCTTGCCGCTGAGAGAGACCTCGATGAGCGGGAGGTGCTCCTCCGCCAGGGTCAGTACGGTTCTGAGCGCGGCGTCCGCGTCGGCGCCGCGCACGATGGCGACGATCCGGTGGGTGCGCAGCGCGGTCAGCAGATCCACGGGTGAGTTCCCCTCCTGTCGGTGTCTTCCGGCGCCGTGCCGGATTCGGATTCCGGCTCCGTCTGTGGCGCTGGTTGTGTCCACGGCTCCGGTGCCTGTGCAGCCAGGGTGAGACGCCAGCGGACCTCGCCGCTGCGCGGAACGCACGCGGCGTCCCCGTCCCGCGCGGCCGCCAGGTCGAACACCCGGCCGAGCATGGGCTCGACGCCCACGGACCGGTACGGCTCCCGCTCGGGGAAGCCGCCGAGGTTGCGCCACACCGCCACGGACACCGGCTGGCCTTCGGCCTCGACGGCCATGCGCAACGTGGCCGCGCCATCGCGGACGTACACCTGTGGGGTGTCGACGACGGCGCCGACCGCCGTCCCGTCATCCGGCCCGAGACGGTCGAGCCCTGCCGTCCGCCCCGGCTGCGACGGCCAGGAACAAGGGGTCCACCGGGCGCCGCTGTCGGGATAGAAGCGGGTCGGCGTGCCGTCCCTGATCCCGATGTGCGCCTCCTCCGAGAGATCGAACAGCGCGTGCGCGGCCCACAGGAAGCGGTAGCCGGGTTCGGCCGTGAGCCGGTAGTCGGCCACCGCGCGGTCCCCGTCGCTGCGAATCCGGCGGCTGAGCCGGAAGTCCGGGCAGTCGACGGACTCGGTGCCACCGGCCCGCTGCCAGGGCCGGGTCCAGGCAGCGCCGTGGTCAGGTGTGCCGCGTACGGTCGGTACGCATTCCTCCAGGCCACCGGCGTCGGCGAAGGCGTCGCCCGGGATGGCGCCGGGGCGGCGCGGCTCGTCACGGTGCCAGAGCCATTCGCGGCCGGCCGCCCGCAGCGACGTCCACCTCCCGCCGCAGGCCGGGTCGGTCTCGATTCTGATGGTGGGCATCGTGCTCACCACTCGGCGAAGGCGCCGTCGTCGTACCGCCACACCGGATTGCGCCAGGCGTGCCCGGACCGGTCGGCCGCGCGTACGGCGCTCTCCTCCACCGTGACACCGAGCCCCGGCAGGGCAGTGCGCCGCGCCCGTCCGCCGACGAAGCGGAAGGGTTCGGTGTCCACGACGTACGAGAGCAGGTCGGCGTCCTTGTTGTAGTGGATGCCCCGGCTCTGCTCCTGGATGAGGAAGTTCGGGGTGGCGAAGGCGATCTGGAGACTGGCGGCGAGTGCGATGGGGCCGAGGGGGCAGTGCGGGGCGAGTTGCGCGCCGTAGGTCTCGGCGAGCGAGGCGATGCGGTGGACCTCGGAGATGCCTCCGGCGTGCGAGGGGTCCGGCTGGGCGACCGCGATGCCGGCCGTGAGGGCGGGCAGGAAGTCGGCCCGCCCGTACAGCCGTTCGCCGGTGGCGATGGGTACGGAGGTGGCGCCGACGAGGGCGGGCAGCAGGTGCCCCTGTTCCGGAAGGAGCGGTTCCTCCACGAACAGCGGGTGCAGCGGCTCGATGGCGTGCAGGACCCGGCGGGCGCCGGCCGGTCCGAATCTGCCGTGCATGTCGATGGCCACATCACGGCCGGGGCCGAGGACCGCACGGGCGGCGCTCACCCGATCGACGACGGCGGCGGTCTCCGCGGGGGTGGCGAGGGGTGTGGTGCGGCCCGCCGCGTTCATCTTGACGGCGGTGAAGCCGGCCTCGACCTGGGCGGTGATCTCCTCGGTGAGCTGGGCGGGTTCGTCGCCGCCGACCCAGGCGTAGACCCGCACCTCGTCGCGGACCGGACCGCCGAGCAACGCGTGCACGGGCGCGCCGTAGGCCTTGCCCGCAATGTCCCAGAGGGCCTGGTCGATACCGGCGACGGCGCTGGAGAGAATCGGGCCGCCCCGGTAGAAGCCGCCCTTGCTGAGCACCTGCCAGTGGTCCTGGATGCGCAGCGGGTCCTTGCCGATCAGGTATTCGGCGAGGACATCGACGGCGGCGCGTACGACCTCGGCCCGGCCCTCGACGACGGGCTCCCCCCAGCCGACGATGCCCTCGTCGGTCTCGATCCGGCAGAACAGCCAGCGTGGCGGTACGAGGAAGGTCTCGATACGAGTGATCTTCACCGGTTCGCGGTCCCCTCGTCGGTGGCCGGCCGGGTGCCGTGGGCCCGGTCGAGGTCCCGTACGGCCTGGTCGAGCAGGTCCCGCATGGCGCTTTCGGCAGCAGCCGGGTCCTGGTCGCGTACGGCGTCGAGCACAGCCCGGTGGCTGGGTACGGGGTCCTCGCCGTGCGGCGAGCTGTGCACGATCTCGTCGCGGTGCGCGAGGCCCGACTCGATGACCATCTCCATGCGTTCGAGCAACTCGTTGTGGGTGGCCGCGAGGAGCGCGCGGTGGAAGGCGAGGTCCGCCTCGACCGCGTGGGCCGCGCCGCCCGCCTGCTCACCCATCGCGGCGAGGGCCGCTTCGAGTGCGTCCAGGTCGGCATCGGTGCGTCGGGCGGCGGCCAGCCGGACAGCGGCCGGCTCGATGATGCCGCGCACCTCGCCGAGGTTGTGCAGCAGTGCCAGGTCGGTGCCGGAGCCGGTGCCACCCGCGAACTGCCAGCGCAGCACGTCCGCGTCGAGGAGGTTCCAGTCCGCGCGGGCTCTGACGAAGGTGCCGCGCTTCTGACGCGCGTCGACCATCCCCTTCGCGGCGAGGACCTTCAGGGACTCCCGCAAGGCGGTCAGGCTGACGTCCAACTCGGCCTGCAGCGCCACGAGATCGAGGGTCGCTCCTTCGGGGATCTCGCCGCTCAGCACCCGGCGCGCGAGAGTCTCCACGGTCTGGCCGTGCACTCCGCGGCGCGCGTATGGCGTCATGTCTGTGTGCCTTCCTGGTGTGCGATTGACGATGAGTACGGAGACGGTCAGGTCCTGCGCTACGGCTACGGAGAGGGTCAGGCCGAGGCCTTGACGACGGACCAGCCGCCGTCCACCAGCAGGCTCGATCCCGTGATGTAGGACGCCTCGTCGGCGGCGAGAAACGCGATCGCCGCCGCGGCCTCCCCGGGGGTACCGAAACGCTTGGCGGCAGTCTCGGCGACGCTCTGCCTCCGGTCATCCTCCGGAACCCGGTCCCATGCCCCGGTGAGGATGGGGCCGGGCAGGACCGCGTTGACTCGCACCTCGGGTCCGTACTCCACGGCCAGTTGTCCGCACAGAGAGAGCAGGGCGCCCTTGGACGCCGCGTACGCGGGATGCCCGGGGATGCCCTTGTGGGCGTGGACCGAGGAGGTGAGCACCACGGCGCCGCGGCGTTCACGCAGGTCGGGAAGGACCGCACGGAAGCCGAGGAATGCTCCGGTGAGGTTCACCGCGAGCTGGCGCTCCCACGAGGTGACGGTCATCTCGTGCGCGGGGGTGACGTCGACCGTGAAGGCGTTGCTCACCAGGATGTCGACGGCGCCGAACGTGTGCGCCGCGGAGACGATCCGCCCCCAGTCGCCCTCGTCCGCGACGTCCGCCCGGACGAAGAGGGCCCGGCTGCCCGCCGCCCGGATGCCCCCGGCGACACACTCGCCCGCGTCCTCGGCGATGTCGGCGAGGATCACCGCGGCGCCTTCGGCGGCGAGCCGTTCGGCGGTGGCCGCGCCGATGCCCGACGCGGCTCCGGTGACCACTGCCACCTTGTCGGCGAAGCGGGTGTTTCCGTTCATGGGTCTGTCGGCTCCTCGGGTGGTGAAGCTGTCGGCGATTCCGCACGCGCGCCCACGGAACGAGGGCCCGGCCTCCTGACCCAGGCGGCCGGGCCCTCGTTCGGCTGATACAGAGTGACGGGGCGAGCGGGCCACCGTCAAGATTAATTACTAATTTATATGCTGGCTTGACCGGGCCGGTCCCCTGCCCCGCAGCTCTCGGCCGGGCGGGTCACGAGAGACCGATCCGGCTCATGGGTATCGGCTGGTAGCCCGGGAGTTGAGCGGCGATCAGGTCGTCGTTGCCCAGGGTCGGCTTCCCGTCCACGACCGTCACGACGCCGGGGTCGGCAGTGAGCGTCAGATTGCGGTCGACCGTTCCGTACGTGCGCGCGGACGGGGCGATGTCCAGCGCGGCGACACCGCAGAGCGCGTTGTACTCGACGACGTCGTACTTCGGGTAGGCCGGCTGGTCGTCGGCGATGTTCACGAGGTGCGGATAGCGCGAGCGCCACGGCTCCTTCCGGTAGGGAACGGCGGCCAGCAGGTCGTACATCCCCCACGCGCCGCCGGGTGCCACGTCCCCCGCCGCCCAGTTGAGTCCCCGCTCGTCGAGCGTCACCGAATGGACGGACGACAGGATGATGTTGTTGCTGATGACATTGTCCCGGCCCCCGCCGATCTGGAAGGCGGTGTCGACCTTGTAGAAGATGTTGCCGAACGCCGTCGTTCCGCAGAAGCAGTCGTCGAGGTAGATGCCCGAGGCGAAGAGGGATCCGCCGCTTCCCACGATGTCGTGCAGGAAGTTGTAGCGGATGACCGTGCCGCGTCCGGTCCACTCCCGTCCCGCGTAGATGGCGCCGGCGTCGTTGGTCTCCTTCACCACATCGTTGATCTCGTTGTACTCGATCACGTGGTCGTTGCCCCGGAAGACGATGGCGACGTGCGGCGCATCGTAGATGTGGTTGTTGGCGACGTGGTTCCCGACACCGGCGAGTTCGACCGCGGGGCTGTACGTCAGCTGGAGGCGGCTGTAGTCGTGGATCTCGTTGCCGACCGCCCGGTTGCGCGCCGGGGTGAGGGTGGCCCGGTCGCCGCCGGCGAGGGCGATGCCACCCTGGCCGGTGGCCTGGATGTGGCAGCCGCGGACCTCGTTCCCCGATCCGCCGTGCGGGCCGGCCGAGACGCTTGAGTCGCCGATCGCGACCGCGCGACCGCCCAGAAGCCGCAGGGTGCAGTCCGCGACCGTGTTGGACGTGCCGTCCGTGATGACGATGCCGTCGCCGCGCGACCCCTCGAACACAAGGTCCGAGAACGTGACGTGCGAGCAGCCATTGAGGACGGCCATCGGGTCGGCGAGCAGCGACAGTTGCACCGACGCGCCGGACAGGTCGCCCGGAGGGTACAGATACAGCTTCCCGGTGGCCCGGTCGAGGTACCACTCGCCCGGCGAGTCGAGCTCCTCCAGCACGTTGTAGTAGTAGTAACGCCGGCCCGCCCCGACGGTGTACATGCTGGCGGTCCTGGTGGAGATGGTCTGCGCCGCCGGGTCGATCGCCTTGATCTGAAGGTTGCCGTCGGCCCACTCGTAGAACCAGTAGCCCTGCATCCACACGTCGCTGGTGTCGGCCCAGGTCGACGGCCGGGGGTCGGTGTACGTGAACGTGGCCCCCTTGGCGAATTCGGCGGCCATCTTGTCGGGGTCGCCGAGGACACTGCGGGGGTTCCCGCCCGGGTCGATGACCTGACCGACGGCGAGGAACTCGGTGTTCGGGTAACGGGCGAGGGTCATCGCCTCGCTGTTGAAGAACAGTTCGGGCGGGGTGACCGCGCGCGGCAGGCCGTATCCGGTCTGGACGATCTGGCCGTAGTCGGTGATCCCGAGCGCCTTCAGGTCGAACTCGCGGACGGTGTCGCGCGACCCGGCCGGGAGGCGGTCCCGTATCGCCTGGTCGCCGACCGGCCCGAAACCGGTAGCCGGCAGGTCCACGCCACCCACGAGCCGGACCTGTTCGCCGTGGTAGGCGGCGTAGGTGACCGGGCGGCCCGGCGCACCGGAGTCCTGCGCTTCGAGGGTGAAGCTCCGCGTCCGCCGGTACGTGCCGCCCCGGAGGAAGACGGTCACCGGTTGAGCGGCACGGCCCGGCGCGGCCCGCCGCCAGGTCCGGATCACGTCGCGCGCCTTCTCCAGCGTCGCGAACGGCGCGGCCTTCGTGCCCCGGTTCGAGTCCTTCCCGTCCGTTGCCACGAAGAAGGTCTTCTGCTCCTCGGCCCGGTCCCGCCGGTCACCGGTACCGGCGTAGGCCGGCCCGGCGATGAGGGCTGCCGACGCACCGGCCCCGACGGCCCCGGCGGCCTTGAAGAGATCACGTCGCGAGAATCTGGACATGTAGTGCCCTTTCGTAGGTACCTACTGGAACCGGGCCCTCGGTCCGGGCGAACAGCGCCTCCGGGCCGAGCCTTCGTTGCGGGATGCTCCGACTATCGATAATCGCTGAGCGATAAGTAGTGGGTCGGCAGTGGCGAGTGTCAAGGGATCCTTCAAATCCCGCCGCAAGAAACCGAGTTCATGCGCCTCGCAGGTTGCGAACCGGTAACGCTGCCGTTGCCGACCCTTGACCACCGGCCGACAGGTCCCCGATGGTGAGGTCGCTATCGATAAGCGATAAGCGATTAGCGATCGATGGAGGGTTCGATGGTTTCGGGTTCTCGCCGGCATCTGGTCAAGCTGGGTGCCATCGCCGTATCCGCCGCACTGCTCACGGGCTGCTCGACCGGCACGGACTCCGCAGGCGGCGACAGGAACATCCGCATGCTGGTCAACATCACTCCGGTGCTGACCAAGCAGTTCTACAAGGACCTGGTGGCGGGGTACGTCGCCGGCCACCCCGGGGTGAAGGTCACGATCGAGGCGCCCACCGGCAGGGGCATCGAGGACACGCTGAAGCAGCAACTGGCCGCGGGCAGCCCGCCCGACGTCCTCGCCGGCGGGCAGAACACGGCTCTCGCCGCGCAGATGGCGCCGCTGCCCGACGCACAGTGGGTGAAGGACGCACCGTTCGCGGAGGCGTCCAAGCTCGACGGCAAGGTGTGGATGGCCGGTACCGGCGTCCAGCTCCAGTCGCTGGTCTTCTACAACAAGGCCGCCTTCGCCAAGGCCGGTGTCACCGGGACGCCCAAGACCTTCGACGAGTTCACCGCCGCGCTGCGCAAGCTGAAGGGCGCCGGATACACGCCGATGCAGACCGGCGGTGAGTGGACCACCGGCGCGCAGGCCCTGATGATGGCCAACCCGAACGTGATGAACACCGAGCCGCAGTGGTACGCAAAGCGGAACAAGGGCTCCGTGACCTTCGCCGGCAGCAACTACGCCAAGTACCTGGACGTCTACCAGTCCTGGATCAAGGACGGCCTGGTTCCCAAGGACGCCAACGGCATCAAGTACCAGGACATGATCAACAACTTCACGGCCGGCAAGTCGGCGACGATGGTGATGGGCAACTGGCTGACGGCCTCGCTCGCCGGAGCGAAGCCGGGCTTCGACACGGGCGTGTTCCCGGTCCCCACGTTCGACGGCTCCACGCCGCCGCAGGCCGCCAACCCGGCCATGCCGTACTCGGTGCTCAAGAGCTCCAGGCACGCGGACGCGGCGATAGACCTGGTGAAGTACCTGGTCAGCGACAAGAAGGCGATCACGAAGGCGCTGAGCGCGGAGGGCAACTTCCGTACCGGATACAGCTACAAGACCACCCCGCTGACCAACGACATCGCGAAGCTCCTCGACAAGGCCGGCGGCAAGACCGTCGCGATCGGCCCGGGACTGGGCGACAACTCATCCCCTGCGGGCTTCCCCGATGAGTTCAACACCCAGGTCCAGAGCATGTATCTGGGAACCACAGCCGATCAGGTGGCGCGGACCATGGACAAGTGGTGGGCCGCGAATGCGCCCAAGTAACGTGACGCTCACCGCTCCTGGACCACCGGACAACCCGCCGGTCCAAGAGCGCCCCCGTCGCACTCACCACACTCCCCCGCGCCCGCTGCGCGTACGCGCCGCCCGCAGCCTGCCCAGCATCCTCATGGTCGGCCCCGCACTGGCTGCGGTCGTGGCCTTCATCCTCATCCCCGTCGTGGTCGCCGGACGGCTCAGCCTCACCGACTGGGACGGCTTCTCCGACAGTTACAAGTCCCTCGGCCTGGACAACTACGTTCAGCTGTTCCACGATCCGGGCGTGGCGAACGCTGCGTACGTCACGCTCGTGATCGCGGTGGTCGGCACCCTGGCCTGCAATGTCCTCGGCCTGGGCCTCGCGGTCATGCTCAACGGCAAGGGGCGCGCCAAAGCGGTACTGCGGGGCCTGTTCTTCTACCCGCATGTGCTCGGCGCGGTCATCATCGGCTTCCTGTGGTCGGCCATACTCAGCAGCGAAGGAGCGGTCAACACCCTCCTCACAGCGGCACACCGCTCGAAGATCCCGTTCCTGTCCGATCCGCAGTGGGCGCTCGCAGCGGTCGTCTTCGTGGTGGTCTGGTCGACGTTCGGCGTGAACGTGGTTCTCTACCTCGCCGGGCTGCAGACGATCCCGGAGTCGCTCCTGGAAGCGGCGCGTATCGACGGCGCCTCACGCTGGCAGACGTTCCGCCAGGTCGTGCTGCCGATGCTGGCACCCAGCGTGACGATCAACGTGGTCCTCGTACTCGTCCAACTGCTGCGGGTCTACGACCTGGTGCTGGCGATGACCGACGGGGGTCCGGCCGGCCACACGCAGACGTACGCGTACCTGGTGCTTTCGGAGTCGTTCCTGAACGGGAAGATCGGCTACGCCTCGGCCCAGAGCATCGTCCTCATGATCGTCATCACGGTGCTCGCCGTCGTGATCGTGGCGCTGCGCCAGCGCAGCGAGAAGGCGGTGGAACAGTGAACCGCACTGCAGGCAGCCGCGTCGGCTCGGTCATGCTGGGCCTCTTCGCCCTGGTCATGCTGGCGCCGCTGTACCTCGTGATCGTCAACGCGTTCAAACCGGAGTCGGCGATCCGTCAACGGCCGTTCTCCGCCGCCCCGGGGTTGCTGTCCACGGACTATCTCCGAGCGGCGCTGTCGTCACCGGACTACAACATCGTCAAGTCGTTCGGTGTGACGGTGATGTTCGTGGTCCTGGTCAACGTGCTGTCCCTGGCGCTGGCCGGTCCGGCCGCCTACGTCATCGCGCGGGGTACCCGCCGGTGGCACAAGGGGATGCTGCTGGTGTTCCTGGCCGGGCTGTTCATCCCCGGGCAGGTCCTGGTCATCCCGGTGATCTACGTACTGCGCTTCACGGGCCTGATGGGCACGATCCCCGGATTCGTCCTGTACGAGGCGACGCTGACCCTGCCGCTGTCGATGTTCCTGTTCGTGGGCTACATCAAGTCCATCCCCCGGGAGCTCGACGAGGCGGCGCAGATCGACGGCGCGGGCCGGCTGCGCACCTTCTGGCAAGTGATCTTCCCGCTGATGCGGCCGGTCGTGGTCACCGCGATCGTCCTGCACACCATCGGGGTCTGGACGGACTTCGTGAACCCGCAGATCGTACTGGGCCCGACATCGGGCCTGTATACCGTCATGACCGGGGTGTACTCCGCGATCGGCCTCCACACCACCGACCTGTCCGTGGTCTATCCGACGCTGCTGCTGGCGATCGCACCGGTGCTGGTCTTCTTCGTGATCATGCAGCGCAAGATCGTCGGTGGCCTCACCGCCGGCGCGACGAAGGGGTGACCGTGGGCAAGCACATGGTGAGCGTGACGGCGTCCGTGCCGGCCGGTGAACCGCCCGCCTGGGCCGTACTGCAAAGGCAGTTGTTCTCGGTACTGGACGAGGCATGGCGGGTTTTCGAGGACCGGTACTGTCACTCCGACGGCGGGCTGCGCTTCGACGGGGTCCTGGAAGGCCGTGACGGAGCGGACGACTTCTACGAACCGTTCTTCAACTGGCCGATGCTGTACCTGCTCGGCGGGGCGGACGACCTGCTCGACGCCAGCAAGAAACACTGGAACGGCATCACCCGGCAGCTTTCCGAAGCCGGGTTCCTGGTCGACGAGTACGAGCGCGGGTACGACTGGTTCCACCAGGGCGAGTCGCTGCTGATGTTCTACGGGATCTGCGCGGCCGACCCGTCCGACGACGCGTTCCGCCGGCGGGCGCTGCGCTTCGCCGACCTCTACCTGCCCACCTCGCCCGTCGGGAACGTCGACGGCTCGCAGCGGATCATCCGGGCTCCGCACACCGGGGCCGGCGGGCCGCGCCGTGGCGTGGATGACGCATGGGCGCAGGGGTTCGGCGCGGAGCTGACCAACATGAAGCCGTACGGCCTGCCCCTGGAGGACCTTCCCGGGATCGACACCTGGGACGATCTGGCCGACCCCGGTAACGCGCGGCGTATGGGCGAGGCGATGAACCGGCGGCTCGGCGACGGCGATGTCGCGGTGAATCTCGCGTCCACCTCGCTGATCGCCAACGCGTGGCTGTACACGGGCGAGGACCGGTACCGCGACTGGCTCGTCGACTACGTGCAGGCCTGGCGGGACCGGGCCGCCGCCGCGGGCGGCGTCATCCCCGACAACGTGGGGCCCTCCGGCGAGGTCGGTGAGCTGCACGACGGCCGCTGGTACGGCGGCCCGTACGGCTGGACCTGGCCGCACGGTCTGCACAGCGTCGGCGCGGTCGCGGTCGTCGCTGCCATGAACGCCGCTCTGGTCACCGGCGACAACGCGTGGTTCGACCTGGCCCGCGCCCCGCTGGACCGGGTGCTGGAAGAGGCGACGCGCGGGCCGGTCCGTGACGGTGACTCCAGCATGGCCATGACCTGGCTCCAGCGTCTCGGGCCCGATGCCGGCAGCGACCTGCAACTGGTGCCCTACCGGTACGGCCTGCACGGCTGGTTCGACCACCAGCCGCTGCAGATCGCCTTCCCGGCCTGGATCTGGTGGTGCTCCGGCGATCCGCAGGACCGGCAGCGGCTGGACCGCGTGGAGCGGGACTGCGGCTACGACTGGACGACCGTGCACGCCTTTCGCGACAAGGAGGAGGCCGGACACGAGGCGCCGTGGCTCGCCTACCTCGACGGTCGCAACCCCGACTACCCGGCCCGGGCCCTCGGCATGGCGCTGGGGCAGGTCGCCCGCAGGATGGCACTCGTCCGCGAGGATACGACCACCGCCCGCACCGATGACATCCACTGGTGGCAGCGGCTCAATCCCGTGGTGACCGAGATTCTGGTGCAGCTGACCACGGGCGCTCCCGCCACCCCCTACAACGGGGGGCTCCAGCAGGCCCGGGTGCGCTACTGGGACGCCGACCGGGGCCGTCCCGGCCTGCCGGCCGACGTCGCCGCCCTCGTCGAGGGGCTCGACGAGACCCGGGTCTGCGTCCAGTTGGTCAACCTGAGCCATACGCGCGAGCGGCGTGTGGTCGTGCAGGCCGGCGCGTTCGCCGAGGACGGCATCGACCATGTCGTGGTGGACCAACTCGACAGCGGCTATCCCGGCCCGAACCGCGCCTACCGGGCGGACGAGTTCACGACCAGTACCCGGCGCACGGACGTGCGCGACAGCCACCTGCTGGTGACCCTGCCGCCGGGGACCCGGCTCGGTCTGACCATGCAGGTGAGGCGCCGTCAGTTCACCCCGAGCCACCCGACGTTCGACCGATACCAGGAGAAGTAGAATGATGAGCGATGAGCAGGCCCAGCCGGTGTTCTCCCTTCCGGTGCGCGGCGACACATACCGGCGTGCCGATGCGGAGCTGGTGGACCAGATGGGCCAGGTGAGCAGCGCCACCGCCTGCGCGAAGCTCCACGGCCTGGGCATCAGGCGCACGTGGATGGAGGGGCCGCAGCCCCTCGCGACCGGGCAGAAGATCGCCGGGTCGGCGTTGACGCTCCAGTTCATGCCGCAGCGCGAGGACATAGCGAGCGGCCTGGCCCAGGAGGCCGTCGAACGCCAGACCGCCCTGTGGGCGGTGCTGGAGGCGGTGCAGCCCGGCGACGTCCTCGTCATCCAGGCGTACGGGTCGGCGTTCAGCGGCTGCGTCGGCGACATGCTCGTCCGCTACTTCAAGCGCAAGGGCGGCGCCGGGATCGTCGTCGACGGCCGGATCCGGGACGCGCCGCGGGTACGCGAGCTCGGCGTGCCGATCTGGTGCACCGGCACCACCCCGCACTACGCCTCCCAGTCGGAGCTGTTCCCCTGGGCGTACGACGTGCCGGTTGCCGCCGGCGGAGTGCTGTGTCTGCCCGGGGACATCGTGGTCGCCGATGACGACGGCGCCGTCGTCGTCCCGCAGGCGACCGCGCCGGAGGTGGTCGCCACCGCCCAGGACCACCAGGAGTGGGAGGTGTTCAGCCGGATGCGTCTGGACCAGGGCGCCCGGCTCGGCCACTACTACCCGCTGACGTCGGAGTCGCGCGCGGAGTACGAGCAGTGGCGCGACCAGAAGCGGTCGTCCCAGCGATGAACCATGTCTCGGGCCCGGGTGTGCTGGGCCGCACCGGACTCACGGTCGGCAGGCTCGGCCTCGGCTGCGCGCCCCTGGGCAACCTGTACGAACCGGTTCCGGAGCAGGACGCCGCCGGCACGGTGCGTGCCGCGCTGGCGGGCGGGACGCGCCTGTTCGACACCGCCCCGCGGTACGGCAACGGCGTGTCCGAACAGCGCCTCGGCCAGGCACTGGCCGGGGTGCCCAGGTCCGAGGTCGTCGTCGCGACCAAAGTCGGATACCTGCTCACCGACGACGGCGCCGAGCCGGACTTCTCCTATGACGGCACCATGCGGTGCCTGGAGGAGAGCCTGACCCGGCTCGGCCTGGACCGGGTGGACATCGCGCATGTGCACGACCCCGACCACCATGAGCAGGAGGCCCTCGCGGGGGCCTTCCGCGCCCTGGTCGAACTGCGGGAGCAGGGCGTGGTGTCGGCGGTGGGCGCGGGCATGAACCAGAGCGCCATGCTGGAACGGATCGTCGCGCGGGCCGACGTGGACTGCGTGCTGCTGGCCGGTCGGTACACTCTCCTCGACCAAGAAGCTCTGACGGGCCTGCTCCCTGCGTGCGAGGCCCGCGGTGTCGGGGTCGTGCTGGGCGGGGTGTACAACTCCGGCCTGCTGGCCGATCCGCGGCCCGGTGCGAGGTACGACTACCGGACAGCCGAGCCGCACCAGGTTGCCGCCGCGCTGGCCATCGCGGAGATCTGTGCCCGTCACGGGGTGCCGATGAAGGCGGCGGCCCTGCGGTTCGCGTGGGGGCATCCTGCCGTGTCCGCTCTGGTCGTCGGAGCCAGGACGGCCGATGAAGTGCGGGAGAACCTCGCCATGGCGCAGACCACCGTTCCCGCCGGCCTGTGGGCGGAGCTGCGCGCGGCGGGGCTGCTCCCGCAGGAGGTGCCCACGCCGTGACCGTCATCGACGCACACGTCCACCTGTGGGACCCCGGCCTGCACGACCACGCGTGGCTGCGGTCCGCGGGCGACCTGCATCGCCCCTTCCTTCTCGACGACCTCACCGCGGCCGCCGGATCGGTGACGGCTGTTGTCGTGCAGGCCGGGCGGACGGTGGACGAGGCCCGCTGGCTGCTGGGCCTGGCGGCGCGGTCCGCGCGGCTCGCGGGCGTCGTCGTCCACGCGGATCTCGCCGATCCGGCCGCTGTGGACACGATCGACGCACTCCGTGCGGAGGACGGGAGTTCGGCACTGGTCGGAGTCCGCGACCCGGTCGGGGCGGGCGAGGGCGCCCGCCTCGGACTGCCCCAGGTGCGGCGCTCGCTCGCGGCCCTCGGTGAGCGGGGCCTGACGATGGACCTGCTGCTGGGGCACGGGACCCTGCACGAGGCACAGGCAGCGGCCAGGGACCTGCCGCAGGTGCGGTTCGTCGTCGACCACGCCGCCATCTCGGCCGTCGACGTGCGGCGCGAGGGCCTCGGCGAATGGGCCGCGCAGCTGACGCCACTGGGCCGGCTGCCCAACGTGGTGTGCAAGTTGTCCGGACTCGGCAGGGCCACCGCCGAACCGGGCGGAGTGCGCCCGGACGCCGTGGCCCGGGTACTGCTCGACGTGTTCGGGCCGCGCCGGCTGATGTTCGGGTCCGACTGGCCGGTCAGCACCCAGTGGTCGCCGTACGAGGACGTGGCCGGGGCCACGGCCCGGGTGCTGGACGGGTTGAAACCCGACGAAGCCGCCGCGGTCCTGGGCGGAACGGCCGTCAGGGCCTACGGACTTGAGCCGGCGGACACGTCCGCCGGCGACAGGATGACAATGATCCGGCAGAGGGAGCACTGATGACTGGTCTGAACGATCTGCTCGAACAGAACAAGGGCATGACGTCCGGCGGGCTGCTGTCCGACCGCGTGTACCGGCTGCTGCGCTCGGCCATCCTGAGCGGCGAGATGGCGCCGGATCAGCGGATCGTCGAATCCGACATCGCCAAACGCCTGGGCATCAGCCAGGCTCCGGTGCGCGAGGCCGTCAAGCGGCTGGTGCACGAGAGCCTGGTCACTCATGTGCCGCGGCTGGGCAGCCGGGTCGCCAGTATCTCGATCGAGCAGGCTGAGCAGGCACGAGAACTGCGCGGTCTGCTGGAGGAGTTCGCCGCCCGGGCCGCCGCCGAGCGCCGCGCCGAGGGCTACGTCGACCAGCTGAACTCGGTGATCGACGACATGCGACGGGCAGCCCTGCACGACGACCCGAGCAGCTTCCGCGACAGCGACATGGCTTTCCACCGCCTCGTCTGCCAGGCCAGCGGAAACCACCTGCTGCCGCGGTTGTGGGAGGTGATGGAGCCCAGTCTCTGGACCCTGCGCGTGGTGTCCAACCCGTTCTACACCGGCAGCCGCGACAAGCTCGTCGACGAACACGCCCGCCTGCTCGACATCCTCGTCAACGGCCGGGAGGACGAGGCCGCGGAGGCCTTCCGCCGCCACGCGACCGGCACGGCCGGGCCTTCGCAGCACGACGAATAGGACCATCCGGCTGCGTGCGGCAGGCGGGCGCGACCCGTACCGCGACCGTGTTCACCCAGGTCCGCGGTGGACGGTACGGGGAGCTGTCGGCGTACGTAGAACCGGTGTGCCCCGGGTCGTCATCGCCGAAGCCCCGGTGGTGGGGAGCAGGGGGCCTGCTGCGATCAGTGGGCGCCTGGCCTGGCGGCGATGCGTTCCAGAATGGCGTCGAGTTCGGCGCGGGACCACCAGGACCCGTCCCTCATCACTCCCGCGATCTCACGGAGAGCGGTGTGGTCCTCCAGCGGGTCCTCGTCCAGCAGCACCAAGTCGGCAGGCATACCGGTCACCACACGACCGAACCGGCCTTCCTCGCCCAGGAATCGGGCCGGCTCCGTGGTCGTCGTCCGAAGAATGGTCAGTGGGTCGAGTCCGGCCTCGGCGAGGTGGTCGAACTCGTCGTGGAGAGCGAAGCCCGGGATGACTCCCGCGGCCCCACACGCGTCGGTTCCCGCGACCATCGGGACTCCGGCGTCGGCGAAGGTCTTGGTCATCCTCAGCTGCGCCGACCAGTGGTTGTGCAGGGCGTTGCGGGTGAGGTCGGGGAGTTTGGCGAACTTCTTCGCCGACTTGTCCCAGGTACGCAGTTCCTCGGGGGCCATGTAGCGGCGCCTCGGGTCCTGGGTATGTTCGGGTGAGTCGGCGAACTGCTGGGTGTGGACCCGGATCAGGGTCGACTTGAGCGGTGGGGCGCCGGTCGGCTGCGGAAGCGTGCCCTGACTCCGGGACTTCAGCAGCCCCGGCCTTCGGGCTTCGCTCTTCGGGTTGCCGTCACGCGTCGAACAGCCGGTGCGCGTTGCGGGTGGTGAGGTCCCGCCAGGTGTCGGTGTCGGACGGCTGCGCCGCCGCGTCGACGGACGCGACTTGGGCGAGCGCCCCTCCCACGGGTGTCCAGCAGTAGTCACTGCCGTACAGAAGCTGCTCGGTGCCGAACGCGGCTTCCAGGGCCGGGATCTGGCGTGGGAAGGGCGTCCCGGCCATGTCGTACCAGAGGCGGCCGAACTGCTCCAGGGCACTGGGCGCGTCCTTGGGGCCGCCCCCCACCACCGCGCTGAACATATCCATCCGGTCGGCGAGCAGCGGCAGCGCTCCCCCGCCATGGGTCAACACCCAGCGAATCCGCGGATAGCGAGTGAGGACGCCGCGCAGGAGCAGATCGCTCGCGGTGCGGGCGGTGTCGAAGAGGAACTCCAGCATCGGCCGCGGCCGGCCCAGGGAAAGCTCCTCGGCGTGCGGCGGTGACGTGGGGTGGACGAAGACGAGGGCGCCGCGGCGATCGAGGTCCTCCCACAGCGGTTCGAACCGGGGGTCGCCCAGGTAGATCCCGTGGTGGTTGGTCTCCACGGCCACCCCGTCCGCGCCGAGCACGCCAAGGGCGTGGGCCGCTTCGGCGAGCGAGCCCTCGACGTCGGGCAGGGGCAGGGAGGCGAAGTGGCCGAACCGCTGAGGACACTCGCTGCGGACGCCTGCGCCGAACTCGTTGACCTGGCGCGCGAGGGCGCGGGCCGCGTCGTCGTCCCCGAAGTGCACCCCCGGAGAGGAGATCGACAGGTAGGACTTCTCGATTCCCGAGCGATCCATCAGGCCGAGATGCTGTTCGACGCTCCACGAGGGCCAGCCGGGCATCCCGTCGGGGTGCTCGATGCCGGCGGACCGGGCCGCGGCTACGTAGCTGTCGGTGACGAAGTGGGCGTGGACGTCGATGAGGCCGGTCTGGGTCATGTGGGCTCCCTGGCTTGCGGGTCGAGACCTGAACGAGCGTAGGAACGGCGCCGTAAAATGGCATGGGTGATGCCGATGAATGAAACACCGAGTTCTGGTGACGGCGCCCGGCCACGGCGCGGTGGGAAGCCCGCTGAGGGGCAACCGGTCATCGATCGGGCGTTCGCCCTGCTCGGCGCGTTCGACAGTGACCATCGTGCGCAGACCCTCGGCGAACTCGCGCAGCGAAGCGGGATCCCCCGTAGCAGCGCTCTGCGGCTCGCCCGGTCGCTGGTCCATGCCGGTGCACTGGAGCGACTCGACGACGGCCGCTACGTCGTGGGGCTGCGGTTGCTGGAGACCGCGTCACTGGCACCGCGTGGTCACGGGCTGCGGTCCGTGGCCATGCCGTTCATGGAAGATCTCTTCCACGTCACGCGACAGCATGTGCTGCTCGCTGTGCGCGAGCAGCACGAGGCCCTGCTCGTCGAGCGGCTTTCGGCGCTCGACGCCAGTCCCGTGCACTACCGGGTGGGAGGACGCCTTCCGCTCACGACCACCGGCGTCGGACTGGTGCTGCTCGCCTTCGCTCCGACAACCGTCCAGGACCACGCCATCGCCACCTACGAGCCGGAACAGGGCCGTCCCCGACAGGGCCATGACGACATCTGCACCCCGGCCGACCTGCGCCGTGTGCTCGCGGAGGTACGGCGCGGTGACCACGTCTTCGGCCGACAGAGCCATCCCTGGCCTTTGAACACCGTGGCTGCGCCGGTGCGGGACGGTGGTGAGGTGGTGGCGGCGTTGTCGGTCGTGGCGCCCAGTACGGGCTTCGCGGAGGCGGGCTACGGCCCGGCGGTGCGGGCTACGGCCCGTGCGGTCTCCCGCCGGCTTGAGGAGGACAGCCGGCGGACGACGCGTCCCGGCAACACCCGCACCGCTCCGTGAGGTCGGTGAGCCGACATGCGCCACGCCGTCGGCGTCGCCTGGTCACGCTCATGCCGATGTGCGTCAGCGCCGACGCGCCGAGCCGGGCACACCGGGCGACCAACTCCGCCCGGTCCACTGTCAGGCCGTAGAAGGGCGACGCCCTGGGATCATCGTGCCCAGGAGCGACCGGCCGCTGATGACGAGGCGGAGCTGTTCACCGGGGTGGAAGGTGAGCCCGACCGGGAGCAGGTCGATCTCGACGTCGACGATCTCGCCGGGTGAGAGCTTCTCGCCCCGGTCGAAGGTGTGGGCCGGGATGTCCTCGGTCGACAGCTTCTCGTCCAGGTGGCGCATCGACCATGGCGCAATCCGCGACAGTCCTCCCTGGAGCCCGAAGGTCGATGAAGGTGCGGCCACATCAGTCGGACGGGTGGTTTCGTCGGACGGAAGGTGGTCGATGCCGGCGTCGTCCCCGGCGCAGTGCAGATGCCGCGGCTGCCATCCGCGCCGACGGGCAACCGTTACGCCGAACAACGTTTGAATTGACGGAAGTTGGGCCGGAACGCAGGACCGGCCGAACACGAAGATTAGCTCTGGACGAAGTTATTACTTCCCGGTAAGTTGCCGCCGTGTTTCCAAACCACTCGCGACCACTGGTCACCGCACCGGCCGAAGCCGCCGTCGTAGCCCTGCCGCTGACCGGCAGCCTCGCCGGGACAACCAGCCCGGCCGTCACCGTGGAGAACCCGTCCGGGCCGCACCACCTGGAGATCCACCCCCCACACCCACCTCGCCCCTGGAGGGGACAATCTTGAGATCCACTGGGCCGGCTCCCGCCGTCAGGAAGTTCTTCTCCCGAATCCTGCCTGCCACTGCAGCCGCGGTCACCCTCGTTCTCGCGGGAACCTCCGGTTCTGTCGCGGCGCCCCCCAGCGCCACCACCACGGCCACTCCCCTGACCGGACCGCAGTTGGCAGCCTCCTGGACGGGGCCGCTGAGTACCCGCGGACGGTACATCGTCGATGCCAACGGCAACCGCTTCAAGCTGAAGTCCGGCAACTGGTCCGGCGCCCAGGGCACCTATGAGGGCAGCGGCGACGTCAACGACCCCGCGAACCACCAGGCGAACCAGATGTCGAACAACATCCCGTTGGGCCTGGACCGCGCGCCGCTGAAACAGATCACGGACGACTTCCACGAGCTCGGCCTGAACAGCATCCGGCTGCCGTTCGCCAACGCGATGATGCACGACTCCACGGTCGTACCGGACTCCGCGGTCGCGGCCAACCCGCAACTGAAGGGCAAGACCCCGCTGGAGGTGTACGACGCGGTGGTGGCGGCGCTGACCGCCGAGGGGTTCGCTGTCATCCTCAACAACCACACAACCACCTACCGTTTCTGCTGCGGCCTGGACGGCAACGAGCGCTGGAACAGCGGCCAGACCGCCCAGCAGTGGCAGGACGACTGGCTCTTCCTGGTGAACCGCTACAAGGCGAACAAGCGTGTCGTCGGCGCCGACCTGCGCAACGAGATCCGCCGCGACACCTGGGACAACCCCAACTGGGGCCAGGGCGACGATCACGACGCGTACGCGGCCTTCGAGCTGGCGGGCACCCGCATCCTGGGAGCCGACCCCGACATGCTGATCATCATGGAGGGCATCAACTGGCAGGGCATCCCGCTGAACGGGCTGAACTACGGCAGGCCGATGCTGACCCCGGTCCGCAACCTCTCCAACACCCTGATCTCCTCGGGGAAGCTGGTCTACGCCGCGCACTTCTACGGCTACACCGGGCCGAACTACACGGGTGCCGACAGCGGACCTGGGCATACCAACGACTGGCCGTACGAGGACTTCCCGCTCGACCAGCTGAAGCAACTGGTGCACGACGAAGCCCTGTTCGTCACCCAGTCCGGCCAGCACTTCACCGCCCCCGTATGGATCAGCGAGTTCGGTGCGGCCGGCCGAGGGTCGGATGATGCCAAGGAGAAGACCTGGTTCGACAACTTCACCGACATCCTGGTCCAGAACGACACCGACTTCGCGATCTGGCCGATGGTCGGATGGACCGACGCCAACGGCACGCCGCAGGACAACTGGGCCCTGATCTCCTACGACGCCGCCGGCAAACGGCAGAGCCTCAGCGACCCCGGCGACTGGCGGTCCGCCGACTGGAACAAGCTGGTCAATGCCCGCGGCGTCTCAGGTCCGGTCGCACAAGTCGCCCACTGGAACATGCTCGACCTCGACTTCCGGGACCATCACGTCTCGTCCCACATGCTCGCCCAGGGCGACTGGAGCCCCGGCTACCGCAAGGGCGACTGCCCCGACAGTCAGCGCCTGACCGGCCTCGGCCGCAGCGACAAGCGCGGCCTGTGCACCGACGCGAACCAGCCCGCCAAGGGCACCGGTGACTGGGTGGCAGTCCATGACGACCGCTACGTCACCCACGGCGACTGGGCCTCGGGCTACAACAAACTCCAGTGCCCCGACAACACCTTCGCCGTCGGCTACAGCGTCAACGGCAACTCCATGGCCGGCCTGCTCTGCGCGCCGTCCGCCGCACCGCTGCCACTGACCGGCCGCAATGTCTGGTTCGACCAGGGCGACAACCGCCCGGCCACGGGCGGCTCGGTCGAGAGCGACTGGGCTCCCGGCTACTACAAGGGCCAGTGCACCGACAAGGAGTACATCGCAGGCGTCGCCTTCACCTGGCAGCGGAACCACGGCGGGGTCCCCGACGTACTGCTCTGCCGTCCGCTGAGCTGACCCACCGGCATCAGTTCCCTCAGTTCCCTCAGTTCCCTCAGCCCCGCCATCGAGGAGTTCCGGATCCATCCGAAACAGGAGCCGACCGGCTTCGCAAGGCGCGCCCGATGGGCTGAACACGATCGAGACCTCCCTCCCGTGGAATCTCCGCTCGCCCCGCCCGGGTGAGAGCTGCTCAGGCGGAGGCGGCGCGGCGGCGGTCGGGGGTCAGCAGGTACGCGAGTGCCATGTCGCTGAGTTCGTCCCCGTACCGGCGTAGCGCCGTCTCGCCGGTGGCGGGGTCGGGGCGTACGGAGTTGTGGAAGCAGGCGCCGAGGATGGCGCGGGCCGCGGTGTCCAGCGCCGCCTCCGGATGCGAGCGCCGGATCTGGCCTACGTAGGGGGCCGCGGCTTCGAGCAGGAGGCGGTGGATTTCGGTGATGGTGCGGGCGCCACGGTCCAGGGACTTGACCCCCCGCACCCGCAGCAGCTCGGGGAAGAGACTGTTGCTGTCGGCGAAGGACTCCAGCAGTGCGTGCGCGTAGGCGTCCATGACGCCGGAGAGCGAAGGCTCGGCCGCGTCCAGCCGCTCGGCCATGTACTGCTCACGGCGTTCCAGCATCCGCTCGGCCAGGGCGGTGATCAGCTGTTCTTTGTCCTCGAAGCGGCGGTAGATCGTGCCCACCGAGACCCCGGCGCGTTCCGCGACGCCGGTGATCGTCATCTCTTCCAGGCCGGCCGACGAGGCGATCTCCTCGGCCGCCCGCAGCACGCGCGCCAGCGTCGCGGCACTGCGCGCCTGCCGGGGCTCCCTGTAGGGCGCTGGGCGGCCCGGCTCATCAGTCACGTCCCTCATGGTATCGGCGGCAGTCTCGACAGGTGTCCTTGACAAGTGGGGCGTCCCTCTGAGTAACCTTCAAATGCGAACGTGAACTTACATTCGCATCCTATGAGAGGTGCACATGACTGACACCCAGACGTCCCCGCCTGTGACCGTGACGCTCAAGTCGGGGCCCACCGGAGCCGGGAGCATCGACGACTTCGAGCTGTTCTACGCCCGCCGTGCCCTGGACCGCTTCCGGACGCGGCTGGGACGCCAGGGCCTGCTCGACCTCCTGGCGGCGGACATCGAGGAAGGCAATGCCTTCCTGCGCGAGAGCGCCCGCGCATCGGACGGCAACTTCAAGGCAGGCACGACGGTGCTCGCCGCGCAGGGCCTCACCTCGGGCGAGTTCCTGGCCTGGATGGACGGGGCCTTCGCGGGCGACGACGAGCGCGTACTCCTCGCCGCGCACCCCGAGCACTACGCGATGGGCACCGATGCCATCGGGGCGCGCGTGGTGGAGAACATCGGCCCCCACGTCTGTTCCTTCTACATGGGCGGCTGGGGAACGGACGCGATGGCCTGGGCCGCGGACGCCGCCGAGCTCCTCCCGGAGTCCGAGTTCCCGCGCAAGATGTCCTCGAACCTCTTCCTGGAGGACAGCACCGTCGTCGGCCGGGCGCTGATCCAGTTCGGGGACACCCCCGACGGCTTCACGGCGAACCTGACGGTCTACTTCCCCGTCACCTGCCCGGACGAGGTCCTGGACCACCACCTCCGGCACTACGCCGTCGAGTTCAGGAACTGGATTATCGCCGCTGCGGCTGCCCAGGCCTGAGGAACTGCCGGTCTCGCTCACCGTCGGTTGAACTCTTCAGCCGGGCACCGGGCCCTCGCGGCCTCGGCAGCGCCGTTCGGCCCGGCGTCCGACTGAACCGGCTGCTCGGCTGCTCGACTGCCCACCGCATGGGGGCAGTCCGCGTCACTGGCGTACGCCACCACCCGGCCGAGAAGGGCTCGCCCCTCCGCGCACAGCAGAAGACACAGAAACCACGAGACAGCGGGCCCACCGGACTGAAACCTTCCGCACAGCGATGCGGAATCTGCTTGAGGACATCCACCGCCGGATCGCGGTCGCGCCGGCGCCACGCCCTTGAACCGGGCTGAAACTGCCAGGTCGAATTACTCACTCGAATGAGTGGTGAAGCTTTGGCGCCGGCGCCCGGGAAGGGAAACGCTGCCACCCTGAGTTCACGAGTCATTGCTCGTGGACCGGGTCGCAGTGGGTACTCGATTCGCCCACTGCACAAGGAAATTAGAGGTCTTCGCATGGCGGAAGAATCCATTATCCACAGCAAGGCCCAGCACTACTACAACGTGTTCCATCACGAGCGCGACGGGTGGGTCGGCGAAACCGACGTGTACGCCTGGGTGGGCCGCACGACGCAGGAATTCAAACTCACGCCAGGAACCGCCCCCGCCAGCGCGCTGCAGAAATCCCTGCTGGAGTACTGGAAGAGACTGTTTGTCCCTATGGACACAGACGGGGACGGCGTCGTATCACGCGAAGAATTCCTGGCCGGATTTGTCAGCCTGGAGGACAGGCCGGATGATTACGCGCGGATTGTCACGCCGTCCGCCAAGGTCTTCGTGGCCACCGCCGACGTCGACGGAGACGGCGAACTCGACAAGTCCGAGTTCAAGCGCCTGTTTCAGTCCTCTTTCGCGCTGAGCGACGAAGACATCGACGTGTCGTTCGCCGACATCGACACCGACAGCTCCGGCTCCATCTCAACTGACGAGCTGAGAGCGGCCATTCGCGTGTTCCACAGCAGTACTGATCCGAACGACCGAGGCCACCGCCTCCTGGGGCCCCTGCGTTCCTGAGCCGGCAGAACTGGACAGGGTCCTCTCGTCCAGAGCCCCTCGCCGTCGGGTGCTGATTCCTCTCGGCACCGGCGATCAGAGGGGCTCCGCCGGTCCCGCATCGAGCCGCGCTCACGAACAACACGCCAGGAGAACCGACCGTGACCACCCATCCGCGGACAACCAAGGCCCCGCTGGTGACAGCGCACGCCAAGCGCATCGTGGCCGAGACCGGTGTCCTGAACAATGCGTACTTCCGAACGCTGGTAGACGGAAGCATGTCGTTGGAGAACTTCCGCGCAAGCCAGGAGCAACTAGGTTTCGCCGTCACCTACTTCGCCCGTCCGATGGCTGCGCTGGTGTCCCGGATCGAGCACCCCGCGGATCGCGTCGGCATCCTGGGCAATGTCGTGGAAGAACACGGCGGATTCCGCCCTCAGGAATTCCATCACGAGACCTTCCGCGGATTTCTGGCCAGCATCGGCAGCGACACCGTACGGCTGAACGGCCTGACGATGATGCCGGCCGTCCACGCGTACAACAGCGTTCTCAGTGCGGTGTGTACGTGGGAGGATCCGCAGGTAGGAATTGGCTGCATGGGCGCGATCGAGTACGCATTCGCCTCGGTATCGGCCATCACGGGCAACGCGGCTGTGAACCGGGGTTGGGTCGCTCAAGCCGACCTGATGCACTACGGCCTCCACTCCGAAATCGACGAACAACACGCAGAGGACTTCTTCCTGCTGCTGGAACCCCACTACCGGAACCCAGCCGCACGACGCCGAATCGACCAGGGCCTCGGCCTGGGCGCGTACGCGCTGAACCGCCTCTACACCGATCTGTCCGAACTGGGTCGTTCACAGCAAAACTGATCACGGCTGGGCGAGCAGGAAGGCTGCGAGCGCGGTGAATTCGTCAACGTCGGCGAGCAGCCGCCAGGCCGTCGGTGTCGAAGCGACGGGGCCGAACGCCTCTGCCTGTCCCGCAGTACGGCCGGATCCGCGATGGCCTCGCCGCCATTGGCGAGCATCACCGCCACTTTCGCCTTTTCGCCACCAGCCGCCGTACCCAGGTGAAACGGCGGGGCTACCGCCGCACCCGCGGCATCCCCAGCCCGATCCAGGAGATGATCTCCCGCTGGATCTCGTTGTTGCCGCCGCCGAAGGTGAAGATGACGGCCGAGCGGTAGCCGCGCTCCAGTTCGCCGTGGAGCACCGCGCCGGCCGAGCCCTCCTTGAGGGGGCCCGCCGCGCCGATGACCTCCATCAGCCAGGCGTAGGCGTCCCTGCGGGCCTCCGACCCGTACACCTTGACCGCGGACGCGTCCTGCGGGGTGAGCGTGCCGTTCTGTACGGCGTTGACCATCTGCCAGTTCAGCAGCTTCATCGCGTCGAGCCGGGTGTGGGTGCGGGCCAGCCGGCCGCGCACCCAGCCGAGGTCGATGACCCGGCGCCCGCCGTCAATCTCCGTCTCCGCGGCCCACCGCTGGACGTTGTGCAGGGCCCGGATGGCCATGGTGCCGTGGGCTGCGAGGGTGACCCGCTCGTGGTTGAGCTGGTTGGTGATCAGCCGCCAGCCCTTGTTCTCCTCACCGACCCGGCGGGAGGCGGGGACCCTGACGTTCTCGTAGTAGCTGGCGCTGGTGTCGTGGGAGGCCAGGGTGTTGATGAGGGTGCAGGAGTAGCCGGGGTCGTCCGTCGGCACCAGCAGCATGGTGATGCCCTTGTGCGCGGGGGCCGCCGGATCGGTGCGGACGGCGAGCCACACCCAGTCGGCGGTGTCCCCGTTGGTCGTCCAGATCTTCTGGCCGTTCACCGTGTAATGGCCGGTGGTCTCGTCGCCCTCGCGCACGGCGCGGGTCTTCAGCGCGGCGAGGTCGGTGCCGGCGTCGGGCTCGCTGTAGCCGATCGCGAAGTCGATCTCGCCCTTGAGGATCTTCGGCAGGAAGTACGACTTCTGCTCATCGGTGCCGAACTGCATGATCGTCGGGCCGACCGTGTTGAGCGCCATCAGCGGCAGCGGCACACCGGCCTGCGCCGCCTCGTCGAAGAAGATGAACTGCTCCATCGGGGAGAGCCCGCGTCCGCCGTACTCCTTCGGCCAGCCGACACCCAGCCAGCCGTCACCGCCCAGACGGCGGACGGTCTCCCGGTAGAAGCGCTTCTGCGCCGCCGGGTCCGCGTACCGCGCGTAGGCGTTGTCGGGTACCAGGTCGGCGAAGTACGCGCGCAGCTCGGTACGCAACTGCTGTTGTTCGGGGGTGTATTCGAGGTGCACGGCCCCTCCTCGGTGCGGCGTCGGATCGAGGGGCACAGTAGAACGTGTTCCATTCTTTTGGAATGGCGATGACCGTCCTGTCTTCGCCGCCGCCCCCGCATGGGGGCGGCTGTGCCGGGCAGCCGATGCGACAGGGGGCCCGCACCGTTGCACCCTGGTTCCAGGGTGCGGCGCGGGCCGCCCCCTGACCGAGGCATCATCCGGACGAGGCAAGGAATGATTGTGAACGCGGTTCCCACCATCAGCCTGAACAACGGCGTCCAGATCCCCCAGCTGGGCTTCGGTGTGTTCCAGATCGAGCCGGCCGACACCGTCGCGGCGACGCTGGCCGCTCTGGAGACCGGTTACCGGCACATCGACACCGCCGAGATGTACGGCAACGAGAAGGAGGTCGGGCAGGCGGTACGCGACTCCGGTCTGGCCCGCGAGGACGTCTTCGTCACCAGCAAGCTGAACAACGGCTTCCACGCCCACGACGACGCGCTCAAGGCCTTCGACCGGACACTCAGCGAGCTGCGTTTCGACTATCTGGACCTGTTCCTGATCCACTGGCCGCTGCCCGGCGTCGGCGATTTCGTCGAGACGTGGACGGCCATGGAGGAGATCTACCGCTCGGGCCGCGCGAAGGCGATCGGGGTCTCCAACTTCCAGCCGCACCATCTGCGGCGGCTCCTCCAGGAGACCGAGATCGTGCCGGCCGTGAACCAGATCGAGGTCCACCCCTATCTGGCGCAGGACGAGGTGCGCGCGTTCGGCGCCGGGCACCGGATCGCCACCGAGGCGTGGTCGCCGATCGCCCAGGGCAAGGTCCTGGACGACCCGACGATCACCGGGATCGCCCGTCGGCTCGGCCGCACCCCGGCCCAGGTCACCCTGCGCTGGCACATTCAGCGGAACGACATCGTGTTCCCGAAGTCCGTCACGCGCTCGCGCGTCGAGGAGAACTTCGCACTCTTCGACTTCGAGCTCACCGAGGCCGACATGGCCGCCATCACCGGCCTGGATCGCGGTGAGCGCACCGGCCCAGACCCGGACACCTTCAACTACGTCCCGTAGCACGGTGGAGCCGCGAGGGTTCGGGGGCCGCCGGATATCCGCGGCCCCGGACCATCGCGGGCGTACCGCTCCCGCGGCCCCCGGGCCCATCGGCTACGGAACCGGGGTCAGGACGACCTTTCCCGCGACCGTTCCCGACTCGGCCAGCCGCAGGGCTTCGGCCGCGCGGTCCAGCGGGATGCGGGCTGCGACCGGGGCGGTGAGCGAGCCGTCGGCGAGCAGATCCAGTACCTGGATCAGATCGGACCGGGTGCGCGCCCGGAACTCCGCGGCGCGCCGCTTCCCCGCCCAGATGTTGTAGAAGGTGGCACGGCGGCGGTTGGGCAGCAGATTCCAGAGGGCCAGCCGCCCGATCAGCTGGAGCACCGGCAGCCTGGAGGATCCCGGCGTGTCCCGGGTGGCCGCGGTGCCGTACGACACGAGGGTGCCGCCCGGCGCCAGCAGCCGGAACGAGTCGACGACGCCGTCACCGCCGACATGGTCGAAGACGGCGTCCACGCCGTGCGGGGCGGCGGCCCGCAGCCGGTCCGCCAGACCGGGCGCCCGGTAGTCGACGGGGACGACACCCCGGGCGCGCAGGGCCTCATGGTGGCGGGGCGAAGCCGTACCGATGACCTGCGCCCCGGCGAGCAGGGCCAGCTGTACGAGCGTGGAGCCCACCCCGCCGTTCGCACCGTGCACCAGGACGGTCTGCCCGGCGCGGACCCGGGCGGCGCGGTGCAGCATCTGCCAGGCGGTGATCCCGTTGACGACGAGGGTCTCGGCCTCGGCCGGATCGACACCGGCGGGCACCGGGACCAGATCAGCGGCGCGGACCAGCAGACGGTCCGCCCAGCCCCCGGTCTTGAGCAGCGCGGCGAACCGGTTGCCCACCAGACCGGAGTCCACGCCCGGCCCCGCCTCCACGACGGTGCCCACCACGTCGTAGCCCGGCACGAAGGGGTACGCCGGCTGGTCGTAGTACTTGCCGCGGCGCATCTGCTGCTCGGCGAACGAGACGCCGGTGGCCTCCATCTCCAGCAGCACCTCACCGGGCCCGGGGGCGGGCGCCGGCCGGGTCCGCACCTCCAGACCCTCCGGCTCGACGGCACCCGGCAGGACGACCTCGGTGACCGTGGCGTTCCTGAGGAAGCTGGGGTTCTCGGCGTTCGTCATCACTCCACTGCCTTTCGTTATCACTTCACTTGTTAGTTATAACCTCTAACTGAAGAGTGAAGCTGTTACGATTGATTGTCAAGCGCGGTTCACTGCCACAGGCGCGGCACGAAAGGACTCCGTATGAGCGAAGAGACCACGCCCTCCACGCCGCCCGACCGGCGCGCACGTCTGCGGGAGCAGACCAGGCGGGAGGCCAAGGACATCGCCCTGGAGCAGCTGGCCAGGACAGGGCCGGCCGGCATCTCGGTGAACGCGATCGCCAAGGCGATGGGCATGACGGGCCCCGCGCTCTACCGCTACTTCGCCAGCCGCGACGAACTCCTGACCGCGCTGATCGCCGACGCGTACACCGGCCTCGCCGCCGCACTGACCCGGGCCGCCGCACAGGAAACCAACGGCCGGACCACTCCGGAAGGGGTCACGGAGAGCGTGCGGGGAGCGCGGCTGCGCGGGCTGGCACATGCCTGGCGCGGCTGGGCGAAGGAGCATCCGGAGCGCTATCTGCTGATCTACGGGACCCCGGTCCCCGGATACAGCGCGCCCGAGGAGACCAGGACCATCGCGGCCGGAATGATGCGGACCACGGTGTCCGCCTGCGAGGGTCTGGACCCGGCGGAAACGGCGGAGCACCGGGCGCTGCGGGCCTGGACCCGGCTGCACGGGCTGGTCGGCCTGGAGGTCGCGGGCCACTTCGACGGCATGGACTTCGACGTGGACCAGCTCTTCTCCGATGAGGTCGAAAGCCTCATCCGGTAATCCGCGCCCTCAACACCCCCGACGAGTACGGAAGTTACTTACTCAGGTGCCGTTGCCGGACGGCTCGAACTCGCACCAGACGGCCTTGCCGTCCCCGCGCGGTTCGACACCCCAGCGGGCCGACACCGCGTCGATCATCATCAGGCCGCGCCCCGAGGTCGCCGCTTCCCCCGGGGTGCGGCGGCGCGGCCAGGCGCTGGACCGGTCCTTGACCCAGAGCCGGATCCGCCGCACCGGCTCGGGCAGCACTTCGAGGGTCAGGACGGCGCCGCCCTCCGTGTGCAGCAGCACGTTCACCAGGAGTTCCCCCGCGGCGAGCTCCACGTCGTCGACGAGCTCTTCGAGCCCCCAGGCCTCCAGCGCGCCGCGCAGGACGGCGCGGGCCTCGGCGAGCCCTTCCGGGTCGGCCTGGTGGATGTACTGGTGGATACGGGGTGCCTGCGGGGTCCCCGGGTCGGGCGCCCTGCGCAGTACCAGCAGGGCGACGTCGTCACTGGTGCCCCAGCGCTCCCAGAGCCGGGTGGCCACGTCGTCGGCGAGCGCCTCCGCCCCCTCGGGACCCTGACGCACCGCGTCGGCGAGCGCGTCCATCCCGACACCGATGTCGGTACCCGGCTCCTCGACCAGGCCGTCGGTGCAGAGCAGGAGGGTCTCACCGGGCACCAGGTCGAGCCGGGTCTCGGGGTACTCCTCCTGCCCGAACTCCGTGCCCAGGCCGAGCGGGAGGCCGCCGCGTACGTTCGGCCAGCCGACCCGCCCGTCGGTGTGGCGGATCAGTGGTCCGAGATGCCCCGCGCGGACCGCCCTGATCGCACCCGACGCCAGATCGACCTGGGCGTAGGTGCAGGTGGCGAAGCGGTCGGTGTCCAACTCGGCGAGGAAGCGGGAGGCGCGCGCCAGCACGGTGCCCGGGGCGTGCCCCTCCCCCGCGTACGCGCGCAGTGCGATACGGAGCTGGCCCATGATGGCCGACGCGTGTGTGTCGTGGCCCTGGACGTCACCGACCACGATGCCCACCCTGCCGCGCGGCAGGGCGACGACGTCGTACCAGTCGCCGCCGACCTCCCGGCCGCTCCACGCCGAGTGGTAGCGCACGGCGATCTCTGCGGACGGGAACTCGGGGATGCGCCGGGGCAGCATGGCGGACTGGAGCCCGGTGGCGAACTCCCTTTCCTGGTCGAAGAGAACGGCGCGCTGCAGGGACTGGGCGACGATGCCCGCAAGGCCCAGGCAGAGGTTGCGGTCCTCCGACGAGAAGCGGCTGCGCCCCCGGTAGAAGAGCGCCAGACAGCCGATGGAGCGGGCCTGCGCGATCAGCGGCAGGAAGGCCGCAGCGTCGAGCCCCATCCCCTCGGTGTACGGACGCAGCCGGGGGTACTCCTCCGAGAGATCGGCCAGCGAGGTGACGAACCGCGGCTGCTGGGACAGGATCGCGTCGGCCAGCGGCAGCGAGTCGTCGAGCCGGTGGCGCCTCAGGTCGTCCAGGACGTGCATCGTGTCCCCGGAGATCGCGACGAGTTCCAGTGCCCCGCCCGCGACCAGGCCGAGGACGAGCCCGTCGGCTCCGAAGCGTTCTAGCCCGTTGTCGCCGGTCAGGACTGCCGTCACATCGTCGACGGTGACCGCCCGGGAGAGCGCGTCGGTGGTGCCCTGGACCATGGCGGTCACCCGTCGGCGGCCCGCTTCGACGGGGCTGACGGTGACGAATTCGGTCAGTTCGGTCGTCGCGTTGCGCACGATCCCGATGACGCGGTACGGGGTTTCCTGTTCGTCCCGCAGGATCCGGCCGCGGGTGTGGGTCCACTGCCGGACCCCGTTGCGGCGCCGCAGCTGGAAGTACACCCCGTACGAGGAACGGCCGGTCCGGATGGCCTGCGTCAGCGCCGCGTCGAGCCTGTTGCCCTCCTCGGGCGGGATGCGGATGCCCAGGGACTCGGGGCGGCCGTCGAACTCGCCGGGGCGCAGATCGAACACCGCGAGACCGGGCCCGTCGAACTCCAGCGTCCCGCTGCGCAGGTCCCAGTCGAAACTGCCCATGCGGTTGAGGGCCAGCCGCTCGCCCGGCCCGATCAGGGGAAGATCTCGTCCTGCCATACGGTCGCTCCGGAGGAGGGCTGAGGTGCCCAAAGCTTAACTTTTCGCGGTGGGCCCCGCATCAGGGCCGCTGTCCGGGCCGTGCGTCCGGGCTCCCGGAGCGGGACGGCCCGGACGCAGGGGGCTGCCGGGCCGCGTTACCGGCGTTCCAGGGCTCCCCTGACGAAGGCGGCCTGGCCCACGTGCTGCAGGTCGTCGCCGATGACGCTGATGAGCCGGACCCCGAGCGTGACCGGCGGCGACCACGCCTCGTCCACCACCCGGTCGAGTGCGGCGTCGTCGAGTCCCCTGACGAAGCCCACGGTCTGCTCGTGGACCGCGTCGTAGTACCCGGTCAGCAGGGCGGCGTCGGCCCGCACCTGGGCGACCTGCCCGGCGCTCTGGCCGTAACCGGTCTCGGTGTCGGCGAAGGGCAGCCCGAAGCGGGCGGCCCAGTCCTGCGCCAGCCACACCTGCTCAAGACCGGCCGCGTCGGCCACATGGTCGTCCTGCACCCGGGCCAGATGCCAGACCAGCCAGGCGATCGAGTTCGCCCCGCTGTCCAGCTGCACGCCGAGATCCTCGGCCGGGAGGCCGTCGACGGCCTCGTGCACGGACTCCTGGATACGGTCGAACGCGTCTGCCAGCACCTCTGCGGTCTTCATCCGCTGCTCCTCGGCCGTACGAGTGGGACCGCGCCGGCCGGCCGTGCCGGAACGGTCTTGCCTGTCTCCCTGCCCTCCACCTTCGCGGGTCTCCGGTCCCGGCAGAGTGTTCGACACGCACCGCGGCGCACAACCCGTCCGGGCCCCTTCACCCGCCGTTCACCGAACGGGCCGTCCGTGTCATGTCCCGTACCGCTCGGGCGACCTATGATCGCGGCGCCCCCGCGTGGCGGCAGGAGGACCGGCCGGCGCACGGGCACCGTCCACCCACCCCCGAAGGAAGGCCCGTTCGATGCTTTTCAGACCGCCCCCCTCCCGCCGGACCCGCGCGTCGGCCGCAGCCGTGGGAGTCGCAACCGCCCTGGCAGCCGCCCTGCTCGCGCCGCCGGCCGGGGCCGCGCCGATGGTGCAGCGGCCGACCGCCTACGTCGACCCGCTGATCGGCTCGGCCAACGGCGGCAACACCTATCCCGGAGCCACCGCCCCGTACGGAATGATCGGCTGGTCCCCGACCAGCACCAAGGGCGACCAGACCGACACCGCGGCCGCCAACGGCTACGACTACAACACGACGCGGATGCGGGGGCTGAGCCTCACCCATGTCAACGGCGCCGGCTGCGCTCCGGGCGCCGCGGGCGACGTACCGATCATGCCGTTCGTCGGTGACGTCACGTCCTCCCCCTCGGCCGACACGAAGGACGCGGTCTACGCCTCCGGCTTCAAGCACGAGAACGAGAGCGCCACTCCCGGCCGCTACCGGGTGGGGCTCGACTCCGGCGCGTCGGCGGACCTCGCCGTCAGCCCGCGGGCCGGCGTGGCCGACTTCGCCTTCCCGGCAGGGAAACCCGCCAGTCTGCTCTTCCGCGTCTCCAACTCGCTCAACGGCAGCGAGGACGCCCACGTCGACATCGACACCGCCCACCGCAAGGTGACCGGCTGGGTGCTCACCGGCGCCTTCTGCGGCCGCCGCGCCAACGGCGGCACCAACAACCGCAAGAGCTATTACAAGCTGTACTTCAGCGCCTCCTTCGACCGGGCCTTCTCCACACACGGGACCTGGCGGGACGGGACGCTCTCGCCGGGGTCCGTCTCCGGTTCGGGCGGCGAGGGCTACGCGACGGGAGCGGACCGCGCGGGCCGCGGTTCGGGCGGCTGGGTCGGCTTCGACACCTCGTCCGACAACGATGTCAGGATGCGTCTCGGGATCTCGTACGTCAGCCTCGGGGGCGCCGAGACCAACCTGCGCGAGGAGATCGCGCCCCGTGCGAGCGTCGCGGACGTAGCGCGGAGCACCAGCCGCGCCTGGGACCGCGAGCTGCGTGCGGTACGGACCGGCGGCGGCAGCACCGCGCAGCGCACCACGTTCTACACGGCGCTCTACCACTCGCTGATGCAGCCGAACCTGATCAGCGACACCGACGGCCGCTACCCCGGCATGGACGGCGCCCCGCACCGGATCGAACGGGGGCAGCGGGCGCAGTACAGCAACTTCTCCGGCTGGGACCAGTACCGCGCGCAGATACAGCTGCTCGCCGTCCTCAAACCCGAGGTGGCCGGTGACTTCGCGCAGTCGCTGTACAACTTCTCCCGGCAGAACGACGGTGTGTGGGACCGCTGGGTGCACATCAGCGGGGCCACCCATGTGATGACCGGCGACCCGACCGCGGCGACCCTGGCGACCTTCTACGCCATGGGCGTACGGAACTTCGACTACCGGGGCGCCTTCGACTCCCTGGTGCGCCAGGCCACCGTTCCCCGGCCGGACGACCTGTCGGACGCCGGGTGCCCCGGACAGTGCACGGGCCAGCGCCCCAACCTCGCCCAGTATCTGGTCTCGCACTACGCGCCCCAGGACGTCTGCCACTGCTGGGGCGGCGCCGCCGAGACGCTGGAGGACGCGGTCGCGGACTCGGCACTGGCGAAGTGGGCGAAGCTGCTCGGCCGGACGGACGAGGCCGCCCGGTTCACCGCACGCGGTGCGTGGTGGCGCAACGTCTTCAACCCGCAGGCCACCGCGGACGCCGGCTACATCCAGGCACGCAACGCGGACGGTTCATGGGTGACGCCGTTCAGCGCGGGCAGCGACCTCGGGTTCGCCCAGGGCACCAGTGCGACCTACAGCTGGATGGTGCCGCAGGACGTCCAGGGACTGGCCGCCGCGATGGGCGGCCGGCCGGCCGCGGCCGAGCGGCTCGACGGCTTCTTCCACACGGCGGACGGCGCATGGTCGGTCAAGGGCGGCGACGCACTGCGCTACGACCCGACCAACGAGCCCGGCATCCACGCCCCGTGGCTCTACAACGCGCTCGGACAGCCCTGGAAGACGCAGGCCACCGTCCGGCAGATCCTCGACACCGTGTACGGCACGGGTCCGGCCGGACTTCCGGGCAACGACGACCTGGGCACCATGTCCGCCTGGTACGTGTTCTCCGCGCTGGGTCTGTATCCGCAGACGCCGGGCAGCGCCGTGATGCTGGTGGGCGCACCGCTGTTCCCGAAGGCGGTCGTCAGCCGTGCGGGCCGGGGCGACATCACCCTCGACGCGCCGGCGGCGGACGCGTCTCATCCGTATGTCAGCGGGCTCTCGGTCAACGGCCGTGGCAGTGACCGTTCCTGGACGGACGCGCATCTCGTCACCTCGGGCGGAAGCCTGGCCTACCGGCTGTCGGACCGCCCCGACACCACCTGGGCCACTGCTCCCGGCAGCCTTCCGCACTGACCGCGCGATACGCCGACGACGGCAGCGGGCCCGTGGCCCCGGCCCGGTCCAAGGCCTTCAGTGCACCCCGTACGGGGCTTGCGCTCAGGGCTTCCCGCTGTCGTCGTCCTCCGCGCTCTCGGCGACCTGCTGGAGCGTTCGTCCGGTACGGACCGAGCGCGCCCGGCGGGGATCCGTCGGGCCGTGGCTCTCCGGGGCCGCCGTCCGGGGCCGCCCGCCGGTCCTGTCCCGCGCCGTGCCGGTCTTCTCCCTCGCCTTGATGAGCAGCCAGGCCTCGGGGTCGGTGCTGTCACCGCCTCCGTGGAAACGCGTCAGCGCGTACTCGCCGTGCAGCTTGGTCCCGTCCAGCCAGAAGGTCGCGTGCCCGCGCTCGATGGACTCCGCGAACGGAACGGTGCGGCCCCGGCGGTCGTGGCTGAGCGGCCGGTAGGTGCCCTCGTCCCAGACGATGACGGTGCCGCCGCCGTACTCGCCCTTCGGGATGACCCCCTCGAACTCCCGGTACTCCAGCGGGTGGTCCTCGGTGGGTACGGCGAGCCGCTTGTCCTTCGGCTCGGCGGACGGCCCCTTCGGCACGGCCCAGGACTTGAGTACGCCGTCCACTTCGAGCCTGAAGTCGAAGTGCATCCGGCGCGCGTCGTGGATCTGCACCACGAAGCAGGGTGCGTCACCCTGCCCCGGCGTCCCGCCGCGAGGCTCCGACGTCGTCCCGAAGTCCCGCTTGCCGCGGTACTTTTCCAGAGGTTCGTCGTCGCTCATGTCCGGTGCCTTCCTCGCGTTCATACGGCGGGGGCGCCCGACGGCGCGGCCGGTCCGCTTGTGGCCGGGCCCTGTTGGGAGAGCGGGCGCGCGATGTCCTCCAGTGACCTGCCCTCCGCGTCCACCGCGAAGAACAGGGCCACCACCCCGGCGGCGACCATCAGCGCGGCACCGATGCAGAACGCGATGACGGCGTCCGAGACCACACCGCTCGATGTGAGACCGGAGAAGACGAGCGGCCCGGAAATACCGCCTGCCGCCGTGCCGAGCGCGTAGAACAGGGCGATCGCCAGAGCCCGGGTCTCCATCGGGAAGATCTCGCTCACTGTCAGGTAGGCCGAACTGGCCCCGGCCGACGCGAAGAACAGCACCACGCACCAGCACACCGTCATCGTCGCCGCGTTGAGCCACCCCTGGTCGAAGAGCCAGGCGGTCACGAACAGCAGCAGCCCCGAGAGGATGTACGTACCCGAGATCATCTTCTTGCGCCCGATGGTGTCGAAGAGCCTGCCGAGCAGCAGCGGGCCGAGGAAGTTCCCGAACGCGATGACCGCGAAGAAGTACCCCGTCGTACCGCTGGAGACGCCGAAGAACTTCACCAGGATGGAGCTGAACCCGAAGGTGATGGCGTTGTACAGGAATGCCTGGCCGATGAAGAGCGAGAAGCCGAGCGTCGCCCGCTTGGGGTAGGCGCGGAAGAGCGTCCGGCCGATCTCGACGAAACTGACGCTTCTGCGCTGCTCGATGGTGATGGCCCGGCCCGCTTCCGGCAGTGGCGCGCCCGTCTCCTTCTCGATCTCCTTCTCGACGCCGTCGACGATCGCGTTCGCGCCGTCGGACTGTCCGTGGATGAACATCCAGCGCGGACTCTCCGGTACGTGCCTGCGCACCAGGAGGATCACCAGACCGAGTACGACGCCGAGCGCGAACGTGAGGCGCCAGCCGATGTTCTCGGGGAAGATGCCGGTGTCGAGGGCCAGCACCGAGAGCAGGGCGCCGGCCATCGCGCCGAGCCAGTAGCTGCCGTTGATGATCAGGTCGACCCGGCCGCGGTACTTGCTGGGAATCAGTTCGTCGATGGCCGAGTTGATGGCGGCGTACTCGCCGCCGATGCCGAAGCCGGTGAGGAACCGGAAGAGGAAGAACCACCAGGCCGAGAAGGAGAGCGCGGTCATCGCGGTCGCCGCCAGATAGACGGCGAGGGTGATGAGGAAGAGCTTCTTGCGGCCGAAGCGGTCGGTGAGCCAGCCGAAGACCAGCGCACCCGAGCAGGCACCCGCCACATAGAGTGCGGCTCCGAGCCCGGTGACCTGGGAGTCGCTGATGGACAGTCCGCTGCCGCTCTCCGAGAGCCGGCTGGCGATGTTGCCCACCACGGTGACTTCGAGACCGTCGAGGATCCAGACCGTTCCGAGCCCGATCACGATCATCCAGTGCCAGCGGGACCAGGGCAGCCGGTCGAGCCGCGCTGGCACCTCGGTGGTGATGGTGCCGATGGCGGGGCCTCCGGCGCTGCTCATCAGATTCCTCCTGCGTGCGGCGGCTCCGGGACAGCCGGGGTTCATTCGCTGCCCAGGAGATCATCCACACAAACAGGGGAGCGCGCCTTCGGAACACGCCCGTACGGCCCAGTGCGCACCGGCGCACGCCCCGGTGTGACGGCCCCGTCAAGGGCGAACACACCGTGAAGATCCGGAAACGACAGTGCCCGCCTCCGGCACAGGCCGGAGGCGGGCACACCGCCGGATCAGGCGGGGACGATGTTCTCCGCCTGCGGGCCCTTCTGGCCCTGCGTGATGTCGAAGTTCACCTTCTGGCCCTCCTGCAGCTCGCGGAAGCCCTGAGCGTTGATGTTGGAGTAGTGGGCGAAGACGTCCGGGCCCCCACCATCCTGCTCAATGAAGCCGAAACCCTTTTCCGCGTTGAACCACTTAACGGTGCCACTGGCCATGATTGCCCTCCAAGGGGACTCGAAGTCGGCTCCCGCACTTCGCGGGAGCCGTGAGGTGATCGCCCTGGTCCTCGGAGACGCCGAACAGCAGACCCGCCCGTGCATGTACGCACGGGCGAGAGGTACTTCGGAACCACGACAGCTGGGTGAGACGCTACACGGCCGAACGCGCGGTGACCCCGTCGGCTCATCCGTTGAGCCCCTCCTGGCACACATCCGGCCGTTTCATTGCGTTCGATATGACGATCAATGTCCCACTCGCCCCCGCCTCCGGGCACTCGAAAGTGCGAATGAAGATCAGTACAGAAGAAATTCACGCACCGTCGCGTCGCGCTCCACGACGTGCCCGGGTAAGCCCTCATCATTGGCATGGACCTGATCGGCAGCTACGCTCCGCCGCCGGAGGCTGCGGGATCCCGGCTTCGGAAATAAAATGCAGATAACGGTCTCCGGACCCACGAACCGTGACCGTCGGAGAGGAGAGGCCCGACGGGCCGGTACACGGCCTGATCCGCGACCACGGGCCCCGGTCGCGGTCCGGGAACAAACGCACCGCGGAGCCGCTCATGAACCGGCGTCGTCCTCCTCGTTCCGCAAGCGCCGACGAGCTCCTCACCACGCTCCACCAGCTCACTGCCCGGGCCCGGCGGGAAGTGGAGCTCCATCAGGCGCGGGTCGAACTGGCCGAGGCACTGCAGCGCGAGATGCTCCCGGCCAGCCTCCCCGGCCTGCCCGGCCTCCGTACCACGGCCCGCTACACCCCTGCCCGCAGCGGGCTGGACATCGGGGGCGACTGGTACGACGGGTTTCCGCTCCCGGACGGTTCGCTCGGGTTCGCCATCGGCGACGTACAGGGACACGACGTCGAGGCAGCCGCCTTCATGGGCCAGATCCGGATCGGAATGCGGGCCATCGCCAGGACCGCGGCAGACCCCGGCGAGATCATCGGCCGGACCAACGACCTGCTGCTCTCGGTGAACTCCACGCTCTTCGCGACCTGCACTTTCCTGCGCTTCGACCCCGTCACCTGGGAGATCGACAGTGCCCGCGCCGGACATGTCCCGGCGGTCTGGGCCTCGGCGGACGGGCGGACGGGCATCATCGATGACGAAGGGGGCCTGCCGCTGGGCGTCCAGGAGAAGGAGCACTATCCGGTCACCCGGCGGCGGCTGACCGAGGTGGGTGCGTTCGTACTGATCACCGACGGGGTGATCGAGGGACCGTCCTTCCCCATCGAGAAGGGCCTTGAGGCCGTCATGCACCGGGCGGGCGCCCATGCGGGTGCCGACGCCGACGTACTGGCTGACGAGATCATCAAGGCCGCCGCGCTCACGGGACACCAGGACGACGCCGCCGTGCTCGTGCTGTGCCACGACAGCGGACCCGGCAGGACCGCGTGACAGCCGGGCCAGGCGTGTCTTGCCCGGCCGGGGCTCGGGACACGGTGTCTGATAGGCGCCGTGATCCGCAGTGAGACAGCCAGAGGCGCGACGGTAACCGCCCTGCGGATTCTCGGTGTCGCCATCGCGTACTACGTGTCCGGCCGGATCGGACTGCTGCGGCAGGTGACCGTCCACGGCGCGGTGGTCACACCGCTGTGGCCGCCGACGGGCGTCGCGCTGGGCTGCCTGCTCTACTGGGGCCTGCGGGTCTGGCCCGGCATCGCGGTCGGTGCCCTGCTCGCCGTCGCGTCCACCGGCCCCTCGATCGACCTCGCCGACATCGGCATCATCGCGGGCAACACGCTCGCCCCCGTGTGCGCCCTGCTGATGCTCCGCCGGGCGGACTTCCGGATGGACCTGTCCCGGCTGCGGGACGGCATCGCCCTGATCTTCCTCGGGGCGCTCGGCTCCATGCTCATCAGCGCGACCATGGGCAGCACCATGCTGCTCCTTGACGACAAACTCCCCAAGAGCGGTTTCTGGCCGGTCTGGTTCGCGTGGTGGGCCGGGGACGCGATGGGTGTGCTGATGGTGACCCCGATGCTGCTGCTCCTGCGGCGGGCCCGGATGCCCCGGCGTACGGACCGATGGGTGGAGGGCGGTGCGCTGGTGGTGACCGCCGCCGTGGTGGTCCCGGTGGCGACCGGGAGCCACTACGCCCTGCTCTTCCTGGTCTTCCCGCTGCTGATCTGGGCGGCACTCCGTTTCGAGCTGGCGGGCAGCGCGCCCTGTGCGCTCCTGGTGGCCGTGCTGGCGGTCGTCGCGGCCACCGGGCGCGCGGGGTCCTTCACCGGCCTCACGCTGTTCGAAGCGATGATCGACCTCACCGCGCTCAACGGGTCAGTGGCGCTGACCGGCCTGCTGCTCGCCGCGATCGTCACCGAGCACAACAACGTCCGCCGCCGGATCGAGCGGGCCTGCGAGGAACTGGCCGACGTGGTCGACCAGCTCGCGCCCGCGGAGCAGCGGCGCGGATGGCCGTCGTCGGACACCCGGCGCGACAGCGGCTGAGGAGGCGGGTTCCGGCTGCCGAACCACCTCTTCAGCCGCTGTCGCGCCGGGGGCGGCTCACTGACCGAGGTCCGCGACCCACTTGTCCGTGCCGACCACGTCCGCCTGACGGGGGAACACCTTTTCGGTCAGTACCCGGTGCACCTCCGGATCTCCGTCGAGGCAGCAGTCCTCCAGCACGGTCAGACCGAAGTCCAGGTCCGCGGCCTGCCTCAGGGTCGAGAGCACGACGCCGCTGGTGGCGATCCCCGTGAGGACGAGGCTGTCCGTCCCGCGGGCCCTGAGCACCAAGTCGAGGTCGCTCCCGGCGAAAGCGCTGACCCGCTTCTTGGTGACCACGACGTCGCCGTCCCGGGGCGCCGCACCGGGGTGGATCCGGGCGGCGGGATCACCCTCGGCGAAGGCGGGACCGCCCGCGCCCGCGAGCGCGCTGAACGTCTTGTTGCGCGGGCTGATTTCGGGATGTCCGGTACGGAATCCGATGACCACGTAGATCACCGGCATGTCTGCCGCACGCGCGGCATCGATCGCCCGGCCCAGCCGTGGCAGATACCCGGGGTCCTGGCCGAGCCGCTCGACGATGCCCTGCTGGACATCCATCACCAGGAGTGCGCTGTTCGTCATGTCTCTTTACCTTTCGCGGTGTTGCCGGGTTCCGGGGACCCGGGGGATTCATGCTTCGGGGCCTCAGGGGCTCCGCCGGAGGTGCGCACGGTGTGGTCGGGCGCGCCGGAGCCGGCCGGGCTCCCGGCGCCTGCGGGCCGGCCACCCGGTCCGGCCTTGTAGTGACGGCCGCGCAGCAGCGAGGCGAGCGCGGCCACCAGCGCCATCACGGTGGCGACGCCGAAGACGGTGACGAGCCCGTGGTGGAACGGGCCGGAGACGAGTTCGGGGAAGAACTCCTTGCCGGTCAGCGCCATGACGTTGTGCGTGGGCAGCTTGTCCAGCACCCCGCTGGGTTCAAGGAGGTGGCTGATCGGGTTCTTGCCGAGGAAGGTGGCGAACAGCGTGCTCACCGGTGGCAGTCCGGCCACCTGCTGTGCCGTCCCCGCGGGGACACCCTGCCCCTGCAGACCGCTGCTCAGCGCGTGCGGCAGTGTCCCCGCGAGGCCGGAGATCATCAGGGAGAACGAGAGGCCGATCGACAGGGCGGTGCCCGAGTTCTGGAAGGTGGAGCGCATCCCCGACGCGACTCCGCGCTGCTCCGGCGGCACACTGCCCATGATCGCCGAGGTGTTCGGGGCGGAGAACATCCCCTGGCCGAGGCCGCTGAGCAACAGCAGAGCGGCGAATCCGGGGTACGAGAAGTTCACCGGCAGGAACAGCAGGCCGACGAATCCGCCGGCCACGAGAAGGAGTCCGGTGGTCGAGAACAGCCGGGCGCCGTAGCGGTCGGAGAGGAAGCCGGAGAGCGGCCCCGCGATGAGGAATCCGACGGTCAGCGGCAGCATGAAGATGCCTGCCCAGAGCGGGGTGCTTTCGAATTCGTATCCGTGCAGCGGAAGCCAGATGCCCTGCAGCCAGATGATCAGCATGAACTGGAGCCCGCCACGGGCGATGGCGGTGAGCAGGGCGGCGAGGTTCCCGGCGGCGAAGGCACGCACCCGGAACAGGCCGAGCCGGAACATCGGTTCGGCGACCCGGGTCTCGATGAGGCAGAAGGCCACGAGCAGCAGCACTCCGGCGCCGAGCCCGCCCAGCACCATGGGGTTGGTCCAGCCGGTCGGATGGCCGCCGTAGGGCTGGATTCCGTAGGTGATGGCGGCGAGCAGCAGGCCGGCGCCGCCCGTGAAGGTGAGGTTGCCTGCCCAGTCGATGCGGCCCGCCGTGCGGGCGCCGGTCTCACGCAGGCTGCGGTACGACCAGATCGTGCCGAACACCCCGATGGGCACGCTGACCCAGAACACCGCGCGCCAGTCGATGGTGGCCAGCAGGCCGCCCGCCAGCAGGCCGAGGAACTGCCCGGCCAGGGCGGTGATCTGGTTGACACCCAGGGCCATGCCGCGCTGCCGGGCGGGGAACGCGTCGGTGAGGATGGCTGCCGAGTTCGCGGTCAGCATCGAGCCGCCGACCGCCTGCACGACACGGAATCCGATCAGCCACAGGGCGCCGGGGCCGCCCTTCAGCGGATCGAGCGAGAGGGCGAGCGAGGCGCACGCGAAGATCGCGAAGCCCATGTTGTACATCCGGACCCGGCCGAACATGTCGCCGAGCCTGCCGAGCGCGACCACCAGCACCGCGGAGACCAGCAGATAGCCGAGGATCATCCAGAGCAGATAGCCGATGTTCCCCGGGGCGAGCGGGTCGAGCCCGATGCCCCGGAAGATGGCGGGCAGCGAGATGATCACGATCGAGGCGTCCATGGTCGCGATCAGTACGCCGAGCGTGGTGTTGGAGAGCGCGATCCATTTGTAGCGCTCCCCTGCCGCCTCGGCGCTCCGGCTGCGGCTCGGGCTGCCGCTCCGGCTCGCGGGCATTACAGCCGCTCCGCGAGCCGGTCGAGGAGCGGCACGACCGCGAGCAGCCGCTGCCGCTCGGCGGGCGTGAACTCCCCGTCGAGGACATCGGTGAGCCGCTGGACGGACTCCGACCTGCGATCGATCAGCACCTTGCGGCCGGCGTCGGTCACCGCTATCACCGCGCGCCGTCCGTCACGGCTGTCCGGCTCGCGGCTCACCAGTCCGCGCTCCTCCAGTGCCCCCAGCGTCGATGCCATCGCCTGCGGGCGCACCCGCTCCAGCTCGGCGAGCGATCCGGGGGAATCCGCTCCGTCCCGGCTCAGCCGGGAGAGCACGGACGCCTCGGAGAGCGTCACGTCGCCGACCCGGTGGGCCTGCCGGAGCCGGCGGGCGATCCGGGCCACCGCCAGCCGTATGGACGCCGCCGCCGCGGCGGCGTCCGCCGGTTCCGCGCTGTCCCCCATGGTCCCGGTCACGCCATCACCCCCGTTGTCGTTCCGGCTCCTGCCGGTCCACGTCCTGCCGGTCCACGTCATGCAGGTCGAAATAATAACAATAGGCTTATCAAGCAGTCATAACAACTGGGCAGTTCGGGTCCTGGCACCCGAGGACAGCCGTTCGGCGCAATGCGGTGCTGGACGGCTTTCCCCCCTCCCACCTGGCCTTTTGCGTCCCGGAATCAGTGCCGGCCACCAGACGTCACAGCTCGTGGCGCCGGCTCCCGTCCTAGCCTTCGAACGACAAGGCCACGCGGCGGACGCCGACGAGGTACCCACGTCCGCGCGACAACTGCCGCTGCTTTCCGGTCCGGGTTCACCATGAAGGAAACTGCCATGGACGACGGCCTGCCCACGCCCGGCCCGGCCACCGGAACGCGCCGGCCGGTGGGCCGTCCTGTCCGGGTGCCGCGGGCGCAACGGCTGCCGGACGCGGCGCCCCCGCAGTGGCACCGCGGGCTGACCGTCGTCGCGATCACCAGCCTGTTCATCGGCACCCGCACCCTCTGGACCCAGGCCACCACCTCACACCCCGTCGTCGCGGCGATCGTGACGGTCTGTTACGCGGGGATCCTGACGTGCGGCGTCCTCGCCCTCGCCGTACGCGGGCGCCGTGCCCTGACGAAGGTGGACCTGGCGGTACTGGGTCTCGCGATCGCCCTGGTGCTCTGCCACTACTGGCTGAATCACGCCGGTTCGGACGAGGGTGTGCTGACCGCTCAGGCCGCGAACGCGATCCTGCACGGCCGGCCGGTCTACGGCCAGCCATGGCCGTGGCTCTTCGGCACGCCGAAGGTCGGGGTCACCAAAACCATGTCGGGCGGCGCCGACTACACCTACGCCTATCCGCCACTGACCGCGCTGATCGCCGCTCCCGTCCACGCCGTGGTGCACTCCACGGCCGCGGCGACCCTGGTGACCACGGCGGCGCTGCTCGTCGGCACAGTCACCCTCTGGGCCCTGCTCCCCGCGCCGTGGCGTCCGGCGGTCACCGCTGTCTGCCTGGGCTTCGGCCTGCTGCCCGGCTATGCGAGCTCGGGCTATCCGGCCGTCGTGGCGCTGGCCTTCCTCGTCCCGGTCGTCGTCCGCTGGCCCGACACCGGCGCGGGCGGACGCCTGGGACGGTACGGAGTGTTCCGGGCGATCTGCCTCGGCGCGGCCTGCGCCGGACAGCAACTGGCGTGGTTCATCCTGCCGTTCCTGCTGATCGGCATCCACGCCGTGCGCCGCGGCGAGCTGGGCGGGCGGGCGGCACTCCGTGTGGTCGCCCGTTACGCCGGTACGGCCGTCCTCACCTGGGCCGTGCTGAACGCCTACTTCGCCGTTGACAACTTCCACGGCTGGCTGGAGGGATCGCTGCTGCCCATCACGCAGGGCGCGATCCTGCACGGCCAGGGCGCCATGGGCATCTCCTACTACTTCACCGACGGCAGCAGCCGCCTGGACTTCTACTCCTACGCGAGTCTGCTGCTGCTCCTGGGGCTGCTCGGCGCCACCCTGCTCTTCGTACGGCGGCTGGGTCCCGCCCTCACCGTGCTGCCCTGGCTGTCCTTCTACCTCGCCACGCGTTCCCAGGACGGCTACTTCCTGCTGATGACCCCGCTGTGGCTGGCGGCCGCCGCCACCGTCCCGGCCTCCGCGCTCGCGACCGCCTGGCAGCCGCGAATCCCGCGCGTGTGCTCGCTCCGGGCCAAGGCCGTGGTGGCCACCGTGCTGGTCGTACCGTCCATGCTCTGCCTGACGGTGGCAGCGGCGAGCTCTCCGCCGCTGCGTATGAGCGTGACACCGCGGCTCACCGACCGGCCCCACCGGGGCATCACATCGGTGCTCGTGCAGGCGGTGAACACGACGGGGCGAGCGATCTCGCCGCACTTCGCCAGCCGTACCGGTCAGGGGGCGTCCGGCTGGTGGACCATCCGCTCGGGCCCGGCCACCATCGCCCCGCACGCCTCCGCCTCGTATGTCGTCAGCCCGCCGGGCGGTTTCCGCAGGCTGCCCCGCAACGGCGCCCGGTTCTATCTGATCGCGGTGAGCGACAAACCGATGACCATCACCACCGCCGCACTGCCCTCGGCCCCCTCCGCCGCAGCCCCGCAGCCGGTCCGCTCCCCCGGGCCGCCCGCGTACGCCGCCCCCGGGCGCATCGGCGGGTGCGGCACGGACCGGGCTGGGCGGATGCGTTCCTGCCCGGCGGGCGGTGGGGGCGGGCCACTGTGAGCGGAGCGCGGCGCCGGGGGCCCCGGCCGGACCGCCGGGAACAGGACAGCCCGTCGAGTTCACTGGTGTCGGTCCCCGAGCTCAGCGAGGAACAGTCGACCCTGCTGCGGCTGGTCGGGCACGAGTGGGGGCGGGTGTCCGCGGAGCCCGCGGCCTGGCGCCATGCTCTGCCCGTCGATCCCGATGTGGGCAGTTTCCCGGAGCCCGCGCAGATCGTACCGGCCCGCTTCGGCCGCTTCGTGCCGGTGGCTCCCCTTGTCGGCCGGCCGGCCGGTTCGGGCGCCCGCGAGGTCGAGGTCGGCTGGGAGGGGGCCGGCGATACGGGCAGGACACGCGCCCGGATCCGGCGCGCGGTGCTGGGTGCGCCGCTTCGGAGTTCGGCGGTCGCGCGCGAGCGGATGCGCAAGCTGGTGGCGCTGCCGGTGCTGTCGGCGGACGCGCTGTCGTCGGTGGCGTACGGCCCGGAGGCGCTGCTGGCGGTGCTGGTGCTGGCCGGCGCGCCGGGGCTCCGGTACTCGGTTCCGGTGGCGCTGGCGATCGTCTTCCTGATGCTGGCCGTCGGAGTCTCGTACCGCCAGACGATCCGCGCGTATCCGCAGGGCGGCGGTTCGTACATCGTCGCCACGGACAATCTCGGCCGGCTGCCCGGACTGGTGGCGGCGGCCGGTCTGATGACCGACTACATCCTCACCGTCGCCGTCTCCATCTCGTCCGGTGTGGCCGCTGTGACCTCGGCGCTGCCGGGGCTCGCGGGCGATGCCGTACCGATCGGTGTCCTGGTCGTCGCCCTGCTGCTCGCCGGGAACCTGCGCGGTGTCCGGCAGGCGGGTGCCCTCTTCGCGGCGCCGACGTACGCCTTCATCATCGCCATCGCCGCGCTGGTCGCATTCGGTCTCTACCACGCGGCAGGCCGGGGTTTCGCCCCGGTGCCCACGCCCCCGCAGCACGCGGTCGAGGGGGTCGGCCTGCTGCTCGTGATGCGGGCCTTCGCATCGGGTTCGACGGCCATGACCGGTATCGAGGCGATCTCCAACGCCGTACCGGCCTTCCAGCCGGTCCCCTGGCGCAACGCACGCACCACGCTCTCCTGGATGATCGGCCTGCTGGTCGCCCTCTTCGCCGGGACGGTCGCCATGGTCCATCTGGAGGGCGTCGTTCCGGAGTCCGGGGAGACCGTGCTCTCTCAGCTGGCCCACCGCAGTTTCGGGTCCGGCGGCATGTACGTCTTCACCCAGGTGGCGACCGCGCTGGTGCTCCTTCTCGCCGCGAACACCGCGTACAACGACTTCCCCCGGGTGCTTTTCCTCCTCGCGCGCGACCATCACGCGCCCCGGGTCTTCCTGCGGCTCGGCGACCGGCTGGCCTTCAGCAACGGAGTCATCCTGCTCTCCGTGGCCGCCGCGGTGGTCTATGTGGCCTTCGACGGCAAGACCGATTCGCTGATTCCGCTGTACGCCGTCGGGGTCTTCCTCGCCTTCACGCTCTCCCAGAGCGGCATGGTCGTGCACTGGTGGCGCGCCCGCAGCCGGCACTGGCGCAAGAGTCTGTGCTTCAACGCCACCGGCGCGCTGCTGTCCGCCGTCGTCTTCATCACGGCCGGAATCACCAAGTTCACGGAGGGCGCCTGGCTGGCGCTGGTCACCGTGGCACTGTTCCTGCTGGTGACCACGCGGATCCGCCGCCACTACGACAGGGTGGGCGAGGCGCTGCGGCTGCACCCGCAGACGATCGAGGTCCCCAGCCGAACGATCACGCCGCGCTCCGGGAGTTCGCTGCCCGCCGTACGGCCCCTCAGCCCACCGGGTACGGCGGAGCCGGCGGCCGGGGCCGCGCAGGAGGACCGGGAGTCCGAGGACTCACCGGAGTCGATCAGCCATCTCTCCGTCGTCCTGCTCGACTCCCTGCACCAGGCGAGCATGCGCGCGCTCGCCTATGCCGCCTCCCTGCAGCAGCCGGTTCTCGCGCTGCACGTCAGCGCCGGTGACGAGGACGCCGAACGGTTCCGCGAGGCCTGGCTCCTGTGGGGCGACCACCTTCCGCTGCGGATCGTCATCTCGCCGTACCGCGCGACCGTCGCTCCGCTCATCGGCTACATCGAGTCGCTGCACCATCAGCGCCCGGACCTGACCATCACGGTGATCCTGCCGGAGATCGTCGTACGCCACTGGCGGCACCGCCTGCTGCACAGCCCGCTCGGCGGGCGGCTGCGGCGTGCGCTGCGGCCCCTGCCGAAGATCGTGGTGACGACGGTGCCCTTCCACATCTGAGTCTGTGCCCCAGCCCGTATCCGTCCGAGTCCGGGTCCACATCCGAGTCCGGGTCTGTGTCCAGGTCCAGGTCCAGGTCCGCGGCGCTGCCGTTGCCGTCGTGCGGGGAATACAGTGGAATCGAGGTAATGATTTATCCGTTTTGTCTGCCTGTTGAGGCTGCTCCCGGTTCCCGGGACTACAGCCCAGGGAGGTCGTGCCACCAATGAACTCCGAACGCGCCGAACGGCTGGTGACCGCGCTGCGCGCCCGCGGGGTGATGGCGCATGTCGCCGAGGTGGGTGTCTACCAGTTCGGGGTCCGCGTCGTCATCGACTGGAACATCGAGGCGCTCTGGGACACGGACGGGGCGGCGGGGCTCGACGCACAGGTGCTCAGCGACGGGATGCTGGTGGGGTTCGTCCCCCACATCGGAGGCTCGGAGGACTTCACCGAGCAGCAGTTCGTCGAGGCCATCGCGACCACGAGCTACTCGACGGAGGGCCTCCGCCCACCGACCAGGTCCGAGACCGAGACCGGCAGAGGTACGAGCACCGGGACGGCTGCGAGTGCAGGCGCGGGCACAGGCACAGGCACCGACGCGGGCGGCGTGAGCGAGCCGGATCTTCCGTCGGACATCCCGGGTGCTCCCGCTCCCCCGCCCCCGGCGGCGGACCGGCCGGCCGGTCCGCCTGACCACCGCAGGCCGAAGGGCCGCTGGTGGCGCCGCTGACAGGCGCGGTCCGGACCGGCGGCATCCGCTCCAGCGGCTGGATGCTATTCGGTACGCGACGTGTCAGTCGGCACGCGACAGCGCCGGCAGCGGCAACGGCAACCCCGGCAGGCCGTCGATACTGGTCGCGACGTGCTCCTTCTTATGGAAGTACGCGTCGAGCGACTCATCGGTCTCACGTGCGAAGCGCGACGCGTGCAGCGGCCGGTCCTCGTCATAAGTCAGGAACGGGACGGCGTACCCGCAGGTGTCGCGGATCTTCTCCGCGGTCACGACGATGATCGCGCGCAGGCCGTGCCGGGTCGGGTCGATGTCCGGGAAGTACCCCAGCAGCTCGCGCCACCGTGGATCGTCGCGGAAGACAGGCTCTCCGCGGCCGTGCACACGCACGATGTTGGGCGGGCCGTCGAAGGCGCACCACATCAAGGTGATGCGGCCGTTCTCGCGCAGATGGGCAATCGTCTCGGCATTGCTGCCGGCGAAATCGAGATAGGCCACGGTGACTTCGTCGAGCACCGCGAACGATCCTGTCAGGCCCTTGGGTGAAAGATTGACGGTGCCATCGCCGTCCAGCGGCGCCGTCGCGGTGAAGAAGATGTGCTGCGCCTCGATGAAGTCACGCAGCCTGCCGTCTATCCGCTCGTAGCTCTTTCCCATGGGTCGATTATGGCGGGCCTGCGGTCCCCCGCTCAGGGCAGATGCAGGAATCAGGCCACGCCAGGCCCCCTGGGTTGGGACTACGGGGTCTCCGGTCTCCCCCAGCCGTGAGCCGACAGGATGAGCCAGTTGTAGGACGACCGGCTCACCCCCGGAAATGGAGTCAGCCGGTCGTCCTACAACTGGCTCATCCCATTCCGGGCGCACCCCAGACCGGGAACCACCGGGCGAGGTCGGGCTCGATGCGCAGGTCGTCCCCCAGGACCGCCTTGACCTGGAGCTCCAGTGCACTGTTCCGCTTCTCCGTACCGTCCGGCATCGGCGCGAAAGGAAAGAACGTGCCCCGCTTGTACAGGTAGACCAGCGCGAGCGGACGCTGCTCGCCGTCCTTGAACGCGAGCAGCGAGCAGAGCAGCTGCGGGCCGAACCCGCCGTCCTCCAGCAGCGAGTTGACCGCGTGCAGGTCGTTGACGAGCCCTGCCATGTCGTCGGGCGGCTGCTGGGCCAGTAGCCAGGTGTAGCCGTACGAGTCCTGGCTGAACCGGACCGGGGAGCCGCCGCGCCCGGTGTCCGCGTCGAGCAGTTCCTCGACGTCCTGCTTGATGCGGGCGAAGCCGCCGCCCTCGACACCTGCGAAGCAGACGGACCCCATCCCTGTGGGGGTGAATCCGGCACCCGCCTCAAGGGTGAGTGCGGCGGACGGCAGGGCGAACAGCTGGTCCAGATCGGGGCGGACCGGTTTGCTCCGGCCGAGGATGCTGTCGAGAAATCCCACGAGACGTACTCCTACGGGGTCAACACGGCCGGACGCCGGACGCCCAGCGCTCTTCGGTCACGGACGGATGCGCCGGGCCCCGTACGACGAGCCGCGGGCCGCGGTGTCACGGGCGGGCGAGTTCGGTGGAGATACGGGCGAGCTGGTCCAGCCGCTGTTCGAGCGTCGGGTGGGAGGAGAACAGGCGGCTCAGGCTCTCCTGCGAGGAGAACGCGGGCATGAAGTAGAAGGCGTTGTACGGCTCCGCCTTCCGCAGGTCCTCGGTCGGGATCCGCGCCATCTGGCCGTTCACCTTGGTGAGCGCCGATGCGAGAGCCGACGGGCGGCCGGTGAGCAGGGCGGCGGCCCGGTCGGCGGAGAGCTCCCGGTAGCGGGAGAGCAGCCGGGTCAGCATGAAGCTGATCACGTACACCACGGCGCTGACCAGCGGGACGAGCACGATCGCGAGGCCGAGCGGTCCCGCGTTCCTGGCACTGCGGGCCAGGCCGCTCCACAGGGCGACCCGGGTGATCAGTCCGGCCAGCACGCCGAGGAACGAGGCGATCGTCATCACCGCGGCGTCGCGGTGGGCGACGTGGGACATCTCGTGCGCGAGAACGCCCTCAAGCTCCTCGGGTTCCAGCCGGCGCAGCAGACCGGTCGTGGCGCAGACCAGTGCGGTGCGCTCGCTGCGGCCGGTGGCGAAGGCGTTCGGGATATCGCTCCGGGCGATGGCCACCCGTGGTTTGTCCATGTCGGCCAGCGCGCAGATCCGGTCGATGGCGCCGTGCAGTTCGGGGGCCTCTTCGGGGGTGACCTCGTGCGCCCCCATGGTGACAGCGGCGATCTTGTCGCTGAACCAGAACTGAGCGATGAAGAGCGCACCCGCGACCGCCACAATGACCACCCAGGCACCGTGCAGCAGGACGAGCAGCACGCCGACCAGGACGACGTACAGCAGTCCGATCAGGAACATGGTGGTCACCATGCGCGTGGTGAGACCGCGGTCGAGGGTGTAGCGGCTTCGGGTCATCTTTGTCTCCTGTAGAGGTTCTCCCCCTTCGTCAATTGTCCTCCTTCCGCGTAAAGACAGGGTATGCGGCGGGTTCTGGTAATTCTCCGTTCTGCCGGATACCCGGCCCCCGGCAGCGGCGCCGGACGAACGCCGGGGCACGCCGGTGCCGCGGACCACCCCAGGTGTCGGGACGGTCCGCGGCACCGGCGGTGTCACCAGGCGACGGGCAGTTCGTGGACGCCGTAGACGGCCATGTCGGTACGGAAGTTGATCTCGTCGAGCGGGCGGTCGAGCCGCAGGCCGGGCAGACGGCGCAGCAGAGCGGGGTAGGCGAGCTGGAGCTCGACGCGGGCGAGGTTCTGGCCGAGGCACTGGTGGGGGCCCGAGCCGAACGCGAGGTGCCTGCGGGCCTGCCGGTCGATGTCGAGCCGGCCGGGCTCCTCGAAGACCTCCGGGTCGCGGTTGGCGACATCGGTGGCGCAGATGACCGCTTCACCGGCCCTGATGAGCTGCCCGCCGACCTCGATGTCCTCGGTGGCGACGCGGCGCCGCCCCAGGTGGGTGATGGACAGATACCGCAGCAGTTCCTCGACCGCGCCCGCGACCCGCTGGGGGCTGCCGTCGCGCACGGCGGCCAGCTGTTCGGGGTTCTGGAGCAGCGCGCAGGTACCGAGGGCGATCATGTTGGCCGTGGTCTCGTGCCCGGCCACCAGCAGCAGCCGCGCCTGTTTGGCGCATTCGTCACGGGTGCTGATCCCGGTGACCAGATAGTCCGCGGCGAGCCGGCTGAGCAGGTCGTCGCCGGGGTGCTCCGCCTTCTTCTGCACCAGGTCGCCCAGGTAGTCGACCAGTTCCTGCGAAGCGTCCAGGGCGTCCTGCGCGCTGCTGCGGGTGTCGACGATGACGGCGCTCGCCCGCTGGAAGAACCCGTGGTCCTCGTACGGGACGCCGAGCAGCTCGCAGATGACCAGTGAGGGCAGCGGCAGCGCGAAGGACGTGACCAGGTCGGCGGGCGGCCCGGTCTTCTCCATGTCGTCCAGCAGTTCGCCGATGATGCGTTCTATGCGCTCCCGCAGCGCCTGGGTCCGTTTGATGGTGAAGTCACCGGTGAACCGCTTGCGCTGCTCGTTGTGTTCCGGTTCGTCCATCGTGATGAACGTGCGGTTGTGGGCGCGGGTCGCCTCGCTGCCCGCGCTGAAGCTCGGGTAGGCGGGCCGCCTGTTGTCGGCGCTGATGCGCTCGTCGCGCAGCAGCGCCACCTGGTCGGCGTGCCGGGTGACGTACCAGGCCGTGGCGCCGTTCCAGAGTGTGACCTTGGAGATCGGCTCCGAGCTGAGCAGCCCGGCCATCTCCGGCGGCGGGTCGAAGGGGCATCCGGCGGCGCGGCGGGTGGTGTACGCGGGTGATGCGGTGGGGACCTCGGTCATCGTCGTCCTTCCACAGTGGGGTGTGAGGTGTTCCGGGAGCCGGGCCGTCCGGTCAGGACAGGGTGATGGCGGCGGCCGGGCAGATCTGCGCGGCCTCCCGCACTGCGGCGTGCTGTTCGGCGGGCGGGCTGCTGTTCAGTACGACGACGATCCCGTCCTCGTCCCGCTGGTCGAACACGTCGGGGGCGGCGAGTACGCACTGGCCCGCAGCACAGCACTTGTCGGTGTCCACGGTGATCTGCACGTCGTTCCTCCAGCACTAGGGGATGGGCGCGTTACTTAACAAAAGTAACTTCCCATCGCGGACGGTAGTACTCCGTTCACCTCCCGGGGAACCCCCGGTCCATGCATGGGGCATCTTTCTGGCCACTTCCCGGACCGGCCACCGGGACAGCCCGGACGCACCATCGGTCCCGGTCAGTCCGTGCGAGTGGGGAGCCGGAACATGCGGCGTACGGGATCATCGTGGCGTGGCCCATCCCGAACCCGGCGGCTCCGCCGCCCAAGACCTCTACAGATCACTCGCCGACCTCGCCTACACCATGGCCGGGAACCGTGCGCACATGCGGCTCCGCGTCCAGGCGGAAGTCGCGGTCGACCGCGCCTCCCTCGCCCTGCTGCGTACCCTCACAGCGGCGCCGTCCCCGCTGCGGATGGGCGAGATCGCGCAGGCCCTGCTGGTGCAGGCGCCCCATGTCACCCGGGAGATCCGCAGCCTGGAGGAGCGCGGCCTGGTGCGCACGGTCCGGGAACCGGGCGACCACCGGGCCCGCCGTATCGCCGTCACCGAGGAGGGCCGTGAGGTCGTGGAACGCGCCGAGGAGGCCGGCCGGCGCTGGCTCGACGACGCCCTGGAGGGTTTCGCCCCGCACGAGCTGATCACGGCGGCCGCGGTGATCAGCCGTGTCGTCGAGGCGTACCGCAACCCCGGAGCAGAGGCTCCTGCGCAGAATCCCTGAGCACAGCCGGGAGCCGCGCGGCCCCGGGCGGCGCGGACGAATGGCGCGATTACGGGGTCTCGCCCACTCCCCCCGCACCGCGCCCCCTCGCCCCCTCGCCCCGGGTGCACGCAGTACGCCCCCGGCGTCCGTGACGTCGAGGGCGTACGCGTATACGGACCGGTGGGGGTCCCGTGGCAGGGCGGTCAGGCGCTCTGCCAGAGCCGGGTCATCACCCGTACACCGAACCGCAGTCCTTCGAGCGGCACCCGCTCGTCCACTCCGTGGAAGAGCCGCCCGTAATTCAGGTCGTGCGGGAGCTTGAGCCCCTTGAAGCCGAAGCACCGGATGCCCAGGTGGGTGAAGGCCTTGGCGTCCGTACCGCCCGGATTGCAGTACGGCACCGGGTGGCCGTCCGGGTCCTCGGCGCGCACCGCGTCGCACATCGCGTCCACCAGCGGGCCGTCGAACGTGGTCTCCATCGCGAGGTCGTGGTTGACCCACTCCCGGCTGACCGAGGGCAGCAGCAGGGAGTCGATGGTGTCGATCAGCTCCTGCTCGTGGCCGGGCAGGAAGCGGCCGTCGACCCGGGCCGTGGCCCGGCCGGGGATGACGTTCGTCTGGTAGCCGGCCTGGAACATGGTGGGGTTCGCGGAGTTGCGGAGCACCACCTGCATGAAGTCCGAGACCGGGCCGAGCCGGGCGAGACTGCCCTCGATGTCGTCCTCGTCGAACTCGACCCCGTACAGCCGGGCGGCCTCGGCGAGCAGGGCCCGCACCGGCTCGATGAGGCGGATGGGGAAGGTCTGGCGCCCGATGCGGGTGAGCGACTCGGCGAGATCGGTGACGGCGTTCTCGTCGTTGGGCGACGAGCCGTGACCGGCCCGGCCGGTGGCGGTCAGCTCCATCCAGGCCATCCCGCGCTGGGCGTTCTCGATCGGGTAGAGCCTGCGGGTGTCGTCGATGGCGAAGGAGAATCCGCCGCCTTCGCCGATCGCCTCGGTGACCCCGTCGAACAGCTCGGGCCGGTTCTCGACGAGCCAGTGGCCGCCGAACCTGCCGCCCGCCTCCTCGTCCGCGAGGAAGGCCAGGACCAGGTCCCTGGAGGGTCGGGTGCCGGTCCGGGCGAAGTGGCGGGCGGTGGCCAGCATGACGGCCACCGTGTCCTTCATGTCGATGGCGCCGCGGCCCCAGAGGTAGCCGTCGCGGATCTCTCCGGAGAACGGCGGCACCTGCCACTCGGAGGCGTCCGCCGGTACGACGTCGAGGTGGCCGTGGACCATCAGCGCACCGCGCTCACGGTCCGCGCCCTCGATACGGGCGATGACGCTGGCCCGTCCTGGCGCGCTCTCGATCAGCTCGGACTCGATACCGGCCTCGGCCAGCCTGGCCACGACCCAGTCGGCGCAGGCGCGTTCATTGCTGATGGGGTTGGAGGTGTCGAAGCGGATCAGTTCGGCACAGAGGTCGACCACTTCGCGCTGTGCCTCTTCGGAGGCGGGGACCAGTCCGGACGCGTTCGTGTCGGGGTCAGGGGTGTTCATGCCGCTCCCACGGGGGTGTTGTTGTCGGCGACGGGGAGGTCCGGGGAGGCCTCCACCGCCGATGTGCCGTACGGCTTGATCCAGCCCAGCAGGCCGAGCGCCGCGTACAGCACGAATGCGGTGATCAGGGAGTTCAGCGCGGGGATGCCGCCGTCGTAGAACTTGCCGACGCAGAACGCCGCGATCCAGATGACCAGGGACATCGGGACCCAGGTGGGCGAGGTGGCCGGCAGGGTCTGCGCCTCGCGGGTCTCGTCCAGTGGCTTGCGCATCCTCCGGACGATCCAGTACTCGGCCACGATGATCCCGCCGATCGGCGGGATGGCGACGCCCAGCAGGGACAGGAAGTCCGTGAAGTGGGTCATGATGCCGACCGCCGACAGCAGGGTGCCCGCGAGCCCCAGCACGATGGTGACCGCGCCGCGGTGCAGACGCTTGCCGAAGACGACCTGGAAGAAGTTGACGACGCCGAGCGAGGAGCCGTACAGGTTCCAGTCGTTGACCTTGGCGGTGGACATCAGCACCACGACCACGCCGACCGCGCCCGAGGTGCTCAGCACGATCTGCGAGACCTGGTTGCTCTTGACGAGGTGGCCGAGCAGTACGCCCGTCATCCCGACGATGTACTCGGAGAGGATCATCGACGAAGCGCTCTGCAGAAAGACGTGCGAGCCCTTCTTGTTGAAGCGGGTCATCTCCGGCGCGACGATCGCACCCGTCATGAAGCCGCCCGCGATGGCGGTGGCGGCCACCGCCAGCGATATGTGCTGGGCCGGCGCCGGCGAGTGGACCAGGTCCATGAAGGAGTGCTTGGTCAGGGTCGAGATGACCGACCAGGCGACCAGCGCGAAGAACAGCGGCGTGACGATCTTGGCGAAGACGGCCATGTACTTGAAGCCGAAGATGACCAGCAGCGTGACGGCCAGCCCGGCCAGCACGCACCACATCCAGGAGGGGCCGCCGACCAGCGAGGAGACGCTGTCCCCGAAGATCGTGTTCTGTACGCCGAACCAGCCCACCAGGCTGACCGCGATGACGAAGCTGACCAGCGCCGAACCGTTGCGGCCGAAGCCGACCCAGCGGGTGAGCAGCGGGGTCGCGAGACCTTCGCGCATTCCGGCCAGGCCGATGGCGAAGATCACGATCTCCAGGGTCACCGCGCCGAGCGTGAAGGCGAGGAACGCCTGGCCGAACGTCATGCCGACACCGATGGTGGCGCCGAGCGTGAACTGGGAGATGGACCCCGACTGGGCCAGCCACTGGAGCAGCATGCTGCCGAAGCCGAAGCGCTTGTCGCGCGGGACGCGGGACAGTGCGTAGTCGTCGCTGCCGATGCCCGTGGTGGCTTCGTCAGCGGGTGGTGAAGTTGCCATTCATGACTCCCTGGGCTGGCGGCCGAGGGTCTGCAGGTGCGACAGCGACCCATAGCGGTTGACGAGGTTGTCGAACTCCACCGTGTCGTGGAAGTCGAGTTGCCCGGCGGCGTAGACCTTGGCGGTCTCGACGGCGAAGCGGGCGGCGGAAGCGATGTCCGTCTCGTGGCTCGCGCCCGTCTGGCAACCGGGCACCGCGGCAGCCGACGTGATGGCGAGGCCGACGACCGGAGCGGCGGTCGCCGTGGCGGGCTGCAGAATCGAATTGATGTGGTGTGCCCCATTACCGTACGGAGTGATGTCCTGTGTCGTCACGGGGTATGTGACCAACGGCTCACCCGTCACGACGGCGAGCAGCTCACCGAGCTGCTCGCTCACCCGCAGCACCCAGCCCTCCTTGACGGTGGGCGACAGGGCGAGGCCCTTGTGGTTGATGATGCGGTTGCCCTTGGTGGTGTCGATGGAGAGCACCGCCTCCATCTCGTCCGTGACCTCGTGGCGGTTCATGGTGGCGATGTCCACCGGCGAGCCCATGAACGGCACCGGGTCGTGCGGTTCGGTGGGCGCGTCCGGGCAGATGTGGGTGGCGACGATCACGTCACCGGGCAGGACATCGCCGCGGCGGCGCATATCGAGCAGCTTGGCGGCCGTGGCCAGCGCGGCGGCGGCTCCGTCGGCGTCCGAGACGAGTCCCGTCACCTCCGGCCGGGCGCCCACTCCCCCGAGCCGGCCGACCACACCGAGGGTGCGGGCCGTACCGCCCGAGGACCGGCCGTGGCTGCCCGGGATGCGGATCTGTACGAAGTCGGTGGAGCCGCGCTCACCGGCCACCGTGGTGATCCCGGCGCCCGACCCCTCGGGACCCGCTACCGCGTCGAGGTACTCGACGACGCGCTTTCCGTCGGCCGCGGGATCGTCCAGCAGATCCACGATGTCCAGGACGTACTTCAACATGAGGGGCCTTTCTCGCTGCGTCGCACCCGCTGAGTTCCGGGGGTGCTGACAGCAGATTCGGGATCCGATAGCGTTGAGCGCAACTGTTTCCCTCTATTTGCAATTCGGGTCTGGATGGTGAGATGACGATGGCCGAGATCGACCTGGACCGTCGCAAGCCCGCGGGCGCGCTGCAGACCGTCGACCGGGCGCTGCTCGTCCTGCTGGCCTTCGAGCGGACCCGGCCCGACTGGGGGGTGACCGAGGTGGCGGCCGAATTCGGCTGGGACACCTCCGTCGCCCAGCGCCTGCTGTCGACGCTGGCCGGCCGCGGCTTCCTGGTCTCCGACCCGGCGACCAGGCGCTACCGCATCGGCCCCGCCGTGCTGCGGCTGAGCCGGCAGTGGGAGCGCTCGGGCTCCCTCGAACTGCTGGCGGGGCCGGTGCTGGAAGAGCTGTGCCACACCACCGGTGACACCGTGCTCTTCTGCCTGCCGGACAGCTTCCATATGCGCTGTGTGGCGGCCGAGGAGGGCGAAGCGGGACCGTTGCGGTACTACCCGCTGGTCGGCGAGCTGTATCCGGCGCACGCGGGCGCCACCAGCAAGTCGTACTACGCGTTCCTGCCGGACGACCAGCGCCACCGGCTCTTCCGCGCCCGCCCGATGGCCCGCTTCACCGACCGCACCGTCACCGACGCCGACCTCCTGGAGGAGGAGTTCCGGCGCATCCGTGCCCAGGGATACGCCTGGACGGTCGGCGAATACGACAACGGGATCGCCACGCTCGCCGTCCCGGTGTTCCTCGGCCGGGAGCCGTACGGCAGTCTCAGCCTGGGCGGCGCCGAGCAGCGCTTCGCCGACGGCCCCGAGCCCCGCCTCGACAGTCTCAGAAAGGCCGCCCAGCTCCTGGAGAAGCGGCTCACCCACCCGCCCCAGCGCACCCGGCGCCCACGCGCCTGACCCCCTCCCCCCTCCCTCCGGAGAGAACCGAACCTCCCCCGGAACACTGCCCCTTCACTGAAAGAGCGCCACCGTGAATCTCCTGCTGCTGTCCAACTCCACCCAGTACGGACGCGGTTACCTGGAACACGCCCTGGACACCGTCACCGGCTTCCTGCCGCAGGGCGCCAGGCTCGCCTTCGTCCCCTATGCCCTGGCCGACCACGACACGTACACGGCACGGGTGCGCGGCGCGCTGGAACCGGCCGGGATCTCCGTGCGCGGTGTCCACGAGAACAGCGACCCGCTGGCCGAACTGGCCGCAGCGGACGCCGTGTTCATCGGCGGCGGGAACTCCTTCCGCCTGCTGAGCGCCCTGTACCGTACGGGTCTGCGCGAGGCGGTACGCGACGCCGTGCGCGGCGGGCTCCCCTATATGGGTGCCAGCGCGGGCACCAACATGGCCGCGCCCACGCTCCGTACCTCCAACGACATGCCCATCGTGCAGCCGCCGTCCTTCGACGCGCTCGGCCTTGTGCCCTTCCAGATCAACCCGCACTACCTCGACCCGGACCCGGGCAGCACGCACAAGGGCGAGACGCGCGCCGAGCGTCTGACGGAGTTCCTGGAGGAGAACGACGTGCCCGTGCTGGGGCTGCGCGAGGGCAGCTGGCTGCGGGTGGACGGAGCGGTGGCCACGCTCGCCGGGGAACGCCCCGGTGTCCTGTTCACCCGGGGTGCGCCCGCCCGGGAGCTGCCGGTGGACAGCGATGTCTCCGGGCTGCTCGGCACCGAGCCGCGGTTCGACTCACCGGCGGCGTGAGAGACACCACACGCTGAAGCGGCGGCGGGGCTCGGCACCGGCCGCCCGGCCGCAGACCGCGCCCCGCCGCCCCCGGTACCACCCGCCGTTCAGCCGGAAGTCACCCGCTGCCCATGATTTGGCTCCCCCCAGGGCACCGTCTACAGTCCTGTAGATACATGTCAGACCGTGGATGCCGCACGTCTCCCGCGGAGCGGGCAGCCCCGACCGAGCTGAGAGTTCCCGCCTGATGACTGCTGTCTCCCCGATGCCGCTGGCCTTCAACGGCTCTCACATCGACGGTTCGCTGTTCACCACCGTCACGGACTTCGCACGTGACACCCGGTGGCTGAACGCGCCGCTGGAATCGTGGACCAACATCGGTCTGGGCGTGTTCGCGATCCTCATGATCGTCGGGTGGTGGCAGGCCCGGCGCCGCGACAGCGCGTCGATGGCTCTCGCCCTGGCCGTGCCGGTGAGCGTCGTGGTCGCCTTCGCCGCGGCCGAGGTGGTCAAGAAGCTCGTGTCGGAGGTGCGGCCCTGCCGCTCGATGCCGCACGCGTTCATCGTCGAGACCTGCCCGGCCCCGTCCGACTTCGCTTTCCCCAGCGGTCACACCACGACGGCAGCGGCGACCGTCGCCGCCCTCTACCTGCTGAACCGGAAGCTGTGCGCCATCGCCGCCCTTTTCGCGCTCTTCGAGGGCTTCACCCGCGTCTACGTCGGCGCGCACTACCCCCACGACGTCCTCGGCTCGGCCCTCCTCGCCCTGCCCATCGCATTCCTGACCAGCCTGGCCCTGCGCCGCCTGGCCACCCCGCTGGTCGAGCGGCTGCGTACCGGAGTCCTGGCTCCCGTCCTGACGGCGGGACCGGCCGGCGCCCACGCGGCCGGCTGACACACCGGCCCACTGGCACACCGCCCGGCGACCGTCCGCGTGCGGCGCCCTCAGCCCCAGAACGCCTGGGCCAGTGAGGCGCCCGCGAACGCCGCGCCCAGCCCCGCCACCACGCTCGCCGTGACGTTCACCGCGGCGAAGAAGCGGGCCCCGTCCTGCGCCAGGCGCAGCGTCTCGTACGAGAACGTCGAGTACGTCGACAACGCCCCGCAGAGCCCCGTCCCGATCAGCAGCTGCACCTGGGACGACGCGGCCCCGGCGGCAACCGCGCCGGTGACAAGGCCCAGGACCAGGCAGGCGGAGACGTTGACGGCGAAGGTCCCCCAGGGGAAGACGGTGTCGTGCGACGCCTGGACCCTGCGGTCGGCGAGATAGCGCAGCGGGGCGCCGACGGCCGCCCCCACGATCACGAGCAGCCAGTTCAACGTTCCTCCTCGCAGCTGGTTCGGCAGGCGCTCGCACCGGCGCCCGCGCTCCCCTGGGTGCCGGCGTCCGCACGGATGTCCGCGGTCACGGGCCCGGTCATGAGCGCCTCCCTGCGACGAAGCGGCGGGTCAGGGACGCCGTGGCCCAGACGGCCGCCAGCGCCGAGAGCAGCGTGAGCGCCAGATACGCGAGCGCGGTGCGGGCGTGTCCGCCGTTGACGAGCCCCTGGATGTCCACGGTGTACGTGGAGAAGGTGGTGAAGCCGCCCAGGACCCCGGTGCCGAAGAAGGGGCGTACGAGCCGGTGGACCGACCGGGCCTCGGCGATGAGTACCATGAACACCCCGATGACCGCGCAGCCCGCGGTGTTGACCACCAACGTCGTCCAGGGAAAGGCCCCGCCGGCCGTGGGCCACAGGAGCCCGGCGCCGTACCGTGAGGACGCCCCGGCGATGCCGCCGAGTGACACCGCCGTCACGACAGGCCACTGCGCGATCGGCTGCCCAGCGGCCGGTCCACGCTGCACGGGGACGGGGAGGCCCGCGTCGGGGCCGGAACTGACGGGGTCGTCCTTCATCGGGACGGGGGCCTCTGCCACGTGGTTCTCCTACTCGGCGGTCACCGCGCGCACCGGGGCGCGCACCATCGCAAGTAGGGACCGTTGGCGGCACGATCGCCGCAGTTCGGGTACGGCGGGCCCCACCGCCGCGCGTGAGGCCACCGGCCCCTCGCTCCTCCGGATCATACCGTGCGGCCCCTGGCCCGCTCCAGGCGCCGGCGGCCCGTGGTGGCGGCCCCCGTGGTGCGGAACACCGTGTCGGCTGCAAGCCTCGGACACCACGACCCTCGATCGTTCCGAGGCCGTGAGCACGCGTCGGATCCGGGACCATGAGCACCGCACCACGAGCGCGACGGCAGGGAGGAGACCCGGTGGGCACGATCACCGACTGGCTGTCCGGGCTGTCGGGCGCCGCTGTCTACGCCGTCGTCGCCGGTCTGGTTTTCTGCGAGGACGCGCTGTTCTTCGGCTTCGTCATCCCCGGCGAGAGCGCTGCCGTGATCGGAGGCGTACTCGCCGCACGGCACCAGGTGTCCATCTACTGGCTCGCCCTCATCGTGGTGGCAGCGGCCGTCGCCGGAGACTCCGTCGGATATGAGATCGGCCGCAGATTCGGGCCGCGGCTGCTGGCGGCGCGGTCGCTGCGCCGCCACCGGAACAGCATCGAGTCCGCCCGGGACCTGATCCGCCGCAGGGGGCCGGTGGCCGTCTTCCTGGGCCGGTTCGTGGCGTTCTTCCGGGCTGTCATGCCGGCGCTCGCCGGTGCATCGGGCATGCCCTACCGCACCTTCCTCCTCTTCAACGCGCTGGGCGGCCTCGTCTGGGGTGTCGGCTTCACCTTGATCGGTTACGCCGCGGGCAACGCGTACAGCAGCATCGAGCACTTCGTCGGCCGGGGCGCCGCCCTGGTGTTCGTGGCGCTGGTCGTCGTCGTGCTGGTGGTCAGGCACGTCCGGCGGCGCCGCAGGGACAGCGAGAACGGCGATGCCGCCGCCGGCGACGAGCACGTCGGCGGTGGCACGTCCGGGGAGCCGGAGGACGGCGGCGCCGACAGCGACGGCACCGCGCGCCACGACGACTGAGCACCCGGGGCCGGCGTCCTACGGCGCCGGGGGAACGCGCAGCGCCAGTACCGCGATGTCGTCGAAGTGGCCGTCCGTGAGCCGTACCAGCAGTTCGTCGCAGAAGGTCTGGAGCGGCTCGCCGGCCAGGCTCGCCGTGTGCTGCCGCAGCCTGGTGAATCCCCGGTCGATGTCCTCGCCGGGGCGTTCGATGAGCCCGTCCGTGTACAGCAGCAGGGTGGAGCCCGGTTCCAGTACGGCCAGCGCGTCCTCCCGCTCGATGGCGGGATCCACTCCGAGGACCGGGGCCAGCCCCTCCTCCAGCAGTCTGCTGCTGCCCGTGGGGCTGGTCAGCACGGGGGGCGGGTGCCCGGCGTTGGTCCAGTGCACGAACCACGGCCCGGTCGGGGGCGTGTAGACGCGTGCGATGGCGCCCGTGACCAGTTCGGTGTTGCTCAGCCCCTGCATGACATTGTCCAGACGGCGCATCACCCCTGCGGGCGAGTCTCCGCTGTCGTACGCGAGTGACCGCAGCATGTTGCGCAGCTGCCCCATTCCCACGGCGGCGGTGAGATCGTGTCCGACGACGTCACCGATGGCCAGCATGGTCGAGCCGTCGCAGAGCCTGAAGGCGTCGAACCAGTCACCACCGACTTCAGCCCCCTCCCGGGCCGGCACATACCGGGCCGCGAGTTCCAGGTGCTCGATTCCCGACAGATCGGGCAGAAGCGAGAGCTGCAACTGCTCAGCCGTACGCAGCTGGATCGCGTACAGCCGGGCGTTCTCGACGGCGAGCCCGGCCCGGTGCCCCAGGTCGGCCACGAGGGAGATCTCCTCCTCCCCGAACGGCTCGGTGGAGCCGGTACGGACGAGGCTGAGGGCGCCGAACACCTCCCGGCGCACCTGGAGCGGCATGATCAGCACCGTCCTGGCTTCGAGGGCACGGTAGAGCTCCAGCTGCGCGGACTGGAGGGAGCCGGCCGCCGCGTGCGCTCCGAAGTCCGTCACCGTCACCGGTCCGGCTCCGCGCAGCACCCGGGCCAGCGGTGCGGAGAACTCGTCGGACCAGGGCAGGCTCTCCGGCGCCGGTGGCAGCTCCCGTGCCGGGTCGCGGTGCACGGCGGCCAGCCGCCGCACCCCGCCGTCCTCGACCAGATCCACCACACACGCGTCGGCCACCTGAGGGACGATCAGCCGTGCCAGCCGGTTGAGCGCCTCGTCCGCGTCGAGAACACTCGACAGGGCGGTACTGGCATCAGCGAGCAGCCGCAGGCGGGCGGTCGCCCGCTCCAGATCCTGTCTGACCGCCGCGAGCCGGTCCTCCGCGTCGTCTGTGGCCACACCGCAAGTCTGCACGAGACGCACCGCACCACCACCTGGACGGCACCGGACCGCCTCCGGCTGCCCGTACCCGGTCACCCGCCGCGGTACGCGGACGGCGTCCGACACCCCCGGTGCGCGCCGTCACCAGCTGATCGTCGGGTTGGAGTTCGCGTCCCACTGGTTGAGGATGCCGTCCCAGTCGTGCATCTGACCGGTGGTGAAATCGGCGAGCGGGGGCTGCGGGTCCCAGGGGTTCTGCTGGTGGACCGGCTGGTGCTGGGCGGGGTGGTACCACTGCTGGGACGGTGCGGCGGCAGCCGCCTCGGCACCGGAGCGGCGGTGGCGCCCGGAGCGGTCGGCGGGAGGCTGCGGGGCGTACGCGAGACGGCCCTGGGTCTCCAGAAAGCGCGCCCTGGCGACCAGGTGGGCCAGATCGAGACCGAGCTCGTTCGCCAGTACGGAGAGATCGACCCCGGTACTCCAGGCACCGACCAGCACGGCGTCCACGGCTGGCGACGCGACGGGCTCATGGAGCGGCTCCTCGGGAACGGGAGCGGCTCCGGGGACCTGCGCGGGGCGCGGCCCCGGGATGGTCGTGTGGAATGGCTGAGCGACGTCCGGTTCCGGCTGCAGCTGAACGCTGTCCGCGCAGTCCATCGGAGACGGCTCGGGGAGCTGCTCGGCCGTGTGCTCCGCCAGAAGCGCCTGTGCCACCGCCCGGGCGTCGTCCTTGCCCACAGTGCGCCGGGCGAGGCGCACTTCACGCTCGGGGAGCCCCAGCAGCCCCGCGACGGTCCCGTCGCTCCCCAGCGTCACCGCGAACGCGGCAAGCGTCCGCGTACGCACCGCGTGCCCTTCGTCCAGCGCGCCCTGCGCACGGCGCACCTCTTCGTCATTCGCGCAGAACGCCTGTGCCAGGACGGCATGACGCTCCCACAGCTCCCTGGGATCCATGCCCGCACCAACGCCGCATTGCCCGTTTTGAAGCGACTTCACAATGAATTGCACCGCAAAAGGTGAAATCACAGTTTATCGTTCTGTCGCGTTCGGAGTTACCCCGGCGGGCGGCGGTCGTTACCCCCGTCATGAACGCACGCGCGCCCGCTACCACCACGGCCAGAGGCTCAGGGGTCTTCATTCCGCCCCCCGCACAGGCCCAGCGGGTACCCCCGCCGCAGCTGATGGCGCCCCAAGTCCCTCCCCCGCCACCGGGCAGGCATTCGAGGGCGCACGCATTCGGGCGATTGGAGGCACGGACTCCGCTGTACTCCGAGCTGGCCGCCCAGTGGACGGCACGCGGCGCCACGGTGCCGGGTGTGCCCGACCCCGAGTGGCAGCGCCTGGTCTCCTACGAAGCCCTCCTCGTCGAAGTCGAGTCCGTCCTCAGGGACCTGCGCCCGCACCGGGCGGAGACACGGCTCCTGTCCGGCCGGACGGCAGCCGGTACCTGACGGGAGCGCACAGCTGCCCGCCGGCGCTGTTCCGGGCCCTCCTCAAGGAGAGCCCGGAACAGGGTTACGAGGGACTGACTACGGCGTACCGATCACTCAGCGGCGCAGCTCAGAGCCGGTCGAGGATCTTGTGCATCTTGTCGACCTCAGCCTGCTGGTTCTTCACCACGGCAACGGCGAGCTTCTTGGCCGCGGGGTTGCGGCCGTTCTTCTGCTCGTCCTCGGCCATGGTGATCGCGCCCTTGTGGTGCCCGATCATCATCTCGGTGAACCTCTTGTCGAAGTCCTTGCCCTTGGCGGCCTTGAGTCCGGTCATGTCCTTGCCGGACATCATGCCGGGCATGGACGCGCCGCTGCCGTGGCTCATGCCCGGCATGCTGTGGTCCATGGACGGGGAAGCGGACTTGCCCCATGACGCCAGCCAGCCCTGCATCGTGCTGATCTCTGGGCCCTGAGCCTTCTCGATGTCCGCGGCCAGGGTCTTGATCTCCTGGTCGGAGGCCCGGCCGTCGGCCAGTTTCGCCATGGACACGGCCTGCTGGTGGTGCGGGATCATCATCTGCGCGAACGTCACGTCCGCTTGGTCGAAGTCCCCCGACGCGGAGGCGGAGGCGGAGTGGCTGCTTCCGTGGTGCGTTGCGGGCGCGGACGTGTGCTTGTCGCCGGAGCCGCAGGCCGCGAGCCCGAGAGCGAGAACGGCGACGACACCGGTGGCCACGACGGCGCGACGGTGCACGGAGGGGTACGGGAGAACAGACATGTCAGGTCTTTCCGGATGGGCGCGCCCCATGGCGCGCGGGTGAGCGGGAACCCGTGCCGGACGTCCTGGCCGTTTCGGCCGGGTCCGGCGCGGTCCTGTCACGCCCGCGCGACACACACCTGCAGCAGCAGACTTCGCCCGCTTCTCGGCGACCCTCTTCGCCCGGTCCGGCCCGGGGGCAGCGGCCGGCCACGCGACGGCCGGAAGGCCAGGAGCGCGAGGACGGCGAGACCACCGAGGCCGGCCGGCCCGAACAGGGTGCGATCACGTGCCGGGGTCGACACACAGACCGCCCCGTGCGCTCCCGGCACGGTCCCGGCCCGGAACGCGGGCCCGGGATGAGCGGTGACCGGGTGGCCGGCTGCGGACGCCGGCACGGAATCACCGTGGGCGTGGGGCATCGTCACGGCGTCCGCCCCGCGGGGCATCGAAGCGTTCATCCCGCCGGGCATCGCGGTGTCCGTACCGCCGGACATCGCAGCGTTCATGGAGAGGGAGGGGAGGGAGCCGTGACAACCGCCGGCCGCGGAGGCTGGAGCGCCATGCATGAGGAACAGGCCGAACAGCACCGCGCACACCGCGGCCAGTCGGGCCGTGGCCCGTCCGCGTGCCGCTCCGCTGCTCACCCGCGTCCCCGTCCTGTGCCCTGTGCCCGTGCGTCTTCCGGCATTCCGGCTGCCGCCCGGCCCGACGATACCCCGGCCTGGTATCCCGCACCCGGCCGGGTCCCGCCACCGGGTGCCCGGCGAGCGATGCGGCGGCCGTCCTTCCGGGCCCCTCGGACCGCGTGCCGGCGCGGCCGGTAACGACACTGGTAACCGACATCGATGCAGCCTTTGCACCAATGGCCCGTACTGAGGTTCACTGCCCGTCTCCGACCGCACAGGGGGCAGCACCGTGAGCAGCCACGATCACGACCATCCGAGCTCGGGTGACCATGGGCACAGCCACGGCGTGGCCCAGGACGCGGACCGCCGCTGGCTGGGCGCGGCCCTCACCCTGATCCTCGCCTTCATGGCCGGGGAAGTCGTCGTCGGGCTGGCATCGCACTCACTGGCCCTGCTCTCCGACGCGGCCCACATGCTCACCGACGCCGCATCCATCGTCCTGGCGCTGGTCGCGATGCGGCTGGCCGCGCGTCCCGCCAGGGGCGGCTACACCTTCGGCCTCAAACGCGCCGAGATCCTCTCCGCCCAGGCCAACGGCATCACCCTGCTCGTACTCGCCGCGTGGCTGGCCTACGAAGCCGTGCGACGCCTGATCGACCCTCCCCCGGTCAGCGGCGGACCGGTCCTGGTCACCGCGCTCGTCGGGGTCGCCATCAACCTCCTGGCCGCCTGGTGCATCTCCAGGGCCAACCGCACCAGTCTCAATGTCGAGGGCGCCTACCAGCACATCCTCACCGACCTGTACGGCTTCATCGCCACCGCCGTCGCCGGTGCGGTCGTGCTGACCACCGGGTTCGCCAGGGCCGACGCGATCGCCACCCTGGTCGTGGTTGTGCTCATGCTCCGCGCCGGTATCGGCCTCGCCCGGGCCTCGGGCCGTATCTTCCTCGAAGCCGCACCCGCGGGCACCGACCCCGATGCGCTCGGCGACCAACTCGCGGCCCAGGAAGGCGTCGTGGAGGTCCACGATCTGCATGTCTGGCAGATCAGCTCCGAGCAGACCGCCCTGTCCGCGCATGTGCTGGTCATCCCCGCCGGCGACTGCCACGCCGTGCGCAGGGACCTCGAACGCCTCCTCGCGGACCAGTGGGCGATCACCCACACCACCCTCCAGGTCGACCACGCCCACACGGCCGCAGCCGGGCAGGGCCTCACCATCGGCTCCGCCCCTCCGCCCGCCGGCGCGCACTGCGAGGACGCTCACGGCCCCACACACCACGCGGGTCCGCACGACCACTGATCCCCCGGAGGCAACGCCGGGGGCGCAACGCTCAGCAGGATGGGCCGACAAGCGAGGGAATACCCCCCTTGGGTATGGTGTTCCCACTGTCGGGAAGACAGGAAAACCCTGTTCCGCCCGACTGCTCCACACACAGCGATCATAAGGACGATGCGATGACCTCCCAGGCAGACTCCCGCTCCGGCGCCGCAGCCGACGTCATGGGCAGCCCCGTCACCACCACGTACCAGGTGTCGGGCATGACCTGCGGCCACTGCGAAGGAGCGGTGTCCGAGGAGATCTCGGCGATCGACGGTGTCACCTCGGTCAAGGCGGTCGCCTCCACCGGCCAGGTCACGGTCATCTCCTCCGCGGCACTGGATGACGGAGCCGTCCGCGCAGCGGTCGACGAGGCGGGCTACGAGCTCGCCGGCCGTCTCTGACGTTCCCTCCCGCCCGGGGCCGCTCCGCCCCGGGCCGCGGATCCCACGCCGGTACGCACCGCCCCGCTCATACGGAAGCCGTACGTACCGGCCTCCCCCAGGAGACACGCAATGACCAGTACGGCTTACGAGGAAGCGGTGGCCCCGGCCACCGAGGTCGAGCTCTCCATCGGCGGAATGACCTGTGCGTCGTGTGCGGCACGCGTCGAGAAGAAGCTCAACCGGCTGGACGGGGTCACCGCCACGGTCAACTTCGCAACGGAGAAGGCGAAGGTCTCGTACGGCGGGGCAACGGACGTCGCGGACCTCATCGCCACCGTCGAGAGAACCGGCTACACCGCCGTGCGGCCCGCGCCGCCGGCCACCGCGGACCGCGGCGCGGAATCCGGGCCCCCGGCCGCCGACGGTGAACCGGTCTCGCTCAAGCAGCGGCTGCTCGTCTCCCTGACTCTCTCCGTACCCGTCGTCCTGATGGCGATGGTGCCGGTCCTGCAGTTCGACAACTGGCAGTGGCTCTCCCTCACGCTTGCCGCGCCCGTCGTGGTCTGGGGCGCGCTGCCGTTCCACCGGGCCGCCTGGACCAACGCCCGGCACGGCGCCGCCACCATGGACACCCTCGTGTCCATCGGCACTCTCGCCGCGCTCGGCTGGTCGCTGTGGGCCTTGTTCTTCGGCACAGCCGGGATGACGGGTATGCGGCACGGGTTCGAGTTCACCGTGTCGCGCGCGGACGGCTCGTCCTCCATCTATCTGGAGGCCGCTGCCGGGGTGACCACCTTCATTCTCGCGGGCCGCTATCTGGAGGCGAGGTCCAAGCGGAAGGCCGGCGCCGCGCTGCGCGCGCTGCTCGAACTGGGCGCCAAGGACGTGACCGTGCTCCGGGACGGCCGCGAGTCCCGTATCCCCGTCTCCGGGCTCGTGGTCGGCGACCGCTTCGTCGTACGCCCCGGGGAGAAGATCGCCGCCGACGGCACCGTGACCGAAGGTGCGTCGGCCGTCGACGCGTCGACACTGACCGGCGAGTCGGTACCGGTCGATGTGAAGGCGGGCGACGCCGTCACCGGGGCCACCGTGAACGTCTCGGGACGGCTGGTCGTCCGGACCACCCGGGTCGGTGCGGACACCCAGCTGGCCCGGATGGCGCGGCTGGTCGAGGAGGCACAGAACGGCAAGGCAGAGGTGCAGCGCCTCGCCGACCGGATCTCCGGCGTCTTCGTGCCCGTCGTCCTGGTCATCGCACTGGGCACACTGCTGACCTGGCTGCTGACGACCGGGGACGCGACAGCCGCGTTCACCGCAGCCGTCGCCGTGCTGATCATCGCCTGCCCGTGCGCCCTGGGCCTGGCCACACCGACCGCGCTGATGGTCGGTACGGGGCGCGGCGCACAGCTGGGCATCCTGATCAAGGGCCCCGAGGTACTGGAGTCCACCCGCCGGGTCGACACCGTCGTGCTCGACAAGACCGGCACCGTCACGACCGGCCGGATGGCCCTCCAGGACGTCTTCACCGCGCCGGGTGTGGCGGAGAAGGAACTGCTGCGGCTGGCCGGCGCCCTGGAGCACGCGTCCGAGCACCCGATCGCCCAGGCCGTCGCGGCGGGCGCCGAAGGAGTGGCCGGGCCTCTCCCCGTAGCCGAGACGTTCGAGAACGTCGCCGGTCTCGGCGTACAGGGCGTCGTCGAGGGTCACGCGGTGCTCGTCGGCCGGGAGGAACTGCTGGCCGAGTGGGCCATCGAACTGCCGCCCGAACTGGGGCACGCGAAGGCCGCGGCGGAGGCGGAGGGCCGTACAGCGGTCGTCGTGGCCTGGAACGGCGAGGCCCGGGGCGTCCTCACCGTCGCCGACGCCATCAAGGAGACCAGCGCCGAAGCGGTCGGCCTGCTGCGCGCGCTCGGCCTCACCCCCGTACTGCTGACCGGCGACAACAAGGCGGTGGCCGAGTCGGTGGGCCGGGCCGTGGGCATCGACGAGATCATCGCCGAGGTACTGCCACAGGACAAGGTGGACGTCATCAAGCGCCTGCAGGGCGAAGGCCGTTCGGTCGCGATGGTCGGCGACGGTGTGAACGACGCGGCCGCCCTGGCCACGGCGGATCTGGGCCTGGCGATGGGCACCGGTACGGACGCAGCCATCGAGGCCGGGGACCTGACGCTGGTACGCGGCGACCTGCGCGTCGCGGCGGACGCGATCCGGCTCTCCCGCAGGACCCTCGGCACCATCAGGGGAAACCTGTTCTGGGCCTTCGGTTACAACGTGGCGGCGCTGCCGCTGGCCGCCGCCGGGCTGCTGAACCCGATGATCGCCGGGGCCGCGATGGCCTTCTCCTCCGTCTTCGTGGTCACCAACAGCCTCCGGCTGCGCTCCTTCAGGTAACCCCGGCCGCACGGCGGCCTCTCCCGGAGCCGGGCGTCGGCGCCCGGCGCTAGGGGACCGGCTCACCGTGTCGGACAGCTGATCCGGCTTCCCACTGTCCGGTTGCCCCCTCGTCAGGCAAGCTGTCCATGCCGCTGATATGTCCCAGCTCACCAAGGAGCCGTCATGTCCGAGACCTTCCACCTTGATCCGGCGAAGACCGCACTTGTCCTGATCGAGTACCAGAACGACTTCACCAGCGAGGGCGGGGCACTCAACGGCGCCGTGGCCGGAGTGATGGAGAAGACCGGAATGCTCGCGAACACCGTGGCCCTGGCCGGAGCCGCGCGCGCCGCGGGCGTCACCATCATGCACGCGCCCATCACCTTCGCCCCCGGCTACGGCGAACTGTCCCGGCACCCGTACGGCATCCTCAAGGGGGTCGTGGAGGGCTCGGCCTTCGTCAAGGGCACCTGGGGCGCGGCAATCGTGGACGACCTCGCCCCGGCCGAAGGTGACATCGTGATCGAGGGCAAGCGCGGCCTCGACACCTTCGCGAGCACGAACCTCGACTTCATCCTGCGGAACAAGGGAATCGACACGATCGTCCTCGGAGGCTTCCTCACCAACTGCTGCGTCGAGTCAACGATGCGCACCGGGTACGAGAACGGCTTCCGGGTCATCACGCTGCCCGACTGCGTTGCCGCCACTTCCCAGGAGGAGCACGAGAACGCGATCACCTACGACTACCCCATGTTCTCCATGCCCATGACGTCGGCCGAAGTCATCGCCGGCCTCTGACGGTACGCAGCGGGGGGCGGAGCGCGCGGAGGCGCTGGATCAGCCGGAGCCGGGACAGCGCGTCCGCGGTGTACCTGCGGTGGCCGCCTCGGCTGCGTCCGCTCTCGGGCAGCAGCCCGATGTCGGAGTAGTAGCGGATGGTCTTCACCGGCAGCCCGGTGCGCGCGGCCGGCTCGCCGATGCCCACCGTGTTCTCTCCATGTATGCCGTGCCTCACAGCTGGCTGAACCTCCACCACGCAGGAGCCGTTGGCGTCCACGGCGACCGCCGCCGTCCGGGCGCCCGGGGCAGCGCTTGCCGAGAAGGATCATCACATGCGGATACTGATCGTCACCGCCGGTTCGCGTGGGGACGTCGCACCGTTCACGGGCCTGGGGCAGCGTCTGCTGGACGCCGGGCATCAAGCCGCCGTAGCCGCGCACCTGCCCTTCGCAGGACTCGTAGCCGAGTGCGGCCTCGACCACCGACTTCTGCCGGGGGATCCGCAGGAGTTGATCCGCGCCCGCGCTCTGGCGACGTCACCGGAGGAGGCGCGGGCGGTGACCTCGGCGTTCTTGGACCGGCTGGCAGATGGGGTGGTGGCGGCCGTGGCGGAGGGCACCGACCTGGTGCTCACCGCGTTCGGCCCCGCATCACTCAGCCAGGCTGCCGGGGAGGCGTTTGCCATCCCCGTCGTCGGTACCTATCTCGCGCCGGCCGTTGCCACGAGGGAATTCCCGCTGCCCGGCGTGCCGGGCGCCGACGACTTGGGGCCGGACGTCAACCTCGCCACGGGCCGGGCGTTGCTGGCGCAGGCCGGAACGCTCCAGGAAGGGGTCCTGACGAGGCTGCGCACCCGGCTCGGGCTGCCCGTCGCCGAGGGGCCGTCGGGGGCAGGAAAGATCCGGCAGGTCCTCCACGGCTTCAGCCCACGGGTGGTACCGCGCCCGGCGGACTGGCCGTCCGAGGTCGACGTGACGGGTTACTGGTGGCCTGCCCGGCCGCGAGGTTGGCGGCCGCCGGCCGAACTGGTCGACTTCCTCCAAGCCGGTCCGCCCCCGGTGTTCATCGGGTTCGGCAGCATGGCACCGGGCCAGGGGGAACGCTTGGGCGAGCTGGTGGCGGCGGCAGTGGCTCGGGCGGGGGTGCGCGCGGTGGTGCAGGCGGGGTGGGCCGGCCTGAGCGCGGTCGGCGATGACGTCCTGGCGATCGGTGACCTCCCGCACGACTGGTTGTTCCCTCGCACGGCCGCCGTCGTCCACCACGCCGGGGCGGGCACCACAGCGGCCGGACTGCGCGCCGGGGTGCCCGCCGTGCCGGTACCTGCCATGGCCGACCAGCCGTTCTGGGCAGCCCGGCTGCACCGGCTCGGAGTCGCCCCGCGACCGCTGCCGTTCCACGAGCTCACCGCCGAAGCCCTCGCCGGGGCGATCACAGCCTGCATGGCCGATCCGGCCCACCGGCAACGAGCGGTCGAACTCGCGCGCCGTATCGCCACGGAGGACGGCACCGCCGCGGTGCTGGCCCGCATCGGCGTCGCGTCCGACGGATGAAACCGAGAACGCCCTCACAGGCATCCCCATCGCCCGCCGCGGAGTACTGCACGGCTCCGGCCCCGGAGTTCACCGATGGTCGTCGAGGGCTCGATCGCCAGGTTCCACGGCTTCCGCGTCTCCGCATCCGCCGAGAGCGACACGACGACATCCGCGAAGTCTCCTCGGCCGTACCACCTGCCTCATCACCCACCACCACGTCCAACGCCTTTGCCAGGGCCTCTCATAGGCGGATCAGCCTTCTTGCATTCCACCGGCATCGACCGTTTGGCAATGTCTCCAGCGACAATCCACCGAGAAAGAGAAGGCTGAACGGGATGGCCGCTGAATGGCGGAACGCCTGACTCTGACCGGGCCGGTCGATAGGCAACCCGCACCTCGCTCCCTACCCTGTGAGCGAATCGGCGAGGCCAGAATGGGGCAGGCCGCCTTTTCTGACTCGCGCCGGGAATTCCATGCAGTGGACATCACCATCGGAGAGCACGCATGAATGACGACAAGACTTCGAACGACCTGCCTCGGCGTCGGTTCGTGGCGTTCTCCGGCCTTATCGGTGCGGCGACGCTCCTGACCGGCGTGGAAGCGGCGGCCGGACGCACCGCTTCGGCAGCCTCCCCGATGCACGCGGACCCCGCCCCCGACACGTGCCCCACTCCACCTCCCGGCGGCACCCCGACCTGCCCCCCTGCTCAGCTCCAGCCCCTCTGCGGAAGCCCTTCCGACAACGATCCGCTGTGGCGGGACGTCCAGTACTGCACGCAGGGCAAACCCCTGCCCCCCGGGCAGTTCCCTCCCGACTGCCTGAAGGTGACCTCGGACTACGTCGTACTGCACGGCAGGCCGTCGAGCCAGCACAACTTTCTCCTGACCCCCAGTTGCAGGATCACCGGTATCGAATGCCCGTTCATCGAGACCTCTGGCGCGCCGAATTACTGGAACGACGCATGGGAGAACGCCCGGAGCGGAGGGAGCGTCCCCGTGCAGTATCCCAATATCGGCTTGGGGATCAACTCGCAGAGCGCCCGGTTCCTCGACCAGTTGCACATTCACATGGCCGGCGTCCGGGCGAGCACGCAACGGCGGCTGCAGCAACTGGAGATGACGGGACGCATGGCCACCAACCCCGCGCAATGGGCCGCCGTGAAGTACCAGGTACCGGTCACGGGCTCGGACGGGACGGGGGACCGTACGTACCGGGCCCTCAGGCTGCCCAGTCTCGGGGTGAATCTCTTCGCGCAGTTGCAACAGTACGTGGTGAAGCCGAACGGGCTGAGCATGGCGAACCAGACACTGATCGTGGTGCCGAAGATGACGGCTACGGGATTCGCCGGGGCTTTCTACGTCCTCAACAGCGACTCTTCGCTCCACGACGGCACGAATACATGTGACCACCTGCTCGTGTACAGCTGAGCCCTCTGCCGGTTCCCGCCGATGAGCGTGACGGCGAGCGGGGTCCCTTGGCGGTCGACGATCAGGTGATGCTCGGAGCCGGGGCGGCGCGGTCGGCGGGTGAGGGGCCGCCCGCTCCCACAGATCGTCAGGAACAAGATCAGCACGCACTCCGGACGCCCTGCCGACCAAGATCATCGAGCACGAGACCCGCAGCTGAACTCGTTCCGAAACGATCAGGTAAAGCGGCTCCGGTTCAGGTTGGGTGATCCGTGCACTGTGAATGACGGCTGCACTCCCGGTGTGTCGCGTCCGGCGCTCATCCGGCGCGGGCCACGAGCAGCGGCTGGAAGAAGCCTGTCTCCTGGGGCAGTCGCCACCCGACGTCGACAAACCCGGCCTCGGCTGCGAGGGCGGCCAGCCGGTCCCGGCCAAGCGCCCAGTAGGTGGTCCGGCGGACCTGGACTCGCCATTCTCCCCCTGCCGGGATGAGCTGGAAGTGTTCCAAGTCGTAGTGTTCGCCGTCGTCGTGCCAGTGCCAGAGCTGGAAGGTGACCGTTCGCTCGTCGCCGGCGCCGCCGGTGTTCCGGTGGACCTGTGGCGGCGTGGAAGCAGGGCGGTCGCGCAGCAGGTCGTCGTAGGAGCGCGTGCTCACCAGCAGGCGACCGGCAGGACACAGTACGCGGCGCATCTCGGCGAGAGCGGCGTGCACATCCTGCTCCGTCAGCAGGTGAGGCAGTGAGTTGTCGGCGCAGACGACGGCGTCGAACCGGCCGTCGGGGAACGGGAGGCGTCGCATGTCGGCGGCGGCCGTGCGCAGACTCAGGTTCCGCCGGCCGGCCTCACGGGCAGCGCGGGCGGCGGCGCGGGGACTGAGGTCGGTCCCGGTGACGCGGTGCCCGCGCAGCGCCAGGCCGATGGCCTGCGTGCCGATGCCGCAGGAGCAGTCGAGCACCGTAGCGCGATCCGGGCCGATCAGGACATCCAGAGCCTCCCCCTGCCGGCGGACGCTTGTGTCCCAGTCCGAGTAGATCAGGTGGTAGTCGTCAGCGAGATCGTCGTAGAAGTGCGCCACAGGCATCTCAGGCATGGCCCGAGACTACTGATGCGCCGGAGACGATGATCACCACTGTGCTCGATGGACATGGGGCTCTGTGCCCAAGGGAGAAGGAGGCGCGGACGTGGACGGGCCAGGGGGCATGCGGGGGCGACGGTGGCTGTCACACGCGGGGGCCGGGCGGTGTCTTCATGCCTAACAGCCCCACAAGGGGCGCATATCGAGGAGAGAACAGCATGACGCTGCGTCTGCCGAAGACCGAGCTCCCCGCCGACCTCAAGGAGAACATGATCAAGCAGTTGGGCGTCGTGCCCGAGAATGTCGAGGTGCTGTGGCACAGCCCCCGAGCGGCCCAGGACAACCTGGAGTTCGGAGCCAAGGTGGGGGCGTGGGATGCGGTCGCCCCGGGCCTGAAATCGTTCGCGCACATGGCCGTCGCTTCGCAGGTCGGCTGCAGTTGGTGCCTGGACGTCGGCTATTTCCAGGCACAGAACGAGAAGCTGGACCTGGCCAGGGCGAGCCAGGTGCCGCGGTGGCGGGAGGCGGACGTGTTCACTGCGCTGGAGCGCGACGTCATGGGGTACGCCGAGGCGATGACCAACACTCCGCCGACGGTCACCGACGAGCAGTACGCCGCCCTTCTTGAGCGGCTCGGGCTGCCGGCCATGGTGGAGCTCACCGCGTTCATCGCCTACGTCAACCTGGCGACCAGGGCCAACGTGGCGAACGGGGTCACCTCGCAGGGCTTCTCCGACGCCTGCGAGATCCCGCTGGCCAACCGCCCGGCGACGTCCCGCGTCGGGTCCACGGCATGACCGTGGACCCGTGCGTCGCCCACCGCAGCCTGCTGTTCACCGTCGCCTACGAGATGCTCGGCTCCGCGGCCGACGCGGAGGACGTACTGCAGGAGACCTGGCTGAGGTGGGCCGAAGTCGACCGGTCGCAGGTCCAGGACCCGCGGGCGTACCTCGTCCGGGCCGTCACCCGGCAGGCGCTCAACCGCATACGCACACTCTCCCGCCGCCGCGAGGACTATGTGGGCGAGTGGCTGCCGGAGCCCCTGCTGACCCACCCCGACGTCGCCGACGACGTTGAACTCGCGGAAAGCGTCTCCATCGCGATGCTGACCGTCCTGGAAACGCTCGGCCCCACCGAGCGGGCCGTGTTCGTGCTCCGCGAAGTCTTCGACGTCCCGTACGAGGAGGTCGCCGAGGCCGTGGGCAAGACCCCTGCCGCGGTTCGGCAGATCGCCCGGCGGGCCCGGAGCCACATCGCCGCTCGGCAGTCACGCGTCAGCGTGAGCCGGTCGGAGCACAAGGCCGTGGTGGCCCGGTTCGTCACCGCGCTGCACACCGGGCGCATCCAGGACCTGATGGAGATCATGGCGCCGGACGTGGTCCTCATCGCGGACGGCGGCGGGCTGTCCGGCGCCGCACTGGCCCCCATCCACGGGGCCGACCTCGTGGCGACGATGCTCGCCGGCACCGACCGGACCGCCTCGGAGACCACGGCGGTGTGGCTCAACGGCGCCTCGGCGATCCGGATCGAATCCGACAGCGGGCGGGCCGCGGTCAGTCTCGTGGTCGAGAACGGGCGCATCACCCGGATCTACGCGACGTCCAACCCGGAGAAGCTGACGCGACTCGATGAACCGGCCGACCTCACCAGGTAGACCGTGGCGCGGGTGTTGCGGGCATGGCGTACCCGGAACACCCGCGCCGGCTCCGTTGTCCTCCGGGACGCTGCCGATGTCCCGCACCCCACTTGTCACTTGGTTCGCCGTTCGTCAACGGCTCGCTCGCCATCGGTGCCGGAATGCCTGACCGGATCCCGTGGCGGGCGGACTACGTCGAGCCGGTCCGCTTCCTGCTGTCGCCCGCCGCGTCCTTCATCACTGGCCAGACCCTCGTCATCGACGGCGGCTCAATCCGGCACTGACACCTCCCGGACACCCGAAGAAGTGTGCCGGGCACGGCTGCTTCCTGCGCTCGTCAGAATCGCGCTCGCGACAACCTCGAAGAGGCGGTCGGCACGTGGTGCGAGCGAGGGCTGGTCGCCGAGCCAAGCGAGCATGGCGATCAGCGCGAACAAATCGGCGCCATCGATATCGCTCCGCGCCATGCCCGCGGCCTGGGCCCGGGTGAGGAGCCGCGCACCGGCTGCGCGCAGGGTGACGCACGAAGCGTGGAGTGCGGATTCGGTGTCCTCGATGGCGGCTGCCATCAGCACGGTCACGCCCCGGTACTCGGTTGTCCAGGCGACGCAGTCGCGCAGCCACGAGACGAGAGCGTCCTCGGGCGAGTTCGACGTCTCGAACTCGCCTGCCCTTGTTGTCAGTTCGTCGAAGCTCGTGCGGAGCAGGGCATCGAGCAGCGCCTCGCGCGTCGGGAAGTGCCGCAGCAGCGTCGCGAGCCCGACATCGGCCCTGCGCGCGATGTCGCGCAGTGATACGTCGACGCCTTGCTCGGTGATGGCGGTGCCCGCTACTTCGAGCAGGTGGTCGCGGTTCTTCCTGGCATCGGCCCGCATCTGTCCCTCTTGACTATCCGGATCAGTGGTCCATATATTCGGATCAGTGGTTCACTTATGTGGACCGCTGATCCGAATAAGCCTACCCCGCAGCACGGACAGGAGAAGACGATGCCGACACGCACGATGAGGGCGATCCGGCTCCATGAGCACGGCGGCCCCGAGGTCCTGCGTTACGACGAGGTGCCGATTCCCGAGCCGGGGCCGGGCGAGGTGCTGGTTCGTGTGCACGCGGTCGGCGTCAATCCTCCGGACTGGTACCTGCGCGACGGGCTGACCAACCTGCCACCCGAGACGAGGCCGAAGTTCGACTTGCCGGTGATCCCGGGAACGGACCTGTCGGGCGTCGTCGAGGCTGTCGGCGCGGACGCGGACGGCCTCTCCGTCGGCGACGAGGTCTTCGGTCTTCTGCGCTTCCCCAGCTTCGACGGCCGCACATACGCCGAGTACGTGACCGCGCCCGCGTCGGACCTCGCACGCAAGCCGGCCGGCATTGATCATGTGCATGCTGCCGGGGTGCCCATGGCCGGGCTGACGGCGTGGCAGTTCCTGATCGAGCTCGGACACGATCACCCCTCGCCCTTCCAGGCGGCTCAGCATCGCCCGATGGCGCTCGACGCCGGCACGACGGCGCTCATCAACGGCGCCGCGGGCGGCGTGGGGCACTTCGCCGTACAGCTGGCGAAATGGAAGGGTGCACATGTCATCGCGGTGGCGTCGGGCGCGCATGAATCGTTCCTGCGCGAGCTGGGCGCCGACCGGTTCATCGACTACACCAAGAGGCGGCCCGAGGAACTCGTGCACGGCGTCGATCTCGTTCTCGACACCGTCGGTGGTCGCGAGAGCAGCCGCTTCCTGCGCACGCTCAGGCGCGGTGGCGCCCTGTACCCGGTGTTCTTCGGCGAATACGACGACGGAGAGACCGCGAAGCTGGGCGTCACGGTCTCGGGCACCCAGGTCCGCTCGAACGGCGCGCAACTCGCCGACCTGGGAGGCCTGCTCGACGCGGGCACGGTCCGCGTCGCGATCGACAGCACGTTCGCGCTCGCGGACGCCCGGGCAGCGCACGAACGCGCCGCCCGGGGACACATCCAGGGCAAGATCGTACTCACGGTCGCTCAGGAATGAGCCGTTCCCCTCCACACGTCCGGCGCCCGGCCGGGTTGGGCAGGGGCTGTTCAGCGGGCCTGCGTGGTGGTGTGGGAGGACGTAGCACTGTCGAACAGCTGGTCCATGTCGTGGGCGGCCAGGGCAAGGCTGGCGCAGCACACCATCATCAAGGCCGGGAACACCATGGCCAGACCTCGGCGGAAGGGTGTGGGCGCGGCGAGCAGGGCTCGTACGCGTTGGGGCACCGGTCCGCCGGTGGCCGCGAGTGCTGGTTGCGGGGTGCGCTTGGTGGCGAGCGCTGCCCGCGCGACAGCGCGGGCGACGAGGCCGCGGTCGGCTACGACGGTGCCCGCTTCTTCGTCGGCCCAGCGTTCCAGTGCGAACGCACCCGCTCGGGCAAGGGGGCGCAGGAGTGGGTTGACTGCTGCCGCGAGTTGGAGGACGAGCAGGAACAGATGGTGGCGGCGGTGGAGATGGGCGCGTTCGTGGGCCAGCAGGGCGCGCCGTTCATCGGGGGTGAGTGCTTGCAGCATGCCGGATGAGACCACGATCCGGCCCGGAGTTCCGGGCAGGGCGAAGGCCGTGGGCACAGGGTCTTCGAGCACGGCCAGGTCTCCGGCGGCGGGAAGGTCCCGGCAGTCGCGCCGGGTGTCGACAAGGACCCTCACCCGGCGCCAGGCCGTCACGGTCAGGGTGACCGCACAGATGAGTACACCCAGTGTGCAAGCGGCGGCGACAGGCCGGCTGATGGGGGTGTCGGTGGCGAGCAGGCGGGGAGACCAGCGCCCCTCCTCGGCCACCTCCGGGTCCTGGCCGACCAGGGTGAAACCCGCCATCGCCAGTACTGTCACCCACGCGCCGGCGGCTGTCACGGCGGCGGAGGCGAGCGTCCAGGCTGCCGTCCGTGGTGGCAGCCTCCGGGCGGCCCACGGCGCGGTCAGCGTGAGAATCAGGCTGACCAGCAGCGGTGTACACAGACTGATCCACACCGTCTAGTCCTCCGCTGGTCCGTGCAGCAGCTGCTCCAGCAGTTGCTCGTCCTCGGCCGGAAGCTCGGAGACGAACCGGGCGAGGACGGCAGCCCGGTCTCCACCACGGTCCAGCAGGTCGCGCATTCCTGCCGCGGTGTGCCCGGCCTTGTCCTGGACCGGTGAGTACAGGTAGCTGCGGCCGGAGCGCTCACGGGTCACCAGGCGTTTGTCGTGCAGCCTGGTCAGGATCGTCAGGACGGTCGTGTAAGCGGGGTCACCGGCCACCTGTTCACGTACCGTGCTCGCGCCCACCGGCCTTCCCGCCGCCCACAGGGCCGCCAGGACTTCGCTCTCCAGTTCGCCGGGCGCCCGTCGGCCTGCCCCCGCAGCGCCCTGCCCGCTCACGCTTCCCACCGTTGTTCACCACCCCTTGTCGTCGGCACCCCGCGACCCACCACCGGACCTGGTCGTCGGCCTCGGTCGTTGACTGACATGACGGAGTGCACGGAGCACTCAAGGTACTACACCCTGTAGAAAGGACCGCGCGGGTGCTCCCTGCTCCAGCGGGCTCGTACAGGTGTGATCGCGAAGCGGTCCGACCCTCAGACCGCCTTCTCGGCAGGTGTCGAGGATGCGGGGCAGCGCACCGAGGGTGTTGCGCCAGGATCCGGTGGCGGAGGTGCAGTCGGAGTCATGCAGCAGGATGGTGGCTCCGCCGCGCAGATCGCGGGCGACAGTGTCGTAGACGGAATCCGGTGTCGCCCGGGCACGCCAGTCCTCGCCCCAGGCGCTCCACAGGACCGGCGTCAGGCCGAGACGGCGGCATGCCAGGTATGTGCCGGTGGTCATGACGCCGTAGGGGGGCCGGAACAGACGGGGCAGGGTGCCGGTGAGGCCGCCGATCGTGTCGCGGGCACGGGCCAGATCGTCGTACGTGGCCCGGGGGCCCCGCAACAGCAGCGGGCGGTGGGCCCAGCCGTGGACCGCGATCTCGTGCCCGGCGCCGTGCATGGCTTTCACCAGCCGGGGTGAGCGCACCGCCATGGAGCCGAGCAGGAAGAACGTCGCGCACAACTCCCGGGTTTCCAGCAGACGCAGGAAATGCGGGGTGGAGAGGTGGTCGGGGCCGTCGTCGAAGGTGAGCGCGACGTGGCCGGATCGCCCTCGGCCGGAGAGGCGGGGCATGAGCCGGTTGCGCAGCGGCCCGAAGGTGGAGATGACCGGCGCGGCGTGCAGGGCGGCGAGCGCGGGCAGCGTCACGGCTCCGGCGCGCAGGAGGGTTCGGGCCGTGGTCATCGTTCGTGTCCGTCCAGGAATCGGGTGAGTGCGCCCAGGTGCGCCGGGGAGTCGCCGTATGCCTCGGCCATCGGGGCGCCGACGCCGAGCAGCACGGTGGCCGCGACCGCAGCGGTCACGACCGGGACTCCGAGGCGTACGCGTCGGCCGGGACGTCGGACCATGGAGCTCTCCGCCCTGTCCCGAAGGGGAACTGCGCCCTTCGCCACGGCGGCCACGGCTTGCACCGGGCCGTCGCCGGGGCGGAACAACTGCAGCCCCCGGGCGCGCTGTTGGTGGCCGAGGGAGCCGTGGAGCAGTTCGTCGAGTACCGGCTTGAGGGAGGCTGGATCCTGGATCCAGGTGGCGAGACCGGCCTCCTGGAGTGCGGCGGCGTTGGTCTGTCCGTGACCGGGTATGCAGCGGTAGCTCGCGACCGGCAGGCCGCTGGCGAATGCCTCCAGCGAGGTGAGGCCGCCCGCGTTCTGCACCAGGACGTCAGCGGCGGACATGAGGTCCGGCATGTCATCCACCCAGCCGTACACATGCTCGACACCGGCCTTGCGGAGGCGTTCGGCCAGGGCCTCGTTCCTGCCGCACACCACGACGGGCACCGCGGAACCGCTCTCCTGGATCTCGGCGGCCACCTGCTCCACAGGACCCACCCCCCAGGAACCGGCGACCAGCAGCGCGAGTGGGGACCGTTCGGGGAGAGCGAAGCGGACGCGTGCCGCACGCCGTTCCTCGACGGTGGCGGGGGTGAATCGGGCGGCAGCCACCGGGCCGGTCACCGTGACCCCGGCGGCACCCTGGACGTGAGCCTGTCCGGCCGGTATCGCGTGTACGGCGAGGTGTACGTCGACACCGGACGCGACCCACAGGGAGTGGACGGAGAAGTCGGTGAGGTAGGTGATGGCGGGCACCCCGAGAAGCCCTCGCGAGCGCATCGCGCCGAGCACTTGACCGGCTCCGGGGTAGGTCGAGACGACCGCGCGAGTATCGGGGGTGATGGCCCGCAGGGTACGGCGCTCCGCGCTACGGAACAGGGAGCGGACCAGGAGCCCCGGGCGCCCGGTGCGTTCGGTGGCGGCGTAGATCCGCTGATATCCCGTGGGCGCCCAGGTGAGCAGCCGGTGGTATCCGCCGGACAGCAGCCTCCCCAGCCGGGCGGGCAGCAGATCGAGGAAGTCATGCCGATCCACAAGAATCCCGGCGGCCTGGAGGCCTCGCGCCAGTTCGTCGGCCGCGCCGTCATGCCCCGCGCCCACACTCGCCGAAATGATCACGACCCGAGGGGCGGACGGCGTCCGCGGCCGGACGTCGGACGACGGCGGGGGAGCCCACGCCTTCGCAGGATTGCCACGGTGGGGCACAGCCGATCAGCCTCCATGCTGGAAAGGGCGCGAAAGGGAATTGCCTCGGTCGCATCGGCGAGCCGCGGTTAAAGGCGTGCGAGGACGGCGCCGCCCGGAACGGTCTGCTTGCTCGGGCCGGAGCGGGGGCCGCCGCCGAAACTACTACATGATGTAGAACTATGGGAACGTACATCGCGACGAGCCCCGAACCCCCGGCGGCAGCCGCAACCACACGTGTGCACATGTCGGCACAGGCGTCGACACGCGGCATGCACGCAGGAAACTACTACACGATGTAGAGGCGCGACGGAGGAGGCACCCCAGGGGGCCCGCCGGGCATTTCACAGCAGGCACCCCGGAATCCCCACTTCCAGCTATCGTCTACAGTCATGTAGACAATGGGTTCAGGTGTCAGGTGGAGTCACTCCGGTCCGGTCTGCTTCCCCTCGCACGATCCGGCGCCCGAGCACGCCTCTCGCCCCGCACCGGTCCCCACCTCATCCGCCGGCCGACGGCCCAGCCGCTCCATCGAGAACCGCAGAAAGGAGACCCGAGCCGTGCAGCAGCAGAGGATCCTGGTCGTCGAGGACGATCACGCCTTGCGGGACGTCCTGCGGCGCGGCCTGCGCGACGAGGGCTTCGAGACGGTCTCCGCACCTGACGGCGCGAGCGCCCTGCGGCTGGCGACAGCCGACATCGACGGGGTGGTGCTGGACGTGGGACTGCCCGATGCCGACGGACGGGATGTGTGCCAGGCACTGCGGGCGAACGGTTTCCTCTCCCCCGTCGTCTTCCTGACCGCCCATCACCGGCTCACCGACCGGCTGACCGGATTCTCGGCGGGCGGCGACGACTACCTGCCGAAACCGTTCCATCTCGCCGAGCTCGCCGCCAGGTTGCGGGCCGCACTCAAGCGGACCGGACCACCCTCCCCCACCGCGACGGGCGACCTGGTCCTGGACGCCGTCCGGCACTCGATGACGGTCCGGGGCACCTCAGCCGGGCTGACCCCGACGGAGTTCCGACTGCTGGCCGCACTCATGGCAGCGGCGGGGGCGATCGTCCGCAGGCGCGAGCTGATCAGGGCGGGCTGGCCGGAGGGCGCCCAGGTCAGTGACAACACCCTGGACCAGTACCTCACCCGGCTGCGCCGGAAGCTCCGCGACGCGGGCAGCGAGCTGACGATCAGCACCGCGCGCGGTGTCGGTCACCGCCTCTCATGACAGCCCGTCCGACCTGCTGGTGGCCACGCACCCTGCGCGGCCGGCTCTCCCTGGTCGCGGTGGCCACCGCCCTGTTGCTGATGGCGATCCTCACTGTCGTCTTCAATACGATCGTCCAGCAGCGCCTCCAGCACCAGGCCGACGACCATCTGCGCACCCGGGCCACCGCTGTCGCCACGACGGTCGACACGGTTGGCGGCTCCGTAAGAGTGCTGGAATCGCCGAACGACACACTGCTGGACGACAACGTGTGGATCTACGCGGGCGGGCTCCTGCTCGAACATCCGCCGAACAGCTCCGATGTGCAGCCCCTCACCCGCGCCGCAGACACCCTCGCCGGACACGGCGGGCAGGGCTGCACCACCCTGCACACCGGCAGAACGGTCCGGCTGTGTGCCGTGGCCGTCCCGACGACCGACGGCGCCGCACCTCGCGCAGTCGTGGTCACCGCACTGGACCTCGCGCCCTACCTCAGCTCCGCCGACACCATGCTCTTCGCGTCCATCGCACTGGACATCACCATGCTGGCCTGCACCTACGCCCTCACCCGACTGGCAGTGGGGCGGGCACTGCGCCCGGTGCACACCATGACGGACCAGGCCACCCGATGGAGTGCCGCCGACTCCGACGAACGCTTCCGCGGCAGAGCGGGTCCGACCGAACTCACCCAACTGGGCAGCTCGTTGGACGCGCTCCTGGACCGCATACGGGCGGTGCTGCGACACGAGCAGCAGCTGACCAAGGAGCTGTCGCACGAGCTGCGCAATCCACTGGCCAGGATCGTCGCCGAACTCGACTGGTTGCAGGCCCGTCCCCGTTCGGCGCAGGACACCCGCACCTGCCACCTGGCCGTCGCCGACGCCGCGCAGTCCATGCAGGCGATCTGCGAGACCCTGCTGGACGACGCGCGCGCGGGCGCTCGCAGCACACCCGGCACCGCCGTCGTGCTGCCGGTGCTGAACCGGCTGGCCGAGGGCCCGAATGGCCCCCGCACTCCGGGGCTCACCGTCGTGGGTGGAGACCCGGAAGTATCTGCCGGGGTCTCCCCCGCGTTGCTCGAACGCATCGTCGGCCCGCTCCTCGACAACGGTCTGCGCCATGCCGAATCGGGCGTCAGCCTGCACGCTTCCCGCCTGCCGGACGGCGTACGGATCGAGGTCACCGATGACGGGCCCGGCGTGCCGGAGCCGTTCGTGCCGTACCTGTTCCACCCCGGGCGGCGCGCTGCCCCCGACGACGAGCACACCGGAGCGGGCCTCGGCCTGTCGCTCGCGCGACGCCTGGCCCGCTCCGCGGGTGGTGATGTGCGTTACGACGAACTGCACACCACCGGTGCACGGTTCGTGGTCAGTCTGCCGACCGGATGAGCTCCCTGGGCTCCGTCGCATCCCGTCGCGCGACGGTCAGATACACGACCAGTCCCAGGATCACCGCCAGGAACAACACACTGGTCACCACGGTTCCCAGGCCGAGCCCGCCGTCGCCGGTCGGCTGCGAGAGGTAGTCACCCATGGATGCTCCCAGCGGGCGCGTGAGCACATAGGCGATCCAGAAACTCCATACGGCGTTCAGGCCCATCGCGAAGTGCGCCACCCCGATCGCGGCGATGGCCAGCGCGAACAGCACCGCGGACACCCAGTAGCCCAGGGCCAGTTGCTCGGCGACGAGGTCACCGGCGGCCGTGCCCAGCGCGAAGGTGAACAGCACAGCAAGCCAGTAGTAGACCTCCCGGCTCACCGTGTCGATGTTGTGGATGGAGAGCGTCCGCTCGGCCCTGAACCAGGCGACGAACACCACCGCGAGCACCACGGCGAACACAGCGGTGGTGTCCTGCAGCGGCACTCCCACGTTGTCGGTCAGATTGTCGCTGATCAGGGTTCCGACCACACTGATCAGCACCACAGCCAGCCAGTAGATCCCCGGCCGGTAGGCGGTGCAGCGAAACTGCACGACCAGGGCCACCACCAGCAACACACTCATCACGAGCGAGGTACCGGTCAGCCCCAGCCCCAGCTGGGAATTGAGATAGTCGGCCCCGGTCTCGCCGACCGTCGTGCAGAGCACTTTGATCACCCAGAAGTAGACGGTGACCTCGGGAACCTTGTTCCAGCGCAGACCGTGACCACGAGCTGCGCCGGGCCTGCTGTACGTATCGGATGTCATGACGCCAGACCGTGCCATCAGGAACCTGAACACATCCTGAGCGCTGCGCCCTGGCCCTCATATGCCGGGCGTCATAGCGCAGGAGCCGTGCCCCGAAGATTGCGGTTCAACAGCTCGATGGACTGAACGACACCGATGCCGTGCTCGTCCTCGGCGGCAGGCAGTCGCCCGTCCGCGGCCCGGAGGCCGGCCAGCGCTCTGTCCATCGCCTCGTGCGCGGCGAACAGGCAGGGCGTGCTGTAGATCGCCACGTCGACACCGACTTCGCCCAGCTCGGGCAGGGAAAGCCGCGGGGAGCGGCCTCCCGCGATCTGGTTGAACAGCAGGGGTTTGTCGCCGATGCTTTCCCGGATGCGCCGGATCGCCGCAACATCGCGCACCCCGTCGACCAGCACCACGTCCGCGTCGGTGGCCGCCAGCGCCTTGGCCCGCCTCAGGATCTCGTCCTCGTCGGTGGCATCCGTCCGCGCCACCACCAGCAAATCGGTCCGGCAGGCCAGCACACGCTCCAGCTTGTCGAGGTACTCGTCGAGCGGCAGGATCTGCTTCCCGGCCACGTGTCCGCACCGGCGGGGGCGCTTCTGGTCCTCCAGGATCACACCCGATGCGCCGACACGCTCCAGACGCCGCACGACGTGGCAGGCCACTTCCGGATCGCCGTAGCCGTCATCGACATCCACCAGCAGATGATGGGCCGGAAAGGCTCCGCGGAGCCGCTCCACGAAGGCCAGCATGTCCGGCCAGGCGATGAACCCGATGTCCGGCAGCCCGTAGTGAGATGCCGCGAAGCCGAAGCCCGACACGAACATCCCGTCGTAGTGCGAGGCCGCGATCGAGGCCGAGTACATGTCGTACACGCCGATCAAGGGCGTCGTTCCCGCCGCACCGATCGCATCGCGCAGCGCGTTTCCGTGACGCATCAATCCATCTCCCTTACCGGAGGTCGCCCAGTTCCGCGCTGTCCAACAACGCCCGTCCCACACGGGTCACGCCGGGGACGAACGTGTTCAGACTGCGTTCAGGAAGGCGCGGGCGAGACCGGCCCGACCGGACCGGTCCTCCGGGCACCGCACCACGCGGTCCACCGCGCCGTACATCGGCTTGTGCTCCGGTGTCCCGCTCGCACCCGACACCCGCTGGTTGTCCTCCACACTCCCCCGCCTGACGACTATGCTGATAAAAATCCAGGACCAACAACTAGCGGCACCTTGCCCGACCAGGGAAAAGACAGCTCAGCGGCCTACCCGCCTGCGTCACTGGAGGACACCAATGAACATGCTGATCAATGTCCCGGAAACGGTGGTCGCGGACGCCCTGCGAGGCATGGCGGCCGCGCATCCGGAGCTGTCCGTCGATGTCGAGAACCGGGTGGTCGTACGGGGCGACGCACCCGTGGCCGGGAAGGTCGCGCTGGTCTCGGGCGGCGGGTCGGGGCACGAGCCGCTGCACGGCGGGTTCGTCGGGCGCGGGATGCTCTCCGCCGCCTGCCCCGGCGAGGTGTTCACCTCTCCGGTGCCCGATCAGATGGTGCGGGCCGCAGCAGCCGTCGACAGCGGTGAAGGCGTGCTGTTCATCGTGAAGAACTACACGGGCGACGTGCTCAACTTCGACATGGCGGCCGAGCTCGCGGAGGACGAAGGCGTACGGGTCGCCAAGGTGCTGGTCAACGATGACGTGGCGGTGAGCGACAGCACCTTCACCGCCGGCCGGCGCGGCACCGGGGCCACTCTCTTCGTGGAGAAACTGGCGGGGGCCGCGGCCGACGAGGGCGCGTCGCTGGAGCGGGTCGAGGCCGTCGCCCGGAAGGTATGTGCCAGTGCGCGGTCCTTCGGGGTGGCTCTGAGCGCCTGCAGTACGCCCGCCAAGGGCGGCCCCACCTTCGATCTTCCGTCCGGGCAGCTGGAGTTGGGCGTCGGGATCCACGGCGAGCCGGGGCGTGAGCGGCGCGCGATGATGACCTCGCGGGAGATCGCGGACTACGCGGTGGACGCCGTCCTGGAGGATCTGCGGCCGGACCTTCCGGTCATCGCTCTGGTGAACGGCGCCGGGGCGACTCCCCTGCTGGAGCTGTACGGCTTCAACGCCGAGGTGCACCGGGTACTGGCCGAGCGTGGCGTGACCGTCGCCCGTACCCTCGTGGGGAACTATGTGACCTCACTCGACATGGCAGGCTGCTCGGTGACGCTCTGCCAGGTGGACGAGGAGCTGCTGCGGTTGTGGGACGCGCCGGTGAGCACCGCCGCGCTGCGCTGGGGCTGCTGACCGTCCCGTGCACCGACTCACCAAGGAGGACCTGTGCTCGACGCCGAATTCTTCCGCCGCTGGATGGCCGGGACGGCCGCGGCCGTCGACAGGGAGGCGGACCGGCTGACCGAACTCGACTCGGCCATCGGCGACGCCGACCACGGCAGCAATCTGCGGCGCGGGTTCGCCGCCGTGCAGGACGCGCTGGAGAAGGAGGCCCCGCAGACTCCGGGCGCGATCCTCACTCTGGCCGGCCGGCAGCTCATCTCCACCGTCGGCGGGGCGTCCGGACCGCTGTACGGGACGCTGCTGCGCCGTACCGGCAAGACGCTCGGCGACTCCCCCTCCGTCGACCGGGAGCAGTTGTCCGCTGCGCTGAAGGCCGGGACCGAGGCGGTGGGCCGGCTCGGTGGCGCGGCCTCGGGCGACAAGACGATGCTGGATGCGCTGCTGCCCGCTGCCGACGCGCTCGGGGAGTCCTTCGCCGCGGCGGCGAAGGCGGCGGGTGACGGTGCTCTCGCGACCGTACCGATGCTGGCGCGCAAGGGCCGGGCGAGCTATCTCGGCGAGCGCAGCATCGGGCACCAGGATCCGGGGGCGACGTCTTCGGCACTGCTGTTCGGCGCCCTGGCTGAGGCCGCCGCATGAGCGCCCTGGTCGGGATCGTCCTGGTGTCCCACAGTGCGCCGGTCGCGGCGGCTGTTGCCGAGCTGGCGACCGGTCTGGCGGGCGGGGCGACAACCGCTCCGGTCGCCGCCGCGGGCGGAACTCCGGACGGCGGCCTCGGTACCAGTTCGGAGCTGATCTCGGCGGCAGCCGCGGCAGTGGACCGGGGTGCCGGTGTGGCGGTCCTCGTGGATCTCGGCAGCGCGGTACTGACCGTGAAGACGCTGCTGGCCGAGGGCGACGAACTCCCGGACGGCACAAGGCTGGTGGACGCGCCGTTCCTGGAGGGTTCGGTGGCGGCCATGGTCACCGCCTCTGCGGGGGGAGACCTGGACGCGGTGGAGGCCGCGGCCGTGGAGGCGTACGACTACCGCAAGGTGTGAGGGCATCCGGCTCTCCTGAACCGACAGATCCTGCACGTCAATGGCGGCGCCATGCTGAGCCGGTAGGGCAGTAGGGCATGTCCTCCGGAACGGGACGCCGAAGCCCCCGCACACAGAACTGCCGGCGCTCACACGGAGGCGCCGGCAGTCGTGGTGGTTCAGTTCTCGCTGCTGCGGCGCTTGCGTGCGGCGAACATGATGCCGCCACCGGCGAGGATGACCACGGCAGCCGCACCCGCGATGAGCGGCGTGGCGCTGGAGGAACCGGTCTCGGCCAGGTCCGACGGCGCACTGGCGCTCGGCGACGGCGCGGGGGCCGCCGCTGCCGGGCTGCTGGGCGCGGAGCTCGGGGACTTGCTCGGGGCGGGGGCCGCGGAGCTCGGGGCCCCCGTCGGGGTCTGCGTGACGGGCGGCGCCGTGGGGGGCGGCGTGGCGCAGACCGGTGCCGTCTTCGTGTCGTCCTTCGAGAACTGGTCCCCGTCGCCGGCCTTCACGACCAGGTGCACGGTGAGCGGCTTGGTGTGCTCACCCAGCGGCAGGGTCTTGTTGACCGACGAGCCGAACTTCTCCGTGGGGAGGATGTCCTTCCCGTCCACGCTGACGGTCACGGTGTTGGTGACGCCGGGGTTGTACGCCGTGAGGTCAAGGGTGACCTCGGAGCACGAAACGCTCCACGTCGGAGTGTGCGCCTGAGCCGGGACAGCACACAGACCGACGCCGACCACACTCGCCGCTGCGGCTATGAAAGCCCCCCGGAGCCGCCACGATCTATTGGAAACGGTCACAGAATCCTCCACACATGCTGCGCCGCCCGTTTGGCGGTGCGCGCGCAGGGTACCGCCCCCGCGCCACCGGTCGCACAGGCGCCCCGGGCTTCACTCCCGTAACCAATCACCGTGGATCACCGGTCAGTTGGCGTACGGGGTCCCGGCCCCTGTCGCCCTGGTGAATTCCGGGGGTCCGGTCCGGACGGATCGTCAAGCCCTCCCGGCACGCTCTCCTTTCAGTTCTCGAACACGCAACTCGGACACATATCCCTTTTCACTTCCATGCGTTCAGGCATGAATTCACCTTTACCCGGAGTGGTACATACCAAGGCCTTGACAGCGGGTTGGTTCACTTCTTAAATCTCGAAGTGAACCGCGCACCCCCCACCCCGGCCGCCGCGCTCCCCCGGGCGGCCTTGTTGCGCATGTCTGTCATATCCATGTCATACATGCCCGTTCAGTGCACCTGATCCGTGCACCGGAAGGGAGAACCATGGCCTCCACACGCCTGACCCGGCGGCTCCTCGTCGCCACCGCTTCAGCCCTGCTCCTCGCCCCGGTCGTCGCGTCCACCGCGAGCGCCGACAACCCCTCCTCCACCGCCGGCCGTCCGGCAGTGAAGGCGGCCGGCGGAGCCTTCTCCGACACCTTCGACGGTCCGGCGGGCTCCGCCGTCGACGGCAGCAAGTGGCAGACGGAGACCGGCGACAACGTCGACAACCACGAACGCGAGTACTACACCCCGGGCAACGCCAACGCCGCGCTCGACGGCCAGGGCCATCTGGTCATCACGGCACGCAAGGAGAATCCGAACAACTACCAGTGCTGGTACGGCTCGTGCGAGTACACATCGGCACGGCTGAACACCTCGGGCAAGTTCTCGGCCGCGTACGGCCATGTCGAGGCCCGGATGAAGATCCCCAAGGGGCAGGGCATGTGGCCCGCGTTCTGGATGCTGGGTGACGACATCGGACAGGTCGGCTGGCCCAACTCCGGTGAGATCGATGTGATGGAGAACGTCGGCTTCGAACCGTCGACCGTCCATGGCACCATCCACGGCCCGGGCTACTCCGGCTCGGCCGGCATCGGCGCCCCCTATTCACTCCCGGGCGGGCAGGCGTTCTCCGACGACTTCCACACGTTCGCCGTCGACTGGGCGCCCGACTCCATCAAGTGGTCCGTGGACGGGAACGTCTACCAGACCCGTACGCCCGCCGACGTGGGCGGAAACCAGTGGGTGTTCAACAAGCCCTTCTTCCTGATCCTCAACCTGGCCGTCGGCGGATACTGGCCGGGCGACCCGGACGGCAGCACCGCCTTCCCGCAGCAGCTGGTCGTCGACGACGTGCAGGTCACCACCAGCAACACCGCACCAGCGGCCGGGACAGCCCGGCAGCACTGAGACACGGCTGCGTTCGGACACGGCGGCACCAGCACACCAACAGCACGGCGACTTGCCCGCATTGAGACACCCGCGGGGGCGGATCCGCGAGACTGCGCGGGTCCGCCCCCGATCGGCTCGTCCGGCGCCGGCAGCGGCCCTGAGTTCCTCAGCCCGCCCCGGGACGAGGGTCGTTCGCGCTCCCGGCGGACCGCCCCCGCTCGCACCAGGCGACGGCCTCCTCACGGGACGGGAACCGCCGCCAGGGCGTCAGTCTCGCTCCGCCCGGCGCGCGCGGATCGACCACGACGGCCACCCGGTGTCCCTCCCCCTCCAGCCGGGCCAGCGCGGAGGCCACGACCGAGGCGCCCGAGGGTTCCACGCTGGTGACGTCGAGCAGGTCGAGCACCACCCAGCCGCCGGACTCCGGGACCACATCGGACAGCCCGTGCAGCAGCCGTTCGGCCGCGGTGAAGTCCAGGGCGCCCTGTGCGGCCACCAGCCCCGTCCGCGTCCCGTGGTCCGCCTCGGTGATGGTGGGGGCGGACAGCGTGGGGTGGCGCATCATATGCAGCCCGAACCGCTCGGACAGCTCCCGCAGCGCCTCGATACCGCGCACCGGAGTGCCGGTGGCGTCGAGGGGCGGACTGTGTACGGCGACCCCGAACCGGGCCGGGCTCACCGCGATGAGCCCGCCGGACACCCCGCTCTTCGCGGGCAGACCCACCCGCAGCAGCCACGCACCGGACGCGTCGTACATCCCGCAGGACGCCATCACCGCGAGGACCTGGCAGGCGACGGTCTCGGACACCACCGTCTCGCCGGTCACCGGGTTGACGCCCCCGTTGCCCAGGGTCGCCGCCATCACCGCGAGGTCGCCGGTGGTGACCCGTACCGCGCACTGTCTGAAGTAGGTGTCCACGACCGAGGGCGGACCGGGCAGTGCCCCGAGGCTGCTCATCAGATACGCGAGCGCGCGGTTGCGGTCACCGGTTTCCGCCTCGGAGGCGTGCACGGTCTCGTCGACGTCCAGCCGGCGGCCGGCGAAGCGGCTCAGACAGTCCAGGATGCGCTCGAAGCGCTCCGCGTCGGTGGGCCCCGGCACCAGGGCGGTGGTGGCGATGGCCCCCGCGTTGATCATCGCGTTGTCCGGCCGACCCGTGTCCGGCTCCAGGCTGATGGCGCTGAAACCCTCGCCGCTCGGCTCAGTACCCACCCACCGGGTCACCTCGTCGAGGCCGAGCAGCGAGAGGACGAGCGCGTACACGAACGGCTTCGACACCGACTGGATGGTGAACGGCAGTTCCGCGTCGCCCGCCCGGTACCGGTGTCCGTACATGCTCACCAGCGAGAGCCCGAAGGTGTCCGGGTCCGCGAGCGCCAGCTGCGGGATGTAGGTGGCGACCGCGCCGTCCCGCAGTGCGCCGAGCCGGTCGTGGAGCTCCGCAAGGGATTCCGTCACCACGTCGAGTACGGGGCTGTCCTTCGCCATTCGTCATGCTAATCACGGATGTGGGCGGGCCGCGTCCGGATGCAGCCGTGCGGCGGCTGGTGGATCGTGAAGGGGCACCAGCACCAGAAAGGGAGTCATGGAAACCAACGCTCTGACGCCTGCGGTCCTGCAGAGCCTGCGCAAGAAGCAGCCCCGTCCGGTGGTGTCCGTGAGTATGCCGACGCACCGGCGCGAGCCGGACAACGCCCAGGACGCGGTACGGCTGCGCAATCTCGTGACCGAGGCGGGCCACCGGATCGACACCTGGACCGACGACTCCGGCGAACCACTGCCGAGGGAGGTGCGGGCCGGGCTCAGGGCCCAGCTCGACCGGGCGCACGCGGACGTCGACCTGCGGTACTCCCTGGACGGGCTGGTGATCTTCGCGAGTGCCGACGCGTACCAGAGCTGGGTACTGCCGCGAGCGGTTCCGGAGCGCGTGGTGATCAGCGACAGCTATCTCACCAGGAACCTGGTCGCCGCGCGGGCCCGGGCCACCCCGTACTGGGTGCTCGTCGTGGCCGCGACCCGTGCCACGCTCTGGCACGGGTCGCAGGGGACGGTGCGCGAGCACACGGGCAACAGCTTCCCGGTCACCCCCGACGAGCTGCAGACCGATGTGCAGCGCGAGGAACGCATCGGCGACGTGGCCAGTACGTTCCAGGACGAGGAGACCCGGCGGTTCCTCCGTGACGTGGACAGCGCGCTCGCCGCGGTCCTCGCCGCGACCCCCCGCCCGCTCTACGTGGTGGGCCTGGCCCCCGCGCTGAGTCTCCTGGAGGACGTGGGGACCGCCACCCGGCACGCGGTGGCCAAGGTCCTCACCGGCGGGCTGGTGAACGGCCCGGCACCCGCGCTGTACAGGGAGCTGGAGCCGAGCCTGCGCGCATTCCGCGAGCAGACGGCCGAACGGACGGCGGACCGGCTGAACGCCGCGCGCGGCAGGCGGACCTTCGCCGCGGGCCTCGACGAGGTGTGGGAGTCGGTACGGGAGGGCCGCGTCGCCCTGGTGGCGGTCGAGGAGAACTTCCAGCGGACCGTACGGGTGAAGGAGGGCCACCTGATCCCGGTCGATCCGGAGGAAACGGGGGCGCCCGCTTCCAACGGCGAGGCCGTCCGTGAGGACATCGTCGACGAGCTCGTGGAGCTGGCCCTCGACACCGGGGCCGAGGTCGTCTTCCTCCCCGACGGGACGCTCGCCGACCACGACCGCATCGCGGCCGACCTGCGCTACTGACCGCGTGGCGGCGCTACTGACCGCGTGGCTGCGGTCCGCGCTACAGGCCCTGTCCGCGCTACTGGCCCGGCGGCCGGCCGCCTTCGGCCGCCGCCGGGTCACCGACGACGTGCACGGCGGCCTCCTCAGCGGATGACGCGCCGCCGTCGATGCCCACGTCCTCCGCGAGCATGTCCTTCTCGGCCTCCTCGTGCGCCCCTTCGTCCGGGGCGACCAGTCGGCCCGACCGGCCGTCGCCCACCTCATCGTCCAGCGGCTCCCCGTCGCTGTCGGACGTGTCGCCGATGCCGTCGCCGCCCGATGCGCGGAGCAGCGCCGGGTCGGGCACCTCCTCGGCCAGGCGCTGGTCCAGCGTCTCGCCCGCCTCCTGCTCACCCTGGGTGGTTCCCGCGTGGTAGACGCCCAGCGGCCGTTCCGGCGGGGACCAGCCCTCGTCGTACGGATCGGAGGCACGGCCGTTGAGTGTGTCCTCGCGGTCGAGAATGCCCGAGTCCTCGGTGACTTCACTGCCGTCCGGCTGGTAGACGTCGTCACCCCTGGCGTCGTCCGCTCCCATCGCCACGGTGTGCTCCTCCGTCCGTCCCTCGGTGCGTCCGTTCATGCCTCCGGGCCGCTCGCCCGGCAGGACCTGCCTTCCTTCCAGCGTGCTCGCATATCCGTGCCACGACAACGCCGCAGGTCCCGGACGGCCCAGCGGGGGCCGCAGCCGTACCGGCCGATACGGGCCGGCGGCGCGGTGCGGGATATGTGGTACGGTGCGATCAGCACTTGTGTACGCCCCTCGATGGGCGCCGGTGCCAGTTATCGCATTTACCGCGTATCGCGTTCTCTTGCTGCTGCGCCTTTCTTCTCATGATCGGCGATCCGGCTCACAAGCACCACCTCTCCCGGCCCGGGCTCTTCCGCCCGTCGCACGGGGCGTGCCGACACCGCCCCCGCCGGGTCTCTCCTCCGCATGCCCCGAGACGGCATGCCCGCGAAAGGACTCGCCATGACCACCACACTCGAACGCCCTCCTGTCCAGCAGGATCTGTCCGTCGCCGCCTCCGGCGTCCTCGATGTCACCGGCCGGGGGCACGGCCTGCTGCGCACCCACGCCGGGCCGGGCTCCCGCCCGTCGCCCGACGATGTCCAGGTGACGGCCGCTCAGATTCGCCAGTTCGGCCTGCGTGCAGGCGACTTCGTCGAAGGAACCTGTGCACGGCCCGGCGCCCCGGCCCGGGTCGACCGGGTCAACGGCCGCCCGCCCGAGGCCCTTCGGGGCCGCCGGCACTTCCGCGACCTGACACCTCTGCACCCGCGTGAGCGGCTGCGCCTCGAAACGCCGGGCGGCGCCGCGGCGACCCGCCTCATCGACCTGATAGCCCCGATCGGCAAGGGGCAGCGCGGCCTGATCGTCGCGCCGCCCAGGACCGGTAAGACCGTGCTGCTCCAGCAGCTCGCGGCCGCCGTCGCGGCCAATCACCCGGAGTGCCATCTGATGGTGGTGCTGCTCGACGAACGCCCCGAGGAGGTCACCGACATGCGCCGCTCCGTACGGGGCGACGTCCTCGCGTCGACCTTCGACAGGCCGGCGAAGGAGCACATCGCACTCGCCGACCTCGCGGTGGAGCGTGCCAAGCGCCTGGTCGAACAGGGCGAGGACGTCGTCATCCTGCTCGACTCCCTGACCCGGCTCTGCCGGGCGCACAACAACACGGCCGCATCGGGCGGCCGGACCCTGTCGGGCGGTGTCGACGCCGCGGCGGTGCAGGGCCCCAAGCGGCTCTTCGGCGCCGCGCGCCTCGCCGAGGAGGGCGGATCGCTGACCATCCTCGCCACTGCACTGGTCGACACCGGCTCCCGCGCCGACGACTACTTCTTCGAAGAGCTGAAGAGCACCGGCAACATGGAGCTCCGGCTGGACCGCGCGCTGGCCGACAAGCGCGTCTTCCCGGCCGTCGACATCACACCTTCGGGCACCCGGCACGAGGAACTGCTCCTCGCCGAGGGCGAGTTGGCCGTCGTGCGGGGGCTGCGCCGGGCGCTGCGCTCCAGGGACGGGCAGACGACGCTGGAAGCGCTGCTCGACAAGATCCGGCACACGCCGGACAACGCCGCTTTCCTGCGCCAGATCCACCGCACGGTCCCCGGCGCCTGATCTCCCGGCGCACGGGCCCCCGCCGCGGAGCCTCAGCCGGCCAGGGCCGCCGAGACGACAGCCTTCGCCTCCTCCTGGACCTGCCCGAGATGGCCGGCCCCCAGGAAGGACTCGGCATAGATCTTGTAGACGTCCTCGGTACCCGACGGCCTGGCCGCGAACCAGGCGTTCTCCGTGGTCACCTTGATGCCGCCGATGGCCGCGCCGTTGCCGGGTGCCTCGGTGAGCACCGCCGTGACCCGCTCCCCCGCCAGGGTGTCCGCGGTGATCTGCCCGGGCGAGAGCCTGGCGAGCACCGCCTTCTCCGTACGGTCGGCAGGGGCGTCGATCCTGGCGTAGGCGGGCGCGCCGAAGCGCTCGGTGAGCGCCGTGTAGTGCTCGGACGGGGTCTTCCCGGTGACCGCGAGGATCTCGGAAGCGAGCAGGGCCAGGATGATGCCGTCCTTGTCGGTGGTCCACACCGACCCGTCGCGGCGCAGGAACGACGCTCCCGCCGACTCCTCGCCGCCGAAGCCCAGCGAACCGTCCACCAGGCCGTCCACGAACCACTTGAACCCGACCGGAACTTCGACCAGTTCGCGGCCCAGGCCGGCCGCCACCCGGTCGATCATCCCCGACGAGACCAGCGTCTTGCCGATGGCCGCGCCCGCGGGCCACCGCTCCCGGTGGGTGAACAGGTACGAGATCGCGGCGGCCAGATAGTGGTTGGGGTTCATCAGCCCGGCGTCCGGGGTGACGATGCCGTGCCGGTCGGCGTCGGCATCGTTGCCGGTGGCGATCCGGTACTCGTCACACCGCTCGATCAGCGACGCCATCGCGTACGGCGAAGAGCAGTCCATCCGGATCTTCCCGTCCCAGTCCAGGGTCATGAACCGCCAGGTCGGGTCGGCGAGCGGATTGACCACCGTCAGGTCGATGCGGTGCTGTTCGGCGATCCGGCCCCAGTACGCGACGGATGCCCCGCCCAGCGGGTCGGCGCCGATCCGCAGGCCGGCGGCGCGCACGGCGTCCAGGTCCAGCACGGCGGGCAGGTCGCTCACATACGTACCGAGGAAGTCGTAGCGCCCGGTCGTGGAGGCGGCCAGCGCGCGGGTGTACGGCAGCCGGCGTACGTCCTTGAGACCGGCGGCGATGATCTCGTTGGCCCGGTCCTGGATCCAGCCGGTCGCGTCGGATCCGGCCGGGCCGCCGCTCGGCGGGTTGTACTTGAACCCGCCGTCGGCGGGCGGGTTGTGCGAGGGGGTGACCACCACACCGTCGGCGAGCCCCGAGGTCCGGCCGCGGTTGTACGTGAGGATGGCGTGCGAGACGGCCGGGGTCGGGGTGTAGCCGTCGGCCGAGTCGACAAGCAGGGTCACCTCGTTGGCCGCGAACACCTCGACGGCGGTGACCCGGGCCGGTTCGGACAGCGCATGGGTGTCGGCGCCGAGGAAGAGCGGACCGTCGGTCCCCTGCTGTGCGCGGTACTCGCAGATCGCCTGACTGGTGGCGGCGATGTGGTCCTCGTTGAACGCGGTGGCGAAGGACGAGCCACGGTGCCCCGAGGTGCCGAACGCCACGCGCTGGGCGGGCTCGTCGGGGTCCGGGTGCAGCGCGTAGTACGAGGTCACCAGCCGGGCGACATCGGTGAGGTCCTCCGGTCGCGCCGGCTGCCCCGCTCGTTCGTGCGCCATCTGCCCACTCCTCCACATCGGTCGTCGGAATCAGTTTGTCAGCTCATCCTCACGGGTCTGCGGCGTGTTCGGCGGATGCCCCGCCGTACGGCGGCGGGCCCGGCCGGTGACGGGCGCGGTATCCGCCTCGGCCACCGGCCGGGCCCGGGGCGGCTCGGCTCAGGTCATCTCATCTCAGCGGAACGCCGTCGCTCCCCCGCGCGCTGCCAGCGCCGGAGAAGGGGGCGAAGGTGTGGCTGAAGTACCACGTGTCCTGTGCGATACCGGAGCAGGTGTCGGAGCCACCCGTCCCGGGGCATCCGCCGTTGTCGCGCTGCAGCGCCCAGAACGAGAGGGTGCTGAGCCCCTTGGTGGTGGCCCAGTCGTAGACGGAGGCCGCGTCGGCCGTGGTGAACGTCTCGGCGGCCCCGAAGTCGTCGATGCCCGGCATCTCGGTGACGCCGATCATCCCCCAGAGCTGCGCCTCGGTCTTCGACGGGTACAGCGAGGCGAGCTGCTTCTCCAGACCGCTGGTCGCGGTCCGGGTGTCGTCCGCCATGTTGTGGGTGGCGTTGTCGTAGTAGTCGAACGTCATGAGGTTGACGACGTCGACCTTGGCACCGTAGGTGTTCGCGCTCTTCAACACGGCGAGCCCGCTGCTCGCGAGGCCGCTCGTGGTGGTGGGCAGCGTGTAGGAGACCTGCACCGGGCGGCCGTTGGCCGCCGCCCAGTCCTGCACCTTCTTGATCGCCTGGTTGCGGCGGTCGATGCCCGCCTTGTTGGTCAGCGAGTTGTCCTCGACGTCCATGTCGAGACGCGAGACGTCATAGGTCGTGATGACCTTCTCGTACGCCGCGGCGATGGAGTCCACACTGGTGCAGCTGTCGGCGATCTCGGTGCCGCCGTCGTCCGCCGCGTACCCGCCGAAGGACGGGATCACGTCGCCGCCGCGCGAGCGCATCGTCGTGATGTCCGCTCCGTACACGGACGAGGACACCGGCCGGCCCGTGTCGCCGTTCCAGTAGGGCGTGCAGGAACCCTGCGCGTCGGACTGGAGGAAGGCCATGGTCAGGTACTTGGCGCCGGACTGCTGCGAGAGGTCCGCGAGGCTGTCGCCGTTGTACGCCTCGAAGTACGGGGCGAAGACGTGCGCGGGCAGGGGGGTCGCGGCCGCGTGCGCCGCGCCGCTTCCGGTCAGGACCATCCCGGCGGAGGCCGCGGCGGTCGCCAGGGTGGTCAGCAGGGCGCGAACGGATCTCATCAGTCTCATGGGGGCTCCCAGTGGGGTGGGACAACAGGCGGACCGGGCCCCATGATTGGTCTGGACCATCATGACGTCAAGGGTCCAGACCAGTTCGTTCCTGAGTGTTTGCCCTGTACCCCCCCCTACTGGAGAGTGGAGTTGATGATGTGTCAGGTCGCTACGGCGCGCCCCGGTCACATCCGCCGGGCCACCACGAGGCGCCAGCGCGGGCTGCCGTCCGGCCTCCGGCCGAACTCCTCCAGCGGCAGCAGCTCCACCGAGAATCCGGCCCGGGTCAGATCGTCCCGCACCGCGCCCAGCGGGAACGTCCGGTAGTACATGACGAACCGCGGCCGCCACACCAGATTCCGCACCCGCATCACCGAGTCGAAGCCGAGCAGCGTCCAGTACAGCGGGTCACGGAAGGACTGCGGCGCCCCGATGGGGAAGGCGAAGACTCCGCCGGGCCGCAGCGCCCGGTGGACCCCGGCAAACAGGCCGGGGCGTTCAGCGGGCAGGAAGTGGCCGAAAGCGCCGAAACTCACGGCCAGGTCGAAGGCGCTCCGGAACGGCAGGTCCCGGGCGTCGGCGCGTACCCACTCGGCCACCGGTACGGCGGCACCCGCCTCCGCCCGGCGGGCGGCGGCCAGCATCCCGGCGCTGAAGTCCACCCCGGTGACGCGCTCCGTGCAGAGCGAGCGCAGCACCTGGGTGCCCGCTCCCGTCCCGCAGCAGACATCGAGCCCCGCCCCGAACGGGCCGAGCGGGCGCAGTGCGCCGCCGACCGCGTCCAGGACGCGGTCGGGCGTACGGAACGGGGTCTGGTCGAACTTCGGTGCCAGCAGGTCGTAACCCCGCTCGATCGAGGAGAGCGCCTGCACGGTCAGCTCCCGGAGGGTCGGACCCTGCGGGGCGAACGGCCGCCGCAGGCCCGAGAGCGCGGCCCTGACCCGGGAAGCCATCAGCTGCCCCCTTCCGGCTGGAGCCCTGCCTGCCGGGCCACCGCCTCGCTGTGCGCGAGATGGCTGCGTCCCGCCTCGCCCAGCTGTCCGAGCACCCCAGCGAGGACCGTCTCCACCGTGGCCAGCGTCGGCACCAGGCTGTCGTACGGAGAGGGGGCGGCCACCTGGCTCGGCAGGACGACATCGGCGACGTTGGTCACCGGGGAGAGCCAGGTGTCGGTGAAGAGCACGATCTTGCTGCCGCGCCGCCGTGCCATCTCACCGATGACGCTCTTGTCCGGTTCGTAGCGGCGGTAGTCGAAGACGACGAGGACGTCCTGTTTGCCGAGTCCAGCGAGCACGGCGGTCCGCTCCACGTCACGGTCGGGCAGGAGCACCACATCGTCGCGCAGCTGCATCAGGTGCAGAGCCAGGTACTGGGCCAGCAGATGCGTGAACCGGCCGCCGACGAGGACGACACGGTGCTTGGGATGGCTGAGCAGACCGACCGCGGCCCGCAGGTCGTGCGGCGGCAGTTCGCGCAGCGTACGGGCCACCGCCGCGCTGAACACGTCCTGTTCCCGTTCGCCCTCTCCCTGCTCCTCCTCCTGTTCCCGCGCTCCCTCGTCCGGTGCGTCGCCCGGCTGCGGGAGGAGCGGACCACTGCCGTATCCGCGCGTGCTGTACAGCTCCAGCGGCGAGGCGCTGCGTTCCTCCAGCTCGTCGCGGAGCGCTGCCTGGAAGCCGGGGAACCCCTTGTATCCGAGCCTGTTGACGAAGCGGATCACGGTGGGGGCGCTCACCCCGGCCCGTTCGGCGAGTGTGGCCACGGTCTCGAAGCCCGCCGACGGGTAGCCCGCGAGGAGTACCCGGGCCACCTTGCGCTCGGCGGGACTCAGGTCGCCGAGTCTGTGCCGGATCTCTTCGGCAAGTGAGGACATGGACCACGCCACCTTTCAGAGGCTTCAGATTACGCAGGCGGGCCGCTCCCCGTGACATCGCGTGGGCGGGCCGCCCGCCGGCGGCCCGCTCCGCGAGGCCGGTCAGCCGCTCCGCGCGTCCCCGAGCGCCACGATCAGGGCACCCAGCAGGGCGGTCCTGACGGGCACCGTGCTGACGTCGAGCCACTCGTCCGGGCTGTGATCGCCACCGCCGACCGGGCCGAGACCGTCGAGGACGGGTACTCCGGTTCCGGCGATGGTGTTGGCGTCACCGACACCGCCGGTGGCAGCGGCTCCCAGACCGATTCCCAGAGCCTCCGCCGCCTCCCGCGCCTGTCCGAGCATGACGCGGGCCCGCGCGGTGTCCTCCATCGGCGGACAGCTGTCGGTCTGCCGTACGGTCGCGGTGGTGCCCGGCACGGACAGCCGGGCAGCGGCGGCTGCGACCGCCTCCTTCGCACACCGGATGCCCTCGGCGGTCGACGACCGTATCTCCACGTGCAACTCGGCTTCGGGACAGACGATGTTGATACGGCTGCCCGCCCTGACCATCCCCACATTGACGGTCACGTCGCTCCAGCGTCCGTTCAGCCGCTGGCAGTCGATGAGAAGGTGCGCGGCGGCCAGCGCGGCGTTCGCGCCGCGTTCCGGTTCGATACCGGCGTGGGCCGCCCGCCCTGTGACGGTGACGAGGAGGTCCACCACACCCTTGCGGGCGATGACCAGGTCACCGTTCTCCCGCGCGCACTCCAGGCCGAGACCGTAGTCGATGCCCGCACAGAGCGAGGCCGTCACGGGCCGGCTTGCCGGGGAACCGATCTCCTCGTCGGGGGTGGCGAGGAAGACGATCTCGGCGAAATCCAGCATCCGCCGGTGCACCAGGAGTTCGACCGCGGCGAGACCGGCCAGCAGGCCGCCCTTGTCGTCGCTGCATCCGGGGCCGCGGGCGAATCCGTCGTCCACGGCGAAGGGCCGCTCCGCCGCGGTTCCTTCCTCGAAGACGGTGTCCATGTGCCCGGCCAGCAGGATGCGCCGCCCGCCCTCTTCCACCGGGAGGCGGCCGTGCAGTCGTCCCACAACCAGATCACCGCACTCCGGACCGGGGCGGTCAGCGCCATGGGCGCGGTCGACGGTGACCGGTATCCGGTCCGTCTCGAATCCCATGGCCGCCAGCCGGCGAACGGTCCAGGTCGCGACCCGGTTGACTCCCGCGGGGGTGTAGGAGCCGGAGTCGATCGACACGAGGTGTGCCAGATCGGCCAGGTACCGGTCCTGACGGGCGACGGCGTCGGGCAGCAGGAGGGAAGCGGCGTGGGCAGCCGTGCCGTGCTGCCGTACGCGGGCCATCACAGGACCTTCGAAAGGAAGGCGCGGGTGCGCTCGTGCCGGGGCTCGCCGAGCACCTGCCGCGGATCTCCCGACTCGACCACGACCCCGCCGTCCATGAAGACGGCGGTGTCGGCGACTTCCCGGGCGAAACCGATCTCGTGGGTGACGACGATCATCGTCATGCCGTCCGCCGCGAGTTGACGCATGACGTCGAGTACATCGCCGACCAGTTCGGGATCCAGTGCCGACGTGGGCTCGTCGAAGAGCATCAGTTCCGGCCGCATCGCCAGCGCCCTGGCGATCGCCACACGCTGCTGCTGCCCACCCGAGAGCCGGGAGGGATAGCAGTCGGCGCGGTCGGCGAGGCCGACCCGGTCGAGGAGGCGCAGCGCATCGGTGTGCGCCGCGGCCCTCGGGACGCCGGCCACTCTCACGGGGGCCTCCATCACGTTCTGCACCGCCGTCATGTGCGGGAAGAGATTGAACCTCTGGAAGACCATCCCGATATGCCGCCGCCTGAGGGCGACTTCACGCTCCCTCAGTTCGTGCAGCCTGCTGCCCTGTTGGCGATAGCCCACCGGGGCTCCGTCGACGGTCAGTGTGCCGGCGTCGAGCTTCTCCAGGTGGTTGATGCAGCGCAGGAAGGTCGACTTCCCCGAACCGGAGGGGCCCAGCAGACAGCAGACCTGGCCGCGTTCCACGGTGAGGTCGATGCCCCGCAGCACGGCGGCCTTCCCGAAACTCTTGCGTACGCCGTCGGCGTGCACCATCGGTGTTACCACAGTCATCGCTCCATGTCCGGTTCGTCGGGTCGGGGGCCGGGCCGGGCGATGCGCAGGAAGGCGCCCGTCACCAGGCGCTTCACGGGACCGGCGGCCGGTACCGTCGCGCCGCGGCCGTACCGTCGCTCCAGCCAGGCCTGCGGCAGGCTGAGCGCGGTGACCAGGATCAGGTACCAGATGGCTGCGACCACGAGCATCGGCATGACCTGGTAGTTCTGGGCGTACACGTCCTGGATGTTGGACATCAGGTCGTGCGCCGAGATCACGGAGACCAGAGCGGTCATCTTGAGCATGTTGATCGTCTCGTTGCCCAGTGGCGGAATGATCACTCGCATGGCCTGGGGCAGCACGATGCGCCGGGTGGTCAGGGCGGGCCCCATCCCCAGCGAGTGGGCTGCCTCGGCCTGCCCCGGATCGACGGACTGGATGCCGGCCCGGACGATCTCGCTGATGTACGCGGCCTCGTTCAGCCCCAGGGCCAGCAGCGCCGCCACCGCCGGGGTGAGCAGTGAGTTGGTGTCCGCCCTGAGGAAGGTGATGTGGGTGTACGGGACGCCGATCAGTACGTGGTGGTAGAGCGCGCCCGCGTATCCCCAGAAGATGATCTGGACCAGGAGGGGGGTACTCCGGAAGAACCAGACGAACGAGGTCGACAGGGTGCTCAGGACCGGGTTGTGCGACAGGCGGAGCACGGCCACGAGGACACCGAGGCCGAGGCCGAGCGCCATGGCGGCAGCCGTGAGCCAGAGTGTGGTGGCCAGACCGCGGAAGACCAGGCCGTTGAAGACGTAGCGTCCGACGACGGGCCAGTGCAGGTTGCTGTTTCCGGCCAGCGAACCGATCAGTCCGGCGAGAGCGACGGCCGCGACCGCGGCGGCGATCCAGCGGCCCCAGTGGCGGACCGGTACGACGGTGAGGCTCTGCGGCACGGGCGGTGCCACGGTCGTGGCGCTGCCCTGCGTGGCTCCCGAGGGTGTGGTGGCATGCATATCAGGACACCGCCGGGTTGCTGGTCGCGTCCTTCACGGCGATGGAGGCTGCACCGTACTTCGCGCAGATCTTCCTGAGTGTGCCGTCGCCGATCAGTTCCCGCAGGGCCTTCCGGATCGCGCCGGTCAGCCGGGGAAGCCGTTGGGTGACGCCGATGCCGTTGGGGGTGGCGTCGTAACCCGCGCCGTGCGCCGGGTCCTTGACGAGTGCGAAGGTGTGGCCCCCGTCGGCGGTCCGCGCCGTCCACCCGGCCGCGGGTTCCGTCAGCAGATCGGCGGCGACCTTCCCGGAGCGCAGGGCGAGTTGCGCGTCGGAGTCCTTGGGGAAGCTCTGGATCGCGATGGGGGCCCTGCCGATATGGGCACACGCGGACTGATGCGCCTTGAGCACGTCCAGTTGGTGGGCCGCGGCCTCCACACCCACCTTTCTGCCGCAGAGGTCGTCCAGGCGGGCGATCCTGTGCGGGTTTCCCCTGGTGACGAGAATCCCGGAGCCGGAAACGGAGTAGTCCACGAAGTCGAGGACCCGCCGGCGCGCCTCGCTGTCGGTCATCGCCGACATCACCACATCGAACTTGCCCGCCTGGATGGCGGGCACGATGCCGTCGAACTTCTGTGGTGTGAAGGCGAATCGCACGCCGAGTTTGGCGCCGATTGCCTGCCCGAGGTCGTAGTCGATGCCGGTGAGCGCGGGCTCGCCGTCGGTCACGAACATGACGAACGGCGCGTACGGCGCGTCGGTGGCGACCCGGACCGTTCCGGAGGACCTGACCGGCTCGGGCAGAGCGGCGTGCAGTGCCGCGTCGCGCGTCACATGCACACCGGCGATGTTCGCGGTGGCCGGCTGGGCCGCTCCCCCGCTGTCCGTGTGCTCTCCGCACGCGGACAGCGAGATGGCCGACGAAATGGACAGTGCGGTTGCCGCTGCTGCGCGACGGAATGAGCGGGTGTGCAACACAGATGCCTCCCACGGATGTCCCGTGCGGTGGGTTCACCGCCGGATGGCATCTGGCACGTTACACACTCATGTAATTATTGCTCTACTGTAATTTCTATTACATCCCGGTAACGGGCTCACGTCGCGCCACCCGGCCGGACCGTCCGCTGCGTACCGGTGCGGTGGACTCCCGCACCACCAGGCGCGGCCGGATCAGCAGGGACCGGCCGGCCGCGGGCGCGGATTCGATGCAGGCCCGCAGCTGCTGGAAGGTCTCGGCCGCCATCTCCGGCAGCGGCTGGCGCACGGTGGTCAGCGGCGGTTCGAAGAGGTCGGCGAGCAAAATGTCGTCGAAGCCGACCACCGAGACGTCCTGCCCCGCCCTGTGCCCCGCGTCCTTGGCGCCCCGGCAGATCCCGATCGCACACATGTCGTTGATGGCGACGAACGCGGTGGGCGGCCGGTCCCCGGTCAGCAGCTCCCGCGCGGCGTTCCGGCCCAGCTCGGCCGCGTCCTTGTCACCGAACTCCGTGGTGACCGCGCCCGGCCAGACCACCGCGTCCCGCGGGTCGAGCCCTGCCGCCTCCAGCGCGGCGTGGAACCCGCGCAGCCGCTCCCGGCGGTTGACGCTGTGCACGGAACCGGAGACGAACGCCAGCCTGCGGTGGCCGAGTTCGATCAGATGACGGGTGGCCAGCTCGGCACCCATGGCGTTGTCCACGCTGATGCTGGCCAGCGACGGCGGGTCGCCGGCCTGCGCGGTGCGGTCGAAGGCGACCATCTTCAGCCCGCGGCTGAGCAGCGGGGTGACGTGGTCGAGCGTGGGCAGCGAGGAGCAGAGGACGACCCCGCTCACCCCGTCGGCCAGCAGTTCCTCGCCGTACTTCAGCTCGCGGGCCGGATCGCGCTCGCTGTTGCAGAGCAGCACGTGGTAGCCCTCGGCGAGCGCGATGGCCTCCAACTCCCGGGCGAGCGAACCCCAGAAGGGGTTGGCCACGGACGGCACGATGAGGCCGATGACCTTGATCCGGCCGGTGCGCAGCATCCGGGCCGCCCTGTTGGGCCGGTAGCTGAGCTGCTCGATCGCCTGCTCGACCCGGGCGAGCGTGGCCGCCTGCATCCGGTCCGTACGCCCATTGAGGACGTTGGAGACCGTACTTGCGGAGACCCCCGCGGCCTCCGCGACCTGATGGATCGTTACCTGGCTCATGCCACCTCCGGTTCGGACCGCACTAGCGAGATTAGTGTACCGATTTACTGAACTCTCTTCACCGATACATCCGTTAACTTCTCCGAAAAATTCTTGCGTACCAGCTGTTGACGTCGTTCCAGAGGCGTTCCTAGTCTCAGTGCATCGATTTACAAGCACATCTCAGCCATCCGCTTGGGTGCTACGCACATCCGCTTGGTGCCACGCACTGGATCGATCCACCACCTTCACCTCAAAAGGGGTGCCCCATGGAACTCAGCAGACGGTCGATGCTCACAGCCATCGGCGCGGGGACCGCCGTCGCCCTCACCGGTTGCGGCGCCGGCACCACAGCGGCGGGCTCGGCCAACGGTCCCGCCGAGGGCGAGATCACTCTCCTCACCCCGATCTACGAAGGCTCCGACGGCAAACAGCTGCTGGAGCAGAAGATCCTGGGCGGGTTCCGCAAGAAGTACCCGCACGTCAAGGTCAACGTGGACTACACCACGTACACCCAGCTCAACGAGAAGATCACCACCGGCCTCGCGGGCGGACTGCTGGCGGACGTCCTGATGATGGGCGTCGGCTGGATCCCACCGTTCGCCGCCAAGAAGGCGATCGCCCCGCTGCCCGAGAAGCTGGCCACCGCACACGACTACGAGAAGCGGGTGCTTGAGCCGTCCCGCTACGACGGGAAGCTGTACGCGCTGCCGGTCGTCCTCGACACCCGGATCGTCGTCTACCGCAAGGATCACTTCGCCGCGGCAGGCATCAGGAAGACACCCGCGAACTGGGCGGAACTGCGGGCGGTGGCCAAGCAGTTGACGAAGCAGGGCCGGATCGGCTTCGACCCGTTCTCCATCGAGCTGCGGCAGTGCTGGGAGACCTTCCTCTACGCCAACGGCGGCTCGCTGTTCAGCGCCGACGGCAAGGAGCCACGGTTCACCGACGCACGCGGGGTCGGGGCCCTCCAGTTCTTCAAGGACCTGATCGCCGACGGTTCGGTGGACTACACGAAGAAGACCGCCGAGGGCTCCCCGTCGAACGTCCAGACCGGCAAGGCGTCGATGATGATGACGAGCAGCGCCCTCTGGAAGCAGCTCGAAACGCAGAACCCCGAGCTCATCAAGGACGACAAGGTCGGCGCGTTCGTCCTCGCCAACCGGAAACCCGCGATGCTCCAGGGTGGCACCCTCGTCACCCAGTCGGCGAGCTCCAAGCAGCCCGCCGCGGCCCGTGCCCTGGTCGAGTACCTCGCCACGCCCGCGTCCATCCTCGGCGCCGCCGAACAGCGCGGCTCGGTCCCCGGACTCAGCGATCTCAACAACACCGGCTACGTCAAGCAGAACAAGTTCGTCGACATCTCCCTCCGGAACATGAGCGCCGCCTGCTCCGAGGGCGGCACCGCGGCCTGGATGGAGATCCGCGAAAAGATCAAGCCGACGCTGGAACCCGCCATCGTGGGCGGCCAGTCCGCGAAGGACGCCATCGCGGAACTCGGCCGGCTCGCCGAAGCCGCCATCGGCCGGATGTGAGGACCCGTCACTGTGGGAGCACCATCCGTACTCAAGGCCCGGCCCGCCCGGCCGCCCTCCCCTCCCGGCAACACCACCCCCGTACGCACCCGTCGCACCCCGGCGGGCCCCGGCCGCAGACGCCGCCGCGCCGGAATGCTGATGGTGGCGCCCGCGCTGCTGCACGCCTCGCTCTGGATCGGTCTGCCGGTACTCGCCTCGGTGGTGCTGGCCTTCACCAAGTACGACGTGCTGACCGCGCCGCGCTTCGTGGGCCTGGACAACTTCCGGGAGATGCTGGGCGACGAGGTCTTCCGCAAGTCCATTGCCAACACGGTCGTCTACACCTTCTTCACCGTGCCGTTCGGCATGGTGCTGGGGCTGCTGCTGGCCCTGGCCCTGCACACCGGGCTCAAGGCGCGCGGTCTGTTCCGCACTGCGGTCTTCCTGCCGCAGGTGACGGCGACCGTCGCCATCGCCCTGGTCTGGCTGTGGATCTACAACCCGGGAAACGGCCTGTTCAACACGCTGCTCTCGTTCGCCGGGATCAGCGGCCCGGCCTGGCTGTCGTCGACGTCCTGGGCGATGCCCTCGGTCATCCTCGTTGGCATCTGGCAGGGCATCGGCATGAAGATGCTGATCTATCTGGCCGCGCTGCAGACCCTGCCGAAGGAGCTGTACGAGGCGGCTTCGGTGGACGGCGCCTCCAGGACGCGGCAGTTCTTCTCGATCACCCTGCCGCTGCTCAAACCCGCGACGTTCTTCGTCCTCATCACCTCGATGATCAACGCGTTCCAGTCCTTCGACCAGATCTACATCCTCACCGACGGCGGCCCCGCCAACAGCACCACGATGATGACGTACGAGATCTACAAGTCCGCCTTCCGGGAGTTCCGCGTCGGATACGCCTGCGCGCAGTCGCTGGTGCTCTTCGTCCTGCTGATGGGTTTCACCCTGGTCAACCGGCGGATCATGGGAGGCACCCGTGGCCACAGCTGAACTCCGCAAGCAGGGGCCCGGCCGCAAGCAGGGGCCCAACCGTGAGTCGAGCCCCGGCCGTGAGCCGAGGCCCGACCGCGCGCCGGTGGCCCCCGGCCGGGTGGCCCTCCATGTGACGCTGGCCGTGGTCTCCCTGCTGATGGTGGTGCCGTTCGTCTGGATGGTGCTCACCTCCCTGAAGACCCCGGTGGAGATCGCCTCGACCCACACCGAACTCCTGCCGCAGCACTGGCGGTTCAGCAACTACGCGGAGGCGCTGAAGGCCGCGCCGTTCGCCACGTACGCCCGGAACAGCTTCGTCATCGCCATCAGCCATACACTGATCAACGTGGTGGTGGCCTCGATGGCCGGGTACTCGCTGGCCCGCATCAGGTTCCGCGGAAGCGAGGTCATCTTCTACCTCTTCGTCGCCGCGCTGATGATCCCGACGTACACCAAGGTGCTGCCCGAGTTCCTGATCGTCCGCTTCATGCCACTGGCCGGCGGGAACGACCTCTTCGGCCAGGGCGGCAGCGGCTGGCTGGACACCTGGTGGGCGCTGATCGTGCCCGGCGCCGTCACCCCGTTCGCGGTCTTCCTCTTCCGCCAGTTCTATCTCGATCTGCCGGTCGAGCTGGAGGAGGCGGCCAGACTCGACGGGCTCGGCGAGTTCCGGATCTACGCCCGCATCATGACACCGCAGGTCAAGCCGGCGCTCACCACCGTCGCGCTGCTCACCTTCGAGGCTTCGTGGAACAACTTCCTCTGGCCGCTGCTGGTGACCCGCAGCGACAACCTGCGGGTGATCCAGGTGGGGCTCTCCGTCTTCAAGACCGAGAACGGCACCCAGTGGCAGTACCTGATGGCCGGCACCACCCTGGCCACTCTCCCCATGGTCGTCCTCTTCCTCATCGGCCAGCGCTATTTCGTGCAGGGCTTCGCAACCGCCGGTCTCAAGTGACCGGCTCCAGAAAGGGCTTCACCCATGTCTGCTGATCTCAACGGCTCCCGCGCACTGGTGACGGGAGCCGGCCACGGCATCGGCCGGGCCATCGCCGTCGCCCTGGCCGACGCGGGCGCCGATGTCGCCGTGCACTACCGCTCGTCCGCCGACGAGGCCGCGCAGACCGTCTCCGCGGTCGAGGCGCTGGGCCGCCGGGCCAAGGCGTTCCACGCCGACGTGACCGTCAGCCGGGACGTGGACCGGCTGGTGGAGGAGGCCACCGGGTTCCTCGGCGGCCTCGACATCCTGGTCTGCAACGCGGGCCATCTGATCGGCCGCGCGAAGATCTCCGAGATGACCGACGCCCACTTCGAACAGGTCGTATCCGCCAATCTCACGTCGATGTTCCGCACCTGCCGCGCCGCGCTGCCGTACCTCGCGCGGTCGTCCGCCGGCCGCATCATCACGATGTCGTCGCTCGCCGCGCACAACGGCGGCGGCCCCGGCTCGGTGGCGTACGCGGCGGCGAAGGCGGGCGTACGCGGCTTCACCAAGGGGCTGGCGAAGGAGGTCGCGGCGGACGGGATCACCGTGAACGCCGTCGCACCCGGCTTCATCAAGGGCACCGCCTTCCACGGCACGTTCACCGCACCCGCCGCGCAGCAGGCCATGGAGGCGGGCATCCCGGTCGGCCGGGCCGGTACCCCCGAGGACGTCGGTGCGGCCGTGGTGCATCTGGCGTCCCCCGCATCCGGCTTCCTCACCGCCACCACGGTGGACATCGACGGTGGCGTATGGCCCCGCTGAAGCGGATCGCCCGCGAGCGCGGCGGCTGGTGGCACGCGTACGTCTGCCCGGCCCACGGGGTGGAGCTCGACCACGGTGATCTGCTCAGCGGGGTGTTCCCCGACGAGGGCGCGCGCTGCGCGCACGGCTGCCGGGTGGACGACGAGAACGTACGCGGGGCCTGGCTGGTGCTCTCGCACCAGGCATGGGCCAGGCGGCTGCGGCTGCTCGCGCACCGGGGCGAGCGTGCCGAGGCCGTCGCCCGGCTGACCGAGTACGCGCAGCTCTACGCGGAGCTCGCGGACCGCCGGCACGGGGAGGCGCAGGACTGGATGCTGCGCGGCCGGCTCTTCCACCAGGCGCTCACCGACGCCATCTGGGCGGTGAACATCGGCCACGCGGTGAGCACGCTCGCCGAGCGCGGCACCGGTGACCTGGCCCCGCTGCTGCCGCTGCTGGACGCCCTGGAGCAGGCCGCTCTCGACGCCCGTGGGGTGCTGACCGGGCAGGGGCTCCTGGCGTCCAACTACACCGCCTGGCTGAACGCGGCGGGCTCGGCGGCCGGCCGCGCGTCGGCCGCGGTGCGCGGCCAGGAGTGGGACGGTGCGAAGCAGTGGCTGGAGGGCGAGCACGGCCTGTACGAGCATCTGCGGGCCGCGGTCGCCGACGACGGCTGGGAGTGGGAGGGCAGCACCTACTACCACGGCTTCGTGCTGCGGGCCGCGCTGCTCGCCCTGCGTTCGGCCGATCCGGCGGCAGTCCCGGCCGATGTCCTGGACGTACTGGCCGAAATGGCGGATGTGCTGGCGGCCGTCGCGACACCGGGCGGGATCCTGCCCGCCCTGCACGACGGTCCGTATCTGCGCGGCCCGCTCGCCCTGGAGTGGCTGGAACTGGTCGCGCTGGCACAGCAGTTGGTGCCGTCCACCGGGCTCGACGCGGTCGCGGACCGGGCCAGGCAGGAGCTGGGGGACGGCGACGACGGGCTCGACCGGGAGCTGGCCGGCTGGTTCGCGGGACCCGCTCTGCCACAGCGCCCGGCACCCGGCGCGGTCACCGTGTTCCCGGCGACCGGGTACGCGGTGCTGCGTGGGGCGGGGATCCACGCCGTACTGGACTTCGGCCCGCACGGAGGCTCGCACGGTCACCGCGACAAGTTGTCGCTCTATCTGTACGGCGACACCACGCCGTGGCAACCGGATCCGGGTCAAGTCCCCTACGCACACGCGGAGTTCCGGGATCTGTACGCGTCGTCCGACGCGCACCCGGCGTTCCGCGCGGACGGCGCGGAACAGGCCGAGTGCGCGGGATTCCTGCTCGGCTCGGACAGCTCATCGGTCACGGCCGGGGTGAGCGGGGCGTACGAAGAGGTGCGCGCGGTCCGGCGGATCGCCCTCGGCAGCAGCTATCTGGTGGACCTGCTGACGGTGGACGCCGAGAGCGCCCACCGGTTCACCGCGCAGCTGCGTCCCGGGACCGGACTGGACGTCCTGGTCCGGGCCACCGGCCCGGTGCGGACCACCTGGCACGGCGACGAGACGCTGCACGGCCTGCACACCCACACCGCGGGGGTCCCGGTACGCCCGCTGACCGTGCCGGGCCCGGGTCCTGCCGACGATCCGCAGCGCGTGCGCACCCGGGTCGACTTCACGGCCGCGGCGCCGCACGTCACCTTCGCGTCGGTGTATCAAGCGGCCGGCGCGGGCCCGGCCGTCACCGTCGTACGGCTGGACGGTGACGTGCTGACGGTCGGGCTGGCCGACGGCTCGACCGCGCTGTTCCGGACGGAGGACTGACCGTGCTGCTCTCCGCGACCCCGCCACCGGGCCCGCGTCCCGCTCAGGAGCTCCGGCTGTACGAGGAGGCCGCCCGCCTCCGTGGGCTGACCCCGCCCGCCGGCCATCCGGCGGCCAGCATCACCTGGCTCGGTCCCGCCGCCTCCAACCCGGCGCTGGCGTACCGGACGGGCGGTGACTCCGCGCACCTCGCGGAGAGCCGCCGCTGGATCGAGGCCGCGGTACGGCTGCCGCACTGGGGCAGGGCCCATATGCCGGACCACGATCTGGACGCGGGCTGGCTGCTGCACCATCTCTCCCTGGCGTACCGCTGGATCGGGGACGAGCTGCCCGGCGCCACGAGCGCGCTGCTGCGGTACAAACTGCTCCTCCAGGGGCGCCGGCTGTACGAGTTCGCGGTGGCGTCCGAGGGCCGCTGGTGGTCGTCGTCGTACTGGCAGAACCACAACTGGATCTGCTACGCGGGACTCGCCACCGCGGGGTATGTGCTGGGCAAGCAGGAGTGGACCGACCGGGCCAGGGACAATCTCGGCCGGGTTCTCGACCTGCTGCCCGATGACGGTTCGCACGCCGAGGGCGTCGTCTACTGGCGCTACGGGGTGCCCTGGCTCGCCATGCATCTGGACCTGCTCCAGGAGGCGGAAGGCACCGACTGGTGGGACCGCGGCGGATTCCTCCCCCGCACCTTCCACTACCGGCTGCACCAGACCGCGCCGGGGTTCGCACTCAACGTGGACCACGGCGACTGCCACGACCGGCGCAGCGGGCACAGCGCCGGGCTCTACTACCGGCTCGCCGCGCAGTACGGCATCGCCGAGGCGCAGTGGATGGGGAATCTGGCTTCGGGCGAGCTGCTGCGCGCGGAGGCCGCGGAGAGCGGAGTCCGGCCCGGCATCCTCCCGGAGGCGTATCTGGAGTACCTCTGGTACGACCCGTCGGTCCCGGCCCGCAGGCCCACCGGGACGCGGGCGTTCTTCCCGGATCTGGGGCTGCTCACCGCCCGTACCGGCTGGGACGCCAACGACACCCTGGTGTCGTTCAAGGCGAGTCCCGGCGGTGGCCACAAGGCGTGGGAGACCTCGGAGAAGCACCGGGCCGAACAGGGCTGGGAGACGCTGAACCAGGGTCACCACCACCCCGATTCGGGCTCCTTCGTGCTGGTCTCGCAGGGTGCTTTCCTCGCGGTCGACGAGGGCTACAGCAACCGCAAGCGGGCCGCGCACCACAATCTGCTGCTGGTCGACGGCCAGGGGTACGCGGACGAGGACCGCTACCACGTCTACGCGGGCATCCCCCATGAACGGCAGGCCAGGCAGCGCGATGTGCTGCTGGCCGGGGGCTGGGCGCACGCCACGGCGGAGATCGCCGCGATGTACGGTCCGGCGCTCGGGGTGCGCAGGCTCGACCGCACTCTGGTGTTCACGCCGGCGGGCCGGCTGGTGCTGCTCGACCTGGCCGAGGCGGACACCGGCCGGGAGTGGTCGTTCCTGCTCCAGACCGATGCGCCCACCGAGGAGCTGCCGGACGGCACCCGGCTGATCCGGTCGGGTGAAGCGACCGCCCACGTACGGCAGTTCGTGCCGGAGGGCGCCGTGTGGGCCTCGGAGGTGACGGAGGTCGAGGCGAACCCGACGTCCAGTACCCCGGACCTGAAACTCACCCGCACCCTGCACACGCTGCGCTCCACCACCGCGCGTACCGCGTCGGCACTGTTCCTCACCGCGGTCGAGCCCGGTGCGGTGGGCACGGCCCGCGCCCTGGAGTGCGCGGCAGGCGAGGGCATGGCCTTCGGCGGTGAGCGGGTGCTCCTCTCCCCCGCCGCTCACCGGATCCGGACGGCCGGGGTCACCGCCGACGCGGCGGCCGTGCTCCTCGCCGACAGTGCGGCGCCGTACGTGGTGGCGGCCCGGCGGCTCGAACTGGACGGCCGGGTGTTGCTCGACGCGGCCGAGCCGTACACCGGGAAGGTCGGCTGACCATGGATCGGACCCTCTCACCAAGCTGGCCGACGCTGCTGCGCCGGCTGGAGTTCGTCGCGTACCCGGCGGCGGCCGGGGCGGCGTTCGCGGTGCTCTCGCTCGGTGTGGTGACCTGGCTGCCCGCGCTGGCCGCGATGGCACACGCACTCCAGCGGTGGCGGGTGGACGGCGACAGCCGGTGCTTCGTCCACACATTCACGGCGTTCCCCCGGTACTGGCGGTCCCTGTGGCGGCACGGGCTGGTGTCCACCGCTGCCGCCGGTGTGCTCGCCGCCAACATCGTTCATCTGCTGGGCCGTTCGGATCCCTGGACGTTCGTGGTGCTGGCCGCGCAGGTGGGTATCGCGGCCGCCGCGGTCATCCACCATGTGGCACTCGCCGCCGAGGCGGGCCGGGACCCGGACGGTTCGGCCGGCGCCTGGACCCGGAACGCGCTCGCGCTCGGCTTCGGCTCGGCGGGCCGTGGCACCGCGCTGCTCGGCGCGGTGGTCTCGGCGGCACTCCTCTCTCTCGTCGTACCGCTGGGACCGCTGCTGCTGGGCCCCAGCATTCCGGTACTGCTCGCCCTCTCCTTCGGCGACAGTCCGTCCCCGATCCACACCGCCTTCACCCGGAGTAAGGGGCCAGCGTGCTGAACCGCAGAGACCACTCACACCACAGAGATCCCGGGCGACGTGCCGACGCTCCGCCCGGAGCGACCAGCCGTCGTACCGTCCTGGCCGGAGCGGCGGCGGTCGGCGCGGCCGCGGTGCTGCCCGTCGCCCTGGGCGCGGGCCCGGCGCGGGCCGCGACGGACGGCGCCGCCGCGCTGCGGGAGCGCTGGCACACCCTGCTCACCGGCGGCCCCGACCTGGACCAGGGTGACCAGCGGATCGCGGCGGCCGTCGAACGGGCCGGGCAGGCGGGGGCCACCGCGGCGAAGGGGCTCGACCCCACCCGGACCGACGGTCTCTTCCCCGACCTGACCGGCACGACGCTCTCCAACCAGGTCACGACGGCGTTCAAGCGGCTCGCCACGGCCGCGACCGCCTGGGCGGTCCCCGGAACCCCGCAGTACGGCGACGCCGCGCTCCGCGATCTGCTGCTGGCCGGGGTCGACTGGATGCTGACGAACCGGTACGGAGCTGCCCACCCCCGGTACGACAACGACTGGGACTGGGAGATCGGCTCGGCGCTCGCCCTCAACGACGCGTCGGTGCTCCTGCACGACGCGCTCGGCGCCGACCGGCTGGCCCGGATCACCGAAGCGGTGCGGCACTACACCCCGGATCCGAACCTCTGGCGGGCCGACCGGCAGATCGCGACCGGCGCCAACCGGGTCTGGATCTCCACCGTGGTCGCCGTCAACGCCGTGCTGCGGGACGACGGCGACGACCTGGTGCGAGTACGCGACGCCCTGTCGGACGTCGAGGGTTCGGGCGCCAACAGCGTGCTCGCCTTCAATGACGTGAGCGCGGCGGCGGAGAGCACCGGTGAGGGCTTCTACTCCGACGGGTCGTTCCTCCAGCACTACAAGCACCCGTACAACGGCGGGTACGGCAAGGAGCTGCTCAACAATCTCTCCCGGCTCCTGCATCTGCTCGCCGGGACCGGCTGGGCCGTCACCGATCCCGACCTCGACAACGTCCGCCGCTGGGTCGACGAGGGGTTCGACCCGCTGATCGCGCGCGGCGACGTGATGGCCTCGGTATGCGGCCGCGAGATCGCCCGGCCCAGCAAGCAGGGCCATGTGTCGGCGCAGACGGTCATCGAGGCGGTGGTGCGGCTGATCCCCGGCTTCCCCGGCGAGACCGCCGAGCGTTTCACCGCGCTGGTCAAACAGTGGATCGCCGAGGACACCTACCGGGACTTCCTCGGCGTGACCGATCTGGCGTCACTGGTCGCGGCGCAGCAGGTCGTCGCGTCCGCCGTCCCGGCTCGCGGCCGGCTGGTCGCGCATCAGCAGTACCCGCGGATGGACAAGGCGGCGCACCACCGGCCGTCGTTCGCGCTCGGTGTCTCCGCGTACTCGACGCGGATCTACAACTACGAGTCGATCCAGAACGAGAACCTGCACGGCTGGCACCTCTCGGACGGGATGGTGCTGCTGTACACCGATGATCTCGGGCACTACAGCGAGGACTACTGGCCGACCGTCGACCCGGCACGGCTGCCCGGGACCACCGTCGTGGCCGGCCGTCCGGCGGACGCCGCCGGGCAGCGCACCACCAGTACGGCGGACTGGGCGGGCGGGACCGCGCTGGCGGGGACGACGCTGGGGGCGTACGGCATGGAGCTGCGGGCGTACGGCTCCACCCTGACCGGGCTCAAGAGCTGGTTCTGCCTGGATGACGTGATCGTCTGCACCGGTTCCGGGATCACCGCGTCCGCGGGCCGGGCCGAGACCGTCGTCGAGAACCGCAAGCTGCGCGACGCGAAGGCGGCGCTGCTGGTCGACGGGGTTCCGGCTTCCACGGACACCGGATGGTCGGCCGGGCTCGACGAGGTCCGCTGGCTGCATCTGGAAGGCACCGGCGGCTATGTCTTCCCGGCGCCCGCCGCGCTGCGCGGCCTGCGTGAGGAGCGCACGGCGACCTGGCGTGAGATCAACACCAAGTACGGCACGGACACTCCGGTGACGCGCCCCTATCTGACGCTGTGGCAGGACCACGGCGAGGCGCCGGACGGCGCCGGGTACTTCTGGCTCCAGGCCCCCGCCGCGTCGGCCGAACGCACCCGGCTCTGGTCGCAGGCCCCGCCCGTCGAGCTGACCGCGGCCACCTCCGCGGTCCACGCGGTGCGGCGCGTCGCGGACGGTCTGCTCGCGGCGAACTTCTGGACCGCGGGCACCGCGCAGGAGCTCGCGTCGGACGGGCCGGCGTCGGTGCTGGTGCGGCCGGACGGGAAGACGGTCGCCGTGGCGCTCTCCGACCCGACCCAGCTGCGGGCCTCGGTCACCGTCACGCTGGCGCAGCGCGGCCTCACCGTCGCGTCGGCCGACCCCGGGGTGAGCACGGCCCCCGTACCGGACGGCATCCGGATCACCGCCGACACCTCGGGCCGCCACGGCGCGACCCTCGGCCTCACCCTGAAGAGGAGCTAGCCCCTTGCTGTTCGACATGGAGCTCGATCGGCTGCGCGAGTACCGGCCGGAGCCGCAGGAACCAGCGGACTTCGACGCGTTCTGGGAGAAGACGCTGGGCGAGAGCGCCCGGCATGAGACTGCCGCCGAGTTCGTCCCGTACGACGCCGGGTTCGCGACGGTCGACGTGTTCGACGTGACGTTCAGCGGCTGGCGCGGGCAGCCGGTGAAGGCCTGGCTGCTGCTGCCCCGCGACCGGGCGGAGCCGCTGCCCGCCGTGGTGCAGTACATCGGCTACAACGGCGGCCGGGGCGTCCCGTACTCCTGGCTGACCTGGAGCGCACTGGGCCACGCCCATCTGGTGATGGACAACCGCGGCCAGGGCGGTGGCGGCAAGCAGACGGCCGACACCCCGGACATCGGTCCGGGCGGGCACGGTTCGTCGTCGCCCGGCTTCCTCACCCGCGGCATCGAGGACCCGCACCTGCACTACTACCGGCGGCTGATCACCGACGCGGTGCGGGCGGTCGACGCGGTGCGCTCCCATCCGGCGGTGGACGCCGCCCGGGTCGCCGTCGTCGGCGGGAGCCAGGGCGGCGGCCTGGCACTCGCGGTCGCGGGGCTGCGCGACGACGTGGCGGCGGCGGTGGCCGATGTGCCGTTCCTCTGCCACTACCGCCGTGCCTCGCAGATCACCGACTCGGGTCCGTACGCGGAGATAGCCCGCTGGCTCTCCGGTCACCGGTTCCGGATCGAGGAGGCGATGGAGACGCTCTCCTACTTCGACGGGGTCAACTTCGCCGCGCGTGCCACCGCGCCCGCGTGGTTCTCGGTGGGGCTGATGGACAGGATCTGTCCGTCGTCCACGGTCTTCGCCGCCTATCACCGCTATGCGGGTCCCGCCGAGATCGAGGTGTTCCCGTACAACGGGCACGAGGGCGGCGCCGAGTACGACGTGCCGCGCAAGATCGCGGCACTGCGCGGAGTGTTCGCCCGGTAGGCGCCCGGGGGCCACCGGGCCTCGGCGAACCGCCCGCCGTGCGGCACACGCATGGCGGGCGTAGCCTCGTCGTGTACGTCTCACAGGCCTTGACCAGGCACATCTCAGGAGGCGACGTTGACAGGACACCGCATGGCCAAGCCACTGGCAGCGGGTGCGGCAGCAGTCGTTCTGACGATCGCCGCGGGCAGCTCAGCCGTGGCGGACGGCGGGACAGCATCGCTGCCGGCCCAGGAGATCGCCAACAAGGCACACGACGCCCTCTTCGGGACCTCGTCGCTGCATATCAGCGTCCACGGGAGATTCGGTTCGAGAGGCACCCCCACCTCCATGGAGCTCACCCTCGACCGGCAGGCCAACTGCCGGGGCTCGGTGAGCCTGGGCGGACAGGGCTCCGTCCAGATCGTCAAGCGGGGCGGCAAGATCTGGATCAAGCCGGACGCCGCGTTCTGGAAGAACCAGGTGCCGGGAGGCAGCGCCGCCGAGGCGGCCCTCAACGGGCGCTACCTCCAGGGTTCGTCGAGCAACTTGCCGCTGCAGGGCATCGCGCAGGTCTGTGATCTGGACTCGTTCCTCAAGACGAGTACGACACCGGACACTTCGGGCGGCGGTCACCTCACCAAGGGCAAGGTGACGAAGCTCCACGGAATCGACGTCGTCCCGGTCAGCGGGGTGCGCGGCGGTCATCGGGAGACCCTGTACGTGGCGACGCACGGCAAGCCCTACCCCGTCCAGGTCACGGTGAAGGCCATGGATAAGACCACCTTGGCGACCGTGGGGTTCTCCGGGTTCGACCAACCCGTACCTTCGAGCACTCCGTCGCCCGACCAGTCGGTGGACATCTCGAAGCTGCGGACCCCGGTCGGCCCGGCCAACTCCACCTGAGAACGGCCGGAGCAGGGCGGCGCATGACGTGGGGGACCGGGCCGGGCGGCCCGGTCCCCCACGTCATGCCGTACGGCTCAGGCGGCGCCCCGGCCGGGGCGGCGGCGGACCGCCAGGACGATACCGGCGCCACCGACCACCACGGCCCCCAGTACACCGGCGGTCAGCAGCCCAGGCTGGGAACTTCCGCTCCCGGAGAGCTCCTGGATGGCGACCCGCTGACGCTGTGGGTCGGTGATCTGCGCGGCGACCGGTGCCACGGGCCGGATCGGGCCGGCCGACTTGACGGAGCCGTCCTTGTTCATCAGCACCTGCTGGCCGTTCGGGTGGCGGAAGTCGAGCATCCCGGCCAGCGATCCGGCCCGGGTGTCGAAGGAGTGGTCCCCGATGCGGCCGGTGTGCCAGTTCTCCTCGACGAACTTGATGACGGAGGTCTGCTCGGTCCTGGTGTGGTCGATCTGGTTGACCTTGCCGTACGGGGAGATGACCATCAGCGGCTGACGGGCGCCGGGACCGCACCGGTCGGCGTAACCTCCGGCCGCCTTCGGCCCGTTCTGGCAGGCCGGTGAGTCCACCGTCCTGCCGTTCGTCTGCTTGCTGGTGTCCTGCGAGCCGTTGGCCGGCTTCGCGTACACGTGGTCGTACCAGCCGTCCGAGTCGTCGTAGGCGAGGACGACCGCCGTGTCCTTCCACTGCGGGGCCTGCTGGATCTTGTTGATCTGGCCGATCAGGAAGTCCTGTTCGTCGGTGGGGTCGGAGTATCCGGCGTGCCCGTCCTGGTAGGAGGGGGCCTTGAGGAAGCTCACCGACGGCAGGTTGCCCGACTTGAGGGCGGCGTCGAAGTCCGTCAGGTCGTAGTTGTGGTTGGCCTGTCCGGCGTGGCCGATCTCGGCAACCGACTTCGGGGCCACGTGGTGCGGGTTGGCGGTCGACCTGTAGTACTGGAAGGGGTCGTGGTGCGGGCTGTAGTCCACGACCTGCTCGCCGCCGACGTTGGCGTGCGTGGTGCCGCCGCACTTGGCGAGATGGTCCTCTGTGCCGTCCCACGGGGTGCTCGGCCGGAAGCCGCCCTGGAACCAGCCCCAGCTGACGTTCTTCTCGTTGAGGCGGTCGCCGATGTTCTTGCCGCCCAGCTCGGCGAGGGAGGACTTGCTGGTGTGGTCGTTGCCGGAGCAGTCGTCGTAGGCCGGATCCGGGTCGGTGATCATGGTGCCGACGCCGTGCGCGTCCGGCGATGCGACCGCTGCGGGATCGGGCTTGTCGGTCCGCTTCGGATTCTCGGTGGATGACGTGGGGTCGGTGGACACCACCCCGTGCGTCTGGCCCGAGACCAGTTCGATGGCGCCGGGTGTCGAAGGGCCGTAGGCGGAGCCGAAGGAGTTGTCGTTGAGGGCGTAGTGCTGGGCGTAGTTCCACATCGCGGTGACGGTGTTGCCGTCGAAGTAGTCCATCGCCAGGCCGGGTTCGCCGAAGAGGTTGCCCGAGCACTTGCCCGAGTCGGTGTTCTCGACGAACTTGTCGGCCTTGCCGCCGTTGTACGCGTACTGCTCGGGACCGTACGAGTGGTTCTGGTCGCAGGTCATGGCCTGGTCGGGGGTGAGCCGCTTGGGCAGGTACTGGTTGGGGTTCTTGTCGAGCAGACCGGCCGTACGGAGATTGTCGATGTCGCGGGGCGTTCGCGGGGACGGGGTGAACTTCGTACCGTCGGTGTTCGCGGCGTGCGGGTAGGTCGCGAAGTAGTGGTCGAAGGAGATGTTCTCGTCGAAGAGCACGACCAGGTGTTTGACGGGCGTCGCCGTAGGACTCCCGTGATTCCCGTGGTGCACTGCGGCGGGCGCCGTGGCCCAGACGGGTGCGGCGCCGCCGAGTACGGTCAGCGCGGCGGCACCGGCCAGCGCTCCCCAGCGGCGCGCGCCCGCTCCTCTGCCCTTGCTGCCCATGCGTTTCCGCCTTCCGCTTCCGGCCGTGCACCCTGTCATGCACTGCTCAATATGCTGACACGATGCATCACCATGACACGGGAGTGAACATCTGGCATCCGGTGGGAAAACAAAATTGAGCAAACAACCTGTTGAGTCGACCGCTTGGACCACACACCGGTCGGACGGCCCGTCAGGACGGTGGGGCAGGAAGCCGGATCAGGACGACCGGCGCACGTCGCAGAGGGCCGCGATGTCCGCCAGCCGCTCCACCAGCCCGCTCACGGCCGCGTTCACCTTCTCGCGCTGTGCGCGGCCGAGCCGGGCGGGCGGAGTCCAGTGCCCTCCGTGCTCCTGACGGTCGAGCACCGCCCCGGTCCGGTCGAGCTCACCGTCCAGCTGCTTCAGCCGCGGGTACCTGCCCGTCAGTACCGGGCGCAGCCGCGAGAGGACCACCCGGGTGCCGTCGAGATTGGCGCGCGCCGTCGCGAGATTGCTGCCGCTGCCGTAGTCGGTGCGGCCCGTCAGCTCGAACTGCACGGTGTTCTCCAGGATTTCGTGGGCCCGCAGCCCGAGATCCAGGGGGTCCATCCGGGCCTGCCGCCAGTCCGTACGCAGGGCCAGTACGTCCTTGACCAGCCGGTCCGCGAACGGGCGCAGCGCGGTTGCGGACTCGTCGTGCCACAGCCCGTACTCGATGCGGTGGAAGCCGGTGAAGTCCTTGTCGTGGACGCCGCCGGCCAGGCCCGCGGTCGTTCCGTTGATCGCCGCGTCGGCGTCGCCGAACGTGCCGTAGGCGGCACCCAGCCGTTCGTAGTCGAGGTGCGCGGTGAGCCAGGCATTCCGGGCCCGCGCCCGGTCGCCCGCGCGGACCGAGGCGCCGAGCTTCCGCGTGGCGCCGACGAGTGAGCCCATCCGGCCGGTGACCCACCTCTGATAGCTCAGCGTCGGCGGGATCAGATCGTGCTGGCTGACGGGCACCGCCGCCGGACCGCCGCCACCGCCACCGCCGCCCGGTACCCGAACGGTGGGCCCCGTGACCGAAGCAGCGTCGTCGGGGAAGCAGGCGAAGGCGTAGGAACCGCCCGCGATGGTCGCCCGGAGCGCCCGGGTGGTGCCGGGCCCGAGCCCTTCCAGCTCGCCGTACACGGCGCCGCTCGACGTGTCCTTGAGATACACCTCGACCGGCGTGGCCGACGTGTTGTGCACATCGAAGACCTGGGTGCCGGGGCGCGGGTCGTGCCAGCCCGTTCCGCAGCTGCCCGCCGACGCGTCGACCCGGGTGTGCGGCAGACCGTCGGACGGCCCGGCGGTGGAGTGACCGTGGCCGCTCAGCAGCCCGGCGGCCCCGGCTCCCGCGAGCGCCAGTACGGCGGCCAGCGCCGCACAGCCCGCGATCAGCGCACGGCGCGAACGACGTGCGGTCCTCCTGTCCGGCACACCGGCCTCCTGACGCAGCAGCACGCGGAAGAACGACATCGTAGACCCGTGGTGGATCAACAGCCCCGGGCGCAGCCGGGATTCACCGGTCGCCGGTCTCCTCGTCCGCCGTCCGCCGCTCTCCGGCCGGACGGGCGCGTACGTGCATCCGCTCCCCCTGCTTCCCGAACAGGCTGAGGAACTCCACGGCTTCCGGGCCCGCGCCGGTCCACGCGTGCGGGGTACGGGTGTCGAACTCGGCCACCTCACCCGCGCCGAGGACGAGTTCGTGCTCACCCAGGACGAGCCGCAGCCTCCCGGACAGGACGTAGAGCCACTCGTAGCCTTCGTGCACCCGCGTTTCCAGCTGCCCCGGCCGCCGCTCTCCGGCCGGGATGATCTGCTTGTAGGCGTGCAGCCCGCCGAGGTGGCGGGTCAGCGGGATGAAGGTCATCCCGTGGCGCTTGACCGGACGGGGGTGGATACGCGGGTCACCGGTCGGCGGGGCGTCCACCAGCTCGTCCAGCTGCACGCCGTACGCCTTGGCCAGCGGCAGCATCAGCTCCAGCGTGGGCTTGCGCCGCCCGGACTCCAGCCGCGACAGGGTACTGACGGAGATCCCGGTCTCCTCGGCCAGCTGGGCGAGGGTGATGTCGCGGTCCCGGCGCAGCGCGCGCAGCCTGGGGCCCACCGCGGTCAGCACGCCTGCGAAGTCGTCGCCCGTCGCCCCTGTCGTCACTCCGGCCATGCCCTGCCCCTTCACTGTCGCCCGGTCCGCCGCTCTCCCTATTTGCCATCCCGGCAAGAGGATTTGTCAATCGTAGCCGTACGAACTGCCCCTCCCGGCCCTTCGCCGGCGCGGCCCGTGACCGGCCCCGTTGATAGCCTCCCCGGGTGACGATCGCAGCAGAAGCGGATGAACCCGCGAAGGGGGAGCCAGCAGCCGGTTCCGCGCAGCCACGGCAGTTCATCGTGACGGTGTACGGCCTGTACTCCAGGACCGAGGGCGGCTGGCTCTCGGTGGCGACCCTGATCGGGCTGCTCGCGGAACTGGGCATCGAGGCTCCCGCCGTACGGTCGTCGATCTCCCGGCTGAAGCGCCGGGGCCTCCTTCGGGCCGAACGGCGCAACGGCTCGGCGGGGTACGCACTCTCCGACGAGGGCCTTTCGGTCCTGCGGGAGGGCGACCGCCGGATCTTCCGCCGGGACCGCGCGACACCGGCCGACGGGTGGCTGCTCGCGGTCTTCTCGGTACCGGAGTCCGAGCGCAGCAAGCGGCATCTGATGCGCTCCCGGCTGACCCGGCTCGGTTTCGGCACGGCCTCCGCCGGGGTCTACATCGCTCCGGCGCATCTGTACGACGCCACGGCCGAGATGCTGCGCCGCCTGGAACTGGACGGCTACGCCGACCTCTTCCGCGCCGACCATCTGGCGTTCGGCCCGCTGGACGAGAAGGTCCGGGAATGGTGGGATCTCGACCAACTGGAGCTGCTGTACGGCGAGTTCGTCCGGAAGCACGCAGGGGTGCCGGACCGCCTGCCGGCCGGGGGCGAGGGCCACGACGGAACCGGCTCCGGAGCTGCCGAGCGGGACGCGTTCGTGGACTACGTCCGCGTGCTGACCGACTGGCGGCAGCTCCCGTACCTCGATCCGGGGCTCCCGGCGGAGCTGCTTCCGGACGACTGGGTCGGGATCCGGGCCGCCGAGCTGTTCTTCACGCTCCAGTCCCGGCTGGAGAACGACGCGCGCGCCTATGTCGCAAGCAGGCCCTGAGCCCCACCTCAACGACCTGCGCACCGGGTGCTTCCGGGCCGGCCTCCGAGAACCGGGCAGGTACGCGCTGCGGTGAATCCGCCGCTTCACGCCTTCAGGTGAACTTCGAGGGCCAAAACCTTTATTCGTCCAGCCCTGGAAGGATTGTGGGCGATTCTGGCGCCTCTGCAACGGAAGGCTTGCCCATGCGGCGTCGTGCTGTGATCGCCACTGCTCTGGTTTCCCTGTCCACCATTGCCGTGTCTGCCGCTGTGGCTGCGGGGCCTGTGATGCCTGTTGCCGGGACGGTCACCTGGTGCTTGTCCTCTGCGGCTGCTCAACACCTGGCGGCTGACAAGGTCGTGGTGTCGGCCGCCGCTCCGGCTGTGCTCGATTCTTCGGGGCCGGCCCCGTGCGTGCAGTGGCCGATCAAGGGGAAGATCAGTCTGGACTTGGCGGAGGGGTCCTGGGCTGCCGACGGTCGCATGACCTTCACCAGGGCCACGGACGGGCGCAGCCTGAGCTTCACCGGGGCGCACGGTGACTTGGCCCGGCGGACCCTGTCGGCAAATGCCGCTGTCGGAGATGAAGCCCCGCAGCCCGTTGATCTCTCCACGTACGAACTCGACATGACGAAGATGACGGTCACCATGCCGTCCTTGAGCTCGCCCGGCTCGGTCGTGGCCAAGCCGTTCGACACGATGCTGACGCAGGACGGTGCGGCGGTGTTCTCCCGGGCGTACGGTGCGTCGCCGGTTCCCACGGGGAGCAGTCTGGCCACGGTCGCGGCCCGTGTCGATGTGGTCCCGGCGCTGGGCTGAGTCTCGATGCTGGGGGAATCGGGCGTCGGCGTTACCGGTACTGGCCTGCCGGGTGATGCCCGGGCTTCCCGGTGGGGAGGACCTCATGAGTGCGTTGCGGCTGGCTGCGGCTGATGTGGCCGGCTGGACCAGTGACCTGGTCTCGGTCGGACAGGGTACGGAGCTTTGTGGCAGCCCTCGGGTCGTTCGTGGCCGCAACGCTGTATTGGCTTGGTGTCACTGATCGCTTCGACGCCCGTTGGTCGCTCGGCCGCCGGTCCATGTGATTGCTCTCGTTCGCCCTCCCCCTCCGGTTCGCACGTCACCGTGTTCGCCGTGCCCTCAAGGACTGTGCTCCCGATGAGACTCCCTGCCGCCGAGCAGCTTTCCCCGGCCTGGCCGTCGTCGTACTTCCCGGCAGCGCTGCCTGCCGGACGTAGTCGTCTGTTGGCGTATGTGCTGAACCGGGTGGGAGCGGACGGTGCCGTGCGAGACACCTGTCGAAGCCGGGTCCTTGAATCCGCACTGGCCCTGGCGCTGCTGGATCGGCGCGGATCCGGCCACGTCGGCGCACGTGACCGCATGGTGCGCTACCTGGAGCGCCACCGGGGCAGTGGAGGTCTGATGGACGCGGCCGTGGCCGCTGCCGCTCTGGGCCGGGGCACTGGGCATCCGTCGCCTCAGCAGGCCCTTGAGGGCATCGTCAGCCGTGTGCCGGACTTCGCACGAACTCGCAAACGTGCCCTGGTACACGCCATCTTCACGATGCTCGGCGTGGACAACGCCGGCGATGACGGTGACTCACGTGCCGTCGATACGGGCACGCTGCATCCGTGGGCTGCTGTGCAGGCCGTTGCCGTGAAAGCGATCCTGGCGACAGGCGAAGCCCCCGTCGACCGGGACGATGTCACCCTGCTGGTGTCCACCCAGTGCCCGGGAACTGTGTGGGAGGGAAACCTCTTCATCCACCTGTCGGTGCTGCATGCCCTGGCCGACGTGGCCGGCATGGAGAGCGTCGTCGACGACGGACTGCGCACCGCTTTCACGCACCAGCGGGAGGACGGCGGCCTGCCCTTCGTCACGGACACCGATACATGGTGCACCGTCATCGCGGGCCTTGCCCTGTGCAGCGCCGACGCGCCACGTGAGGTACTGCACCGTATCGCCGGGCACCTCGTGCGCGTCCAGCACGCGAACGGCGGCTGGTCCTACACCGACCGCGCTCAGCTCTCCGACACGGACTGCACCACCGTCGCTGTCGAATTCCTGCACCAGCTGGATGCGGACGTCTACCGCGCCCCGATTCGGCGCGCTGTGGACGCACTGATCGCGGTCCGCGGCGCCGACGGCGGATTCCCCACCTACGGATCAGGCACTCCCTCCGAGCCGTGCATGACCGCCGCCGTGATCAACGCGCTCAGCGCCCAGGGCCGCCACCATCACGTCATCCAGGCCGCTCTGCGCTTTCTCGCCGACCGCCAGATGCCTGACGGGTCCTTTCCCCCGGGCTGGAGCGGCAGCCGCCTGCACACCCTCTTCAGGGCGTACCTCGCCACTCGCTCCCATCACCGGCAGTCCCCACCGGCCGTCCATGACATGAGCAGCCGGATCGCCGGCCTGGTGCGGACCACGCAGAACGCGGACGGCGGCTTCGGACAGCAGAACGACGCCCCGAGCGATGCCATCAGCACCGCCTACGCCCTGATCATCCTGGCCGGGCAGCCCGACCCTGCTCCCGCTGCGCGCGCCGCCCGCCACCTGCTCACCCAACAGCGTTCCGACGGCGGCATCGTGTCCGTTCCCGACATGCTCGGCCCGCGCCCCTTCCCGTACCACGTCCCTCTGCTGACCGACGCGTTCGCCCTGCTCGCCCTGGGCCACCTCACCCGACGCATCCGGCCGTCAGGCGTCCTCGTGCCGGGCCGCCGGCATCTCCTCCGCTCCACGTCCAGGACGCAGCTCGCGGATGTTCCTGCTCACCGGCCCGACCCTGTCTCCCCGTCGAACCCACCACAGTGGAGAACCCCGTGACCGTGCCCCTTCGTCCCACCTCCATGGACTTGACCATGCACACCATGGCTCAGGCCCATCCCTCGATCTCCCAGACGATCGGAGTGATCCTCCACCTGGACGGAGACGCTCCTCCCCTCGGCGAACTCCGCCGGTATGTCGCCTCCCATCTGGAGCACATGCCACGCCTGACCCACTACCTCCGCGGCCCCGGACTCAAAGCCCGCTGGCACCACGACCCTTCCCCCGACCTGAACAACCGCGTCCGCGAGCAGCACTGCCCATCGGGCGAGCAGCACCTCGAAGCGGCCCTGACCGACCTCGTCGCGCGCCCCTTGCCCGGCACGGGCCCGCTGTGGGACATCTGGCTGCTCGCCGGATACGCCCCCGGCCGGTATTCCATCTGCCTGCGAGCGCACCACAGCACCCAGGACGGCATGGGCATGGTCGGTACCCTGACCACTCTGTTCGGCACCGCGCCCGCGCCGACCGAGCAGCGCGCGCCCCGGGCAGGCGCCAGAGCCTACCTGGGCACCATGCGCGACATGCTCTCCGCAAGCGCCACCCACAACGTCTGGAACGACACCGCACTGCCCCTCACCGGCAACCGTGACATCAGCTGGGCGCATGTACCCAGCCACCGGTTGCGGAACGCCGCCACGGCCCGCGGCGGCGACACGAACGACGGCTTCCTGGCAGCCCTCAGCGGAGCCCTGCGCACGTGGACATCACAATCCTGGCCCCGGGGAGCCGACAGGCCGCTTCCCGCCATCACGATGGTCAATACGCGCCGCGCCGGGGAACAGGACCGGCCCGGAAACCACATCGCCTTCGCCCCCGCGCTCCTCCCCTGCCAGGAGCCGACAGCTGACGGCCGACTCGACCAAGTCATCGCCGCCACCCGCACCGTGAAGGACCCGGGCCGCCACAGGGCCATGCGCTCCCTGATGGATGCCGTCCCCGTACGCGCCTTCCAGGCTCTGGCGACCCGGATGACCACACCCGACCGGTCCGCCATCACCACTTCCTACCTCGCCGTCTCCCGGCCCCTTCGCTACCGGCTGGATCCCGTCACCCGTATCCAGCCCTTCAACTGGCTCCCACGGCACCAGCCGGCCTCGATCGTGGCCTGCAGCTACAACGACGTCACCAGCGTCTGCTTTGTCACCGACGCCGCTCTCCCCGGACTGGACGAGCTGCCCGGTCTCTTCCACGACGCTGTGGACGAACTCCCGCAGCCTCAGGACGACCCGCAGGCGGGCAGGGCGGCGGGCCAACCTCCCCGCACCGGCGTGACGTTCCCGGCACCCGCCGCTGACCGCGATGCCACACCTGTCATCGATTTCAAGCTCATCAAAGACATTCTGGTCCAACAGGGAAGTCTGCCGGCTGCACCGATCGCTCTCCGGGCCACGCAGGCACAAGCCGGCATCGACTCCCTGGCCATTGCCGTGCTGTCGATGACACTTGAGGACCGGATGGGCGTCGTGATCACCGAAACCGAGCTGGCTCAGGCACCCACCGTGGCCGACCTGGTCAGCCTGGTGGCGCGACGGGCAGCGTCACGCTCCGACCACGAGAGCCCGGGAGAACAGAGCCCTCACCCACCGTCGGACCGCACACACGCCGTACCTGAGGCGTAGCCGCGCCCAGCCCCCGGCCAGAGGCTCCGGCCAGTGGCCCGCGGACACCAGCGGCCGCACAGCGGCGAGAGCGGGACCACCGGAGCGACCGGCCATCCGGGCCCGAAGGCAGTACCTCCGCCTCCGGCGACGCCAACCAGCAAGCACAGAAGAGACGAATCCGTTGATCTTCGCACGCAGAACCACGGCACCGTCGCCGGAACGTATTGCACGGCTGATCGGCCTGGGGTCCTACCTGCCGCAGCGCAAGGTGAGCAACGCCGACTTGATGTCACGCTTGGACACCACGGACGAATGGATCCGCACCCGTATCGGCATTGCCGAGCGACGCATCGCCGGTCCAGCGACGGCCACCAGTGATCTGGCGGTAGAGGCAGGGCTACGGGCGATGAAATCGGCGAAGGCCGAACACGTCGACGCCGTCATCCTGGCCACCGCCACTCCGGACCATCACGTGCCCGGCACCGCGCCTCTGGTGGCCCATCGACTCGGCCTGCGTCAGGTCCCCGCCTTCGACATCGGCGCCGGCTGCTCGGGATTCGTCTACGCAACAACCGTCGCAGCGGGCCTCATCCACGCGGGAACCGCCGGCACCGTTCTGGTCATCGGAGCGGAGAAGATGTCGGCCGTCATCGACCCCGCCGACCGGTCCACCGCGCCGATCTTCGGGGACGGGGCAGGCGCAGTCGTACTCACCACCGGACGCGCCGACGAACCAGGAGCCCTGGGGCCGGCCGCATGGGGCAGCGACGGCGAACACGCGGACGCCATCCACATCCCCGACGGGGGCTCCCGCCGCCCCTCACACACCACCGGCGACCTGAAAAATCAGTACGTACACATGAAAGGCAACGAAGTGTTCCGTCACGCGGTGCGCCGTATCGCCCAGGTGACTCAAGAATCAGCCACGGCAGCGGGATGGGCCGTCCAGGACATCGACAGACTGATCGTCCACCAGGCGAACGCACGCATCAGCGCAGCCGTGGCCGGCAAGCTGGGAATCCCGCCGGAGCGTGTTCCGTCCAACATCGCCCACGTCGGCAACACCTCTGCGGCCTCCGTCCCCCTGCTACTGAGCCACTCCGCGCTCGACGGGCAGCTGAAAGCCGGGCAACGAGTCCTCGTGACCTCTTTCGGAGCAGGCTTCACCTGGGCGGCCACCACTCTGCTGTGGCCGGTCGGCCTTCAGGCTCTCGCCTGAGCACCGGCTCCGGGAACCGGCAGCTAACGCGCGGTCCATCCGCCGTCGAGCGAGAGTGAGGTGCCGGTGATGAACGCGGCCTGAGGTGTGCAGAGATAAGCCACGGCCTCGGCGACCTCGTCCGGCTCGACAAGCCGTTTGAGCGCTGATTCCTTCAGCATCACCTCGCTGACCACCCGCTCACGCGGGATCCCGTGGGTGGCGGCCTGGTCGGCGATCTGCTGCTCGACCAGCGGGGTGCGCACATAGCCGGGGTTCACGCAGTTCGACGTCACACCGTGCGGGGCACCTTCGAGCGCTGCCGTCTTGGAGAGCCCTTCGAGCCCGTGCTTGGCCGACACGTACGCGGACTTGTACGCGGAGGCCCGCAGCCCGTGCACGGACGAGAGGTTGACGATCCGGCCCCAGCCCTGTCCGTACATGTGCGGGAGGGCGCCCCTGATCAGCCGGAAGGGTGCTTCCAGCATCACGGTGAGGATGGTGTGGAAGACCTCGGGCGGGAAGTCCTCGATGGGCCGCACCAGTTGCAGGCCCGCGTTGTTGACGAGGACGTCCGTACCGGCGGCGGCCCGCTCGGCGGCGTCGAGATCGGTCAGGTCGAGCCCGTACGGCTCGACGGCTCCGGGCAGCCCGGTGGCCCGGCCGGCGAGCGTTTCGAGCCCGGCCTCGTCGCGGTCGACGGCCCGCACCGAGGCACCGGCGGCGGCGAGGCGGAGCGCACAGGCGGCGCCGATGCCGCCCGCGGCCCCGGTGACGAGCGCGGTACGGCCCGCGAGATCGAGACCGAGCGGGGCAGGCGCGGACGCGGGAGCGGTGTGGATGGTCATGGGGCCACAGCCTAGACAGCGGGTCCGGGAGCGAAAGTGGCCGGTTCGAACCAGGTGGGGCCGTCGGCGAGGGCCCGCTTGATCCGTGTCAGCGCGAAATCGGCCAGCTCCGGGAGAGCGTCGACGGCGAACCAGCCGACGTCCAGGGACTCGTCGTCATTGACCCGGGGCACTCCCCCGGTCGCCCGGCAGAGCAGGCTGATGTCCATGAACTGGCAGTGGTCGCCGTTCGGGTACTGGATCTTCTTGAGCGCCTGGACGAGGACCACCCGCTCCACCACACACCGTACGGCCGTCTCCTCGTGGACCTCCCGGACGGCCGTGTCGGCGGGCTGCTCACCCGGCTCCGGGATGCCGCCGATGATCGACCACTTGCCGGTGTCGGCGCGCCGGTTGAGCAGCACCCGCCCCTCGTCGTCGAAGACGATGGCACTCACACCGGGCAACAGGAGCAGCTGGTGGCCGGCGGTGGCCCGGATCTCTCGGATGAAGTCAGGAGTAGCCATGCCCCGACCCTAACCGCCGCCCGGCCGGGCTCCCTCACGCCTTGCGCCGCCGCACCGAGCGGGCGGCCGCCCAGCCGACGCCGCCCGCGCCGAGCGCGACGAGCAGCCACTCGGGAAGCGTTCCCATCCGGGTGGCCGGGGTCTGCGACGAGCGCTTCGGCACATCGGCCACCAGCGCGTCGGCGGTGAACATCTTGGTCTTCTGAGCGACCGATCCGTCCGGCCGGATGACCGCGCTCACCCCGGTGGTGACGGGGACCATCACGGCCCTGCTGTGCTCGACGGCCCGTACCCGCGACATCGCGAGCTGCTGGTAGGTCATCTCGCTGCGGTCGAAGGTGGCGTTGTTGCTCGGTACGGAGATGATCTGCGCCCCCGCCTTCACCTGATCCCGTACGGCCCAGTCGAACGCGGCCTCGTAACAAGTGACAGGGCCCACCCTGGTGCCCGCCATGTCGAAGTCGGCCGCCTTGTGCCCGGGCACGAAGTCCTTGCGGACCAGATCCACGTCGGAGCTGAAGAGCCGGAAGAACGACCGGTAGGGCATGTACTCGCCGAACGGCTGGAGCTGGCGCTTGTTGTACGTGTCGACGGGGCCCTTCTTGGGGTCCCAGAGGATCTGCTGGTTGAGCGGCGAACCCGCCCCGTTGTCCGGGGTGACGACGGCACCGACCGAGATGGGCGCCTTGATCGCCTTGGCCGCCTCGTCGATCTCGTCGTACGCGTCGGCGTTGAGGTACGGGTCGATGTCCGACGAGTTCTCCGGCCACAGCACCAGATCCGGCTGCTTGGCCCGGCCCGCCTTCACCTCGGCAGCCAGCTTCAGCGTCTCCTTCACATGGTGGTCGAGCACCGCGCGGCGCTGGGTGGCGAAGTCGAGGCCCATCCGGGGCACGTCCCCCTGGATGAGGGCGACCGTGGCCGTGCCGTCCTGGGCGCTGGTACTGACCAGCGGCAGCGCGGCGAACCCGGCGGCGACCGGCGCGACGGCGAGGACGGCGGCGGTGACGATCCGGCGGTCCGCGAAGTGCCGCAGAGTGGCCCAGCGGCGTACCAGCTCACCCAGGCCGAAGCCGCAGAGGACGACGGCGAAGCCGAGCAGCGGCGTCCCTCCGACGGCGGCCAGCGGCAGGAAGACGCCCTCGGGCTGCCCGAAGGCCACCTTCCCCCAGGGGAACCCGCCGAACGGCACCCGGGCACGGGCCGCTTCGACGGCGATCCACACCGCGGCGGCCCAGAGCGGCCCGAGCGGCAGCCGGGAGACGTACGCGATGCCCGCGCCCGCGACAGCGATGAAGAGCGCTTCGACCGCCGCCAGGCCCAGCCAGGGGCCTGGTCCGACCTCGACGCCCGTCCAGACAAGGAGCGGCAGGAGGTACCCGAGGCCCGCGAGGTAGCCGAGGCCGAGTCCCGTCCGGGCCCGGCGCCCGTGCAGGGCGAGCCCCAGTACGGCGAAGGCGACGGGGGCCAGCCACCACAAGGGCCGCGGCGGAAAGCTGGCGTACAGCAGCAGGCCGGACGCGGCAGCGGCGGCGGGCCGTACGAGGCGGCGGGCCAGCCGTCGTCCGCGCGGCTCGTCGGCGGGCTGCGGGGCGAGCCGCTCGGACTCGGCCGTGGGTGTGGTGGGGGCGCTCACCAGGCGGAGTCTACGGTGGCGGGCTGTGCGTCGGGCAAGCGCGGCCCGCGGGCAGCGGCGGCGGGCGGCGCGGGCGGACCGGAGCGGTGCCCGGTGCCCGGCGTCCGGCGGCGGCCGGTCAGCCCGGCGAGAGCCGCAGCCGGTCGCGGATGACCCGGACGGCCGCCTCCGCGTCGTCGACCGTGACGGTGAAACTCCGGCCGTCCCCCAGGGTGAGGACCAGGCCCTCTCCGCGGCGCACCACCACGGCCGTCCCCTTCTCGGGTCGCCACCGGTATCCCCAGCCGCCCCACTGGCGCGGGGTCACGGCCGGATCGAAGTCGGCGCCCACCACATGGTCGAGCAGGATGCGGCGGCGCGGCAGACCGATGTAGCCGCAGCGAACTTCGAAGGACTGGTCGTCGACCTTCACCGAGACATGCACGAAGGCGAGCGTGCCGTAGAGCATCATCAGGCCGGCCAGCACACAGCCGATCACGGCCATCAGCAGCGGCACGCTGTCCGCGGTCCAGGTGGAGTCCACAGCAAGTTCGATCCCGAGCGCCAGGCACGCGGCCCCGGCGAACGAGAGCAGCCACTGCACACGGTTGGTCGCATGGCCGGTCCAGACCCGGGAGCCGGGCTCGGTGTGGTCCCTCATGCGTAGCAGCCTACTCACCTTCCGCGAGGGCGGCGGTGGTCCGGCGGAGGGAGCGGCGCTCAGTGAGCGGGGCTGACGGCCTGGAGCAGACGCCCTTCCGCGTAGGTCAGTGCGGCGGTGGGAAGCGGTCCCTCGCGACCGCCGAGGAGCACCGTCAGCCGGGAGCCGGGAGGGCTGTCGGATGCGGACCCGGCCCCGATGCGGCGCAGGGCCTGGGCGGCCACGGCCCCGGCCGAGCCGTACAGCTCGGCGGCCGGGCTGCCGTGCTGCCGGACGGCGTCGGCGATCCGCTCACCGACCAGTTCGTAATGGGTGCAGCCAAGGACGACGGCCCTTACGCCGGACGGGGTGAGCGCCGCTGCCGCGGCCACGGCCGCGTCGATCGCCGCCTCGTCGGCGTGCTCGACGGCGTCGGCGAGGCCGGGACAGGGCACCTCGGTGACGTCGGCGCCGGTGGCGAACTCACGGATCAGCGCGCGCTGGTAGTCGCTGCCGGTGGTCGCCGGGGTCGCCCAGATCGCGACGGATCCGCCGTCGGCGGCGGCCGGCTTGATGGCGGGCACCGTACCGATGACCGGGATGTCCGGTTCGAGCGCGGCGCGGATGGCCTGCAGGGCGTGCACACTCGCGGTGTTGCAGGCGACGATCAGTGCGTCCGGCCGGTGAGCGGCGGCCGCGCGCGCCACCGCCATGGCGAGGGCGGTGATGTTCTCGGGCGTCTGCGGGCCCCACGGCATGCTGCCGGGGTCGCTGGACAGCACCAGATCGGCGTCGGGGTGCTGACGGCGTACCGCGGCGGCGGCCGCGAGCAGGCCGATTCCGGAGTCCATGAGCGCGATCTTCACCCGGTCACCCTAGTCGACGGCTCGTCCTGGCCCGCCCCGGTGGGGCAGACTTCGGCGGATGAGCGCCATTGCCTGGATCGCCGTGTGTTCGCTGGCCGTGTGGATGTGGCTGCTGCTGGGCCAGGGGTTCTTCTGGCGGACGGACCAGCGCCTGCCACCGCGCGCCGCCCCTGCCGTCTGGCCGTCCGTGGCGGTGATCGTGCCGGCCAGGGACGAGGCCGGGGTCCTGCCGCTGAGCCTTCCCTCGCTGCTGGCCCAGGACTATCCCGGCGAAGCCGAGATCTTCCTGGTCGACGACGGGAGCTCCGACGGCACCGGAGAGCTGGCCGCACGGCTGTCGGCACGCCACGGCGGCCTCCCGCTGACCGTCGTCTCCCCCGGTGAGCCGGAGCCCGGCTGGACGGGGAAGCTGTGGGCGCTGCGGTACGGGATCGGGATCGCGCGTGCGCGGCAGCCCGAATATCTGCTGCTGACGGACGCCGACATCGCCCATGAGCCGGACAGCCTGCGCGAGTTGGTGGCCGCCGCGAGTTCGGCCGGGCTCGATCTGGTGTCCCAGATGGCGCGGCTGCGCGTCGCGAGTTTCTGGGAGCGGCAGGTCGTGCCCGCGTTCGTGTACTTCTTCGCCCAGCTGTACCCGTTCCGCTGGATCAACCGGCCGGGGGCCCGTACAGCGGCCGCCGCCGGGGGCTGCGTGCTGCTGCGGGCCGATGCGGCGGAGCGGGCCGGTGTCCCCGAGTCCATCAGACAGGCGGTGATCGACGACGTGTCGCTGGCCCGCGCGGTGCAGCGCAGTGGCGGCCGCATCTGGCTGGGGCTCGCCGAGCGGGTGGACAGCGTGCGCCCCTATCCGGGGCTCGGTGACCTGTGGCGGATGGTCTCGCGCAGCGCGTACGCCCAGCTCCGGCACAGCCTCCTGCTGCTCACCGGCACGGTGCTCGGCCTCGCGCTGATCTATCTCGCGCCGCCGCTCACGCTGGTTGCCGGTCTGCTGTGGCGTGATGCCCCCGCCGCGTGGGCGGGCGGGCTCGCCTGGCTGGTGATGGCGGGCAGCTATCTGCCGATGCTGCGCTACTACCGCCAGTCGCCCCTGCTCGCCCCGGCCCTGCCGTTCACGGCGCTGCTGTATCTGCTGATGACGGTCGACTCGGCGGTGCAGCACTACCGCGGGCGCGGCGCCGCCTGGAAGGGGCGGACCTATTCCAAGCCGGAACCGGAGCCAGGACCGGGTGCAGCCGGCGCCGCGGACGCCGGGACCGGGCCCGGCCTCCCGCCCGGAGCGGCGCAGGACCTCTGAGCGCCGTTCCCCGGGCTCCGCGACGGTCGTTCCGGGGCGGGCCCGGGGTGCTCACTTCCTGCCGGGCGTCCAGTTCATGCCCCAGCCGTACGCCTGGTCGATGGTGCGCTGCGGGCTGACGCCGCGGTCGGGCACCAGGTAGCGGGCCTCGCGCTGGACGACGAGGTCCCCGGCGTTGTTGGTGATGAGCGCCAGCGCGCAGACCGTGGAGGGCACGGTGCATTCGTCGAGCGAGAAGTCGACGGCCGCGCCGTTCTGCGGCTGGAGCGTGACCGTCGCGTGCAGATCGGCGAAGCTCTTCGCCCCTTCGTAGATCGTCACGAAGATGAGGATCCGTCTGATGTTGTTCTTCTGGTCGAGGTTGATGGTGAGGTTCTCCCCGGCCGAGACCGAGCCGGTGCGGTCGTCGCCGTCGAGATGCACGTACGGCGGCCGGCTCAGCGATCCGAACGCGTTGCCCAGGGCCTGTACGACACCCTTGCGGCCGTCGGTCAGCTCGTAGAGCGCGCAGAGATCGAGGTCGACACCGGAGTTCCCGGCGACGGCCTTGCCGAGCTTGGCCGCCCAGCCCTTGGGCTGCTGGCGGGTCACCCAGTTGAGGTTGACCCGCATGGCCCCCGATGTCCCGCCCTGCTTCGTGAGGGAGACGGCCGGCGCCTCCTTCGTCAGGGTGACCTTGCTCAGCCGTACCGGGGCGGGCGGCGCGGCGGGCGGCGGGGGGACGGGAGCGCCGGGCGGGGCGGGAGCGGTCTGCGGTGCCGCGGGTGGGGCCGGCGGTGCCGGTGGGGCGGCCGGGCTCTGCGGGGCGGGCTTGCGTCCGTCGTCCACGCTGATCCCGAAGTCCGTGGCCAGCCCTTCGAGGCCGCTGCCGTACCCCTGCCCGACCGCACGGAACTTCCAGGCGCCCTGCCGCCGGTAGAGCTCGCCGAGGAGGAAGGCCGTCTCCACTGTCGCGTCCTGGCTGTCGAACCTGGCGATCTCCGTACCGTCCGCCGCGTCGAGCACCCGGATGTACAGTCCGGGCACCCGTCCGAAACTGCCCCCGTCGGCGGAGGCCGCGAGGACCACCCGTTCGATGGCGGGCTCCACCAGCGAGAGGTCGACCGAGAGCGTGTCGGTCGCGGTGCCCGGTGTGGTCGTCTTGCCCTCGTGGCGGACCGCACCCGACGCGTGCTGCGGCTGGTTGTAAAAGACGAAGTCGGCGTCCGTACGGACCTTTCCCGATGCCAGCAACAGCGCCGAGGCATCGACATCCGGCACCCCCGGACCCGGCCGCCATCCCAATTCGACCCGCACGGCCTGAGCCGACACCGGAACATTGGTTCCCTTAAGCATTGACATGCTCGCCCCCAACTGGCGTCGTGAAGCCGTAGATTTCCGTACGGCCAACCTAATCCCAGCCACCGGTGAGCGCGCCCGACGAGCACGGGAAGATCGTTGCGCCATCTGACGGCAACCCGTCGGTAACCGGCCCGCGAGCAGGCCTCTACCCGATCAGCGTCGGGCCTGACGACCGTTTTTGGCAAGTTCGCTCGCATTGGGGATCCACAGTCACCCGGAACGCGCAAAACAACCCTCTTATCGGGCTCCCCAATCAGCACATCGTGGGCTTTACTTATGTGCCATGACGTCCCCCCGTGCGACCTACGGTGGCGGTTACTACTCCGCGCCGTCCTTCCCGGACACCCCTATCTACGATTCTCTTGTCGCAGAGCGGGGCACCCCTCAGATCGCTCCGATCAGAGTCCCTTCGGCTTACGACACCGGAAACAGCTACCTGCCGGCACTGCCGTCGGCGCTTCCCGCGCTGCCGGCCGGTCCTTCGCAGCAGGCGCCGTCCTACGGCTATCCGCAGCCCATGGGACAGCCCGCGCCGATGCAGCACGCGCCGGCGCCGTACATTCCGCAGCAGGCCACGGCGCCGCGCGGGTACCCGGGACCGCAGCAACAGCCGCAGCGGCCCGTCGGCGGCGCCGGTTACGAGGCGATGCGTCCCGCGGCCCAGCGGCCCGCGCCCTCGCCGTACGAGGATCCGTACAACCGCCCCTACCAGGGCCGCGGATACTGACGGCCCTTCCGGCACATCAGGACCGGTGGCAGGTCGACTGCCGTGTCGCAACCGGTTCCCGCAGTTCTGCACAGGTTCCACATCCATCCGGCCACGTCCTTCACGGGGGTGTGCGTCGGGTTCGACCGCGGTCGAACCCTGGGAGGCGGCCGGAGACCGGCGGTGGATACCCGGGGACGAGAACGGGAAGACCGTCACGCAACACCGTCACCCAACGCCGGTATCCACGGCCGGCGTTGGCAGCCACCGCGTGCCCTGGCCCGGCACCGCCGCGTGGACAATGACCTGCTGTCCGGCCAGAATCTCGTCCCCGGGACGACCGGCGTCCCGCACGTCGGTGATCCTGTGCACATCCTCGGATGAGACCGTTTCCCAGGGAACTCACAGATACGGCACGCTCGTTGTACGGAGTGAGATTGATCTCGCTGCGTCCCGTCGTGGGCAGTCCGTGCCAGTGAGGTCAGGACGGAAGCGGAAGGGGGTGCGGGACGGTGCGAGCAGCAGCCGGGGTGTGGCGCTGGCGTCACAATCCCCTGCGCCGTGGGACGGATCTCGCCGAAGCATGGGTGACGCTCGTCGCGCTGCTGCTCATCGCGGTCGCGGCGCCGCTCGCGGGATGGCTCTGCGGCTCTCTCACCGGCAGCGCCCTCCAGGACACCGCCCGGGCCCAGCGCCGGCACCGGCACGCGACGACCGCCACTGTCGTGCGTGCGCTGCCCGACCGGTCGGTGATGGCCGCCAACCCCGACGGGATCTCGGACGCCGTGCCGCGTGGCCGGGCCGCCGTCGTCTGGACCGGTGTGGACGGGAGCAGACACCGCGGGGCACTCTCCACGTTCAAGAGCGACAGCCGGCCAGGCGTCCGCTTGCGCATCTGGACCGACGACCGCGGACACTTCGTCAACAGCCCCATGAAGCCCCGCACGGTGCGGGCCCGCGCGGTGCTCGCGGGGTTCGGGGCGGCCGCCGGCACGGCGGGGCTCATCGTGGTCGGACGGCGTCTCGTCGTATGGCGTCTGGTGCAGCGGCGGTATGTGAGACTCGACCGCGCTTGGAGCAAAGCCGGTCCTGACTGGGGACGCACGGGCACAGGCAGCTGAGACCGGCTCTCGCGTCAACTCCCGCCTCCCGCGCGCGCTACGGTGGGGCCACATCCGTCGGGCACACGAGGTGGGGGCACAACAGCGCCATGGCACAGGGCACGGTCCAGGTGACGTACACCGGAACATCGAGGTGGCGGCGCCGCACAGGCGAGTACGTCTCCCTCGCCGCAGCCCTGGAGGCCGCAGGCGACGGTGACATCCTCACGGTCGCTCCCGGCACGTACCGCGAGAATCTCGTCGTCCAGCACGCGATCACGCTGCGCGGCGCCGACGGCGCGGTCGGCTCGGTGCGGATCGCGCCCGCCGACGGCATCCCGCTCACCGTGCGGGCGTCCGCGGTCGTCCAGGACCTCCAGGTCGAGGGGCAGGACTCGTCCGCGCCCGCGCTGCTCGTCGAGGAGGGCACCCCCGAGCTGCTGGGGCTGCGGATCGTCACCCGCTCGGCCGTCGGCATCGAGGTGCGCGGGGCGGCCCGGCCGACCGTGCGCCGCTGCACGGTCGACAATCCGGCGGGCGTCGGAATCGGTGTACTGGACGGCGCGGGCGGGGTGTTCGAGGAGTGCGAGGTGGTCGCGGCCGGCCAGTCGGGCATCTCGGTGCACGGCGGTGCGCACCCCAGGATCGAGGGCTGCCGGGTCCACCACGCGTCGGGCGCCGGACTGAGCGTCTCCGGCGACGGCAGCGGCCTTGAGGCCTTCGGCTGCGAGATCTACGAGGTCAAGGGCACCGGTGTGCAGGTCGCCGCGCGCGCGTCGGCCCATCTCACCGACTGCACCGTCCACCGCACATCGGCCGACGGCGTCACGCTCGACACGGACGCGGTACTGACACTGTCGGACTGCGACATCCATGACATCCCGGAGAACGCGGTCGACCTCCGGTCCCGTTCGGTGCTCACGCTGACGCGCTCGACCGTCCGGCGCTTCGGGCGCAACGGTCTTTCGGTCTGGGATCCGGGCACCCGGGTGGATGCCAACCAGTGCGAGATCCACGACAGTACGGGCGACTACCCGGCCGTCTGGGTGAGCGACGGGGCGACGGTGGTGCTGGACTCCTGCCGGGTGCACGACGTGCCGGACGCGATCTTCGTACTGGACCGCGGCTCACGGGCCGACGTGGTCGACAGCGATCTCTCGCAGGTGCGGAACACGGCGGTCTCGGTGAGCGACGGCGCCACCGCGCAGCTGGACGACTGCCGCATCCGGGAGGCGTCCACCGGCGCCTGGTTCCGCGACCACGGCAGCGGCGGCACGCTCAGCGGCTGCACCATCGACGCGGCGCAGACCGGCGTCATCGTCACCAAGGGCGCCGACCCGAGGATCGAGCGGTGCACCGTGACCTCGCCCGCGGAGGCGGGCTTCTATGTCTCGGCCGAGGGACGCGGCACGTTCCACAACTGCCGGGTGACGGGCAGCGCCGGGTACGGCTTCCATGTCATAGACGGCTGCCGCACCACCTTGACCCGCTGCCGTACCGAGCGGTGCGCACGCAGCGGTTACGAGTTCGCCGACGGCGCCCTGGGTGAGGGCGGCGCGGGCGGCCCCGTGGTGGAGGACTGCACCAGCGACGAGAGCGGCCTGCTGACCGATCCGCACGGGGCGCCTGCTGTGGGCGCTCCCGCCGTGGCGACCGCGACGCAGACGGCGGGTCTGCTCGGCACACTGCCCGGCCCGCGGCCGGCCGGGGCCCCCGCGCAGCCGGCCGCGCCCGCCCCCGTGGACGAGCCCATACGCTCCTCGGTGGACGTCCTGGGTGAACTCGACACCCTGGTGGGTCTGGAGAGCGTCAAGCGCGAGGTGCGCGCCCTCACCGACATGATCGAGATCGGCAGGCGGCGCGCCGCCGCGGGCCTCAAGGCAGCCTCGGCCCGGCGCCATCTGGTGTTCACCGGCTCCCCCGGCACGGGCAAGACCACGGTGGCCCGGCTGTACGGCGAGATCCTCGCCTCCCTCGGAGTGCTGGAGCGCGGGCATCTCGTCGAGGTCTCCCGGGTCGACCTGGTGGGCGAGCACATCGGCTCGACGGCCATCCGCACTCAGGAGGCGTTCGACCGGGCCAGGGGCGGGGTGCTCTTCATCGATGAGGCGTATGCGCTCTCCCCCGAGGATTCGGGGCGGGACTTCGGCAAGGAAGCCATCGACACGCTGGTCAAGCTGATGGAGGACCACCGGGACGCGGTGGTGGTGATCGTCGCCGGCTACACCGCGGAGATGGAGCGCTTCCTGGGCGTCAACCCCGGTGTCGCGTCCCGTTTCTCACGGACCATCACCTTCGGCGACTACGCGCCCGACGAGCTGCTGCGGATCGTCGAGCAGCAGGCGGACGAGCACGAGTACCGGCTCGGTGACGGCGCGCCGGAAGCCCTGCTGAAGTACTTCACGGTGCTGCCCAAGGGCCCCGCCTTCGGCAACGGCAGGACCGCCCGGCAGACGTTCGAGTCCATGGTGGAGCGGCACGCGGGCCGGGTGGCCCAGTTCTCCGAGATGTCGACCGACGATCTCAGTCTGCTGTTCCCGGAGGATCTGCCGGAACTGCCGTGACCTGACCGGAATCAGCCTCTCCGGACGGACCGGCCTGGCGTGGCAGTTTCGTCGCCAGCCGGTCCAGCAGTGCCGCGCGCTCCTCGGCGAACGCCGGGTCGGCCTGGTAGTCGGAGTGGCCCAGGATCGGGTCCGGCAGCGGGTGTTCGCGGGTTCTGCCGTAGGCGGCCGGATCGAGCAGCGGCCCCCGGTCGACGTCCCCGTCGCGCAGCACCCAGCCCCCGATGGGGTCCGTGGCCCGCCACAGATTGCGCCAGCAGGGCACTTCCAGGTGCAGCCCGTCCAGGCAGTCGGGCCCGAAGTACGCCGGGAACCACCGCCCGTACAGCCGCTCCAGCGGTGAGCCGTAGGTGAGCAGCGCGACCCTGCGGCGGGTACGGGCGGGCAGCTGCCAGACGGCGGCCGCGGCCAGCACACTGCCCTGTGAGTGACCCGAGATGACCAGCCTGCCGCCGGTGCGGTCGGTCCAGGTGAACATGCGCCAGGTCAGGTCGGGGACCGCGCGCTCGGCGTAACAGGGCGGCGCGAAGGGGTGCGCGGCGCGCGGCCAGAAGGTGCCCACGTCCCAGAGGATGCCGACGCTTCGCCGGGCCGACGCGTCGCGGTACGCGCGCCTGCCCAGGGTGACGAACAGTATGAAGCCGAGGCCCACCAGCCAGGACCCTGCCGCCTGCGCGGCGTCGGTGGCGGACGCGATGACGGAGGGCGCCGCGTCGGCCGCCCGGCCCGGCACCTGGTCGCTGAGCCAGGAGCCGATCAGCGCGCCCCCTCCGAGCAGCAGGGTGGCCGCCGAGACGATACCGACGAACGGCGGTGCGGCGTCGGTGAGCTGGGCGCGGGCGCGGACCCCGGCGATCTGCCGGGTGCGCACCGTGTCCGGCCTCTCGTGCGGGTAGTCCGTCATGAGGGTCGCTGCGATACGGCGTTCCCTGCGCAGGGTGCGCAGGGCGTAGTAGGCGACCGGGAGCAGCAGCAGGAGCAGCAGCACCGGGATGACGGACGCCTGCCAGCTGAGCAGCACCGGTGGTCCCGCGATGGAGCTCTTGCTGCCCATCCCGGGCGTACCCGGCCCGTCGAGCCAGTCGGCCACGCGCTGGGCGACGCCACCGGTCATCACGCCGCCGAGCGCGCAGGCGAGCAGGGCGACCGCGGGGCCGGCGAGTCCGCGCAGTGCGGTACGGATGTGGGGAGCCCGGCGGTACATCGCCATGGCGACAGCGGCCAGCACGACGACGAGGGCGAGTTGGGCGAGGGTCAGGATGCCGAAGCTGCGGTCGCCCGGAAGGGTGCCGCTCGACCGCCAGCCGGGCCGCGACCAGGCTGCGTAGAGGGCGGAGAGTCCGAGCAGGGTCAGCGCGCCGCCGGGCAGCAGGGTGACGACGGCCCGGTCGAGCTCCTCGTCGAGCCGGGTCTCGGTACGGCCTCTGCGGCAGACCACCCAGACCACAACTGCGGCCGACACGAGGATTGTTGCTTCCAGGAGCCAGCCGATGGCCTCCAGGAGTGTCCCCGACGAGCGGCGGTCGAAGGCGGCGGCCGCGACGGTGAGCGCTGCGGCGACGGTCAGGAATCCGGCGGCGGTGTGCGCCGCGCGGAGCCGGGCCACGAGCCTGCGCCCGTACCAGAACCCGGGCCTGCCGAGCGCCGGCCGGGGGTCGGCCCCCGCGCCGCCCTGTCCGTCGCCTTCCGCGGGGTCTCCGGCATCCGCCGCACGCGCGTCGTCGCCCAGCGGCTGCTGGGACTCGTACGCGCTCCAGGTGCGGTTGGAGAGGTACCAGAGCAGCGCCGTCAGAGCCGAGGGGACGAGAGCTGCCACGGCCAGCCTCCGGCCGGGCTGCGCCCACCAGCCGCCGTGGTCGGCGGCCAGGAATCCGAGCCAGGACTTGCCGTCGGAGCAGCCGGACGATCCGGCGCACTGCCAGGCCGTCAGATCGAGTGCCACTTCGCAGGCCGCCGCGACCAGCAGCACGGTGAGGCTGAGCGCGACGAGCCGCACCAGCACGCCGTACACCCGCACTGCCCGGCCCCCACCGCGGCCGGACGGCAGCATCCAGTGGGCGAGATTGACGACCATGAAGGGGAGCAACAGCAGCCACAGGGCGCGGGCGCTGTTGCCGGAGGTGAGGTTGGACCAGACGTACGCCTCCGGGACCGGCCGGTCCCTGGCGTCCTGCGGGTGCGCCTCGGCGTGGAGGTCGGCGGCGCGGCGGTAGACGGCCGCGGTCTCGTCGCCGGTGATCCGGACGGTGCGCGCGTCACCGAGCATCCCCTGCGGGGTGGCTCCGCCGACGCCGTGAACGAGGAGTTCGAGGGTGGGGGCACCGCTCTCGGCGGGCGACGGGGGTGGGGACACTGCGGTGGCTCGCTCTCGTGGAGGGGACGGTCGGCGGTGTGTGTCCAGAATCCTGGACGGCTGCGGCCCGCCGCACGGCTCTCACTGAATCTCCCCCCGGAAGAGGACCGGCAACCAGTGGCGCGGCGGGGAACTCTGCGTGCGAGGATGAGGGATCCCCCGGTGGCCAGGGGGTGAGGGTCTTCGTTCGACCGTGCGGTACCCCCGCGAGCCCGGCACGGTCCGAACACGAGGCCCTGGCTTCCGGCCACCGCATCGGCGCGTGGAAGGACCGGACCCTGCGGTGAGCGACAATCAGAATCTGCTCGCGGAGCAGCGTCGCGCCCTGATCCTCGACGAGGTACGGCGACGGGGCGGTGTCCGCGTCAACGAGCTCACCCGCAAACTCAACGTCTCGGACATGACGGTCCGCCGGGACCTGGACGCGCTGGCGCGCCAGGGTGTGATCGAGAAGGTGCACGGCGGCGCGGTACCGGTGGTCGAGGCGTCCACGCACGAGCCGGGGTTCGAGGCCAAGTCCGGTCTCGAACTGAGCGCCAAGGAGGACATCGCGCGGGCCGCGGCGGCGATGGCCGCGCCGGGCAGTGCCATCGCCCTGTCCGGCGGGACCACGACCTACGCCCTCGCCCAGCACCTGCTGGACGTGCCGGATCTGACCGTGGTGACGAACTCGGTGCGCGTCGCCGATGTCTTCCACGCCGCCCAGCGGGTCATGGGCGGGGGCGGGCAGCGGCCGGGCGCCGCGACGGTGGTGCTGACCGGCGGGGTGCGTACGCCGTCGGACTCGCTGGTGGGCCCGGTGGCCGACCAGGCGATCAGGTCGCTCCACTTCGATGTGCTGTTCCTCGGTGTGCACGGCATATCGGCCGAGGCGGGGCTCTCCACGCCCAATCTCGCGGAGGCGGAGACGAACCGCAGGTTCGTGCAGTCCGCGCGGCGGGTGGTGGTGGTCGCCGACCACACCAAGTGGGGCACCGTCGGGCTGAGTTCGTTCGCGACGCTGGAGGATGTGGACGCGTTCGTCACCGACTCCGGGCTGTCCGAAGGGGCACGTGAGGAGATCACCGAGTATCTGCCGGGGCTTGTCGTGGCGGGTGACCGCGAGGACACCGGCTGACGGCCGGACCCGGCCACGCGCTCCACGCTCCGCGGTGGGGCAATCCGAACCCCCGGCGGCCACGAAGAACCCTGCGGGGGGGCGGACGGCGCAGCCGTACGGGCCCGCGAACCCACCGGCCAGGAAAGGAAGTCCCGCGCGTGTCCGAACGGCGCAATGACGGCGTGCAGCAGCCCGCCCTGATACTCACCAGGCCCTGCACGGCCCCGAAGGCCGCGGTGCTGCTGCTGCACGGCGGCCGGGCCGACGGTCTGCGTCCGCCGCCGCCGTGGAATCTGCCGGAGGTCCGGATGCGGCCCATCGCCTCGCGGATCGCCGGGGCCACGGCGGGGCACTCGGTGCTGCTGGGGCGGGTCCGCTACCGGTACCGCGGCTGGAACGGCACCCGCGCGGACGCCGCGCAGGACGCGCGGCGCGCCCTCGGTGAACTCGCCGCAACCGCAGGCGACATCCCGGTGGTGCTCGTCGGGCACTCCATGGGCGGCCGCGCGGCGCTGAGCGCCGCCGCGCACCCGTCGGTACGCGCGGTGGTCGGCCTGGCCCCCTGGTGCCCGCCGGACGAGGCGACCGGTCATCTGCGCGGCCGCACGGTCGTGCTGCTGCACGGGGACCGGGACCGTACGACCGATCCCGGGGAAAGCGCCGCGTTCGTGCACCGGGCCCGGGAATCCGGTGCCCGGGCGTGCGCGCTGACGGTCACCGGCGGGGATCACGCGATGCTCCGCAGGCCGGGGCTCTGGCACGCCCTCACGGCCGGTACGGTCACGGGCCTGCTGGAACTGGCGCCGCTGCCCCGGATGGTGGACCGGGCGCTGGAATCCGGGGCGGCCCGGACGGAGTGAGACCGGCCGCCGGACCGCGCGCCGCGACGGTGTCAGCGCGCGGCGCCGCCGCGGCGCGCGGTCCGGCTCACCTTCGACGCCCAGGCGACCAGCGGCAGTTGGAGCGGCAGCCGGGCGAGCGCCGCCGCTTTGAGCGGCGCGGGCCGGTGCCGCCAGTCGTACGCCATCTGCACGTTCGCGGGGAAGACCGCCACGAAGAAGCCGGCGGCGGCGCGAGCGCTGACCCTCCGGGTGGCGGGCACCGCCACACCCGCCGCGAGCAGCAGCTCGACCACTCCGCTGACCTGGGTGTAGGTCCGGGCCCTGCCGGGCAGCCAGGGCGGCACCGTGGTGTCGAACGGGCGGGGAGCCAGGAAGTGGGCCGCTCCCGCACCGGCCAGGAGGGCGACCAGATACTTCGTCGGACGGTCAGCGGCCGGCATGGGGCCTCCAGAGTTCGGTGCGCTGCGGCGTACACATCGCACAGGTACGCGTACGGAGTGATTCTTACTTGCCGGTAGCTTCCTTGGGAAGCCCGGCGTCGCCTCGTCCGCGCGGACGACCGCTTCCCCCGGTACAGACAGCTGATAAGCCGTCAGCTATGGTGTGCGGGCCTGTCCCCACCGACCTCCGGAGGTGCGGCCCGATGGCTCGCCGACTCCACCCCGTCGGCCTCGACTTCGTCGAGACCGCCCCGCTGCGCCTGGTATTCGCCGCAGGGGTGTCCGCCGCCCCCGGGGCCGTCTACCGGGCGCTGGCCGAGGACGTCGCGGACTGGCCGTGCTGGTTCACGGCGGTCACCATGGCCCGCGCCACCGAGGGCGGCCGCGAGGTGCGGCTCAGGGGAGGCGCCCGCCTCCGGGAGTCGGTGCTCGCCGCCGACCCCTCCAGCCGGTACGTCTACCGGGTCGACGAGACCAACACCCCGGGCCTGCGGGCCCTGCTGGAGGAGTGGCGGCTCACCCCGACGGACTCCGGGACCCGCGTCCAGTGGACGTTCGCGATGGACGGGCCCGCACCGCTGCTCGCCGGGATCCGGTTCGGCAGGTCCGGTCTGGGGCGGGCCTTCCGCGACGCGACGCGCAAGCTGGACGGCCGGATCGCCGCGGCCGCCCCGTAGACCGGGTCCTCAGCTCGTCCAGACGCCGGTGACCAGCAGCCGTTCGATGGCCGTGGCGTACGGCGTGATGTCGAGGCCCTGCTCTTCGAGCCAGCTGTCGGAGTAGTACTTGTCCAGGTAGCGGTCGCCCGGGTCGCAGAGCAGGGTGACCACGCTGCCCTTACGCCCGTCGGCCACCATCTCGGCGACGATCTTCAGCGCGCTCCACAGCCCCGTACCGGTCGATCCGCCCGCCTTGCGTCCCATGACCCGGTCGAGTGCGCGGACCGCGGCGACGCTGGCCGCGTCCGGCACCTTCATCATCCGGTCGATGGCACCGGGCACGAAGCTCGGCTCCATCCGGGGCCTGCCGATGCCCTCGATGCGTGAGCCGCAGTCACTGGTCGCGGTCGGGTCGTTCCGGGTCCAGCCGTCGAAGAAACAGGAGTTCTCCGGATCGGGGACGCAGATCCGGGTGTCGTGCTGCATGTAGTGCACATAGCGGGCGATCGTCGCGGATGTGCCGCCCGTCCCCGCGGTCGCCACGATCCACGCGGGCTCGGGGTACCGCTCCAGCCTCAGCTGCTGGTAGATGGACTCGGCGATGTTGTTGTTGCCGCGCCAGTCGGTGGCCCGTTCCGCGTACGTGAACTGGTCGATGTAGTGGCCGCCGGTCGACGTGGCGAGCGAGGCGGCTTCCTCGTACATCTTCCGGGAGTCGTCCACGAAGTGGCACTGCCCGCCGTGGAATTCGATCAGCCGGCACTTCTCCTGGCTGGTCGTGCGCGGCATGACGGCGATGAAGGGGACGCCGATGAGCTTGGCGAAGTACGCCTCGGAGACCGCCGTCGAACCGCTGGACGCCTCGATGACCGGCTTCCCGGGACGGATCCACCCGTTGCAGAGCCCGTACAGGAAGAGCGAACGGGCGAGCCGGTGCTTCAGGCTGCCCGTGGGGTGGGTGGACTCGTCCTTGAGATAGAGGTCGATGCCCCACTCCTCCGGCAGCGGAAACCGCAGCAGATGGGTGTCGGCCGACCGGTTGGCATCGGCCTGGACCTTGCGGACGGCCTCCTTCAGCCAGGCCCGGTACTCCGGGTCGCTGCGGTCCACATCGGCGGTCGCCGCGGCCCCGCCCTCCGGTCCCTGTGCGCTCGTCGTCACGCGTGCCGCCCCTCATGGTGTCCGCTCCGGTCTCCATCCGTGACCATACCCGCCCCACCTGCACAAACGTTCACTTTGACCACCCATAGGGCTGACTTGCGGAACTGCGGGACATACCGGCACATGCCAATGCCGGCCGGTTACCCCCGGTGCACTGGTGCGCGGGCCCGCGCCCCGGCACACTTCCCGGAGGGAGACGAACGGAAGAGGGCGGGGAGCGCGATGTCGGAGGCCGAATTCACTGCGACGGGTGTACGGATCGAGCGGTGGACCCGTTCGCTCACCCGGGCCGGGCAGGTACTGATCAAGGACGGCAGGCTGGCTCTGCTCACGAGCAGCGGACGCGAGATCGACAGCGCCCCGCTGACCACTGTCAGCGCGGCAAAGCCGTGGTTCGCCAAGGTCGGACGGATGGTGGCGACCGTCAACGGCACCCGCTACCGGCTCACCATGGGCCAGCGGAACATGCCGCTCGACAGCTCCAGGTCGGTCTCCACGTTCCTCGACGCGGTGCACAGGGGCAGCAGGCGCTGAGCCCGGCGCGAGTTGCGAAGCCGCACCCCCTGGGTGACTCTGGTGTCACATCACTAACGGTTTACCGGCAGTCACGCTGGGAGCAGCTCTCCGCCGGGCCACTTCGTCTTCTTCCGGACCTCATTCGGGGAGTCGCTGCCGTGATCACCCAGCCAACCAGGCATTGCGCGGTGGAACTTCAAGCGCTGCCGTCCCGCATCGGGCAAGTCCGCAGAATCGTATCGGCGCAGCTGCGCTACTGGCATCTCGATCCTCTGATCGACCAAGCAGCGCTGGGCGTCACCGAGTTACTGACCAACGTCCACCGGCACGCCCAGCCGGACAAGCTGTGCACCGTCGAGATGGATCTGCTCCTCGACCGGCTCACGGTCTCCGTCCACGACCACGACCCCCGGATGCCCATGGTGCGCGACGCCGAGCAGTTCGCGACCTGCGGGCGCGGGCTTTCGATGATCGCCGCTGTCAGCGAGTGCTGGGGCGTACGGCCGCACGGGGCGACGGGGAAGGTCGTGTGGTTCACGCTGCCGGCCGCGCCGCCCGCCACACCGCTCGCGCGCCGCACTGCCGTGTACGGAGCGACGACATCCGGGCCGTTCGCCGACGGCTGCCCGGCAACCCGGCCGGCCCTGGTGAGCTGACCGGAGACCGCACGGCCGTGGGGCCCGCAGCGTCACTGCGGGCCCCATGGCGGGACGAGGCGACGGGTCAGCGGGACCCGCCCTTGGACAGGGGACCGAACTGCTCGTCCAGGACGGACAGCCGGCGCCAGTACTCCTCCTCGTCGATCTCTCCGGAGGCGAACCTGCGGCCGAGAATCGCGATCGGCGCGTGCTCGCCCTGGGCGGAGCTCATCCGGCCGGGGCCCTGCCACGGGCCTCGCCTGCCGCGCCACACGGTACGGCGCAGAACGGTGACGACCGTGAAGATGACCGCCGCCCAGAGAAACGGGAAGAGCAGGATCCACGGCCCGGGTCCCGCGAAGGCCAGCGTGTTCATGTCGGTTCAGCTCCTCGGTGGGAAGGTTCCCTACTGGTTCCCTACTGCCTTCGAGCCTCTCGCGACGAGCAGCCCACGGCGTCGTACGGCCAGCGGCTGTGCGTCTGCGCCGACGGGAGTACGAGGGGGCCCGACGGGAGTACGAGGAGGCTCCGCGGGAGTACAGGACGGCTCCGCGGGAGTACGAGGTGGCTGCGCGCGACCGGCCGGTGAGCCTGTCCGGGCTCAGCTCTCGTGGACGCGCTCGCCGCCGATGTACGTCAGCGCCACGCCCGTGCCGCCGATCTCCTCCGGCGGTCCGGCGAACGGGTCGCGGTCGAGCACGGCCAGGTCGGCGAGGGCTCCGACGCGGATCGTGCCGCCGTCGTCGAGACCGTTCACCTGCGCCGAGCCCGCCGTGTAGGCGGCCAGCGCGGTGCCCAGGTCGAGGCGCTGCTCGGGCAGGAACGGCGGCCGGTCCTCACCGTGAGCGGTCCGGTTGACCGCGACATGGATGCCCTGGAGCGGGTCGGGGCTGCTCACCGGCCAGTCGCTGCCCGCCGCCAACGTGGCCCCGGCACGCAGCAGATCGGCGAACGGGTACTGCCGGGAGGCGAGTTCGCCGCCCAGGAACGGGATGGTGAGGTCGTCCATCTGCGGCTCGTGGGTCGCCCACAGCGGCTGCAGGTTGGCGATCGCGTCCAGTTGGGCGAAGCGCGGCACGTCGTCCGGGTGGACGACCTGGAGGTGGGCGAGGTGGTGCCGGTTGCCGCGGGGGCCGTTGGCGGTCAGAGCGGCTTCGACGGCGTCCAGCGCCTCGCGGACGGCGCGGTCGCCGAGCGCGTGGAAATGGACCTGGAAGTCCAGTGCGTCCAGTGCGGTGACATGGTCCCGCAGCGCGGCCGGGTCGACGAAGCTCAGACCGCTGTTGGCGGTGGCGCAGCCGCAGGAGTCCAGGTAGGGGGCGGTCATGGCGGCGGTGAAGTTCTCCGTGATGCCGTCCTGCATGATCTTGACGGAGTCGGCCCGGAAGCGCCCGGCGCGCAGCTTCGTACGTCGTTCCACGAGTTCGGGGATCTGCTCGGCGCCCCGCGAACGGTCCCACCACAGCGCCCCGTTGACGCGGGCGGTGAGGCGTCCGTCGCGGGCGGCGGTGAGGTAGGCGTCCGAGACATCGGGGCCGCCGTTGAAGACGCCGAGGATGGCGTCCTGCCAGCCGGTGATCCCCAGCGAGTGCAGTACGGCCTGGGCGCGCAGCAGCCCGGCGACGCGATCGGCGGTGGTCGTCTGCGGGACGAGGCGTGCGACCAGGCCGGTGGCGCCCTCCTGGAGCATTCCGCCGGGCGTGCCGTCGGGCTCGCGCTCGATCCGGCCGTCGGCCGGGTCGGCGGATCCTGCGGTGAGGCCGGCGAGTTCCAGAGCGCGGGTGTTGGCCCAGGCGCCGTGGTGGTCGCGGTTGAACAGCAGTACCGGGCGGTCGGCGACGACGGCGTCGATGAGCTGCCGGGTGGGCACACCGCCGGCGAAGGACTCCATCGACCAGCCGCTGCCCGTGATCCACTCCCGCTCGGGGTGGGCCGCGGCATAGGCGGCGATCCGGCTCAGGTACTCCTTGAGGTCGGTGGTGCCGGTGAGGTCGCACTCGCCCAGCTCGACGCCCGCGAAGACGGCATGGACATGGGCGTCGGTGAAGCCGGGGACCAGCAGCCGCCCGGCCAGGTCGACCACCTCCGTACGGGGTCCGACCAGCTCGCGCACCTCGCTTCCTCCGACGGCGACGATCCGTTCGCCGCGGACAGCCACCGTGTCGGCACCACGGTGGGCCGGGTCGGTGGTGAAGGCGGGACCGCCGGTGAAGACGAGATCGGCGTGGGTGGTCATGCGGTACTCCTTGGACTGGTACGGCTGATGCAGTTGGTGCGCCAGGTGCAGTAGTGCGACTGATACGGCTGAAGCGCGGGCGGACGGCGAGGCCGGACGCCGTGCGGCCGGACGCGGTGAGGTCAGACGGTGGTGGGTCCGGGGCCGAGCAGGTCGAGGGCGTCGGCGTCGGTGGCCAGGCCGGTGCTGAAGTACGCGGACTTGCGGCCCCACTTGGCCCAGGCGGCCGCCAGCACACCGGACGCGACCATCAGGACCGGCACCATCAGGGCGAACCAGCCGTTGTCGGCGCGGAGCGCGAAGTGGTCGGTGGATGTGGCGTACCCCCAGCACATATAGCCGCCCAGCGCGAACAGCACCGTCGCGCTCAGCGTGGGGACGACGACGGAGCCCAGCGCCTCCCGGCGGGCGCTGCGCAGCAGACCGCGGAAGCGTACGGCTGCCGCGAGTGCGGTGAGACCGTAGTACAGGGCGACGACGATGCCTATGGCGTTGACCGCCGCGCTGATCAGATCACTGACCCTGGGGATGACCAGCGACAGTACGGCGACCAGCGCGGCGATCGCGCCGACCAGGAGTGTACCCGCGGCGGGGGTGCCGTACTTCGGGTCGATCCGGGTCCAGACCCGGCCCAGAGTGCGGTCGCGGCCCATGGCGAACATCCCGCGCACGGTCGGGATGACGCCGGACTGCAGTGAGGCCACGGCGGAGAACATCAGCGCGACCAGAGGGAGCGCCGCCAGCGGCTGGTGGGCCAGCTGGTTGCCGAAGAAGGTCAGCCCCTCGGCGCCGTGGTCGGCCAACTGCCGGGGCGAGAGCACCCGTTGGAAGGCCGTCCCGCCGAGCAGGAACAGGGCCAGCATGGTGACCAGTGCGATCATCCCGCCCCGGGAGGCGTCGCGCGGGTCGCGGACCTCCTCCGAGACGCTGAACGCGGCGTCGAATCCCCAGTAGCAGAAGACCGACAGCACCATCCCCTGGGCGAGCCCCGAGAGGGAGGGGATGGTGAGGGGGTTGAACCAGTCGAGGGTGAAGGCATGGGTGCCCGCGAAGAGCCCGTACCCGCAGAAGCCCAGCAGTACCAGGTACTCGAACGCCAGCAGATAGCGCTGGATGCGGGCGGCGACATCGATGCCGGTGACCGCGGCGGCGGTGACGCAGGCCAGGACCACCATCCCGATCAGGGTGGTCTGCAGGGTGTTCCCGGGGTCCAGGACGAGTCCGGCAGCAGAGTGCAGTCCGGCCTCGCCCGCCAGTTGCAGCAGCACCGAGCCGGTGACGGTGGTGGTGTACGCGAGGAAGACCACGGTGCCGACGATGTTCACCCAGCCGGACAGGAAGCCCAGCCACGGGCTGAGTGAACGCCCCACCCAGACATAGCTGTTGCCGCAGTTGGGCTCGACCCTGTTGAGACGGGCGAAGGCCGCGGCGATGCCCAGGACCGGCAGGAAGCCCAGCAGCATGATGATGGGCAGGTGGAGCCCGACCACTCCGGCGATCAGGCCCATACCGATGCCGATACTCGATGTGGCGGCGGTGCTGGACGCGGCGATCACCACGCCGTCCACCACGCCGAGGGACTTTCTCAGGTCTGCTGTCATCGGACCACCACTGCTCTCGCTAGCGCCTCGGCAGGCACTGCCGTCGCCTGCCGGAGCCACATGGAAGCGCGCCGGGTCTTACCAAGTCAACGCTGTTGTCATAAGGTCTCGGCCATGACGGACGGAAGCGGACGGCAGGTCACGACCGGAGCGCGGAGGCGGCGCACCAAGCAGGGCACGGTGCTCTCGGAGAAGCTGATCGTGGAGACCGCGCTGCGGCTGATCCGGCAGCACGGCGGGGAGGCGCTGACCGTACGGAGGCTGGGCGCGGCACTGGGAGCGGACCCCAGCGCGCTGTACCGCTACTTCCCGAACACCGACGGGCTGCTGCTGGCCGTCGCCGACGAGCTGATCGGCCAGTCCTTCGCCGGGTGGGCGCCGACCGGGGACTGGCGGAAGGACCTGCGCGAGCTGGGGCTCCGGATGCACGCCGCCTATCAGGAGCATCCGCAGGCCGCGATGCTGGCGGCGCACCGGGTCACGGGGCGGCCGCACGAGGTGTACGCGGTCGAGTCGATCCTGGGGGCGCTGCGCGGTGGCGGCTTCCCGGACCTGGAGGCGGTGCGGATCTACCACAGCTTCGTCGACACCAGCCTCGCCTTCGCGGCACTGGACGCGAGCACCATGGCCCTGCCACCGCAGGCACGGGAGGCGGAGCGGCAGGTCTGGCACCGCACCTACGCTGCGCTGCCGGCGGGCAGCCACCCCCATATCGCGGCGACGTCGACGCTGCTGCTCGCGGAGATGCGGCGCACCGCCTACACGCAGAGCCTCGACCTGCTGCTGGAGGCGGCGTCGGCGCGCCTCGTCGTCCTGCGCGGAGCCGCTCAGCCGGAACGGGGAGCGAATGCCCCGGAGGCCAGGACCCACAGCCCGAGTGGTCCACGTAAGCCGGAGTGATCCACGCGAGCCTGAGGCGCGGTGGGACCTGAGCCGGGCCGGGCCGGGACTCCCCCGCCCTCAGCCGATGATCGAGAGCGGGTCGTCGAGGACCGGCTGCCAGGCCAACTCGGCCGCCCCCACCAGACTGTTGTGCTCCAGCGTGCACGGCAGGATCGGCACCCCGCCGCTGCGCCCCCACAGGCTCCGGTCGGCGACGACCGCGCGCAGCCGCTCCGGGTCCGCGTCGAGCAGTTCGCGGTGGAGCCCGCCGAGGATGATGCGGTCCGGGTTGAGGATGTTGACCAGTCCGGCCAGGCCGAGCCCGAGGCGGTCGACGATCTCCTGTGCGGCGATCCGTACCCCCGGGTCGTCGAACTCCGTACGGAGAATGTCGCGGGACTGCTGGAGCAGCGAACCCTCGGGGCCGGGGGTACGTCCGGCCGCTGTCAGGAAGGCGAGCGGGTCGGTCTCGACGTCGAGACACCCCCGGCTTCCGCAGTAGCAGGCGCGGCCCTCGGGGTTGACGGTGACGTGCCCGACCTCCAGGGCCAGCCCCGAACTCCCGGTGTGCAGACGGCCGTCGAGTACCAGGGCGCCGCCGACCCCGCGGTGCCCGGTGGCCACGCAGAGCAGGTGCTGCGCGCTGCGGCCCGCTCCGTGCCGGTGTTCGGCGAGCGCCGCGAGGTTGACGTCGTTGCCGGTGAAGGCGGGCCCGGTGATGCCTGCCGCGCGGACCCGGTCGGCGAAGATGTCGCGGACCGGGGCCCCCGCGGGCCACGCCAGGTGCAGCGGGTTGAGCGCGGTGCCCTCCGGTTCGGCGACGGCCGACGGCACCGCGAGTCCGGCTCCGACGCAGCGCAGACCGCTGTCGCGCAGCAGCGCGGCCCCCTCGTCGACGACCGCGCCGAGGACCTGCGCGGGGTCGGCGGAGACCGTGACGCAGCCGGGCGAGGTGGCGACCGCCCGGCCGCCGAGCCCGACGAGCGCGGCGCGGAAACCGTCCGCGTGCACCTGGGCGGCCAGCACGACGGGCCCGCCGTTGTTGACCGACAGCCGGTGCGAGGGCCTGCCCTGGGAGCCGGCGGCGGCGCCGGGGCGCGAGTCGACCTGGATCAGCCCGAGCGATTCGAGTTCGGCCGCGACCGCGCCGGCGGTGGCGCGGGTGACGCCCAGCTCCGCCGTGAGCACCGCCCGGGTGGGCGCGCGGCCCGTGTGGACCAGCTCCAGCGCCGGTCCCAGCGCGCTGCGGCCACGCTCCAGTCTGGTCCGGTTGGTCGTCACCTTGCCGTTCATGGGGGCGAGTCTCCCATGATCCCGGGCGGTGGAAGACGATCCGGTACCGCCCTTGTTCCCGGCCACCGCTCCCCCTATCCTTCTTTTGTGCCGAATCTAAACAAAGTCGGGACGGTGCTCTCGGGAGGCCCCGGCGAAAACAGCGCCGTACCCTCCCTGCTCCGTCTGCGGGTCATCCTCACTGTCTTCTTCGCCCTGGACGGCTTCGTGTTCGCCGGCTGGGTGGTCCGCATTCCCGCGATCAAGCAGCAGACCGGCGCCTCGGCGAGCGCACTCGGCCTGGCGCTGCTGGGGGTGTCCGCGGGGGGCGTGATCACGATGATGCTGACGGGGCGGTTGTGCCGGCGCTTCGGCAACCACCCGGTCACCGTCGCCTCCGCGGCCCTCCTCTCGCTGAGCATCGCGCTGCCGCCGCAGACGCACTCGACGCTCGCTCTCGGCCTGGTCCTGCTGCTCTTCGGCGCCGCGTACGGCGGGCTCAACGTCGCGATGAACAGCGCCGCCGTCGATCTGGTCGCCGCGCTGCGCCGCCCGGTGATGTCCAGCTTCCACGCCGCGTTCAGCCTCGGCGGCATGGTCGGGGCAGGGGTGGGGGGACTCGTCGCGGGCCGGCTGTCGCCGGCGTCCCATCTGCTCGGCCTGACCGTCGTCGGACTGCTGGTGACCTGCGCCGCCGGGCCCGCACTGCTCCGGCACCCGGTCCCGGAGACAGCGAGGACCGCGGTACGGGACGCGGTGCCGCGGCGCCTCACCAGCCACACCGGGCGGCTGGTGCTGGTCTTCGGGACGATCGCCCTGTGCACCTCGTACGGGGAGGGGGCCATGGCCGACTGGAGCGCCCTGCACCTGAAACAGGATCTCCACGCGCATCCGGGGGTCGCGGCCGCCGCGTACTCCTTCTTCGCGCTGGCCATGACGGTCGGCCGGCTCTCCGGCACCGCGCTCCTGGAACGTCTCGGCCTGACCCGCGCCCTCGTCGGAGGTGCGACCGTCGCGGCCGCAGGACTGCTGCTGGGGGCGCTCGCACCCACGGTCTGGCTGGCACTCGCCGGCTTCGCGCTGGCCGGGCTGGGGCTCGCCAACAGCTTTCCCGTGGCGGTGGCGCGGGCCGGCGCCCTGGCCGGTCCCGGCGGGGTCGCCACGGCGTCCACCCTGGGCTACGGGGGCATGCTCATCGGACCGCCCGTGATCGGCTTCGTCGCGGACTGGCTGTCGCTGCCGATCGCCCTCACGACGGTGGCGCTGCTCGCCGCTGTCGCCGCCCTGATCGGATACGCCACCCGCAACGCCTCGGCCCCTGAGGCCGTCTGAGGTCTCCCGAGGTCCGCGGAGGCACTGGCACAATCGCCCGCATGGAACCCCTGCCGACCGACGTACTCGTCCCGGCCCTCGACCGCGAAGGCCGGCTGCTCGCCACGGCGGCCGCGCGAGTGGGCACCGGGGCCACGGTACCCACCTGCCCCGGCTGGCACGTACGGGACCTGCTCCGGCACACGGGCGCGGTGCACCGCTGGGCCACGGCCTTCGTCGCCGAGGGACACACCGGCTTCCGCCGGGCCGGCGCCGGACCCGCTCTCGACGGGGACGAACTCGTCGAGTGGTTCAGGGAAGGACACCGTTCGCTGGTGGCCGCGCTGACTGCCGCGCCCGAGGATCTGGACTGCTGGACCTTTCTTCCCTCGGCGTCCCCGCTGGCGTTCTGGGCACGGCGGCAGGCGCACGAGACCACCGTGCACCGGATGGACGCGGACACCGCGCTCGGCGCCGAACCGGGCGCTCCGGCACAGGAGTTCGCGGCGGACGGCATCGATGAACTGCTGTGCGCGTTCCACGCGAGGTCCAGGAGCCGGGTGCGCACGGAGGTGCCGAAGGTGCTCCGGGTGCGGGCCACCGATACCGGGGACGTGTGGACCGTCCGGCTCTCGGCGGGACCACCACGGGCCGAGCGCACCGGCGACGGCGCTCCCGCCGACTGCGAGCTGAGCGGGGACGCCGCGCTGCTCTACGCGACGCTGTGGAACCGCCGGCCGCTCTCCTCCGTGTCCGTCACGGGCGACGCGTCCCTGGCCCGGCTGTGGCAGGAGACCTCAGCGATCTGATCCGGGCGCCGGGTGGTCCGCGTGGTGGAACGCGACCGGTGCCCGGTGGCGGCCCGTGTGCTCAGCCCAGCCAGCCGGGGCGCACCAGCCCCGACTCGTACGCCAGGACCACGAGCTGGGCCCGGTCGCGGGCACCGAGCTTCACCATGGCGCGGCTGACGTGGGTCTTGGCGGTGAGCGGGCTGACCACGAGCCTGCGGGCGATCTCGTCGTTGGAGAGGCCGATACCGACCAGGGCCATCACCTCCCGCTCGCGTTCGGTGAGTCCGCCGAGGCCGACGGCGGTGGCCGGTTCCTTGGAGCGCGCGGCGAACTCGGCGATGAGCCTGCGCGTCACGCCCGGCGAGAGCAGCGCGTCGCCGTCGACCACCGCCCGTACCGCGCGCAGCAGTTCTTCCGGTTCGGTGTCCTTGACCAGGAAGCCGGAGGCTCCGGAGCGGATCGCCTCGAAGACGTACTCGTCGAGCTCGAAGGTGGTGAGCATGACCACCTTGATCCCGTCCAGCTCCGGGTCCGCGGTGATCTTCCTGGTGGCGGCCAGGCCGTCGAGCAACGGCATCCGGATGTCCATCAGCACGACGTCCGGCCGCAGTTCCCGTACCAGTGCCAGCGCCTCGGTGCCGTCGGCGGCCTCGCCGGTCACCTCGATGTCCGGCTGGGCCCCGAGCAGCGCCCGGAATCCGGCTCTGACCAGGGACTGGTCGTCGGCGAGCAGGACACGGATCACGGTGACTCCTTCGGTGCGGCGGGCGGTGCGGCAGGTGGACCTGCCGACGGGCCGGCGGGGGGCGCGGAACGGGGCTCGGAACGGGGCTCGGAGCCCCGGCCGGTGAACGGGATGACTGCCTCGACCCGGAACCCGCCGCCGGGGCGCGGGCCCGCGTCGATCGTGCCACCCAGCGCGGCCGCCCGCTCCCGCATCCCCACCAGGCCGTTGCCGCTGCCTCCGGCGTCGTCCCCGGTGGCCGGCCCTTCGTCCTCGATCCGCAGGACCAACTGCCGCGGGGCGTAGGCGAGAGTGACCCGGGCGGTACGGGACCCGGAGTGGCGCACCACATTGGTCAACGCCTCCTGAACGATGCGGAAGGCGGCGAGGTCGGCGCCGGGCGGGAGGTCCCTGCGTACACCTTCGGTCACGGTGTCCACCGTGAGGCCCGTGGCGGATGCCTGTTCCACGAGTTCGTCGAGCCGGTCGAGTCCGGGGGCCGGCGCCCTCGGGGCCGCACCGGGCGCCCGCAGGGTGTCCAGCACCTGGCGCACCTCGCCCAGCGCCTCCTTGCTCGCGGCCTTGATGGTGGTCAGTGCGGTACGCGCCTGCTCGGGGTCGGAGTCCAGGAGCGCGAGGCCGACGCCGGACTGGACATTGATGACGGAGATGCTGTGGGCCAGTACGTCGTGGAGTTCACGGGCGATACGAAGCCGTTCCTCGTCGGCGCGGCGCTTCTCGGCGGCCCGGCGTTCGGCCCGTTCGCGGGCCCACTGCTCGCGCCGCACCCGGGCGAGCTCGGAGGCGGCGAGGATCGCCACCACCCAGGCGGTGACCGCCAGTTCCTGCCCCCAGGGGGCGGCATGGTCACCGGCGGGCGGGAGCCAGCGGTAGAGCCAGTGGGCGGCCAGGACGTGCCCGGCCCAGAGCATCGCGACGGCGGACCAGGCGGCGTAGCGGTGGCCCGCGACGATGGCGCCGAAGCAGCCGACGGCAACGGTGAGGAAGACCGGTCCGTACGGATATCCGGCGCCCAGGTAGACCGTCGCGCAGGCCGCGGTGGCGAAGGCGGTGAGGACCGGGTACTTGAGGCGGAGCAGCAGGAACGCCTGCCCGGCCAGCAGCAGCAGCCTGGCCCAGACGTCGAGCGGGGCGCGGTAGCCGGCCTGCCCGTGGGCGGCGATGGTGGTCCCCACCAGGACGATCACGGTGAGGACCAGGGTGGAGCGCCACGGCACCCGGTGTGCGGGCGCCCCTTCCCATGGCGGCTGCCACCGGCCCGGGCCGCCGTGCTCCCAGGGCGGATGCCGCCGGGCACGCCCGCCACGGCCGCTACGTCCGGCGCGGCTGGCGCGATCGGCGCGGTCGGGTCCGCCGCGCCCGTCGCGGCCTCGCGCCGTACGGCCCCGGCCGGACGACCGGCTGTGCACCCACGGCGCCCCGCCTCTCAGGGGTCCGTGTCGCTCGTCCGTGCCGGGCTCGTCCATGGAGGCAACGCTAGACCGGCGGGGGCACCCGGGACGTCAGCCCGGCGTGGCGGTCACGTCTACTCCCGGCGGAGTAGCCCGACGGATTCGGCGAGGTTCTCCACGGCCCGCTCGAAGAAGGCATCGCGGTCCGTCACCACCCGGTTGAACTGGCCGAAGACCTCGAAGGAGATGAGCCCGAAGAGCTGCGCCCAGGCGGCGGCGAGCGCGACGGCCGCGGCGGGCGGGAGGTCCGGGGTGATGTCCGCCGCGAGGCGCTCCGCCTCGGGCCGCAGCGCGGGGGCCACCGGCGGGAGCGCCAGGCCGTCGCTGCGGTACGCGTCGCCGGCGATGGCGATCAGGGCCAGGGCGACCCTGGACGCGGGGCCGATGGTCGCGCTGGGCGCGGTGTAGCCGGGGACCGGGGAGCCGTAGATCAGGGCGTACTCGTGCGGGCGGGCGAGGGCCCAGCCGCGTACCGCCATGCAGACGGTGACCCAGCGGGTACGGGCGGAGACCGCGCCGGCTCCGGCGAGGGCTGTCTCCGCTGTGTCGCCGATCGCGTCGTAGGCGTCGACGATGAGAGCAGTGAGGAGGTCGTCACGGCTCGGGAAATAGCGGTAGAGCGCGGAGGAGACCATGCCCAGTTCACGGGCGACAGCGCGCAGGGACAGTTTCGCGGCTCCCTGGTCGGCGAGCTGTCTGCGCGCCTCGTCCTTGATGGCTGCGGTGATCTCGGTGCGGGCTCGTTCTCTGGCTCCTCGGACAGCGCTCATGGTGGCCAGTCTGCCAGATTCCAGATCACCGCCCCATAAAGAGAGCAGCGCTCTTGCTTTGGATCACCAATCAGAGGCAGACTGCTCTTGAACGAGAGCACTGCTCACACTTCACTCAATCAAGGAGATCCCCATGACCACCTATGTCAGGCAGCCCGGCTGGCTCACGGTCAAGGTGCTCAACCGGATGGTCGCCTGGCTGACCCGGCGCGGTGTCAGCGTCTGGGGATCGCGGGTCCTGGCGGTGCGCGGACGCAAGAGCGGCCAGTGGCGCCGCACCCCGGTCAACCCGCTGACAATGGCGGGCGGGCAGTATCTGGTCGCCGCGCGCGGGCACGTCCAGTGGACCCACAACATGCGCGCGGCCGGCGGCGGTGAGTTGCTGCTCGGCCGCAGATCGGAGCCCTTCCGCTCGGTCGAGGTGCCCGACGAGGAGAAGCCGGAGATCCTTCGCGCCTACCTGAAGCGCTGGAAGATGGAGGTCGGGGCCTTCTTCGACGGAGTGGATGCCGACTCGACCGCCGAGGAACTCAGCCGGATCGCCCCCGACCATCCCGTCTTCCGCATCACGGCGTCGGAGTGAGATCCGGCCCGGGGCACCGGCCCCGAGGCCAGGCCCCTTGCCCCGTTGTCTCCTGCCGCTTCGTTCCCCGCGCCGTCGCCCCGTACCTCTTGTCGCGGATCCGGGCCTGATCCGGACGAAGGGCTAGTCGACCGGGCTGACTTCCCTGCCCGCGTCCTCGCCGCTGCCCTCGGCGGTCTCGTCCTCCGCGTCCGGGACGGGTGCCTTCCCCGCCGTCCTGGCCGCCTCCTTGCGGTCCAGCACTCCGAGTGCGCGCTGCGCCAGCGGATGCGTACGGACCAGCTCGCCCAGTGACGTCGAGCCGCGGGTGATCCCGGCGAACGCCTTCCAGGCCGGCCGGAATCCGGTGATCGCCGCGTGCAGCACCACCGGACGGCGCTCGAACACCTTGAGCATCCGGCGCCCGACCGCCATCTCCACGCCGAGACCGGCCTTGATCGCGAAGGCGTAGTTCAGCGCCTGGCGGCGGGCGTCCACCGCGTCGTGCGCCTCGGCGACCCGGACCGCCCACTCACCGGCCAGCCGCCCCGAACGCAGCGCGAACGAGATCCCCTCACGCGTCCACGGCTCCAGCAGTCCGGCCGCGTCCCCGCACACCAGCACCCGCCCGCGGGACAGCGGCGAGTCGTCGCTGCGGCACCGGGTGAGGTGGCCGGACGAGACGGTCGGCTCGAAACCGGCCAGCCCCTGCCGGGCGATGAAGTCCTCCAGATACCGCTTGGTGGCCGCGCCCTCGCCGCGCGCCGAGATCACGCCGACGGTGAGCGTGTCGCCCTTGGGGAACACCCAGGCGTAACTGCCCGGGATGGGGCCCCAGTCGATGAGCACCCGTCCGGCCCAGTCCTCGGCGACAGTCGGCGGGACCGGGATCTCGGCCTCAAGACCGAGGTCCACCTGGTCCATCTTCACCCCGACATGAGCCCCTATCCGGCTGGCGCTGCCGTCGGCGCCGACGACCGCGCGCGCCAGCACCGTCTCGCCGTCGGCGAGGACGACTGCGACCGTGCGCCGGTCGGGCACGGCGGATCCGTGCTGCTCCACGCGGGAGACGGCGGTGCCGGTGCGAATCTCGGCACCCGCCTTCTGCGCCTCCTCGACCAGCCCCTGGTCGAACTCGGGGCGGTTGATGAGCCCGAAGAGCATCTGCTTGGACCTTCGGGTCCGGGTCAGCCTGCCGTTCATCGAGAACGTCACCGCGTACACCCGGTCCCGCAGCGGCAGTTCGAATCCCGGCGGCAGGGAGTCGCGCGACGGGCCGATGATGCCGCCGCCGCACGTCTTGTAACGCGGCAACTCGGCCTTCTCCAGGAGGAGAACTCTCCGTCCCGCCACCGCCGCGGCGTACGCCGCCGAGGCCCCGGCCGGACCTGCGCCGACCACCACCACATCCCATACCGGCTGGTCGTGTTCCGTGCCCGCGTCTGCGTTCTCGCTGCTCACGATGTGCTGCTGCTCCTGATCCGACCAGTGGCCCGTGCTTGTCGACGGCATACTACGGCGCGCTGCCGGCCGACCCCGCTGTGGGAGGATCGGTCAGCCCGCAAACGAACGCATGTGTGCACACACGTACACGTACTTCAACGTCGCACCCACGAGGAGCGTGCCCATGACCGCGAATCCGATTGCCGAGACCGTCGCCTCGCTGATGCCCCGCGCACGGGCGGAGCTGACCGAGCTGGTGGCCTTCCAGTCGGTCGCGGATCCGGCGGTCTTCCCCAGGAGCGAGTGCGAGGGCGCCGCGGACTGGGTCGCCGGGGCGCTGCGCGCCGAGGGCTTCCAGGACGTCGCACTCCTCGACACCCCCGACGGCTCCCAGTCCGTCTACGGTGTCCTCCCCGGCCCCGAGGGCGCGCCGACCGTGCTGCTCTATGCGCACTACGACGTCCAGCCGCCGCTCGACGAGGACGCCTGGCTGTCCCCGCCGTTCGAGCTGACCGAGCGGAACGGCCGCTGGTACGGGCGCGGGGCCGCCGACTGCAAGGGCGGGTTCATCATGCACCTGCTCGCGCTGCGCGCCCTCAAGGCGAACGGGGGCGTCCCGGTCTCCGTGAAGGTGATCGCGGAGGGCTCGGAGGAACAGGGCACCGGCGGGCTTGAGCGCTACGCCGAGGCACACCCCGAGCTGCTCACGGCCGACGCGGTCGTCATCGGCGACACCGGGAACTTCCGCGTCGGTCTGCCGACCGTCACCGCCACACTGCGCGGGATGACGATGCTCCGGGTCCAGCTGGACACCCTCGAAGGCAACCTGCACTCCGGCCAGTTCGGCGGCGCGGCGCCCGACGCGCTCGCCGCACTGATCCGGCTCCTCGACTCGCTGCGCGCCGAGGACGGTTCGACGACGGTCGACGGGCTGGCCGCGGACGCCGCGTGGGACGGACTCCAGTACCCGGAGGGCGAGTTCCGCCAGGACGCGAAGGTCCTCGACGGTGTGGAGCTGATCGGCAGCGGCACGGTGGCGGACCGCGTCTGGGCGCGCCCCGCCGTCACCGTCATCGGCATCGACTGCCCGCCTGTCGTGGGCTCGACACCGTCGGTGCAGGCGAGCGCGCGGGCCCAGGTCAGCCTGCGGGTACCGCCGGGCACCGACGCCGCCGAGGCCACCGAGCTGCTGACCGCGCACCTGAAGGCGCACACCCCGTGGGGCGCACGGCTCTCCGTGGAACAGGTCGGCCAGGGCCAGCCGTTCCGCGCCGACACCAGCAGCCCCGCGTACACCTCGATGGCCGAGGCGATGCGCGTCGGGTACCCGGGCGAGGAGATGCAGTCGGCGGGCATGGGCGGCTCGATCCCGCTCTGCAACACGCTGGCCACGCTCTACCCGGAGGCGGAGATCCTGCTGATCGGGCTGAGCGAGCCCGAGGCACAGATCCACGCCGTCAACGAGAGCGTCTCACCGGAGGAACTGGAGCGGCTCTCCGTCACCGAGGCGCACTTCCTCCTCAACTACGCGCAGTCGAAGGCGGCGCAGTAAGCACGGCACGGTAAGCACGTTCGCACGTGGCTAGTGCTGTGACCGGGATGGTTCACCGTGGTCGGGAGACGGCTCACGGGACGAGCGCGGTCCGCGAGGCGACTGGTATTACTGGTGCATGCAGGAAGAAACCGCGCGGTCCGCGATCGACACGTTCATCTCCGCGTTCAACGCCTCGGACGACAGCTATGTGACTGCACTGCTCTCCCAGGCCCTCACCTCGGACGTGGTCTTCTGGGGACCGTTGGGCCGCAGTGAGGGGATCGAGGCGGTCGAGCGGTTCGTGCTGGACATCCGGCGCCACCCCGCGGGGACCGGCACGATGGTGCGCTGTTCGGCGGTGGACATGCCGGACGAGTGGGCCCGGTACCAGTGGGTCTTCACGACGCCGGATGGAGGCCCCCGCCTGGCGGGAACGGACGTCGTCCATCTGCGGCGGAGCCTCATCGACCAGGTCATCGTCTTCGCGGGGGAGATCGAGCCGTCCGCCTCCTGAGCCATTCTCCTCTGGCGCCGCCCTTCTCCTGAACCGGCCCCGTTCGGGGCTCCGGGTCTGCCCAGCCGAGATCATCTTCACAACGCTTCGGTCGTCCGCGCTTGGCCACGAGCGGACCGATGATGCGCTGTGGCTGTGTAAGTTCGCGGTTGGTCAGACTGCGGTGTTGAGGGGGCGTCCGCCCCAACGGATGCCCTTCTCGCTTCGGATGCGGGCGCGTTCCTTGCGTTCGGCGGCCAGGACGTCGCGGTGGCGGGCGTTGGCGTTGCGCCAGCGTAGATAGGCGTGCAGGGCTCGTGTCTGCACGTAGCGACCAGCGAGTGAAAGGCTGGCCGAGCTTGGTGGGGCGGGTGGTGGCCGTCTGGACGACGAAGTCCTCGTCGTCATCGCTGAGCAGGCGGGGACGGCTTCCCGCCCACCGAGGGTCCAGGCAGGCCAGGCCGATCTCGTTGAACCGGTGGATCACATCGCGCACGGTGTCCTCGTCGGCCGCCACCAGCCGGGCGATCACCGGCACCCGATTCCCGCCGGCCGAGGCCAGCAGCATCATCGCGTGCCGATAGCGCACCGAGTTGGTGCTGCCCCGGCGCACGATCTGCTGCACCCGCTGCCCCTCCTGGTCGGTCGGTCAGTCTGCGCACACGGACAGGCCCGGCCACCGCGCCTCCAGCGGCCGGATCGGACGTCACCGCACATCCAACCGCCACGACGACCAACCCGGCGAACCTATGCGGTCACAGCACTAGCCGGCCGGCTCCGCCACGGGGCGCCGGGCGAAGGCCGGTGCGTGCTCCGGGCGCGGGCCGAACGCGACCAGGCGGGTGGGGAATTGGCGGAACCCGGGCAGGTACCGGGTGGCCAGGACAATCGAGGTGGGCGGGCCGACTCGGCGGCCGGTGAGGACCGGGGCGAAGAACCCGTCGTGCAGCATCAGCTGTACACGTTGCATGATCACCGTGGGCCGCCACCGCCGCCGCTGGACCTTTGCCAGGTCGGCGGTGGTCAGCCGGTTCCGGCGCAGTGGTTCGGCGAGCAGCGTGGCCGCCGCGACCGCGTCCTGGATGGCGAGGTTGATCCCCATTCCGCCGGCCGGGGACATCGCGTGGGCGGCGTCGCCGATCAGCAGGAGGCCGTCGGCGTACCAGCGCGGAAGCCGGTTGAGCCGGACGTCGAGCAGGTGGACGTCGTCCATGCCCGACAGCTGGTCGACGCGGTCCGCGTACTGCGGTATCAGGTCGGCGATCCGCGCCCGGAAGCGTTCGGCGCCCTCGGTGCGCAGCCGGGCATCGGATCCCTTCGTGGTGAAGTACGCGATCTGGAAGTAGTCGTTCCTGGTGAGGCTCAGGGCGAACTCGCCGGCGCGGAACGCGGCGACCTGCCGGGGCTCCTGGGCCTGCTCCGCGGCATGCCTGGGCAGCCGGAACCACCAGGTGTCGAACGGGACCGGAAACTCCTGCGGCACCAGACCGGCGTCCTGGCGCAGTGCGGAGTGGCGGCCGTCGGCCGCGACGGTGAGGGCGGCGCGGATCTCGCCCTCCTCGCCACCCTGAGTGCGGTAGCGGACGCCGACGACCTTGCCGCCCTCCCGGATCAGCCCGGTCGCCACGGTATTCATCCGCAGGGTGAACGACGGCTCGCGCCGGGCCTCCTGGGCAAGCAGGTCGAGCAGGTCCCACTGCGGGACCATCGCGATGTAGTTGTACGGCGCCGGCAGGGCCTCGAAGGCGGTCAGCCGCATACGGCCGCCGTCAGACGTGGGCACCACCATGTTGCTGAGCTTGCTCTGCGGCAGCGAGGCGAACTCCCGGCCCAGGCCCAGCTCGTCCATCAGTCGCACGGTGGACGCGTGGACGGTGTCACCGCGGAAGTCGCGCAGGAAGTCGCCGTGCTTCTCCAGCACGGTCACCTCGATTCCGCCCCGCGCCAGCAGCAGGCCCAGCATCATGCCTGCCGGTCCGCCCCCGGAGATGACGACACTCATGGCACTCTCCCCACATTCCGAGTGGAACTCCTATAGAGAGAGTCTTTGGAACGGTGTCAGATGTCAAGCAGTACCATGTTTCACATGCAGGACCATGAGCAGATGCGGGATCTGGTGGCCGCCGCCCTGGCGGCGGCGGAGGCACGCGGCCGGGACGTCGCGGACGTCCCGCTGACAGTGATCGCTGCGGCGGCCGGCGTCTCCCGCAGCACGCTGCTGCGCCGGCTGGGCGGCTCACGGGCCGCGCTGGACGAGGCGGTCCGGCGGGCGGGCGTCGACCCCGGCGGCCGGCGGCCGGTCCGCGAGCGCGCGATCGAGGCGGCGGCGCAGCTCGTCGCCGAGCGGGGCCTCGGCGCGATGACCCTGGACGCCGTCGCGGAGCGGGCCGTGTGCTCGCTTCCCAGCTTGCACACGGTCTTCGACGGCCGCGACGGCCTGCTCGGAGCCGTCTACGAACGCTACGGCCCGCTACCCGGCCTGGAAGCCCTGACCGCCGACCCGCCGGAGCGCCTGGAGGACACGGTGCGGGCGCTCCACCGGGCCGTGATCACGGCGTTCGACCGTGAACCGCGCGTGCTCCCGGCGATCTTCGCGGACCTCTTCAGCCGACCCGACGGGCCCGCCGCGCGAGCGACGCGGGCGTATCTCCCGCGCCTGTTCGACAGCCTCGCCCGGCTCCTGCTGCCGCACGTGGAGACGGGCCGGATACGACCACTGCCACTCCCGGTCCTGGTCCAACTCCTGCTGGGCCCGATGATCACCCACATCCTCACGCGACCGGTCCTCGAACCCATGGAGAGCCTTGACCTCCCACCCGTGAACGAAGTCTGCGAACTCTTCACCGAGGCATACCTGCGTGCGGTCACACGGCAGGAATAGCGAGGAAGAGGAATACGGGAGCCCGTCCGTACCGGGCCGCAAGAGGCACTGCGGATGCGGCCGGGGCGCCCGTCAGCCGACCGGCACCCCGGCCTCCAGGTTGAGGACGGCTGAGCGTTCCCGGGCGCGCAGCGCCCAGCGCAGCCGCTGGTACCGGATGGGAGGCAGCAGGTGCGCCGCCTCCTGTTCGCTGACGAAGCGCCAGCCGCGCAGTTCGGAGCCGGGCAGCAGCAGCCGCCCGGCTGCGGCGGAGTCGAGGCGGCCGCCGTCGAAGAGGAGCCGCAGACCGCCGTAGCCGGGGGGCTTCGGCGGCTCCCAGTCGACCACCAGGAGTCTGGGCACCTGCCCGAGGTGTATCCCTATCTCCTCCGCCACCTCCCGGATCCCCGCCTGCGCCGGGGCCTCGCCGTTCTCGACCACCCCGCCGGGGAACTCCCAGCCCGGCTTGTACGTCGGGTCGACGAGCAGCACCCTGTCCTGCTCGTCGAAGAGGAGGACGCCCGCGGCGAGCGTCTCGGAGGTGGGCTCCGGGGTCTGGACGATCTCGCAGGGCCCGGCAGCCCCGGAGCGCAGCGCCTCGGCGATCCGCTCCGCGGTCTCGGCGGGGGTCAGCGCGGTGTTGTCGACGGTGTGGGCGTCGGCGGTGAGCCAGCCGAGCGCCGTCCGGTACGGCTCGATGTGCTCGTAGGACCACTGCCGGACGCGTTCGCTGCCCTCCGGGTCGTCGGGCAGCTCGACGCGCCCGGCGATCCGTTCCCGCAGGATCGTTTCCTCTGTTGTCAGCAGCACATGACAGACCGGAATGCGGCGGGAGGCGAGCCCGCCGAAGATCTCGTCGCGGTACTCCTGTCTCAGCAGCGTCATCGGCACCACCAGTACCCCGCCGACATCGGCGAGGAGTGCTGCCGCGGTATCGGCCACCATGCGCCGCCAGACCGGCAGGTCCTGGAAGTCGTTCACCTCGGCCAGTCTCTTCTGCGGCAGCAGGAGACGCAGCGCCCCGCCGAGCACCTCGGGGTCGTAGAAGGTGCTGTTCGGGATCAGATCGATCAGTTCCCGCGCGGTGCTGGTCTTGCCCGCACTGAACGCACCGTTGATCCAGACGACAATCACTAGTACTCCAAGGCGGGTAGGCCGCTGAACAGCGACAATGACGGGGTCGCAAGATCATCTGGGAGAGGCGTGGGAAAAGACGGCGTCCACAGCCCGGCTCCCACCACCTCCTTCTCCCACACCATTTGGAGATACCCCACAATCCACTCCTCCATCGCAAGGGTCACCTCACTGTAGGCGCCTACCACTTCCAGCAGTTCATGCCCCATCCGGCCCTCGACGGCCACCCGCGGTATGTCACCCGCTTCGTCCAGCTTGGCCTTGTGCCGTGATCTCGTCCACAGTGCTCTGCGCCCAATAGGGGCGGATCACAGCCCACAGCTGGGACTTGTACGACGACATGCTATTGCTGCGCAGACTGACCCCTTTGAATCAGAGGTCGCCGAAGTCCGCCATGTTGACCGGGGCAGCACCCCTCTGGCCCCGGCAGTCCCGCACATCGGACTCCCGGCCGAGGCCGAAGGTGAACGCCTCGTCCTCATCCGCGAACGGCACACCGTCCAGATTCTTGGACGCGGACGCGTACAGCTTCATGGTCGTCGGCTTGCCTTCGTCGTCCAGCTTGTACTGCCCGGTTCACCACTCACGCGGATGCTGCGCCCGCGAACTTCCGTGTACGGCACCCTGTCACCTCCCAGTTCGATGATCGGTTTGCGCGGGTACCGGCGGACACTCCCTCTGCCGCCCTCCCTACCGCGGATACCTGGCCGGGCATCCACGACATGACGGGCAGTCAAGACCTTGGGCTTCCTTGAACCGCCTCATGCACTGTTGGACTGCCCGATCTTCGAAACTTCCGGACGGCAGGAACGAAGCCTGGCCCAGAACGGGTTGGTGATCTCGGCCAGGAAGATATCCGGGCTGTGGTCCGGCCGGCCGGTCTCGCTCAAGCTGGAGGACCTGGACGCCATCTGCGTCGTGCTCGGCTGTGACATCGGCGACCTGCTGATACCCGAGCCAGGGAAGGTCACCCGCCCCGGCGAGGAGACCGGCCAGCAGGCCGCCGTTGCGGCTGGCCCGGCCTCGGCGGCGGTGCCGCGTCGCCGTGACGGCCGGTCTCTGCCGCCGATGTGATGGCCTATGTTCTGCTGGCAGGCAAGTGCAAACCGCCAGCCAGTTGCCCGACCTGCTTCGGCTGGGGCGTGCTGCCAGGCCGCGCCTGCGGGCCCATGCGAGAACTCCGAAGACGTGCCGCGGCGCGCGGGGGTGCACGATTCGTGTCAGCTTCGCCCGCTGGGACAGCCGCGCCAGCAACTCGTTCAGGGCCCGGGCAGCATCGGCTGGCCCAGTGGCTCCTTGACAGGTTGACCAGGACGAAGTCACTGGCCCGCGCCCGCGGATGGCGTTCGCGCTCGACTGCGTAGGCGTCGTATGCCTGCACGATGAGGAAGTCCGCCGGAATCATACCGGGCTGCTTTGACTTCGCCCAGGCCCCGTTTGGGTTGTACCGGCGCGCGACGTGCAGGTACGCGTCGTGCACTGGGCAGCCGAGCATCGTGGCGTCCAGCACGAAGTGCAGATCTTGTCGGCGCAGGCCCACGGCCTCACTGCGTCGCAGCCCTCGCGGGCGAGCAGCAGCACGATGAGCCGATCGCTGGCCGACTTGCAGGCCCACAGCAGCTCCAGCACCTCGCGGTCGCTGGCGCGGTCCACCGGCCGTTCCGGTTCGCTGAGCCGGTGCCGGGCCTTGGCGTAGTAGCGCAGCGAGCCGCTCCCGCCGCGGACCTCAGCGGGCAGCCGCCGGTCGTCGGCGATCTCGTAGAGCCGTGCCAGCACCGACGCCGGCAGGACCTGCGTGCTGACCATGTGCTTTTGGAACCCCGCCGGACTGTCAGCGTGGCGTAGATCGGCTCGTTCGCCGGGGCGGAACGGCTTCAGCCGAGTGGACGACGGAGCAGCGGGCACCAGTCGCAGCGTCATCGTGGTCATGTCCTGTCAACACGCGGAGTCATTTGAGGTCAGCGGCCCTGGTTGCGGCGCTGGGCGTGAGCGGCGCGGGACTGCCGGTCATCGATCAGCAGGGAGAACTCCGTCAGAGCGATGCACTGCACAGCTTCGACGGTGACCGGCTTGTCGCCCCTGCGGCGGGCCTGGGCGAGTTCGGCCGACGTGCACGCCGACAGCTGGACCTGGCTCGTCATCGCAGCCCACACAACTCTGCCTTGCACGGCCCCTCGCAGAAGGCCTCCGCAAGCCCTGGGAGCGGCCCGCACGCCAGGGGCGCCCTCACACCCGCGCGTGTCCGCCGAGGATTTCGCCGCCTCCACGGGAAAACCCCTCAGCCGGCCAGCGCACCGAAACTCAGCACAGCAGGACCCGGCCGGCCAACCGGCATGAAGAACAAGCACCGTGCACGTGAACGCCCCGACAGGAAACTGGACAAACCAAACTTCGTGGCAGCCACCACAGTCACCGGAGCTGCATAAACGTCAAGTTTAGATTCTGGTGGCCTCTCATGAGAGGTCCCGAATCTTCGGCCTGCCAAATGCCTCAACCCGCACTTTCATTCCCCGAACGAAGAGGGGCCCGCCTCCAACAATCGTGCCAGGATGCCTATCCCTCCGGTACGCCATTGCAGAACCCCAGGCGTCGGCTCCCGGCCATGCCCAAGCCAAGCGACTAGTGAATACCCGAACCAATGATGGACGTACAATCTGACGGATCGAACCGGCACACACCGGGCGCGCTCTGCGGCTGCTGCGGCTGCGCCGCTGCCACCCTGCACTGGGCCAGGTTGTTCGCTGGCTCCACAAGATGCAATGCGCACAGTCTGACACGAGAGTGCGGTTACGAGTAATCTCCCATCAGGACATCTGACGTAAATTCAGACCAATAAGTATCCTCATCTGCTGCCGGGGGGTCGATGCTGCGGATCACCGCATCGAGACGGTCCCTGGCCGCGATCCATTCTTCCGCTTCCGCATCTTCCGCGTAATATGGATACCTAGATGCGACAGCGGTCATACATTTACTGAAAAGAGAGATCGATGAGTTCGCGAACCCCAAGTCGTTAATATCCCATCCCGACATCACATTCCCCGTACCGTGCTCAATATAAACATGACAGTCTGCGGCATAGGTGGCAAACTCGATATATTCGACACCTTCGCCATTCCTCCTTAGGACCAGACTCTCATTTGGCTTGTAGGAAAAAAAATCATCTGGAACCTTCACGGAAAACTTACCGTCGGAGGTGCCGATCTCGATAAACCGGAGATCCATTTCTCCCTCTCAGTTGCTATTTGAGTTAAGAAAACCGACCCACACTGTGCCCCCTGCTCGATGTTCCAGCAGGGGGCACAGTGTCTCACACCGGAAAGCCGTACCGGGTTGCTAGCGATAGCGACGCATGCAAACTATTCACGAAATAGCTTGGAAATTGCGGATTTGAGGTCGGCGGTCGTCTTTGCTTGCACGACTTTATCCGTGGACCAGTCAAACGACCAACTGATGTTTTTCACCCCAGCCTTGGCCAGGTTCCCCATGCAGTTAATCTGTCTCCCTTCGCATGGTTTCCTCTCGGAGTACATTGCGACGACATCTCCGCCTGCAGCATCGAGCAACTTCCGTTCAGAGTGCAGCCCCTTTCCTGCCGATCTGGCGACTAGCACCGTCCCATCCTTCAGGAGTGCCGAGGCATAGTTTCCAGACTTGTCTTTATTTATCAGTCTCTGCACTTGGACAGCTTGGCTGAGGTGCCCTTCGCCGTATGCGACTTTCCCAACAAGGTCGATCCCGGTCCCGATTTTCCGGGCAGCCTTTGCCGCATCTTCGCCTTCTTCAAGCGCTTTTGCGAGCGCTTTTAGCTTCCCGAGCGGAATAAATCCTGCAGCGAGCCAACCGCAGGCCGAACCGTCACCTTCACCCAGGCACTGCTTGCCATCTTCGAGAGGTGATAGCGCTACTGCCGCATCTTTATAGGCCCGGGCATTTTCTTTGAAACTGCAGCTGACATCCCAGAAGCCACATTCGCTCTTCCAGAGTTGCTTCCATCCACATTTCACATCCCAGAACCCGCAACTACCGGATCCGCCACCGGAGTTATTCCCTGACGATCCTCCTGCTGACGGAACTACGGTTACGTCATTCCCGCTGCTCGTTCCACCCCCAGTGTTTCGTGTCGCCGGCGGCTGTACAGGCGGGAGGACGTCTGTGTTGCAGTCGGGGACGTCGCTCGGACACCTACGCATGAGACCGGTGGGGTCGCTGCTAGTGACGGGGGTGTTGTTGGCGTAGCTGTAGCCGTTGAGTGATTGGTTTTGGTCGAGGGATAGGACGGGGTCAACGCTGAGGAATTGGCCGATGCTTGGGTCGTATTCGCGGGCGCCGATGTGGGTGAGGCCTGTGGCGGTGTCAGTGGGTTTGCCGAGGAAGGCTTTGTCGTCGGGCCAGTTGGTGGCTTTGGTGCCTCGGGTTTCGCCGAAGGGGGTGGTGTAGCGCTTGGTGTAGGCCCAGGTGGCTGGTGTCAGAACGAGGCTGGCGGTGCCGTGGGGGTCGGCGGCCAGGTAGTTGAGGGTGGTGCCGGTAGTGTCTTTAGTTGCGGTGCGCAGTGCGACGGTTTGGCCGGCGGCGCTGTAGTAGCGGGTGCCGGTGAGGGTTTTGGTGGTGCCTTGGGTGGTGAGGTGGACTTCGGTGGCGCCGAGGTAGAGGACGGTGTCGCCGTCGCCCGAGGAGCGGCGGATGAGGAGTTCACCGCTGGCGTCGTAGAGGTAGCTGGTGTCGAGTTCCGGTTTACTGCTGGTGGAGGGCTCGCTGGTGGAAGCGAGTTTGCCTTCGGAATTCCAGGTCAGGGTTTGTTGGGCCTGGTTGCCGGGGCGGCTGGTGGTGTCGCCCGCCTCGTCATAGGCGTATGTGTTGGTCTTGGGTCCAGCCGTCTTCACCAGGGGGTGGGGTTGGCCGCTGGCGGTTCCGTAGCTGTAGGTCGAAGTGGTGTCGCCAGTGCTGGCGTGCTGCGTTTCGGTTCCGCGCTGACCTGCGTTGTTGTAGGTGTAGCTGGTCCAGTATGGAGCTGCGCCGTCGATGTTGGCCGTGGTACGGCCGGTGGTGGCGCAGTCTGCGCTCTTCGGGGTCCACGCTTCAGTGAGGCGCTTGTTGCCGTCGTAGGAAAAGCACTGGTTGTCTGTCTTCGCTGTGCCGCCCTGGGTGGTGGCGTCGAAGATGGAAGTGACGTTGCCTGCGTCGTCCTGGGTGAACTTGAGTTCTTGCGGCATGTAGCCGTGGACGTCGTCGGTAACGTAGGAGCGTGTGAGGCGGCGGGTTCCTGCCTCGTAGTCGTAGTTGAGGTAGGCCTTTTTCGCTGAGGTGGTGGGGTCGGTGCCCAGGGTGAGTTGGCGCAGGTCTCCCTGAGGGGAGTAGGCGGCGCCTTGGAGGTAGCCGGTGGTGCCGCTGAGGGTGGTCTGCTGGCCGAGGGCGTTGTATTTGCTGGATGTGGTTTCGGATGGCAGTCCGGCGACGGCGGGCTGGGATGCTTGGTGGATGGTTCCGTCGAGGTTGTAGCCGCTAGTGAAGGACAGTGTTTTGGGTACGCCGGCTGCGACTAGAGGTTCGGTGTCGGGGAGGATCAGCTGGCTGCCGGTGACCTGGTACAGGTTGTCGTAGCGGGTGACTTTGCTTGTGTAGGCCCTGCCGTTGGCGCCACCGTCGTAGCGGGTTGCGGTGTCCTGCTGTCCCTTGGCGAGGGAGTCGAAGGTCCAGGCGGCGAGTTGGGTGGCGTCAGACTTGGTTCCGTCCCACAGGCCGGTCTGTCGCCCCAGGCTGTCGTACTCGGAGATCAGTGTCTTTTGACGTGCGTCGAGGGTGCTGGTGACCTGATCGAGTGTGTTGTAGGTCGTGTGGGTGGTGCCCTTGTCGGGGTCCGTAGCGCTGCTCTGTCGGCCGAAGAGGTCGTAAGTGTAGGACCATGTGGATTGGTCCGGCTTCGCTATCACGCTCTTTTGCTGGCCGGCAGGAGTGTAGGTGTAGTCAGTGGTGGTGTAGTTGCTGCCGGTGGGTTGGGGGCTTGCGTATTCGCGGCGCTGTGTGGTCTGTCCGAGGGCGTTGGTGGTGACTTGAGTCGCCTGGCCGCCTGCAGGAGCCGAGGTGGATACGGTGTCGCCCGTGTATGTCGTGGTCGTGTTGAAGCGTGGGGTGCCGTAGACCTTGGTGACGGTTGTGACGGGACGTGCCGCACCGTCGTAGGTAGTGTCGGTCTGTGTGGGGGCTCCCGAACCTTCGGTCTGGGCCAGTTTTCCTGATGGGCTGGTTGTTTCGGCCCAGGTGTCGGCCATCGCTGATGCTGCCAGGCCCCGCTCGTTGTAGAGGGTTTCTGCTATCACCGTGCCGCCTGCCGGCGAGGGGCTCTGAGTCTGGCGGAGCCGCAGCAGTTGGTCGTAGATGGCGTAGGTGGTGTTGTACCCGGAGCCGTCTCCCTTGAGGGTGCCTGTGGACACCCATGGCAGGGAGGTGGAGGTGACGTTGTAGGTGTAGACGTAGTTGGGAGGGGCTCCCAGGATCTTGAGGCTGTTGGGCAGCCAGACTTTGGTTGCACGTCCCAGGGCGTCGTACTCCGACTCGGTGACCTTGCCGTTGGGGTCAGTGACCTTGGTTGCGCTGCCGGTCGCGAAGTCGATGTCGGTGGTGGTCTTGTATCCCTTGACGTTGGTGTCGGTACTGGCTGTCAGGGGGCCGGTTTTGTCGGATGGTGTGTAGGTGGCGGTAGTGACGAGGGCGTCGTTGGTGTCTTTGACGGTGAGCGGCCGGCCGAGGGGGTCGTAGGTGGTGGTGGTCAGTTTCTGCCAGGTGGGGTTGTTGCTCGCGGTGTAGCCGTTGGCCCGTCCTGTCCACTGGGCTTCGCCCGCGGTGGGCTTCTGTGTGGAGGACCAGGTGGTGGTGTCGAACGCGGTAGCCGTGTCGGAGATGACGTCACCGGCGGTCTTGGAGTCGGCAGGCAGGTCCAGTGCATCGCCGGTGGTGGCGCAGGGTTTCCCGGTTACGCGGACGCGGGAGACGAGGGAGTTGATGCCTGCGTCGTCGTTGCGGGCGTACCAGGTGTGGGTGCACTTCTCGTCGCCGGTGACGGCGTCGTCGCCTTTGTCCTCGACCGTTTCGGCCATGCCGTAGCCGTCGTAGGAGGTGATGATGGAGTGGACCTGGTCTTTGGGTGTGCCGCTGCTGGTGACGTTGGTCCGGGTGTGGGTGGCACTGGTGCGTACGTAGTACGCCTCGGTGTCGGCGTATGACTTGTGCTGGGTGGCGGTCTTCTTCGACCAGGGGTCGTTGATGGTGCCGGTGACCTCGTTGGCGCCGTTGTAGGTCACGCTCTCGCGGGTGAATCCGGCGTAGGGGTCGGCGTCCGTGATGGCCGGGGCTTTGATGCCGGTGGTGGTGGCCGTCTTGCGTTTGTCGGGGTCGAGGGTTTTACCGTCGTCTTCCAGGACGCGGTCGCCGTTCATGCCACGCATGTAGACGGTGGTGTCTTTGGACTGGGTTTTGCCGGGGACGCCGGTGAGGTGGGTGACCTTTGCGAAGCCGCGCCAGATGGACCAGGTGCGTTCTTTCTCCTTGGTCATCGGGTCGTTGTCGTAGTGCCAGGCGCCGCCGCCGGTGTAGGTGTAGGTGTTCAGGACGTCTTCGGCGCCGCTGCCGGGGGCGCTGGTGAGGACGGAGGAGACCGGGTATTTCTGGAACCAGTCGAGAATCGGGGTCTTCTCCCCGTTGGGGGACCAGTAGACCGGGTAGCAGTGTTTGGTGTTCTGGTCGGGTCGGGGCATGGTCTGTCCCGCGACGCAGTCGGCCTCCAGGTAGGAGACGATGGTCTGTGCCCCGGTCTCGGAGGTGATGGTTTTCAGGCGGGGCTTTTCCAGGGAGAGGATGTCGTCGCTGGTGCCGTCTACCCGGTTGGGGTGGGACTCCTGGGTGAATTTCACCGGGTCCAGGGCGAGGTCGGTGCCGTGTTTGCCGGTGTGGTTGATCTCATCCAGCCACAGTGACTGGTCGGTGGAGTCGCCGGTGTCGCCCGGGTCGACGTAGTGCTGCTTCAGTGACCAGGTGTCTACGGTCGAGAAGCCGGGCGTTGCCGCGCCGGCGTCCCAGGCGGAGGTGGTGACAGTGGTCAGGCGCTTGCGGGTGAAGAAGGTCGGTCCGACATTGCCGGTGCACTTGGCGTCGTCCTTGCATACCGCGTCGAAGGGTACGTCGGGCCAGTTGTCTCGCTTGTCCTCGGTCAGGGAGTCGCAGCCTGTGCCGGTTGCGGTGCAGCGCTCGGCGTAGCTGAAGGTGACCTTGTCCGAGGCTGTTTCGGTGGTGACGGTGGTGTGCGGTCCGGAGAGGGCGCCTGCGCGCTGGCCGTAACGGATCTCGTTCAGGTAACCGCCGCGGATGTAGCCGGTCCCGGTGTTGTCGTCGCCGAACTGGTCATAGTTGTTGCTCTCGGCGGTGTACCAGTAGGACGCGGCGTTCTTGTGGGTGTCCTCGACGTAGTCGAGGTTCCACCGCCAGGCCTGCTTCTTGGCACGGCCTGAGAGCGTGGTCCCGCTGCTGTAGCCGGGCTCACCGGTGTCGTCACCGTAGACGGGCACGGTCCATACCGAGTTGGTGCGCTCGTCGCCTGCACCGTCGAGTTTGTTCAGGCCGAAGACGTACTTGGTGCCGTCTCCGGTGATGACGGTCCAGTATTCACCGTCGTCATCCCCGTTGGAGGCGCCGGTGGAGTGGGTGACGGTGGAGGCGTCGTCGTTCTTGAGCCGCCATGTGCCGGAAGTGTCGTCCTTGACGAGTTCGCTTGCCTTGCCGTCGAGGACGAGAGAGGCGTTGTCGTATTTCCAGCAAAGGTCGAACTTGTCGTCCTGTCCGTCGTCGTCGCAGGAGCCGTACTTTCGTTCAATGTAGGAGGAGGTGATGTCGAACCCGGTGCCGATCGCGGTGCCCTGGTTGTTGGTGTTCGCGGTCTGGCCGTCCACCGCACCGGAGTCGTACGAGATCGAAAGGTCAGGGGCCGGGCCGGCCGCGGCGGGCGGGGTGCGCAGCGGGTATGACCAGGTGAAGGTGCCTGACGAGCCGCCGGCTTCCCACGTCGAGGAGGAGGCGAGCGGGGTGGCTTTGTAGTCACCGGCACCGGATTTGGTGCCGGCTGCGAGCGCCACCATCATCGTGCGACCGGCAACTGATTGTTGTGTGTCGGGTGCGGCCTTGAAAGTCAGCTGGGTTTCGATGCGATGGTCTCGGCGGTGGTTGGTGAAGTCAAGGGGCGTGCGGGCGCGGCAGGCTGCCTTGCTCGGGTCGTTGAGTGCGCAGTCGGCCAGGCGGACTGCCTGGAGGCGTCCTGCCCAGTCCCCGCCGTAGGCTGTGGCGAAGGTGTCGTAGTCGATGCCGAGTTGTGCCATGCCTCCTGTGGCGGGGCCGGTGACGGCCAGGACGACGCCCTTGACGCCGAGCTTGGCGGTCTGGTCCTGGTTAAGAACGGTGATCTTGAGCGAGCGGGCCGACGGCACCTGTTTCTTTCCCTTGAGTGCCTTCGGGCGGTCCAGGGTCACGGGCAGCGATCCCGGTGCAGCTTTGGCTCCGCCCTTGGCGGACAGATCCAGTTGCGCCTGGCCTGCCTTGGGCCAGGTGACTGTTCGGGCCTCGTCCTTCGTGGCTCGCGCGATGGCGGCACGGTCGGTGGCCTTGGCCTGCTTGATGCGTTCGGCGGTCTTCTTGTCGGCCTTTGCCTTGAACGGGGAGACCTTGTCCGGGTGCATCGTGACGTTCGGTCTGCCCAGCGGGTCAGCGCTGGAGGCGAAGGCGACCGGGGTCAGGAGTCCTGGTATGAGGATGAAGCCGGCGAGTACTGATATTCGCCGTGTCCAGGTTTGTTCGCTTGGTCTGCGACGGCCTGCGCCCTTGACCGGTCCGAACCCGTTCATTTGGTTTCCGTTCCCCGAAGGAGCCGCCTGTGGGGCGGTCTCAGTCCTGGCCCCGTGGCCTGTGCCTGCCGGGGACGGTGGGTGTGTGCTGCGACGTGCAGAAGAGGCGCCATTAGGCGGCACCAGGGGTGTCGGCCGGGGGTATTGGATGTCTGGTTGGCACCCCGGCCGCGTGTGGGTCAGCCTGCGTCTTGCTCCGGCATGACCTGGGACGTGACCTGATCGCTGGTCATGGCGCCGGTCCATACTCTGAGGTCCTGCAGACCTCCGGGCAGGTAGTTTCCGGTGGTTCCGCCGAGGGCGCCTCGGCCTATGGCGAGTTCTCCGCTGCCGGGCTGGGCGAGCGTGAAGCCGGACTTGTCCCGGGATGGTTGGTCGTCGCCACCGATGTAGAGGTGGAGCTTGCCGTAATTGGTATCGGCCGGGGCGTCGGGGTCTGTCGACTGCCATGCTTCTTGGGCGTCGAAGACCCCGGTGACCTGGACCCATGTGTCGGTCTCTGCGAGGTCACCGCCAGGAACTTCCGCGCTCTGGGAGACCTTGCCGTCCGTCCCGAGGGCTGTACGTGTGAATTTCCACAGGTAGGTGTCAGCAGCGGGCTTGGTGATCCACAGGGCCCAGGAGGACTCGTTGCCGGTGCGCTGACCGGCCACCTGGCCGGTGTAGCCAACGGGTTTCGCGGCCAGGGCGTTGCTGTCTACCTCGACGGACGCCGAGACCGTGAAGGATCCGCTCCCGTCGACTACAGGGCCTGCCATCGAGGCGTAGCCGGTAGTTCCGTTGAGGACTACCGCGCTGTTGTCCTCGTTGGGAGCGGCTCCGCCTGCCAGTTTCATGGACGGGACGGGGTAGGCCGTGGTCTCCGGGATGGTGGTGCTTGTCGCTCCGGCGGCATCCCACTGGGCGACGAGTTCGTTCGTGGGCACGGTATCCACGGCGGCTTGTGCTTCCTGGGCGATCTCGTCACCGGTGAGCGGCCGCTGCCATACCGCTACCTCGTCCAGCAGCCCGAAGAAGTTCTCTCCGTACCTGCCGCCGACCTTCGAGCGGCCCATCTGCAGGCCCTCGTTCGCCGTCCACGGTTCATACGTGGACATGCTCTTGCTCAGGATTACGGGCTTGCCCTGTGGGCGTCCGTTCACGAACAGCTGGATGGTGTCGTTGCTCTTGTCGGTGTCTCCGTGGGTGTCGAAGACCCCGGCCAGATGGGTCCACACGTTCAAGGGTGGATTTTCCTGATCAGCGACAGAGCGGATGAACCCCGGAGACGCCTGGTCTTTGTCCGTGCGGTTGAAGATCCACTTCTTGAGGCTGGATGAGTAGTAGAGGGCGAACGCGCTGCCGTTCGTGCCGGGCTCGGTCAGAACCACCCGGTTTGCTGCGGGGTTGGAGAGCTGGACCCAGGCTGAGGCAGTGAAGGAGTCCGCGGTGTTCACCGCTGCGGACGCGGTGGCGGCATATCCGATCTGCTTGGCGGGGTCGGTTGTGTCGTCGTTGAGGCGCAGCGAGTAGTCCGTGTCACCGCGACGGGCCCGGGTTGACCATCCGGTGCCGTCGGCGCCGTGCAGGGTCGCGTCGTGTGTGATCTTCGCGCCGGATGTGTCCTTGGCCGACATGATGCCCGAGCCCGGAGCTCCGTCGTCCAAGTGCCATCGGCCCACCGGTCCTGCCGCCGGGGAGACCTTGAAGGTGAACTCGGCGGGGGTTCCCCAGCGTGTGCGGCCGCTGGAGTCGAGTTTGAGGTCGCTGGCTTCCACGGAGAGTACTTGTGTGCCGGTCAGTGACGGAGTGACGTCCTTGACGGTGACGGTGGAGCCGCTGACCTGCTTGGTGTTCTGCGCTGAGGTCGTCAGCAGTCGCCACCGGTAGGCCTTCACGTCTGTGTCGGCCGCGTTGGGCTTGAAGGTGAAACTGCCCGGGGTGCCGGGACCGCCCTGGCCTTCGCACGTTTGGGCGGTGCATTCGGTGTAGGGGGTTCCGGCCGTGATGGTCGGGGCTTTCGGCGCGGTGGAGTCGATCTTGAAGTAGCACCATGACGAGTACGGGGAGAAGAGGTCTCCGCTTTTGCCGTCGTAGGACCAGTGCGACTGGGTGCGGGACTTCAGCCGGTACAGGCCCTGGTCGGCCCGGTTGGAGGTGCGCACGCTCTGCAGGGTGTCGTCCGGTACCCAGCCACTGGCCGGCCGGTAGTCGGACCACACCTGGTGCCAAGGGCTGTCATCTCCCCGCTCGACGATGTACTCGGCCTGCAGGGAGCCTTCCTCGTCTCCCTGGTGTGCTTCGACCTTTGTCTGCACCCGGGCCTGGAGCAGCGGGTCGGCCCGGGTGACCATCAGCGGGTCCGTCGAGGTCGTCTTGCAGTACGCGGTGCTGCCGTTGCCGGGGATGACGCCCACGTTGGTGGGGACTCCGGGCATGTGAACGTAGTTGACCTTCAGTTCCGCGTTGTCATCGAAGCGCTTCCATGACCGGGTGTCTCCCTCGTCCTTGGCTTTGAGCATGAATGTCAGACGCTTGATCTTGCCATCGGCGAAGGAGCTCACCGTCGACTTCAGGTTCTCGTCCGGCTCCGCGGGATTGTCGTTGAACTCCACCCAGCTGTCGGGCTGGGAAGGGCTGCAGTTTTCACCGCGTCCGTAGGAAACGTTCCGGTCACCCATCAGGTCAAGGATCTTGGGCCCGGGATAGTGCGTGCCCTCGGACATGTTGTCCGTGCGCACCAGGTCCACCCAGTGTGCGTCGCAGTTGAACGACCACGTCTCGTGCGCACGGAACGTGGCGTCCAGGACGTGCTTGCCGGCCAGTTGGGTCGGCGCGAGTTCGAAGAACATGCGGTTCGTGTAGCCGTTGCCGCAGTAGTAGCCGTCCGCGTTGCCGCACTTCCCGACGCCGTACTCGCCCTTGAACTGCCACCAGCGGTCACCGTCCGAGGACATGACCGATCGCTCGGAGATTCCGAGGCCCACCGAGGGATCGATCCGTACCGGATACACCGTGGCCTCGCCCCGTAGGAGTCCGAGGTCCGGTTTGACCGAGACTGCGTCGCTGTCCACTTGCACCGGCAGTACCGCTGTGGTGTCCCCGTTACCCGGCTGGGTGGGGTCACCGTCACCGGCCGGGTCCGTCTGGTCGGCGGCGGCAGCCGTCCTGGACAGCTGCGGCTGCGTTTCCTCATCGCCCGCGGAGTCCCACATCTGGCCGGCCGGGCCGTTGAGGACAGCGTTGCCGTTCTCATCGATCGCCCGGAGGCCGCCGCCCGCGCCCGGTACCACCTGCAGACCGTGCCCGGACGCCGACAGGGTGACCTGCTCCAACTCCGGACTGGCTGCTGCCTGGGCAGACTTGACGACCAAGATCTCACGGTAGCCCTCAGCCGTCGCCGTCAGCTCTAGATCAACGCCGGGCAGGACATCCGCATACGTGGCCGTCGCGCCTTTGAGCGTCGGCTGGGGCAGCGTCCCCGGCCAGCCGAAGGACACCGAACCCTTCGCAGTGCCCAGCCGGATCATGGCCTTGTCGCTTGCACCGCCCCCGGTGAAGGCCATATTCACCACCGCGGCCTTCGGTCCTACCGAGCCGTCCGCACGGCGCTCCAGCGTCGGGTCCACATCACGCCACCCACCGCCCTCGGCGGGCGCACGCTGCGGTGTCGTGGACTGGGTGAGTGTGAGAGTCCCGTCGGGGTTCGCGTCAGTCGTTGCGTAAGCGGTGCGGTCCGCCTCGACCTCTACCGACTCCCCCGACGCCACCGCGCGGGCCAAAGCGTCCTGCTCCGGCGCTGTGTTGCCCGCATCCGAAGACTGCTTGGCCACCGTGCCCGCCACAGTGGCGTAAGCGGGAGCACCCCCTGCCAGGAGGGCGAGCCCCAGCAATGGCCCCAGCACCCGCGCAGCTCTTCGTCTGCCGACAGACATACCCCACCCCAACCCCTTCAGGGCCTCCCCAGACCCTTCACATACATGACCATCTGATGAAGATCACTGATGGACGATATGCGGCCACCGGCCGGGAAATCAAGGAATCCAGACCCCCAATAAACAAAATGTAAGAACTCACACCACCAGCAAAACGGGCAAAATAAACGCAACTGACACCAGAACCCCTTGGCGGCTGGCCCGGCGGCCAGCCAGTCCACCGATGGCCGCAGTAGATCAGCACTGATCACTGTCGTCAGAGCCCGGCCCACCACCGGCATGCGCCAAGCTGCTTTGAGACCGCGCTCGTGCAGCCCGTGCCTGATCGCCGGCCGCCAGGCGGAGCCAGTTTGGTCAATGCCGCTGGCTAGCCACCGTTCCTGCCAGGTCTGTCCGGGCTGGTCTTCCGCACCATGACGATGCCATGCTTGTGGTGCAGTTCGCTGCCGGCGTTCTCCAGCGTGAAGGGCGGACGGGACAGCAACTTGGCCGTCTCGGTGCGGGAGCGCTCGGTGCCTGGCCAACTGCTGGGAACGGTCCGGCTGGGAGGCGCTGCTGGGGTGGCGCCGAAGTGGGGGGCGACCGTCATCGAGAATCGTCAGTCCGAGCAAGTCCACGAGAGCAATGGCCAGGCGTCGCAGGTGTGCAAGAGCCTGTTCGGCGCTCTCGGGAACACGTCGTGCCTGAAGGGGGTCGGCACGTTCGCTCACTTCCAACAGCTCGGCGGTCGGCGGCCCGCCGGACTTCTGATGCGCGATGTTTACGAGCTGATCGAGGACCCGGCCCAGGACGGGCGTCATCCGAGCGACGTCCTCGGGATTCAGCGGCTCCGCGTCGGGGCGGAGGACCGCCTCCAGGTCGTCATCGAGAGCGTCATCCACGACAAGGGATGCGTGGAGCCGGACAACGACGCTGTGCAGGGTGGCAAAGCCCTTGTCACATGGCCCGAGTTGGACCTGGGGTGAGTGAGCGCGGCATTCACACGACAGCCTCCTCGGGACGAGGACGGAACTCGACCCAGACGTCCTTGCCGGCGGCAGTCGGATCAGCGCCCCATGCATCGGCCGTCATGCTCAGCAGAAACTTCCCGCGCCCGTCCTCCGCAAGTCACTCGGGCTCACGCACCACGGGGAGTTCCGGACTGTCGTCGCTCACCACGATGCGTAAGGCAGATTGAGTGCTCTGGAGGAGCACTACGCACTGGCCCGATCCCGTATGCCGGGACACGTTGGACAGCAGCTCCGTGATGCACATGGCGACAGGGTCGGCTAACTCCGGCCACCCCCAGTACCTCACGAGCGCGGTTGCGATCCTCCGCCTGGTCAACAACCGTGAGGCCGACTTCGGCGCCTACACGGGGCCCGTCTACTTCATGATGCACGGCGTGCACAGCGAAGAACGAGCCCGCGAACTCGCCGCCGCACTCCACGCTGCCCTCTACGGAGACCTGGAACCCCTGGCCCGGCTGGCCGGTTCCCGACCAATTCGCAGCGCGTCGTGATCAGTTCTTGAGAGAGTGGGCCCCTACAAAACGGATCTGACCGAGACGGAGCATCAGTCCTTGATCATCCTCGACTCCAACATACTCAAGGGGACCTCACTGCGAGGCCCTGAGGCCGAGCTGATCCGGGCGATCCGCGTAACCAGGGCGGAGCGCGTCGCTGCGCCATGGATCGTCCTGGAAGAACTGGCGGCGCAACAAGCGCTGATCTACCAGAAGAAGTACGACGCGGCGCTGGTCGCCATGGAGGCTCTCAGGAAGGCGACTCCATGGGCTGCTGTCCAAGCTCCGAAGAAGGCTGTTTCGGAGCACGTTCGTGCGCACTGGCGCAAGCAGTACGCCGCCATCGTGGACACCTTGCCAACCAGCCCGGATACGTACGAGCAGGCCATGTTCCGTGAGGCTAACCTCCTCGCGCCGTGCAAGACGGTGAACAGCGGGAAGAACAAGACCGGATCACGGGACGCAGCAATCTGGCTCACCGCAGTGGAGTACGCGCGTAGAAATCCGACCGAGATCGTCTACTTCGTCAGCAACAACACCGAGGATTTCGGCGACGGTTCTTCCTTCGAGTCTCCAATGGATGACGATCTAGAGGGCATTGAGGACAGGTTCGTTCTGTTCACATCACTCAGCGACGTGTTGACGAAGTTCGCGACCCAAACCAAGGCGGATGAAGAAGAGCTGACGGGCCTTCTTCAAACACACCTGAATAACCATCGCGCTGTCCAGCGCGCCGCCATGCGGCAACGCGGTTTCACCGCCACGATCGAGAGCCCGCCCAGCGTCTTCGAAGACGTCCCTTGCAGGCGGTGGGAGCGTCAACTACGGATCAAATTCGTCTCCGTTGAGGAAATACGCGCGTATGAGATATCAGGGCACCGGTGGTACACGGCGACTGCAAGGTGGCTTGTCTCCGGCGTTCTCAGTACCAGCACAAGCTTTCATTGGGGCCACTGCTCATGGGAGACGCGCGTCCTCATTAGCCCAACCGCCCCGAGCAAGGGACTGACCGTGACCGTGCCCCGGAAGCTACTCCCGCCCACGGCGGAGGACCTTTTCCACATCGCGCCTTACCCCTTTTTGCCCGGCATTCTGGAATCGACGCTTAGCTCCGAGGAGCAGTACTTCCGTCGCGCTTTGGGCACAGGACCACTTGAGGAGGACGGATACCGCCGCCCCTACCCGGGCGACATCCTCCGCCAAGAAACGATAAGGAAGGTCTCAGAACGCTATCGCGCCGAACAGACCGATGACATGCTCCCAATGGACGAATGATGGGGCTCTGACAGCAGTGCGGCAACGTACGGTTAACCTCCATCACTTCGCGATGCGCCGCCCGTACGCCCCGGCGCCGGGCGCACCGTTTTACGGCTGCGGCAGCGGCGCATGGACGATGGCGCCCTTGTTCGCCAGGGATCAGGCCGTACACGAGGATCGTCGAGGCGTCAATACGACCGGGGCTGTCAGGGTCGGTGGGCATCCACGTCGCCCACTCGCGTTCCAGGTCGGTGAACTCCCCGCGCAGCCGAACCTTGTCCGCACCATCTGCTGTGCCACGGGCTCCGCACGGAGCAGCTTGCCCTGTTTGGCGGAAGACGCGTCCGGTCAGAGCCCGGCGAGCGTCGGAGACATCACTACGGTACGTGCCGCGAGCGTTCACGCCTCGTCCAACGACCACCAACCCCAGCAGTCACGCAATCATCTCGCCCTGCCACCTGCATAGTTCAGATGACCTCTTAGCGGACGAAGTGGGCGACAGTGGTTCTCATTACGCGTGTCCGCTCCTGTCAGTGTCGGCACCTACCATCCGACAATGGCCTCCCTCCCTGCACAATCCGTTTCATGGCCCCGTCCGGACGATGAGCGGATGCGAAATCTGCTCGACCAAGCCCTGGCGTCGGCCGGACCAGACGACCTGCTCGCGACCTTCACGCAGGCCGCCGAAGCCGAGCTCACGACGCGGATCGGGCGGCAGTTGCACGCACACCGTGAGGTGGCCGAACGCGAGCTGAGGGAGGCACGCCGACGAGCAGGCCATCGAGCCTCGGCCCATGACGCCTCACACGTCCACGCCCTCTGCGCCGAAGCAGCCGAATCACTGGTCACCGCTTTGACGTCGGAAGAGGAAGAGGCCCGGCAGGCGGCCGACGAGTGTGACGTCGTGCTGGCCGAGATACACAGAGATCTCGACGCATCACGGTCGTGTTCGCTCGTGGAATCGGTCTTGCCCTTGTCTCGGCATCTCAGCGCCGCCAGGGAGCGGCTCGACGACCTACTGGCCCTCGACCGCGACGTGCTGCACGAGCTCGCACTTCAGGAAGCCAGTCGGCGACAGGCGAAGACGGCGGACGGCATCACCTTGTCGCGGCTGGACCGTCTCCTGCACGACGACTTGGGCGAATGGATCGAAGAGCTTACCGACGGGTCCATGGAGCCGGTGGTGCATAGGGGCATCAGGAGCACGCCCGTCCTGACGCGCCTGCCGGACGGCAAAACCCTGGTCATCCAGCCCGAACAGGTATCCGTCCCTCACTCCTTCTTCAACCTCTTCCCTGCGCCCACCGTCGGGCTGCCTCGCGTCCAGCAGCTCAGCCGTACGGCGGGCGACCGTTTCCCTGGTGCGCTCATCACCGTCGCCTCGAACGGACGGTTCTCACGCCCCGCACGCCGCTATGCCCGGGAACAGCGGATCCTCCTCATCGACAGGGACGATCTACGTCGATGGATGGAGTGGGGTACCCCCCTATCCGAGATACTCGGCTCCGGCAAGCCTCCCGAGGCGTCGTCCGGCCGGGCCCTCCGGCAGGGCCCGCCCACCGCGCTGCGCATCCTGGAACCCGATAGGGACGGCCTTCTCGCCGCGTTCACCTGGACCACCGAAATGGAACTGGTCCAAGACGCCGCGGAACAAATCCAACTACACCACGACATGATCGACCGGGAGCTCGCCCACGCGAGACGGCGGGAGCTGTACCGACCGGAATTCGATGAACCGTGGTGGACGCCTATGGACGCCCCTTGCCGACTTGCTGCCGGCCACTTAAGAAAGATCCTCGCAGACGAACTGGAGAACGTGCGAACGGCGTGCGCCGCGGCCGAGGAAATCTCGGACGCGCTACGCCGCTGGTACGGACGGACCTACGGGAACGCTACCGCTGCAGCGCCTTGAACAGTCCGTCCGAACTCGACGAGGCGGCACGCCTCGTCGACGGGATACAAGGCCGTGCCCCGCGCATCTTCGAAGCACTGGCCCGGGACCGCGAATTCCTGCACGACCTGGCCATGCGAGAAGCACGGGGCCTGAGATTCACCACCTCCCCGGGCAGCGTCTCGCTGGCAGCCATCCAATCCATGTCACCGCGCGGGTTCGAGGAGATGGTCGCTACCCTGCTCCAACGCGACGGATTCAACGTCCTGCAAAGACACGGCGGAGCAGGCGACCGCGGCGCAGACATCATAGCGGTCGCACCCACCGGCGAGAAGCTGGTCGCGCAGTGCAAGCTCATCACGACCGCTCGGCGCGTCGAAGTGGGCGTCCTGTACGCGTTGAACGGCACTGCACGTCCGGTACACGGCGCGGACCTCGTCGTGGCCGTCACCAGTAGCGAGTTCACCAAACCCGCATTGAAGTTCGCTCGGCAACACGACATCGCCCCGTTCGGCAAGCAGGAACTGGCGCACTGGGCCACATGGGGTGAATCCCTGCAGGAGATCCTCGGCCTGGGCAAGGCGAACAGCCTGGACAACGCTCCACATTCACCGTGAGGCTCCCCTGTCCAGGAACCGCGTCGAGTGAACGACCTCCACGGGCGCTCCACCTTCCGCGATGCCCGACTGCTTCTCATAGAGACGCCCGGCTTGGGCTTTCGGGCCGGGCAAAACGGACCGGACTTGGCGGAGAAGACGGAACCAATCGCCTCGGCGGGGCCGGGGTCGAAGTGGCCGATGGGGCATAGAGAGGTGCTCGGGGCTCGCCCACCATGAGGGTGCACAAGCGAAGGCGCGTAGCCTGTACCGGCTGATTGCTGCCTTGAACGCGCTGCTGAAGGCCAGGTCGCGTGGCTGGGTCTTGGTCGTGCGCTCGACCAAATGGCGTCGGGCCGCCCGACTTGGCAGAGCGCGTCGACCGGAACGCAGCGGGCGCGCCTCGCTGGACCACGGAGGTCCGGACCAGAGGCACATGAGAACGCAACCAGCACCGGACAGGAGGGGGCGTCGATGCCTCCAAGCCTGACCCGACCAGATGACTGACCTGTCCAAGCGGCGAACTCACGGCCTAGCGAACGCGGGTACGGGATTCGACGGCGGACGAGCGGCTACAGAAGGAGGAGAGCTAACTGCGGACAGGTGTCGCGTGGGAGTGGGTGCGGTTTGCTGTCCACCGCCGGCGACGGTTGTGAGCGTAAGGCCGAACAGAAGCCTGTTCATTTCCTCGCTTGTCAGCCCCAGTTCCGCGGCTACGGCAGAAGGCTTCACACCCTTTGTGCGCAGCGCCGCGAATACCTTGGTCAGCACTTGCGATGTTTCCCGCTCTCCCATGCTCTCGGGTTCGGCGGAGCGATACCCCAACCGGCTCAGTTCCGCGCAAGTCGACCTGTACTGCCAGTCCGTGAGCAGGCTCAAATCGTGCAGGCGGTACGTCAGGGCCATGGCGGAGACCTTCCAGATCCGCTTGCCGCGGATGATCTGGTCGACGTGGGCACCCGACGGCATGTGGCCCAGGACGCTAGCCCTGGGCATGAGGAACGCGGATGCGAAGGCGTTCGCCTGGCGCTCGGCTTCGGGACCCGAGCAGGCGTGCTCGCTCCCATGCATCACGAGGTGCCCGAGTTCGTGAGCGGCGTCGAAGCGGCCTCGTTCGGCCGATTTTAGGGTGTTGAGGAATACGAAGGGCACGCCTTCACGCCAGACGGCGAACGCGTCGACCTCGGCGTGATCGGGGTCCAGGGAGAACACGCGCACTCCATGGGCTTCTAGAAGGTGCACCATATTGGGTGCCGGTGCTTCCCCCAGTTCCCAGCGGGTGCGGACCATCGCGGCGGCCGTTTCCGGATCCGGCCTGCCCAGAGATGGCACGTCCACCGCTGGAAGACGGAAGCTTTCAGCGATCCAGGTGTAAAGCGTCGCACCGAGCGTTCCTGCGGCGCGGGCAGCATCCAACACCCGTGGTGAGGTCTTGCTGCGTGCCCTCCACGAGATTCCGTCGGCGGGGAGTTCCTCCAGCGGCGGCCCTTGGAAGAAGGCTGCGGGGAAGTCCAGGGCGGACGCCAGCTTGTTCAGGGTGGCGGAGCGCGGAGCGGTTCGCCCGGTTTCATAGTTCGACAGGCTTTGCAGCGAGATACTAGACCGGTCCGACAACTGGGCGAGGGTCATCCCTCTGCGCTTGCGTGCCAGTGCGATGCGGGACGGGGTCACCATGTGGGGGCTGCCTCAGCTATCGGTGGTGCCTGGTGGGGGCGGCGGACTCCGACGCCCCCACCATCGGACTCAGCGGAAATCGACAGGGATGTCGATCTCCCCAGGCCCATCATCGTTCAAAGGTTCGATTCCGTCCATCGTCAGCGCGGGAAGCGGAATCCGTCTTCCCCATTCGACCACGAATCCGTCCACGAACCGCTTAGGCCGCGACAGCTCGCAGCCGACGCGTACCGCGTCCCCGACCTTCGTGCGGTACGACAGAAGAAACCACGTCTTCAGCGCGGCGGCTTCCTCCTCGCTGAGCGACACGCCCCTGGGCCCTGCGCCCGCCACGAACAGAGCGGTCTGGACTTGTGCCGCCCCCTCGCCCTCGTTGGCTTGGGTGACCTGTCCGGTGGCGGCGCCCCGGCGGCGCCCGTTCTTCGGGAACAGGCTCGCCTGGCCTGTGGCGGCGTCACCGACCATGACGCCCATCGCCATCGACCGATCGGCGTTGCAGACCAACTCCAAGCGGCCATGCACGAGCCGCGCCCACCCCTCGCGCTCGATATGCAGCTCCCGAAGGGTGCGCACGTGGGCCTCGTAGGCCCTCCGCCCGCCAGTCCCCGTCGGGTCGTTGGGGACTGCGGTTCGCCGCGCCGCCTCGCCCGCGCGCAGAACGTCGTGCAGGTACTCCAACCTTGTCCCCATTCCGCCAAGTTGAGCCCGAACGTCGTCGGGCTCCAAGGGGGACATCGATAGGGAGAACGGCAAGAGGACCTCCGATACAGGGCAGTTGACTGAGAGAGACCCTACCTCAAACAAGGGCCCATCTTTATAAGATTCTGCGGCTTCGTCGTTTCGGACTGCGCCACTGGTTGCGAGCGAAGTGACGAGCCGCGGCCTGCCTTCCGCGAACCTGTGCCCTCCCCGCCACGGCGGGGAAGGGCACAGCGATTCATATGTGCCCAAGATGGACGGGCCGCGTCGTCGGACGGGGAGCTGGCGCTCGCCGAACGGCGCCTGGCCGGAGACCGCGAGCCCGAGGAGGCCCGACCGGTGCTGATGGCCCTGCTGTGGTCGGGCCGGCTGACCACGGACCTGGCGGCGGGACCACTGTCAGATGAATGCGTACTGCGGAGAAACGGATGAGTCAGTGGACGATGACGCTGAGGCCGGGGCTGCCGATCGTCTGCGACGGTGAAAAGCTCACCGCCGCGGAAATCGAAGGACGCCGCATCCTCCTGCGCCAGTCCGCGGTGCGCGGGCCGCCGAAACTGCGACAGGTCGAACAGGTCGAACATCTCGGTACTGCTCGCCCATCCTTCAACCGAGAGCCTGACGCGGGCTCTCGCCAAGACGACCGCATTCGCTGCCCTGCTGAGCGGCCTGGCGGATGAGGAGAACGACGAGCGAAAGACGAGGGTCCAGCGCCTCCAGCAGGTGCTGGACCGGCTTCCCGCCCTGGGATCCTGGGGCGGAATTGCTGTTAAGGGGGACCTTGCTCCCGGGCATGCCGGACGTCCCGCACGCGCATGCGTAGCGGATGCTGGGGATCGGGCCGCCCTGCGGCGCCTGCGGCACGCCCGTTTCTGCTGGGCGTGCGAATTATGCGTACTGCGACGCCACCTGTCGGCAAAGGTCGACCGCCGCCGACGGACCACCGGCCCGGCGGGCAAGGTATCCGGCCGACGCTCCGGGAGCCGGACGGCGGCGGCGCCCTGGATTAGCCCGGCGGGGCCCGAGTCCGCTCGGCGGCGATAGCTCACGGCGCCCCTGGTTGACCGAACGGTCTCGGATCTGGAACTCCATCGCAGCCCTCTCCCATCCGTCTCCCATGGGAGACGGATGGGAGAAAGATCTTGCTCATCAGGGCTAAGTAAAGCTAGAGCGAGCTAACTTAGGCTAGACAATGCAAGACATTTCAGCAGGTAAGCCGCTGACCAGCAACTTTCTGGGTCCGCCCGTTGATCCAGACGATCACGGTTCCCCCTCTTCGCTGCCTGGGCCCCAGTGGTTTGCCCGCAACACCTTGCCACGGAAACCCGGTTGGGCGGCATGGTGCATCGGACGGGCGATTCGCCGCACGGACCGTGCACGGGGCCCCCGGGTGCGGCGCCCTGTGCACCGGACAGCAGAGATGCCCAGGGCAGGGCCCTGGGCATCCTGTGTCAGCGACTGGTACTGCCTGCGGGTCAGCGGTTGAAGGACGACCCCAGCTTGGCGTTCGCCGGGTCCGTACCGAGCGTGCCGGATCCGAAGGTCATCGAACCGGTGCCGGTCGTGCCGGCGGTGCTGCCCGGCAGGACCCAGACGGATCCGGCGTTGGCGTTCTCACCGGGCGAGCCGACGACAAGCTCGGCCCGGCCGTCGCCGTTGGCGTCCATCAGCGAAGTCGCCCCGCCGAAGGCGTCATTGGCCTCGACGGCACCCTCGACGCCCGGGGTGTCCTGGTTGAACGCCTTGGAGCCGGTGCCGGTGGGTCCGGTCGCGCTGCCGGGCAGGACGATCACCTGTCCGGCCTTCGCCTTGGTGCCGAGGGCCTCGCCGGGGAGACCGACGGCGATGTCGCCGTAGCCGTCGCCGTTGGTGTCACCGACGGAGACCGCCTCGCCGAACTTGTCGCCCACCTCGGACGCCCCGGGGACACCCGCACTGTCCTGGCTGAAGGCCTTGGCCTTGGTGCCCTGCGGGCCGGACGCGCCACCGGGGATGTACATGATCATGCCGCCCTTGGCGAGGGGCAGGTTGAGATCACTGTCGTAGCCCTCCACCGGACGGCCGACAACGATGTCGGCATAGCCGTCATGGTTCACATCGCCCGTGGTGACGTGCTCGCCGCCCTCGACCCAGTTGCCCTTCGCGTCCTCGACGATCTTGGGTGCGCCGAGACCGTTCGCCGTCCCGGGCAGGAAGCGCACCCGGCGGGCGTCGTACTCGTCACCGTCGTTGATGGTGCCGACCAGGTCGGTGACGCCGTCGCCCGTGATGTCGCCCGCCGCGATGTCGAGGTACCGGGTGTCCTCGGTGTCGCGGATGACCGACGTGCTCTTCGCCGATCCGTCCCGCTTGAACGGGCCGGAGAGCACCCGCAGATGCTGGTTGCCCGCGACGGTCACCACGTCCTGGCCGCCGTCACCATTGAAGTCGCCGACGGCCAGCTTGTCGCCGATGCCTCCGGTGTCGGTGTCGCCCTGGGCCAGCACCGCACCGCCGGACAGGCCGGTGGCGCTCCCCCAGAGCACGGTGAGGGTGCCGAGCTTTCCGACGCCCGCGTCCTCGTTCGCGGCGCCGACGATGAGATCCGTGTAGCCGTCGCCGTCGAGGTCGGCGGAGGCGATGGCGCTGCCGAAGGCGTCGCCGGACTCGGCCGAGTCCGGGACACCCGCGGTGTTCTGGTCGATGACCTGCTTGGAGGCCTTGTTCACACCGGACTTGGAGCCGTACATCACACCGACGTATCCGGCGCCCGCCTTGCCGCCGACGGTGGCCGACGGCGCGGTGAAGGCGGTGTCGGCGTAACCGTCGCCGTTGAAGTCGGCCTTCTCGGGGGCTCCGGCGGCCGGTGCGGCGGAGTGCGCCGACCTTATGGACGACGCGGGCGCGGCTTGGGCTGCGGGCGCGGCGACAGCGGCGGACACCACCGCTACGGCGATGGCCACACCTGCACCCAGGGCTCGGGAATGCACACGATCTCCGATCTCTTGAAAACTGCTTCCTCTCCCCTGACACACGAGAGCGCGCAATGGTTGCACCCGCCAACACTTTGCCGGAACATTCCGGTCCGCAGGGGCCGCTTTGACCCTGACCCGACGTCAGGGACCACGCTGGACACCGAGCCGTTCCCGCACCGGGGAGCGGTCGCCGTACGGAAGGCGGTCGTCACATGGCGTACCCGCACCGGGGACAGGGGCAGGGACAGGACGGCCGCGGGCTCCGTACGGGAGCTGGGCGCCGGGCTCGCCGGACCGGTGTCGCCGGACACCGGACTGCTGCTGCTCTCCGCCACCACGGCGCCGCTGGGACGTGAGCTGTCGGAGACCCTGGGTATCCCGGCGCTCGGTGTGCACCTCCAGCCGGCCGAGCCCACCGGCGAGTTCGCCCCCGTGGTGGATGGAGCACGCTCGCTGGGCCGGTGGGGCGGCCGGGAGGGGGGCCGCGCTGATGGCCGCCGAGGACGGGGCGGAGGCGGTGCTCAGGGCGGTGGAGTCGGTCGGGGGGTGAGGGGAAAGCGGGGAGCCGGGGGGATACGGGGGCGGGGGGGGGCCGCCGCCACAGTCGGCGGCGGCCCCTCCCCGTAACTCCGGCTACCAGCAGCTCACTTGCTGGATCCGAGTGTCAGCCCGGCGATGAAGTGCCGCTGCAGCAGCAGGAACACCACAAGCGTGGGCAGTGCCACGATCACCGAACCCGCGGCCAGCAGGTTGTAGTCCGTGAAGAACTCCCCCCGCAGATTGTTCAGTGCCGAGGTGATCGGCAGTTTGTCCCCGTCGGACATGAAGACCAGCGCCCACAGGAAGTCGTTGTACATCCAGGTGAACTCAAGGGTGCACAGCGCGGCGATGGCGGGGCGGCAGAGCGGCAGCGTGATCCGCCAGAACTGGGTCCACACCCCCGCGCCGTCGACGATCGCCGCCTCCAGGATCTCCTGCGGCAGCGTCCGCATGAAGTTCGCGAGGACGAAGACGCAGAAGCCGAGCTGGAACCCGACCTGCACCAGGATGACCGCCCAGTACGAGTCGAACATGGTCATCGAGTCGGACATCCAGTACGGCAGCGGGATGCGGTTGAACACGACGTACAGCGGGGTGACGATGACCTGCTGCGGCAGCAGGTTGCCCGCGGTGAAGAGCATCAGCAGGACGATGCCGCCGCGCATCTTCAGCCGGGACACGGCGAAGGCCACGAACGCCGCGAGGAAGAGCGTGATGATGACCCCGGGCACGGCGATGATCAGGGTGTTGACGAAGTACTTCGTCATCCCCGAGTCGCTGAAGGCCTCTTTGTAGTACTGGAAGGACAGATGCCTCGGCAGTGAGAAGTAGCCGTATTTGGAGGTCTCGTCGTACGGCCTGAGCGAGGCGTAGACCGCGAGGAGCAGGGGCGCGAGGAAGGCGATCGAGACGCCCATCAGGAAGACGTGCACGCCGATCCGGCCGGGCCGCAGCCCCCTGCGGCGGACGGCGGGCGCGGACGCCGGGACCGCGGTGGGCGGCGGCGCGGTGTCGACGGTCATCGGGATTTCTCTCCTCGGATCTCCTGCACCAGATACGTCACGACGAAGCCCATGGAGACCACCAGCAGCACCACGGCGATCGCCGAGCCGAAGCCGATCCGGCTCGCCTCGCCGATGATGTTGTCGGTGACGAGCACCGAGAGCACCTCCAGGCCGTTGCGGCCGTGGTTGACCGCGTAGACGATGTCGAAGGCGCGCAGCGACTCGATGACGGTGATGACACCGACGATCACGTTGACCGGCCGCAGAGTCGGGAAGACGACCCGGAAGAAGGTCTGCGCCTCGCTCGCCCCGTCGATGGCCGCGGCCTCCTTGAGCGAGGGGTCCACGGCCTTCAGTCCGGCCAGATAGAGGATCATCACGTATCCGGTGTGCCGCCAGGCGGCGGCCAGCAGGATCATCCAGATGTTGAGCTTCGGGTCGCCGAGCCAGTCGGTGGGGTTCTTGGTGTTGCCGATGATGGCGTTGAGCACACCCTGGTCGCGGGAGAACACCAGCTGTGCGATGAAGCCGACGACGGCGAGCGAGAGCACCACCGGCATGTAGAGCGTCGACTGGTAGAAGCGGCTGAAGCGCACGCCCCGGTCGATCAGTACGGCGAGCAGCAGCCCGAACGGCACCGAGACGAGACCGAGAAAGCCCAGCCACAGCAGGTTGTGCCGGACCGCGGGCCAGAAGGGCGGGTAGTTGGTGAAGAGGTTCGCGTAGTTCTGCGTACCCACCCACTTGATGGATCCGACGCCGTCCCAGCTGGTGAAGGAGAGCACGACGGAAGCGAGGGTCGGTCCCCACACGATGGCGATGTCGAGCAGGACGGGTATGCCCAGCAGCAGCCCGAGAACGACGAGGTCGCGCCGCGTGAAGCGGCTGCGGCCTCGTCGTGCGGAGCGCCGAGCGGTGTTGAGCGCCACGGTCTGAACTCCAGGGGGCTGTTCACTCGGAAGCGAAGATGGTCTTCTTCTGCCGCTCGATGTCGTTGCACAGTCCGTCGACATCGTTCGGGGTGGAGAGGAACTTCTGGATGGCCGGGATCATCACCGTCGACGCGAAGTCCGGCCGGGTGTCACGGTCCATGAACTGCGAGATCTGCTTCGCCCCGGCGATCAGCTGGGCGGACTTCTTCTGCAGTCCGGTGTACTTCGACAGATCGGCCCCGCTGTTGACCGCGATGTTGTTGGGGTCGCCGGCCAGATAGACGTCCTCGGCCCTGGGTGTGGCCAGCCACCTGAGCAGGTCCTTGGCGCTCTCCATGGACTTCTTGTTCTTGAGTTCCTTGGACTTCTTCGCCAGCAGGAACCCGTCGATGGGCGCCTCGACGGCGTCCTGACCGTGCTCCGGGTTGATCTCGGGGAAGGGGAAGAAGTCGATGTCGGACCGTTCGGCGGCCGGGAACTGCTGGCCCGGGTGCGGCATTCCGAGGACGACCATGCCGATCTCGCGCTTCTGGAGGCTCTGTCCGGTCTCCTGCCAGGTACGGCCGTTGGCGCCCGGCTGGCAGTACGGGAGGATGCGCCGCCAGGTGTCGAAGACGTCCTTGACCCGCTTGTCGGTCCACGACTCCTCGCCCGCCATCAGGGACTTGTGGAAGTCGTAGCCGTTGGACCGCATGTTGATGTAGTCGAAGGTGCCCATCGCGGGCCACCCGTCCTTGTCGCAGGAGCCGATGGGGACGAGCTTGTCCTTCTTCATCTGCTTGGCGAGCGCGATGTACTCGTCGAGCGTCTTCGGGGCCTGGTAGCCGTACTTGGCGAAGACGCTCTTCCGGTGGAAGACCGCCCACGGGTAGTAGTAGTACGGCGTGAAGTACTGCTTTCCGTCCGCCCCCGTCGACTGGGCCTTGAGCGCGGGCGTGAAGCCCTTGTAGTCCTGCCAGAGGTCGCTGATGTCGTACAGCAGGCCCTTCTTGGCGAAGTACTGCATACGGTTCCCCGCGAACCACATGAAGACCTCGTCCGGGTCGCTCTGCAGATAGCGGTTGATGTTCTCCTGGAAGCTGTTGTGGTCAACGGTGTTGACCTTGATCTTCCGGCCTTCCTTGGACTGCTTCTCATATGCGGCGAACGCGTCAGCGAAAGCTTTCTTCGGTACCGCGTCCGAGGAGTTCGACCCCAGTTTGATGATCTTGGAGTCACCTCCGGGGCCGCTGCTGCATGCGGTCAGGAGCGAAGGCAGCGCCACAGCGCCGGCACCGACTGCCGCGCCACGCAGAAGATTCCGGCGGGACATCCGATGTCCAGCCACACTTCCGGGCACGACTGAACCGTTGTACGAAGACTGCGCCATGTCCCCCTCCTCCAGGGTGAAACCCAACACAACCGAACGCGAGGATTGGATCTCACTCCCAAGTGACGTGCCAGTCAAGGGTTTAAGCGAGATATCGAACAACCGTTACCACGCCTCTTCCAACAGACTCGAACAAGCCCTACCGTAAACGCTCGTCATGACGCGTACATGAAGACATCCGATCATGGGCCACGTACGGAGGAACGTAACGATGCGTCACCTTCCCCCCAGTCACTCCCGTCCCATACGCCGAAGAATCCTCGGAACACTGGTCACCGCACTGCTCTGCGCCGGCGGACTCGCCTCACCCGCCGCAGCCGGCAGCGCGCCGGACACCGTGACGCCGAAGGCCGACAACGGCCTGGCGCTCACACCTCCGATGGGTTTCAACAACTGGAACTCCACGCACTGCCGCGCGGACTTCAACGAGGCGATGGTCGAGGGCATCGCCGACATCTTCGTGGCCAAGGGCCTCAAGGCCGCCGGATACCAGTATGTGAACCTCGACGACTGCTGGGCGCTCCCCCAGCGGAACGCCGATGGGAAGCTGGTGCCGGATCCGGTGCGCTTCCCCCACGGCATCAAGGCAGTTGCCGACTACGTCCACTCCAAGGGGCTCAAGCTCGGTATCTACACGAGCGCCGGCACCAGGACGTGCGACAGCACCGGGCTGCCCGGAGCGCTGGGCCACGAGGTCAGCGACGCCCAGCAGTTCGCCGACTGGGGCGTCGACTACCTCAAGTACGACAACTGCAACAACCAGGGCGTGGACGCCGTGAAGCGCTACACGGCCATGCGGGACGCCCTCGCCGCCACCGGCCGCCCGATCGTCTACAGCATCTGCGAATGGGGCTCCAACAAGCCCTGGGAGTGGGCCGGAGACATCGGGAACCTCTGGCGTACGACCGGTGACATCAGCGACAACTGGGCCTCGATGCTGTCGATCATCAAGCAGAACCTGCCGCTCGCCGCGGCCGCGGGTCCCGGGCACTGGAACGACCCGGACATGCTGGAGGTCGGCAACGGCGGGATGACCGACACCGAGTACCGCACGCACTTCTCGATGTGGTCGGTCATGGCGGCGCCGCTGCTGATCGGCACGGACCTGCGCAAGGCGTCGGACGAGACCTACAACATCGTGACCAACAAGGAGGTCATCGCCGTCGACCAGGACCCGCTCGGCAAGCAGGGCACCGTCCTCTCGTCCGACGACGGGCGCTGGGTGGTCGCCAAGGAGATGAAGGACGGCAGCCGGGCCGTGGCGCTCTTCAACGAGTCGGACAGCCCGCAGCGCATCTCCACCACCGCGGCCGCGGCCGGTCTGCCGAAGGCCGCCGCGTACACCGAGCGGGACCTGTGGCAGCACCGGACCTACAGCACCGCCGGAACCCTCTCGGCCACCGTGCCCGCGCACGGCACGGTGCTGCTGCGCGTCGCCGCCGACCGCAAGTGGGCCATGTACCCGCCGGCCGTCGACACCGGCATCAGCGGCCCGCTGCTGGCCGAAGCGGGCAAGGCCATGGGGGTGACCACCACGGTCACCGACCTGGGCCGGCTCCCGGCGCTCCGGGTGAGCGCCTCGCTCACCGGGCCGGCCGGCTGGACCGTGAAGGCCGTCTCCGGGGCTTCAACGCCCGCTGTGCCGGGCGGGAAGTCGCTGCGCACCTCCTGGCAGCTCACCGCTCCCCCGGGGACGCCTGCGGGCGCCTACGATCTCCAGCTGGCTTCGGCGTACCGCTCGCCGGCCGGCGAACACGTCACGTCGGGGCAGCCTGTCCCGGTCCACGTCGTCGTGGCACCGCCGGCGGGGAGCCCGTATCTCAGTGATCTGCCGGAGATATCGTCCACCAACGGCTGGGGCCCGGTGGAGAAGGACACCAGCAACGGCGAGGACCGGGCGGGCGACGGAAAGCCGATGACGATCGGCGGGACCGTGTACGCCAAGGGGCTCGGGGTGCACGCGCCGAGCGCCGTCGAGTACTACACGGGCGGCGCCTGCTCCACGGTGAGCGCCCAGGTGGGGGTCGACGACGAGACGGCCGGCAAGGGAACGGTCACCTTCGAGATCTGGGCCGACGGCAAAAAGGCCGCGTCGACCGGCGTCCTCACCAACGACAAGCCGGCGCAGCCGCTCTCGGCCGATGTGAGCGGCGCGCGGACGGTACGTCTGGTGGTCACCGACGGCGGGGACGGGAACGACTCGGACCACGCCGACTGGGCCGGAGTACGGCTCAGCTGCTGACGCCCGCTGCCGCCCCGTCCGGTTCGCCGAGCGAGGCGGCGGCCGCCGCCCCGACCAGACCCGCGTCATTGCCCATGAGCGCGGGCGCCACCTTCAGCTGCTGTACGAAGGAGAGCGTGGCGTAGTCCCGCAGCGCGCGGCGCAGCGGCACGAAGAGCACATCGCCCGCGCCCGCCACTCCCCCGCCGATCACCGCGATGTCGATCTCGACCAGGGTGGCGGTGGCGGCGATCCCGGCGGCGAGCGCCTGCGCCGCGCGCTCGAAGGACGCGACGGCGGTGCGGTCGCCGGCCCGCGCCGAAGCGGCGACCGCGGCGGCGGAGGCGTCGCCGTCCGGGCCGGGGCGCCAGCCGCCCGCCAGTGCCCGGCGGGCGATGTTCGGGCCGCTGGCGATGCGCTCGACGCAGCCGCGCGAACCGCACGGACAGGCGTCCCCGTCCAGATCGACACTGATGTGGCCGATGTGTCCGGCGTTGCCGCTGGGGCCGGGGCGCAGCGTGCCGCCCAGCACCAGGCCGCCGCCCACGCCCGTGGAGACGACCATGCAGAGCGCGTTGTCGTACCCGCGGGCCGCGCCCTGCCAGTGTTCGGCCGCGGTCATCGCGACACCGTCCCCGACGAGCGTGACGGGAAGACCGCCCACCGCGCCGCGCACCCGGTCCACGAGCGGGTAGTCACGCCAGCCAGGCACGTTGACCGGGCTGACGGTGCCGGCCGACGCGTCGACGGGCCCGGCACTGCCGATCCCGACAGCCGTCACGCGCTCCCACCGGGGGTCCGCCGCGAGCCCGTCGAGCACCTGCTCGACGGCGCCCATCACCGTGTCGCCGTCCTCCTTGGCGGGCGTCGGTGCCTGCGCGCGTACGAGAATCCGCCCCCCGCCGTCCACCAGCGCGCCGGCGATCTTTGTGCCGCCGATGTCCAGCGCGGCTACGAGGTGGTTGTGCATTGCTGTCGGATCTCCAGGTGACAAGGGGTGATGAGGAGTGTAAGTGGTCAGTCTCCATTCACCTGACAACGTTGTCCAGGCCCTATGCTCGACACGCATCTCCCACAGCACACCAGCCGACGACAGGACAGCGCACCGTGGCCCAGACCGCCAGCCGCTCCGAGCCCCGCTACGGCAACCGGCCGACGATGAAGGATGTCGCCGCGCGCGCCGGAGTCGGCCTCAAGACAGTGTCGCGGGTGGTGAACGGCGAGGCGGGCGTCACGCCCGACACCGAGCGCCGGGTGCAGGAGGCCATCGAGGCCCTCGGCTTCCGCCGCAACGACAGCGCGCGCGTGCTGCGCAAGGGCCGCACCGCGAGCATCGGGCTGGTCCTTGAGGACCTCGCCGACCCCTTCTACGGCCCGCTGAACCGTGCGGTGGAGGAGGTGGCCCGCGCCCACGGCGCACTGCTCATCAACGGTTCCAGCGCCGAGGATCCCGAGCGGGAGCAGGAGCTGGTCCTCGCGCTCTGCGCCCGCCGGGTGGACGGGCTGATCGTGATCCCGGCCGGGGACGACCACCGCTATCTGGAGCCGGAGATCGCCGCCGGGGTCGCCACCGTCTTCGTGGACCGTCCCGCCGGGAAGATCGACGCGGACATGGTGTTCTCGGACAACTTCGGCGGCGCCCGCGACGGCGTCGCCCATCTGATCGCGGGGGGCCACCGCAGGATCGGCTTCGTCGGTGACCAGCCGCGCATCCACACGGCCACCGAGCGCCTGCGCGGCTACCACGCGGCCATGGCGGACGGCGGTCTCGATGTGGACGACGCCTGGGTCTCGCTCGGCGTCACGGAGGCCGAACGGGTGCGTGCCGCGGTGGAGACGCTGCTGGACGGGCCCACTCCGGTCACCGCGATCTTCGCGGGAAACAACCGGGTGACGGTGACCGCCGTGCGCGTCCTGGCCGAGCGGGAACAGCAGGTGGCTCTCGTCGGGTTCGACGACATCGAGCTGGCCGACCTGTTGGGGATCACGGTGATCGCACAGGACTCGGCGGCGCTGGGGCGTACGGCGGCGGAGACCCTCTTCCGCAGGCTGGACGGCGCGGACGACGCACCCACGCAGAAGGTGCTGCCGACCCGGCTCATCGCGCGCGGCTCGGGCGAGATCCCGCCGGCGCAGCGATCACGGTGACGTGACACAGCGGCATGACACAGCGCTGCCCCCGCCGGTTGTTCTGGCGGGGGCAGCGCTGTCCGGGCGGCACGGCGGCGGGACCGGTGTCCGGCCGGTGTGCGGGCCGGGATGCGGTCAGGGGGCGGTGATGGTCAGGTCCGCACGGCGCGGTCCCGAGAAGCCCTCCATGTCGGCGCGGGTCAGGCCGGTGAGCTGAGTGACCTCGGCGTCGTCGAGTGCGCCGCAGTCGAGGCCCCGCAGCAGATATCCGCTGAGGGCCTTGGCGGTCGCCGGCTCGTCCATGACGTCGCCGCCGGCCTTCGCCACGTACGCGGCAAGGCGGGCTGCGGCCGGTTCCAGGCCCTCCCGGTAGAAGGCGAAGACGGCGGCGTAGCGGGTCGGCAGGTGCGCCGGGTGCATGTCCCAGCCCTGGTAGTAGGCGCGGGCCAGCGCGCGGCGCGTCAGGCCGTAGTGGAGCCGCCAGGCCTCGTGCACGTGCTCGGTCGTGCCGATCGGCAGGACGTTGGTCGAGCCGTCCGACACCCGTACGCCGGTACCCGCCGCCGCGACCTGCATGACGGCCTTGGCGTGGTCGGCCGCCGGGTGGTCGCTGGCCTGGTGGGCGGCGCTGACGCCGAGGCACGCGCTGTAGTCGAAGGTGCCGTAGTGCAGTCCGGTGGCCCGGCCCTCGGCGGCGCCGATCATCCTGGCGACGGCCGCGGTGCCGTCCGTGGCGAGGATGGACTGGCTGGTCTCGATCTGGATCTCGAAGCCGATCCGCCCGGCCGGCAGGCTGTGCGTCTTCTCGAAGGCTTCGAGGAGCCGCACGAAGGCGGTGACCTGCTCGGGGTAGGTCACCTTGGGAAGGGTGAGGACGAGCCCGTCGGGCAGCCCGCCCGCCTGCATCAGACCGGTGAGGAAGATGTCGGTGGTGCGGATGCCGCGGTCGCGGACCGCCGCCTCCATGCACTTCATCCGGATGCCCATGTACGGAGCGGCCGTGCCGTTGGCGAACGCCTCGGAGACCAGCCGGGCGGCGCGGGCCGCGGTCTCGTCCTCCTCGGTGTCGGGGCGGGGGCCGTAGCCGTCCTCGAAGTCGATGCGCAGATCCTCGACGGGCTCGCGCTCCAGCTTCGCCCGCACCCTGTCGTGGACGGCCGTGGCGAGGTCCTCGTTGATGCCGAGAACCCCGGCGAAGGAGGGGGCGTCGGGAGCATGTGTGTCGAGGGCGGCCAGCGCCTGGTCGCCCCAGGAGCGGATGGTGCCCGCGTCGAATGCGTCGCCGGGGACGTACACGGTGTGGACGGGCTGGCGGGTGCCCGGGTCCCCCGGGTAGCGGCTCGCCAGCTCCTCGTCGACCGCGACCAGGGAAGCGCTGATGTCCTCGCTGACCGCACCGGCGAGGCTCGTTGCCACCTTCTCCTGCTGACCCATCCTGCACCCTCCTATTTTCCGCTTCACGGAATCAACAATCCGCATAGCGAAGTTAACGGGCGGTCATGACCTGCGTCAATGGTTGGCCGAAACAGCCGGGGGCCGCGCGGCGAAAGTCGCCGCGCGGCCCCCGGCCGCCGAGAAGAGGCTGGTCAGCCCTTGCGGGTGGTGATCTCTTCGGTGAGTTGCGGGACGACCTGGAAGAGGTCGCCGACGATGCCGTAGTCGACGAGGTCGAAGATCGGGGCTTCGGCGTCCTTGTTGACGGCGACGATGGTCTTCGAGGTCTGCATACCGGCCCGGTGCTGGATCGCGCCGGAGATACCGTTGGCGATGTAGAGCTGCGGGGATACCGACTTGCCGGTCTGGCCGACCTGGTTGGAGTGCGGGTACCAGCCCGCGTCCACCGCCGCGCGCGAAGCACCGACAGCGGCACCGAGCGAGTCGGCGAGCGCCTCGATGATGTGGAAGTTCTCCGCACCGTTGACCCCACGCCCGCCCGAGACCACGATCGCGGCCTCGGTCAGCTCCGGACGCCCGGTCGACTCCCGCGCAGTACGCGAGACGACCTTCGTACCGGTGGCCTTCTCACCGAAGGACACGCTCAGCGCCTCCACCGAGCCCGCGGCCGGGGCCGCCTCGACCGGCGCCGAGTTCGGCTTGACCGTGATCACCGGAGTGCCCTTGGAGACACGGGACTTGGTCGTGAACGACGCGGCGAACGCCGACTGCGTGGCGACCGGGCCACCGTCACCGGCCTCCAGATCGGTGGCATCAGTGATGATCCCGGAGCCGATACGCACCGCGAGACGCGCAGCGATCTCCTTGCCCTCGGCCGACGACGGAACCAGCACCGCGACCGGCGACACCGCCTCACACGCGGCCTGCAGGGCGTCCACCTTCGGCACGACCAGATAGTCGGCGAACTCGGGAGCCTCAGCGGTCAGGACCTTCACCGCACCATGCTCAGCCAGCACGGTAGCCGTGTCGGGGGCACCGGCGCCCAGCGCGACAGCGACCGGATCACCGATCCGGCGCGCCAGCGTCAGAAGCTCCAGAGTGGGCTTGCGGACAACACCGTCGAGGTGATCGACATAGACGAGAACTTCAGCCATGGAATTGCTCTCCTGCGCATACGAAGAATCAGGGGCGGATGAGTCAGAGGGCGGTTGACGGGGGCGGGAGGGCCTCAGATGAACTTCTGGCCCGCGAGGTACTCAGCCAGCTGCTTGCCGCCCTCGCCCTCGTCCTTGACGATCGTGCCCGCGGTACGCGCCGGACGCTGCGCCGCCGAATCGACCCGGGTCCACGCACCCTCCAGACCCACCACACCGGCCTCCAGGTCCAGATCCTCCAGATCCAGCGACTGAACCGGCTTCTTCTTCGCCGCCATGATCCCCTTGAACGACGGATAGCGGGCCTCACCCGACTGGTCCGTCACCGACACCACAGCCGGCAGCGACGCCTCCAGCTGCTCACTGGCCGTGTCACCGTCACGACGACCCCTGACCGTAGTGCCATCGACCGACACCTCCGACAGCAGCGTCACCTGCGGAACCCCGAGCCGCTCGGCGAGCAGCGCCGGAAGCACACCCATCGTGCCGTCCGTCGACGCCATCCCACAGACCACCAGGTCATACCCGGTCTTCTCGATCGCCTTCGCCAGCACCAGCGACGTACCCATCACATCCGTACCGTGCAGATCGTCGTCCTCGACATGAACAGCCTTGTCCGCACCCATCGACAACGCCTTGCGCAACGCGTCCTTCGCATCCTCAGGACCCACCGTCAGAACAGTGATCTCCGCGTCGTCGGCCTCGCCCGCGATCTGGAGCGCCTGCTCCACCGCGTACTCGTCGAGCTCCGACAGCAGCCCGTCGACATCCTCACGGTCCAGCGTCAGGTCATCGGCGAAATGCCGGTCACCAGTGGCATCGGGCACGTACTTCACACAGACAACGATCCTCAAGCTCACGCCGGCTCTCCTACTGCATCGTCTTTTCCGGGCTGCCTTGTTGCTCGCAGCATAGGCGCCTGATGGGGCGATTTCCGCCTGGGGGTTCCGACGCCCCCACCGAAATATTACTCGCCAGTACATCCAGAATGTACCCAGTGAGCAAGCGCTTTGAACTGTGACGTGAGCAACGCTCCGTAGCCGGGGATTCCGGGAGAGTCTCAGTCCCGCAGAGCGTTGAAGCGGCCCTGGTGGTAGAGGAGCGGGCGCCCGGCCCCGGCCGGATCGCCGGTGACGACCTCGGCGATCACGATGCGGTGGTCCCCGGCGGGAACCCGCGCCACCACCCGGCAGACCAGCCAGGCCAGTACGCCGTCCAGCAGCGGCACACCCTCGGGGCCACTGCGCCAGTCGGTGGGCGCGGCGAACCGGTCGGCGCCGCTGCGCGCGAAGGTGGCGGCCAGTTCCTGCTGGTGCTCGCCGAGTATGTGGACCCCGATGTGTTCGGCTCGGGCCACCACCGGCCAGCTCGACGAGCCCGTGCCGACGCCGAAGGAGATGAGCGGCGGCTCGGCGGCGACGGAGTTCAGGGAGGTGGCGGTGAAACCCACCGGCCGCTCACCGGCCGCGGTGACCACCGCGACACCGGACGCGTGACGGCGGAAGACCGAGCGGAGCAGTGCGGGGGCGGCGAGCGGGTCGGCGACGGAATCCGTGGCAGCCGCCGGGGCGGTCCGCGCCGCGGACGTCGTCGATGCCGGTATCGATGTCGGCGTGGGGGTCGGTGTGGGCGTCGTCGTCATGCGGGTGTCCTTCTCCGGTGTGAGCGAACGGGGCCGGGGATGTTCAGACACCCGGACAGCCCGCGCCGGCGTTCCGTGCGAGGTCCACAGGGACCTGACTGGGGAGGCACCGGCCGTCAGGAGAAGTGAGCTGCGACATAGCGTCAGATTGACGATTCAGGGGACACCCCGTCAAGAGTGTTCCGGAATGTGGGAGATCGCTCACGGTGAGTCAGACCGCCTGTCCCAGGGCGGCGATGACATCCGCCTTGCGCGGCTGGCCGGACGCCCGGCGGACGATCCGGCCCTGCGCGTCGAGCACCAGCACCGTGGGGGTCCTGAGGATGTCCAGCTCCCGTACGAGTCCGAGCCGGGCCTCCGCATCGAGCTCGACATGAGTGACACCGTCGACCATGTCGGCCACCTCCCGCAGCGTCCGCCAGGTGGCCCGGCAGGGCCGGCAGAAGGCAGTGGAGAACTGGACGAGCGTCGCCCGCTCCCCCAGCTCCTCGCCCAACTCCGCGGCCCCGAGCCGCCTTTCGCCGTCCTGCCCGCGCACGTCGCTCTCCGTTCCTCCGCCGCCGTACCGGCCGGAAGCCGTACGGTCCACAGCCGCCCGCCCGGCCGCGCAAACCGCCGGCCGCCGCAGCTCCGGCCTCCGTTCGGATGCAGCGCTCCCACGGCCAGGATGATTCCCGCCGGCCGCGCGCGGGGCCGCACCGCCCTGCCGAGCGGAGTATGCGCTGCTCGGGGGCGGTGCGAGCCGATTACGCGCGACGTGACGAGGATCTCGCGGCCCCACGTCACCAGGGGTGGCTACTCTGGTCGCCATGGGGCACGATCTGCCCCATGCCGCAAACCTACGGCAGCGTAACTTCCGCCGGGGGGCACGTCCCCGGGCACAGAAGGGTCTTCTCCAGATGGCAGAACTCGTCTATCGACCGGTCATCGGCGCTGCTCGGGGGCTCTTCAAGGCGCTCGACCTCAAGATCGATACACAGGGTTCGGAGAACATCCCGCGCACGGGCGGGGCCGTGATCGTCAGCAACCACATCGGCTATCTGGACTTCATCTTCAACGGTCTGGCCGCGCTCCCGCAGAAGCGCCTGGTGCGCTTCATGGCCAAGGAGTCGGTCTTCCGCCACAAGATCTCCGGGCCGCTGATGCGCGGCATGAAGCACATCCCGGTGGACCGCAAACAGGGCGAGGCCGCCTACCGGCACGCCCTCACGGCCCTGCGTTCCGGCGAGATCATCGGCGTCTTCCCCGAGGCCACCATCTCGGAGTCCTTCACCCTCAAGAGCTTCAAGTCCGGCGCCGCACGGCTGGCCCAGGACGCGGGCGTTCCGCTGATCCCGATGGCGCTGTGGGGCACCCAGCGGCTGTGGACCAAGGGCAGGCCGCGCAACCTCAAGCGCAGCCACATCCCGGTGACGGTCCGGGTCGGTGAGCCCATGGAGGCGCCCACCGACGAGTACGCGGGCGCGATCACCCGCAGGGTCCGCGAGCGTATGCAGGAGCTGCTGGAAGCGGCGCAGCGCGCCTATCCGGTACGCCCGAAGAACGCGGCGGACACCTGGTGGATCCCGGCCCACCTCGGCGGCACGGCACCGACCCCCGCGCAGGTACGCGAAGCCGGCGCCGGCTGACACCGGGTCCCGGTCCCGGCCCGGCCCGCGGGCCGGCGGGGCCGGTGCGGTGGACCGTGAGCACATGGGTGCGACCGGCCGGAAGCAATCACTTTCCGGTCGGTCGCACCTTCATGTATTCACCTGTGCCCACAGACCTCCGGGTCAGCGGGCCAGTTCTTCCTTCAGCGCCAGCAGGAAGCCGTCCACGTCTTCCTCGGTGGTGTCGAAGGAGCACATCCAGCGGACATCTCCGGCCGGCTCGTCCCAGAAGTAGAAGCGGTAGCGCTTCTGCAGCCGCTCGCTGACGTCGTGCGGGAGCCGCGCGAACACCGCGTTGGCCTGGACGGCGTGCAGGATCTCGACCCCGTCCGTCTCGCGCACCCCCGCGGCGAGCCGCTGGGCCATCGTGTTGGCGTGGCGGGCGTTGCGCAGCCACAGGTCGCCGGTGAGCAGCGCCTCCAGCTGCACCGACACGAAGCGCATCTTGGACGCCAGCTGCATCGACATCTTCCGCACGTGCTTCATGTGCCGGACGGCGTCCGGGTTGAGCACCACGACGGCCTCTCCGAAGAGCGCGCCGTTCTTCGTGCCGCCGAAGGAGAGGATGTCCACGCCCACCGCGTTGGTGAAGGCGCGCATCGGCACGTCGAGTGATGCCGCGGCGTTGGCTATCCGGGCCCCGTCGAGATGCACCTTCATCCCGTAGCCGTGGGCGTGCTCGCAGATGGCCCGGATCTCTTCGGGTGTGTAGACCGTGCCGAGTTCGGTGTTCTGGGTGATCGAGACGACCTGCGGCATCGCCCGGTGCTCGTCGTCCCAGCCGAACGCCTGGCGGTCGATCAGCTCGGGTGTGAGCTTGCCGTCGGGCGTGGGGACGGTGAGGAGCTTCAGCCCGGCGACCCGCTCGGGGGCGCCGCCCTCGTCCACGTTGATGTGGGCCGTCTCGGCCGCGACGACGGCGCCCCACCGGTCGGTGAGCGCCTGCAGCGCGACGACGTTGGCCCCGGTGCCGTTGAAGACCGGGTACACCTCGGCGCTCTGGCCGAAGTGGCTGTGGACCAGCCGCTGGAGGTGGTCGGTGTACGCGTCCTCGCCGTACGCGATCTGGTGCCCGCCATTGGCCACGGCGAGCGCGGCCAGGATCTCCGGGTGCGCGCCCGCGTAGTTGTCACTGGCGAAGCCACGGACCTGCGGGTCGTGGTGGCGTACGGCGTCGGTCCTCACGGGGCGGGTGTCAGCCACAGGCGCTTTCCGTTCACATCTCCGGCGGGCTGGTCCCAGACACCGGCGATGGCCTCGGCCAGCTGCGCGACGTCGGTGAAGCCCGAGAACTTCGCATTCGGACGCTCGGCACGCATCGCGTCGTGCACCAGAGCCTTGATCACCAGGACGGACGCGGCCGTACGCGGACCGTCCTCACCGCCCGCCTTGCGGAAGGCGTCGCCGAGCGCCAGCGTCCAGGCCTCGGCCGCGGCCTTCGACGCCGCGTAGGCGGCATTGCCCGCGGTGGGCTTGGACGCACCGGCCGCGCTGATCAGCACATAGCGGCCGCGGTCGCTGCGCAGCAGCGCGTCGTGGAACGCCAGCGAGGTGTGCTGCACCGTACGGATGAGCAGCTTCTCCAGCAGATTCCAGTCGGCGATGTCGGTCTCGGTGAAGGTGGCGCTGCCGCGCCAGCCGCCCACCAGGTGCACCAAGCCGTCGATACGGCCGAACTCGGCCTCCGTACGGTCGGCCCAGGCCCGCGTGGCCGCCAGGTCCAGCAGATCGACCGTCTCACCGGTGACGGTGGCGCCGCCGTGCGCATAGCGCGCCGCGTCCACCGCCTCGGCCAGCCGGGCGACATCGGAGTCCGCGCCGACCACGGTCGCCCCGGCCTCGGCCAGCCTCAGCAGCGCCGCGCGGCCCGCCGGGCCCGCGGCCCCGGCCACCGCGACCACGGCTCCGTCCAGCGATCCCTTGCTCATCGTCTCCGCCTCCTGCCTGCGGGCGCTCACGCCGCTTCCCGCTCGTGGGTGCCCGCCGCGGTGATGCCCTTGGTCGAGGCGACCACGCGCTTCAGCTTCTTGGCGAGGGCCTCATAGAACATGCTGAGCGGAAACTCGTCCGCAAGCACGTCATCCACAAGTTTACGCGGCGGCTGGCTCAGATCCAGGGCGTCCGGACCCTTGGCCCAACGTGATCCCGGGTGCGGGGCGAGATAGCGGGAGACCAGGTCGTAGGCGGCGAACCAGTGGACCAGCTTGGGGCGGTCGATGCCGGCCCGGTACAGGTCCTCGATCTCCGCGCAGAGTTGTTTGGTGACCTGCGGGGCCCGCTCCCAGTCGATCTTCAGGGTGCTGTCGGTCCAGCGCACCACGTCGTGCTTGTGCAGATAGGCGAAGAGCAGCTGGCCGCCGAGTCCGTCGTAGTTGCGCACGCGCTCACCGGTCACCGGGAAGCGGAACATCCGGTCGAAGAGCACGGCGTACTGGACGTCGCGGCCCTGTCCGTAGCCGTCGGCCTCCAGGCGCACGGCCTCCCGGAAGGCGGTCAGGTCGCAGCGCAGCTCTTCGAGGCCGTACATCCAGAACGGCTGGCGCTGCTTGATCATGAAGGGGTCGAACGGCAGGTCGCCGTGGCTGTGGGTGCGGTCGTGGATCATGTCCCACAGCACGAACGCCTGCTGGCAGCGCTCCTGGTCGGAGACCATCTCATGGATGTCTTCGGGCAGTTCGAGCCGCAGGACCTGCACGGCGGCCTCCGTCACGGTCCGGAAGCGTGCCGCCTCGCGGTCGCAGAAGATGCCGCCCCAGGTGAAGCGTTCGGGGGCCTCGCGCACGGCGATGGTCTCCGGGAAGAGCACCGCGGAGTTGGTGTCGTAACCGGACGTGAAGTCCTCGAAGGTGATGCCGCAGAACAGCGGGTTGTCGTAGCGCGTGGACTCCAGCTCGGAGAGCCACTCCGGCCAGACCATGCGGAGCACGACCGCTTCGAGGTTGCGGTCCGGGTTGCCGTTCTGCGTGTACATCGCGAAGACGACCAGGTGCTGGAGTCCGTCGGCGCGCAGGTCGGCCGGGTGGAAGGCGAGCAGCGAGTCCAGGAAGTCCGGGACGGCGAATCCGCTGCCGGCCCACTTGCGGAGGTCGGCGACGAGCGCCCGGTGGTACGCGGCGTCGTGGGGCAGCAGCGGGGAGAGCTCCTCGACCGCGCCCGTCACACGCGCGACCGCCTCATCGGCGGCGGTACGGGAAGGGGCGCCGTCGGCCTCGAAGTCGATGGAACCGTCCTTCGACTGCCACGGCCGGATCTCCTCGACGGCGTTCTTGAGCACGGGCCAGGCCGGGTGCTCAACCACCCGCCGGTCGCCGGATATACCGCCGCCGACTGCGTCCGGCACAAGAATTTTCGTCATGTCACTTCCTCCACAGCAGAATTTGCCGTCCAACCGCTGGGACACCGTATCCATGTTCGGATCGCTGGTTCAAGGTCGCACTCAACAAATCATCCCGCGGAACCCCCATGATCGCAGCGAATCTTCCTGTCGTATGCCCGGGATGGAACCGCTTCCACCCCGCGGTGCCCGGAAAAACCGCACTTCGGAAGATCCGTTTTCCGGTCCGCCCGCCGGCCGGAAAAACGGGCGCTCCGCCGCATCGCGGGAGCCGGGGACAGTGGCGGAGGCGGAGAGTTAGGCTGCGGCTCTGCCAGCTGGGTAGCAATGCCACGCGAGAGCCGCCGTCGACGGAAGCGAGAGAACCTTGAGTCTCCTCATCATCGGACATCGCGGGGTCATGGGCGTCGAGCCGGAGAACACCCTGCGGTCCTTCCGCCGTGCGGAACAGGCGGGTATGGACGCCATCGAGCTCGACCTGCATCTGAGCAAGGACGGTTCACTCGTCGTCATGCACGACACGGACGTGGACCGCACGACCGACGGCAACGGAGCCATCGCCGACCGGACGCTCGCCGAGCTGCGTGAGCTCGACGCCGGCCAGGGCGAGCGGATCCCGGTCTTCGAAGAGGTGCTGGACGCGGTCCGCTCACCGATCCAGGCAGAGATCAAGGACGCCGCCGCGGCGCGGGCGCTCGCCGCGGTGATGCTCCGGCGCGATCTGGCCGGGCGGGTCGAGGTCTCGTCGTTCCACGACGAGGCGGTCCGCGAGATCGCCTCACTCGTTCCGGGCGTGCGGACGGTGCTCATCGCGAGCCGCTGGGGCCCGGACATCGTGGACCGCGCCAAGGCCGTCGGCGCCGCGACGGTGGCGCTGAACATCCGCAGGCTGACCCTGGAGATGGTCGAGAAGGCGCACGCGGAAGGCCTGAAGGTGCTCGGCTGGGTGGTGAACACCCAGGACCATCTGAGGCTGGTCCGGGCGCTGGATCTGGACGGTGCGACCACCGACTACCCGGAGATCCGGCGCACCGGGCGATTCACGGCCTGAGGACCACTACTCCGCTCGCGGGCCGGGGGTCCCGGCCGGGAGCGGCTTGATCAGCAGCTCGAACTGAAGGTCGTCGCGGAGCGGGATACCGAACCGCTCGTCGCCGTACGGGAAGGGGAACATCCTCCCCGTGCGGCGGTAGCCGCGCCGCTCGTACCAGGCGATGAGGTCGTCCCGTACGGATATGACCGTCATGTGCATCTCATCGGCACCCCACTCGGCGTGCACCAGGCGTTCGGCCTCGGCGATGATCCGCTTGCCGAGTCCCGCGCCCTGCAGGGCCGGGCTCACCGCGAACATCCCGAAGTAGGCCGCGTGGCCGCGCCGCTCCAGCTGGCAGCAGGCGACCGGCTCGCCGTCACGCTCCACCACCATCAGCCGGCTGGCGGGCGCCGCCATGACTCCGCGCACCCCCTCCGGGTCGGTGCGCTGCCCGTCCAGGATGTCCGCCTCGGTCGTCCAGCCGGTGCGGCTGCTGTCCCCGCGGTAGGCCGACTCGATCAAGGTGACGAGCGCCGGTACGTCGGCCTCTGCCGCGTCCCTGAAAGTGATCCGGTCGGGGGCGGTGTCCATGGGGTGATGTCTCCCGTCGAAGGCGGTTCCGGGCGGTCCGGAGCTGCCCGGACGGTGCTGACCAGACAGTAACGCGCCCGCGACGCGCTCCCCCGTGCCCCCCTGCGCTTGCGTGCGCTCCGCCCGGCCCGGGCATCGATGCGTGGAGGGGGACGGCCGGACGGGCCGGCGCGTCGAACGGGGAGGTACGCCGTGCACGGATCCTCGATGTCCGGCTGGCTGCTGATGGCGCTGAGCGCGGCGACCGGGGCCTACTGCCTGCTGCGGATGCGCAGCACATCGCAGCAGGCGCGGACGGCTGCGGGGGGCGAGGCGGTGATGGGGTTCGGCATGGCGGCGATGGCTCTGCCCGCCGCGATGGGCACTCTCCCGGGGTGGGGGTGGACGGTACTCGCCGCGGTCTTCGCGGCGGGCGGCCTCCGGGCCCTGTGGCAGCTCCGGTCGAGCGCTCACCATCTGCACCACCTGGTCGGCTCGCTCGCCATGGTCTACATGGCGCTCACGATGACAGCGGGGATGGCGTCGGGCGGGGCGCATGGCGGAGCCATGGATGGCGGCGCCATGGATGGCGGCGCCATGGATGGCGGCGCCATGGATGGCGGCGCCATGGATGGCGGCGCCATGAGTGGCGGCTCCATGGAGCACGCGTCGCACTCGGCCGGAGGGATACCGCTCCTCACCGGGGCGCTGCTGGCCTACTACGCCGTGTACGTCCTGCGCACGGGCGCCACCCTGGTCCCCGCGGTGTCGGTGGCAACGGGGGGTGGCGGGCCCGCTGGTGCCATCGGCTGGGGAGCCCGTCCGGAGCTGGCGCTCGCCTGCCGGCTGGCCATGGGAATGGCCATGTTCGCGATGCTGCTGACGATCTGACCCGGGCAGGGCGACGGAACCAGAGCGGGAGAGCTGTGGGAGCTGTGGGCGGCCAGACTGCGGCTCTTCGAATCGAGAGGCCGGCGCGGGCCGTGAAGCCGGAGGGGGGGCGGCTCCGCCCGGCACACACCCTGCCCTCAAGAAGGGATCAACGCGGCGCGTATCCCTGGAGAAAGGCTCGTACCCCCGACTCGATGATCGCGTCCTCCGCCCCGTCCGGGAGCGGCAACGCCCCGTGGAAACTCTGCTCGTTGATCTCCGCCACCGTGAGCAGCAGCAAGTGGCGGGCCGCCCGCGCCGGATCGTCCGTCACGAGCAGCCCGTCGGCGGCCAGCCGCTCGAACCGCTCGGCCAGCGCGTCGGAAGCCCGCTGCGGTCCGCTCTGCCGCCAGGCCGTGAGGAACTCCTGAGGGAGATGGGCACTTTCGACCCGCATCTGCCGGACGACCGCGAAATGATCGGCGAACCGGTGCGACGAGGCGACCCAGGCCCGTACGAACTCGACGAGGTCCTGCTCCAGTTCGGCCGCGGTGACCTTGTACAGCCGCCGGTCGATCGCGTCGAGACGTGCCTCGACGACCGGCTCCGAGCCCTCGACCACCACGGCCCTGAAGAGCTGGGCCTTCCCACCGGGGAAGTGGTTGTAGATCGTGCGGGTGGAGACCACGGCCTCCTTGGCGATCGATTCGATGCTCGTACGCGTATAGCCGTCACGCCCGAAGACCTTGCGCGCGCCCCGCAGGATGGCCGCCCGCTTCTCCGCCTGGCCCTGCCTCATGGGTGACCGCCCTCTCTGCCCCTGCCGCCCTGGTCAAGGTACCCGTAAGCGGAAACTGCAATGACCATTGCATTCGCTGCCCTACACGTTGTACTTTACCCGCCATGCCCCACCACGCGAACACCAGAGTCGAGGAACCAGCGAACAGCAGTCACACCAGGACACTGCGGATTCCCACAGCGGACGGCCGGGCCGACGCCTTCGCCGCCTTCCCCGACGGAGGCGAGCAGCACCCCGGGGTGCTGATGTATCCGGACGCCTTCGGCCTGCGGCCCGTGCTGCGGGAGATGGCCCGCGAACTGTCCGGGCACGGGTACTGCGTACTCGTCCCCAACCTCTACTACCGGCACGGTCCGGCGCCGGTGACCGACCTTCCCGCGTACCTCGGGAAAGAGGTCAGGCCCGCGGTCTTCGCCCAGCTGATGCCCTTGATCGAGGCGCACACCCCCGAACGCGCCCTGCGGGACGCCGACGCCTACCTCGGCTTCCTCACCGACCGGCCCGAGGTCAGCGCCGGACCGGTCGCCGCGATCGGCTACTGCATGGGTGGCGCCCTGGCGATGCGCACCGCAGCGGCCCACCCGGGCCGGGTGGCCGCCGTCGCCGGATTCCACCCCAGCCCCCTGGTCACGGACGCGCCCGAAAGCCCGCACCACCTCTTCCCCGAGGTCAGGGCGCAGGTACACCTCGGCCTCGCCGAAGGCGACATGACCCCCGAGACCTTCAGCGCGCTCAACCAGGCCCTGGACGCCGCAGGTGTCCGCCACACCACCGAGATCCAACCCGGCACCGTCCACGGCTTCACCATGTCCGACACGGAGGCCTTCGACCCCGCCGCGGTGCAGCGCCACTGGGACTGCCTGCTCTCGCTCCTCGGCCGCACCCTGACCGGCAGTTGAGACTCCGCATCCGCGAGCGACACCGAACAGGACAGTTTCCCCACTCCTGGGCGGAACCAGGCCGTGTCCTGCGTCACTTGCGGAGCCAGGCCATACCCCGGCGACACACCGACTCCATAAACTGACGACCATGGTGGTCTCCCTAGCGCTGTTGCTACTCGGAGCCGTGGCTGCTGTTGCGGCACCGCGGCTTCTGGCACGCGCCCAGTGGCCCGAGCGGGAGCCCGTGGTGGCGCTGTGGGTGTGGCAGTGCGTGGTTGCCGCTGTACTGCTCTGCTTCGCGCTGGCGATGACCTTCAGCGCCTCGGCGGCCTGGCAGCTCGTGCGGGGCCACGTCTTCGCCCCGGCCCCGCACGCCGTGGTGGAGGCGTACGCCCTCGGCACATACGCGCAGTGGTCGGCGGCGACAGCGACGGTGCTGGCCGCCGGTGGTGTCTGGACGGCCGCGATGCTCACCCGGGAGATCCGCCGCGCGCGGGCCGCACGCCGGCGGAGCCGCGGGGAACTGCTGGTGCGCTCCCCCGTGCTGCCCGGCGAGGAACCCGGCAGCGAGCGCCTCGTCGTGCTGGAGGGCGAGCGCCCCGACGCGTGGTGGCTGCCCGGCTCGGCTCCCCAACTGGTCATCACCACAGGGGCACTACGGGGGCTGAAAGGCCATCAGCTCGATGCCGTGCTCGCCCATGAACAGGGCCACGCGCGGGCCCGTCACGACTGGCTGCTGCACTGCTCGGCCGCGCTGGCCGTGGGCTTCCCGCAGATTCCGGTCTTCGCCGCCTTCCGCAACGAGATGCACCGGCTGGTGGAGCTGGCCGCCGACGATGTGGCCTCGCGCCGGTTCGGGCGGCTGACCATAGCGCTGGCGCTGGTCCAACTCAACGAGCACCGCGGGGTTTTCGGCCCCTGTCCGACCCCCGACGCGGAGCTTCCGCACCGAGTCGACCGGCTGCTGAACGCGGCCCCGCGCCTCACCGCCGGCCGCAGGCTGCGGCTGACCGCCGCCGCCTCGCTGGTGCCGGTCGTGCCACTGCTGGTGGCGTTCATCCCCGGGCTGCGCGCGCTCGGCTAGTGCCGCGGCAGGCAAGGTTTGCCCGTCAAGGAGCGGCGTTCGGTGCGTGCTCTCGGCGTGCCGGCCGGAAGCCCTTGTACTGGACGTACTTGGGCTTTCGGCCGGTGCGGCGAGAGTGTGTGCCGGGCGTCGCGACGGGGCAAACGTTGCCTGCCGTGGCACTAGCCATGACGGCAGCGATACCGGTGACTGTCGCGACAGCCGGACGGGGAAGAATGCCCCCATGACGATCAAGGGGACGATCAAGGCCGTACTCTTCGACTTCTCCGGGACCCTCTTCCGGGCCGAGTCTGTCGCGACGTGGCTGCGGGCCACCCTGGAGGAGGCGGGCATCACGCTGGACCAGGAGGAATTCGCCCTCCGCACAGCGGAGTTGACCGCTGCGGGCGCACAACCCGGCGGCCCCACCCCTCAGCGGGTGCCGCCCTCGCTCGCCGGGCTGTGGGCATCCCGCGACGAGAGCGCCGAGCAGCACCGCGCCGCGTTCACGGGCCTCGCCCGCCAGGTCGAGCTGCCGGATCCGGCACTGTACGACGCCCTCTACGCACGCCACAGGACACCGGACGCCTGGAGCCCCTACCCGGACACGGCCGAGGTGCTCGGCACCCTGCACGCCCGCGGGATCGGGGTCGGCGTGGTGAGCAACATCGGCTGGGACCTGCGGCCGGTGTTCCGCGCCCACGGGGTCGATCCGTACGTGGACCACTACACCCTGTCGTACGAGCACGGCGTCCAGAAACCCGACGTCCGGCTCTTCCGCGCCGCCTGCGAGGCGCTGGGCCAGGATCCCGGCGAGACCCTGATGGTCGGCGACGAGCGCCGCGCCGACGGCGGTGCCCGGAATCTGGGCTGCGCGGTCCACTTCGTGGACCACCTCCCGGTCGCCGAGCGCCCGGACGCACTCCGCCCGGTGCTGGATATCGTCGGCTGACAGGAGGGGCGCGCCCGGGTCAGCCCGGCGGGGAACTGCCGGAACCACCTGAAAAAGCCGGAAATCACCGGGGGGAGGCAGCAGGAAATCCGAACCGGACGGTCCCCCGCGCCGCCCGGTCCGGACGATGCCCGCAGAACAGCCCCTGACGGGGCCCTTTGCAGGATGCGCTGATTATAGTTGGCTGAGAGCCAGTCAACGCAGGAGTAAAGCATGTCCCCGCGCAGCCAATCGGTCAATGAGGAGTTGCGGCGGCGTTCCCGCGAGCGGCTGCTGCAGGCCACAGTGGATCTTGTCGGTGAGCGCGGATACGAGGCGACGACGCTGGCGGACATCGCCGACCGCGCCGGATCCGCCCGCGGTCTCGTCTCGTACTACTTCCCGGGCAAGCGGTATCTGCTGCAGTCCGCGGTGCACCGCCTGATGCACCGCACGCTCACCGCGGCCATGGAGCGTGAGCCGCGCACCGACGACGGGCAGGAGCTGCTGGCGCGGGCCATCGACGCGATCCTGGGGCTGGCCGCCGACCACCCCGTACTGATGCGGACGCATATGGCCGGAATCCTCCAGGAGCAGGGATTCGTACAGTGCCCCGAACAGCAGCAGCTCGCCCGGGTCCTGCGCTCGGCCGTGGAGCGGTACGGATCACCCGACCCGGACACCGACTACCCTCTGCTGCGTGCTCAGCTGATGGGCACGGTCTTCGCCCAGCTGCTGCCGGGGGCGCCCATGCCGCACGCGCGACTGCGGGCCGAGCTGTTCCAGCGGTACGGACTCGACTGGAGCCTGGGGGCACCCCCGGCCGACGGGACCGACAAGACCGAAGGGACCGACAGAGCCGGCGGGACCGACCCCGCCGCCACCTCGCCGCGCTGACGGCGGCGGAGGTTCACGCCTCCCGTGACGCCTCCGCCTCGGCCGCGGCCAGGACACTGTCCAGCAGACCGGGGAAGACCGCGTCCAGATCGTCCCTGCGCAGCACGTTCATCTTCGCGGTCCCCCGGTAGATCTGCCGGATCACACCGCTCTCGCGCAGCACCCTGAAGTGGTGCGTGGTGGTCGACTTGGTCACCGGGAGCACGAACCGGGAACAGGACAACTCACCGCCGTCCGAAGCCAGTTCCCGCACCACACACATCCGCATCGGGTCGGCCAGCGCATGGAGCACGCCGTCCAGGCGGATCTCGTCACGCGCCGGATGGGCCAGTGCACGGCTGGTCGTTGCGGTCGCCACGACGGCTCTCCTTCATTCGGGCCTCCATTCGGACCCGGGCGGGTCCGGACGGGTCCGGGGACAGCCCCATTGTACGAGTTCCATCGTAGTTTGACATTCACCGTACTACGACGGGTATCGTACGAGCGTCCCGACGCCGTTGTGAATGGAGCCTGTCGTGAGCGCCCTTTTCGAGCCGTACACCCTGCGGTCGCTGACCTTCCCCAACCGCGTGTGGATGCCGCCCATGTGCCAGTACTCGGCGGCCACCTCGGGGCCCGGCACGGGCGTCGCCGACGACTGGCACTTCGCGCACTACGCCGCACGGGCCGCCGGAGGCGCCGGCCTGATCATCGTCGAGGCGACAGCGGTCAGCCCCGAGGGCCGGA